>NZ_CP096972.1:2630000-3230000 GCF_024758725.1 Sphingomonas sp. SUN039 | reverse complement strand
CCTGCACCCGCGTGAAACCATAGCGATTGAGCACCGCGCCGATGTCGGCATAGGCTTGGCTGACGCCCTTGGGATGCGTGTTGCGCGTCTGGTGCCAGAGCAGATCGAAACCGATGGCAAACATCAGTCGTCGAGCGGATCGGCCAGCACTTGTTCGAGCGAATGCTCGACCTCTTCGCCGCTTTCAATGAGATAGATGCGAACCTGCGCTTCGCCCGACGCCGACGGCCCGGTCGGCCCAAGCACTTCATATGGCGGCCCCGCCATGCCGAGACGGCGAACGGTGCCGACCAATGCGCTCATATCGACCATATCGACCTCCTGACCCGCATCCTACCGCCCCACCTTCTTCAACGCCACCCGCACCAGCGCGTCGAGCCCCGCACCTGCCCCAAGCTCCTCCTCCGCCTTCGCCACTGCCGCGCTCGCTTCGGCGGGTTTGAAGCCCAGGCCGGTGAGCGCCGACACCGCGTCCGCCGATACGCCCGCCACCGGCACTGCACCGGGGGTTGACAGCGCGACGCCGCCGACCTTGTCCTTCAGCTCGCGCACGATGCGTTCGGCGAGTTTGGGACCGACGCCGTTGGCGCGGGCGACCATCGCCTTGTCCTGCGTCGCGACCGCGCGGCTGAGTTCGCCCTCGTCGAGCACCGACAGGATGCTGAGCGCGACGCGCCCGCCGACTCCCTGCACGCCGGTGAGCAGGCGAAACCAGTCGCGCTCGGCAGCACTGCCGAACGCGAACAAGGTCATCGCGTCCTCGCGGACTTGCATCTCGGTGAACACCATCACGCTGCCGCCGACCGCGCCGAGAAAGTTGAGCGTCCGCGCCGACGCCTGCACCAGATAGCCGACGCCGCCGACGTCGATCACCGCATGGTCCGATGCGCTTTCCGCGAGAGTGCCGGTCAGTCTTGCGATCACAATTGCCCCCTAACCGGCTTGGCTGAGCTTGTCGAAGCCTCTCACCGCCCTTCGACAGGCTCAGGGAAGTCGCAGACTCCGCGCATGGTGCGCATGGCAAATTGCGACCGCGAGCGCGTCTGCGGCATCGGCACCCGCGAGCTTCGCGCCGGGGAGCAATATCTTGAGCATTGCCTGAACCTGCGCTTTTTCCGCAGCGCCCGTGCCGACGACTGCCTTTTTCACCAGCCGCGTCGCATATTCAGCAACGGGGATGCCGGTGCGCGCCGCGGCGAGCAGGCACACGCCGCGCGCCTGACCCAATTTCAAGGTCGATTGCGCGTTGCTGTTGACGAACACTTCCTCGACCGCCGCCGCTTGCGGGTCGTGGCGCGCGATGACGTCCGCCAGTTCGCGGTCGAGCACCACGAGCCGCTCAGCCAGCGAGGCTTTGGGATCGGTCGATACCTGGCCGTTGGCGATATGGGTCAGCCGGTTCCCGGCAACCGCGATCACGCCCCAGCCGGTGGTGCCGAGGCCGGGATCGAGGCCGAGGATGATCAGGCGAGCTTCTCCATCACTTCGTCCGGCACGTCGTAATTGCCCCACACGGTCTGCACGTCGTCATCCTCGTCGAGCGCGTCGAGCAGTTTCATCAGCAAGGCGGCATCGCCTTCGCCGACGGTGACCATGGTCTGCGGCCGCCACGCAAGCTTCGCGCCTTCGCCTTCGCCGATGGCGGACTCGAGCGCCTTGCCGACCTCGTGCAGCGTCTCGACACTGGTCCAGATCTGGTGGCCGTCCTCGTCGCTGGACACGTCCTCCGCGCCTGCTTCCAGTGCCGCCTCGAACACCGCATCGGCATCGCCCGCCTTGGCGGGATAGGCGATCAGCCCGAGCCGGTCGAAGGCATGGCTGACCGCGCCCGGCGCGCCAAGGTTGCCGCCGTTCTTCGACACCGCCGTCTTGACGTTGGTCGCGGTGCGGTTGCGGTTGTCGGTCAGCGCCTCGATGATGAGGCTGACACCGCCGGGGCCGAACCCCTCATAGCGAATTTCCTCGTAATTCGCGCCGTCGCCCTTCGACGCATTGTTGATCGCGCGTTCGATATTGTCCTTGGGCATGCCGCCTGCGCGCGCGGTAAGCACGGCGGCGCGCAGGCGCGCATTCATGGCCGGATCGGGCAACCCGGATTTCGCCGCGACAGTGATCTCGCGGCTCAGCTTCGAAAACGCCGCTGCGCGCTTTTTATCCTGGGCACCTTTGCGGTGCATGATGTTCTTGAATTTGGAATGGCCTGCCATGGGTTCTTTTTGCTTTGCACGGTTAGTTGGAAGAGGCTGCGGGCGCTTAACTTAGCCGCGTAATCGGGGCAAGTTAGCCGTCGCGAGGAGGATGTCGCATGACGATTGCGGGTAACGAGACAGGCGAGCTCGGCGAAACATTCCTCAGGATGTTGATGAGCGACGCAGTTGCTGCATTGGATCGTCGCGAGACAAACGACAGCCAAACTGCACGACGCGACCTGATTCGGACATTGTTCGCATTCATTGAGGGCGCGGTGTGGACCTATCGCGAGCATATTCGCGAAGTCGCAGCATCGGTTCACGGCGAGTTGCCGCCAGCTACGCAGCTTGCTCTCGCCGAACTCACTTATTCGGTTAGCGAAACCGGTAGAGTTATCACCCAGCCCAAATATCTCTCCCTGACGGCAATGATACGGATGACGACCAATCTAGCGGGGACAATTGCGCCGAATCTGGCGGTCGATTTCGCAGGAGCAGGCTGGTCCAGCCTCAAACGGGCCGTTGGGATCAGAAACCGCGTTACTCACCCCAAGAGCAAGGCCGACCTGATCATCGAACCCAGCGACATTGTCGCGACTTGGGCCGCAATCCGGTGGGTGCTCGGCCTTGTCGAGGGTGCAATGACCGCGACGGTGCAGAGTCAGGCCGAATATCTCCGGGAGCTGAAAGAGCTGGCCGACGATCTAAGGATTGGCAATCCCGCAACGCTGAAGGAATACGAGGCTGTCCGTCGCACCGCGAAGGACTAGCTGCTCTGTGTTCACCCCAGTCCCAAAGCCGCCTTGTACAGATCCAGAATCGCTTCCATTTCCTGCCGGTCTTGATGCGACATTTTGCGAAGGCGGACAATTTGCCGCATGATTTTGACGTCGTACCCCACGCTTTTGGCCTCGGCGTAAACGTCACGAACGTCGTCGGCGATACCCTTTTTTTCCTCTTCGAGGCGCTCGACCCGCTCGATTAGAAGGCGCAAACGATCGTCTGAAACTGTGGCCTCGGCCATGTGATCTCCTTGGTTCAAAAGCAGCGTTCGTGATGAGCGGGCCTGCAGCCCTGGAACGTCGCCAGTCAGAATCGAAGCGGCGTCCCTAGGCGAGTGAATACCTATTCTCAACCGCCTCGCTTTCGTCGGTCGCAAATGGCCGCTATCGATTGCGTCACCCGCCCGTCAGGAGATGTTGTTTGCACCGTTCGCTTGCCCCCCGCGCCCGCAAAGTCCGTGTGCTCGCCACGCTGGGTCCGGCGAGCAACACGCCCGAGATGATCGAAAAGCTGATCCGCGCCGGGGCCGATGCGTTCCGCATCAACATGAGCCACGGGGTGCAGGGCGATCATGCGCCGGTGATCGCGGCGATCCGCTCGCTCGAAAAGTCGCTGGTACGTCCGACGACGATATTGGCCGATCTTCAGGGACCGAAATTGCGCGTCGGCACCTTTGTGGGCGGCAAGGTCGAGTTGGTGACGGGCCAAAGCTTTCGCCTCGACCGCGATCCGGCCGAGGGCGATGCGACCCGGGTGTGCCTGCCGCACAAGGAGATTTTCGAGGCGCTGAAGCTCGGCGCGCGGCTGTTGCTCGACGACGGCAAGCTGGTGCTGCGGGTCAGCGACATGGCCGACGACCATGTCATGACCCGCGTCGAAGTCGGCGGGATGTTGAGCAACCGCAAAGGGCTGAACGTGCCCGATGTGGTCGTGCCGATGGCGGCGCTGACCGAGAAGGACCGCAGCGACCTTGCGTTCGCGCTCGACCAAGGTGTCGACTGGGTCGCGCTGTCGTTCGTACAGCGGCCCGAGGATCTGGCCGAAGCGCGGAAACTGATCGGCGGACGCGCGGCACTGCTCGCAAAGATCGAGAAGCCTGCCGCCCTCGACCGGCTGGAGGAACTGGTCGAACTGGCGGATGCGGTGATGGTCGCACGCGGCGATCTGGGGGTGGAACTGCCGCCCCAGGCCGTGCCGCCTGCGCAAAAGCGGATCGTCGAGACGGCGCGGCGGATGGGCAAGCCCGTGGTGGTCGCGACGCAGATGCTCGAATCGATGATTACCTCGCCCTCCCCGACCCGCGCCGAAGTGTCCGACGTGGCGACCGCGATTTACGACGGGGCCGATGCGGTGATGTTGTCGGCGGAGTCGGCGGCTGGCGCATGGCCGGTCGAATCGGTGGCGATGATGGACGCGATCGCACGATCGGTCGAAAGCGATCCCGGCTATTTCGCGCGGCTGCATTTTACCGAGACCAAGTCGGACCCGACGACCGCCGACGCGCTGGCCGATGCAGCCCGCGAAATCGCGATCACGGTCGGGGCCAAGGCCATCGTGTGTTTCACCGCGTCGGGCTCGACCGCGCGCCGCGTCTCGCGCGAACGTCCCTCGGTACCTTTGCTGGTGCTGACACCCAAGGCCGATACGGCGCGCCGCACGGGAATCGTCTGGGGCACGCACGCCGTCCAGACGCGCGACGTAAAGGATTTCGAGGAGATGGTGGCGAAGTCGAAGCGCATGGCGCTGCGCCACCAGCTCGCCGGTCCCGACGACCGTATCATCATCATGGCCGGCGTCCCGTTCGGCGTGCCGGGGTCGACCAATGTGCTCCACGTCGTGCGCCTGACCGGCGAAGAGCTGAAAGTCGGGGGGCGCTAAAGCAGACCGCGCGCAATGAGGTCCGCAAGCAGAGTCGGTGCATCGACGAAATGATGCCCGACAAACCCCTCGGCTTCGGCACCTTGCACATTCGCCAGATTGTCGTCGATGAACATGGCTTCGCCCGGTTGAAGCCCGAATCGCCGCAGCGCCAGCCGGTAGATCGCGGGATCGGGCTTCACCAGCTTCTCGTCGCCCGACACGACGATGTCGCGGAATGGCGCGAACAGAACAGCTTCGCGCGCGACGAACGGTTTCCAGAACTCGCCCGAAAAATTGGTGATCCCGAACAGCGCTACGTCGCGCGCGGCAAGTTCGGCGACCAGATCGGCCATGCCGGGGATCAAATGCGGAATCGTTTCCAGAAAGCGCGGGCCCCACACCTCGATCAGTGCGCGGTGCTGCGGAAATTCGGCGATCAGTTCGGCGCTGGTTTCGGCGAAAGGTCGCCCCGCGTCATGCTGGAAATGCCACGCGGTCGTGACAACATCGCGCAGGAACGCCGCGCGATCGGCCGCATCGGGGATCAGCTTGTCATAGAGATAGTGCGGGCCCCATTCGACCAGCACCTTGCCGACATCGAAGACGACGGCGTGCACCGCCACCGGGGCGATCAGCCCTGGCGCGCCTTGAAGCGGCGATTCGTCTTGTTGATGACATAGGTGCGGCCACGGCGACGGATCACGCGGTTGTCGCGGTGACGGTCCTTGAGGCTCTTCAACGAGTTGCGAATCTTCATGGCTGCGGCTTTTCTTGATTGTGTCTGAAATCGGAAGCGGCGCGCCTAGTCGGCAGGGGTCGCCAAGTCAAGGCGCATGGGGCGGGGATTGCGGTCCATCCGCCGTTCATCATGCCGCATATAGGCTAGGAGCCATGACGATGAAAAAGCTGTTTGCTGTCGCCGCGCTCGGCGTCGCCCTTTCGACCGCGATGCCGGCAATCGCGCGACCGGTGCAGGTCACCCGATTCGCGATCGCCGAGGCAATCGTGCCCGGCCCGGTCGCCCCGATGAAAACGGCCGTGTCGCTCGAACAATCGACGTACGACACCGCCGTCGTGCAGGAACTGGCGCGCATCGGCTTTTCGGGCGAGGGCGCCGCGCGGTACGATTACACCGTCGAAGTGACCAAAGACGTTCGCCGCGACCCGGTGCGACGCTCGCCGGTGACCATCGGCATCGGGGGCGGCACCGGCGGCTGGGGCGGCGGTTTCGGCATCGGTGGCAGCTTCGGCGTCGGCACCCCGCGCGGTCGCGACACGACAGTCACTCGGCTGTTCGTCCAGTTGCGCGACCGCAGCACGGGCAAGACCGTGTGGGAAGGGCGCGCCGAATCCGAATCGGGTGCCGCAGGCGGCGAGCGGATCGAGCGGCTGGCCGCCGCGCTTTTCCGGGACTTCCCCGGCCAGTCGGGGCGCACTATCAGCGTCAAATGACGCTCAGCATTTCCAGCAATTTCGACTCCGGCAATATCGAGGTTCTCGGCATCGACGGCGACACCGCAACGCTTGCGATCCGCCACGACAAGGACAGCGATTTCTACCAATGGTTCCACTTTCGCGTCGCGGGCGCGAAGGGACGGGCCGTGACGCTCAGGATCGTGAACTGTGCCGACGCGGCCTATCCGCTCGGCTGGCCCGGCTATCGTGCGCGGTTCAGCGACGACCGCCACGACTGGCAGCAGGCTGAAACCAGCTATGCCGATGGCGTGCTGACAGTCGTGCACACACCCGCGCACGATGCCGTCTGGCTCGCCTATCACGCGCCCTATTCGATGGAACAGCATCACGATCTGGTCGCGCGCATCGCCGCTGAGCCAGGCGTGAAGCTGACCGAACTGGGCCAGACGCTCGACGGCCGACCGATCGATTGCCTGACGATGGGCACCGGTCCCAAGGCGATCTGGCTCTATGCGCGCCAGCACCCGGGCGAGAGCATGGCCGAATGGTGGGCCGAAGGGGCGCTCGACCTGCTTGTTTCAGACGATCCGGTCGCCGCACGGCTGCGCGCGGCGGCGACCCTGCACATCGTCCCCAACATGAACCCCGACGGCAGCGCGCGTGGGCATTTGCGGACCAATGCCGTCGGCGTGAACCTCAACCGGGAATGGCACGCACCGAGCCTCGAACGCTCACCCGAAGTATTCCATGTCCGCGCGGCGATGGATGCGACCGGGGTCGATTTCGCGATGGACGTCCACGGCGACGAAGCGATTCCCTATGTCTTTCTCGCCGGATTCGACGGTATTCCGTCATGGACACAACGACAGGGCGACCTCTACATGCGCTTCGCCACCGAACTTGCTGCGCGGACGCCCGATTTCCAGACCAAGCACGGATATCCGGTGGCGGTCGCGGGCAAGGCGAATCTGTCGATGTCGACCAACCAGCTCGCCGAACGCTTTGATGCCGTCGCGATGACGCTGGAGATGCCGTTCAAGGATAACGCCGACGCGCCCGATCCGTCACGCGGCTGGTCGCCCGAACGGTCGCGTCAACTGGCGCGCGACTGTCTGGCCACGCTGGCGGGCATGATCGACGATTTGTAATGCGGCCAAGCACGAGAATTATCGAAGACGATCTGAGCGGGCCGGAAATAGGAGCCTTGCTCGGCTACCACCTCGAACAAATGCACCGCAACTCGCCGCCGGGCAGTGTGTACGCGTTCGATATCGACCGCCTGCGCAGCGCGGACGTGACGTTCTGGACCGCGTGGGACGACGGCATGCTGCTCGGCTGCGGCGCGATGAAAGACCTGGGCGATGGGACGGGCGAAGTGAAATCGATGCGGACGGCACCCGACCATCTTCGTAAAGGCATAGCTGCGGCGCTGCTCGACCACATCATCGGCGTCGCACGGCTGCGCGGGTACCGGCGGCTGAGCCTGGAGACGGGATCCGGCGTAGCCTTCGACCCGGCGCTGGCACTTTATCGGCGGCGTGGTTTTACCGATGGCGCGGCGTTCGGCGGCTATGAACGGAGCGAATTCAACCAGTTCCTACACCTCGAACTCTAGTGGCTAGCCAGTTAGCGCCCATTGTGCTAGCCATGATCCCGTGACCCGCCGCGCCGCCCAGCTCAACATCCGTTCCGACGCCGCGCGGGCGCGCGTCGCCGAGCTTGTCGCCGAGACGGGCAAATCGGCGACGCAAGTCGTCGAAGAGGCACTGCAAACTTACCGTCCTCTGCCGCCGGTCGAGGAGAGTTTGCCGGAGGGTGTGATTCGTAAGGGCCGGTTTCTTGTCCTCAAGGCCGACGGGCGACGGCGGGAAACGATCGAGGAAACGATCGCAGCGATTAACGAAGACCGGGATCGCGACCTTTTTTACCAATGAAGGTTTTGCTCGATAGCAACGTGCTGATTGCTTATTTCGACAGCAATCATGTGCATCACGAACCGTCAACACAGCTGATCGAATGCTGTAAAGATGGCGACTTGCTGATTGCGGCACATTCGCTTTCGGAAGTGTACAACAAATTGACCGGTGGACGGATCGGTCCGCCGTTCGCGCCGGAAACAATATCGTTCATTCTCAACGCATTTGCGCGACGGGTCACGGTTGGTTCCCTTACCGCAGATTTGACGATGGACGCGATCAGAACGTTCGCGCGTCAGAATGGGCGTGGACCAAAACTGTACGACTATCTCATCGGCCAGATTGCTATTGTGCATGGCGCAAATTGCATCGTCACCTGGAACGTCCGCGATATGGCACCGCTTTTTCCAACCCTTACCGTCGTCACCCCCGCAGATTTTATCGGAGTTGCTTGAATGCCCACCCTCGTCCTCATCCGCCACGGCCAGTCGGCATGGAACCTCGAAAACCGTTTCACCGGCTGGTGGGACGTCGACCTGACCGAGAAGGGAGTCGGCGAAGCGCGTGCGGCGGGCGAACTCATGGCCGCCAAGGGCCTCGATTTCGATATTTGCTTTACGTCGGTTCAGTCGCGCGCGATCCGCACGCTCAACCTCGCGCTCGAGGCGATGGGGCGATTGTGGCTGCCGGTCGAGAAGGACTGGCACCTGAACGAACGCCATTATGGCGGGCTGACCGGCCTCGACAAGGCTGAGACGGCCGCGAAGCACGGCGACGCGCAGGTCAAGGTGTGGCGGCGTAGTTTCGATATTCCGCCGCCGCCAATGGAGGCGGGGAGTGCCTACGACCTGTCGGGGGATCGCCGTTATGCCGGCATCGCCATTCCCGCGACCGAGAGCCTGAAGGACACCATCGCGCGCGTCCTGCCCTATTGGGACCGCCGCATTGCGCCCGAACTGAAGGCCGGCAAGCGCGTCGTCATTTCGGCGCACGGCAACTCGCTGCGCGCGCTGGTCAAACATTTGTCGAATATTCCCGACGCCGACATCACCGAGCTGGAAATTCCGACCGGCCAGCCGATCGTCTATGACCTGAACGAGGACCTGACCGCACGCGAGCGTTACTATCTCTCCGAACGCTGACCGCGTTTGCGGTCGTACATGGCCGCATCGGCGCGGGCGATGACGGCGTCGAGCGTGTCGCCGGCGCGGATCAGGGCGTGGCCGATCGAGATCGACACGCGCATCCCGCCGACCGGATCCGCCGCAATCGCATCGGCAAGTGCGGCTGCCTTGGCGACCGCAGCGGCCTCGTCGAGTTCTTCGAGGATCAGGCCGAATTCGTCACCGCCGATGCGTGCCACGATATCGCTCGCCCGCAGTTCCGCCTTCAACGAATAGCCGACGTGCATGAGCGCCGCATCGCCCGACTGGTGACCGGCGCTGTCGTTGATCGCCTTCAGCCCGTCGAGATCGGCGATCATCACCGCAATCGCGCTGCCGTGGCGTGCAACGCGGGCAATGCCGCGCTCGACTTCGCGCAGGAACGCGCGCCGGTTGAGCAGCGGGGTCAGCGTATCGCTGTCGGCCAGCCGTTCGAGTTCGGCAACCTGAAGCCGCAAGGCACGCACCTCTCGCCGGAGTTCGGCGTTCTCGGTACGCAGCGCGGCAGAATCCGGATCGGGACGCATTCGAGTCATCAGGTGCACGAGAAGCGCCGTTTAGCCGCCGGGTGTCAACATCGGGCCTCGGACCGCTCCACGACGGAGCAATTGCGCCCGCCCCCGCCCGACGCTAGGTGCGCGCGGCATCGGGAGGCAATCGGGCGATGACAAGCACTGGGACAGAAACGGGCCCGCAAGTCGGGATCATCATGGGCAGCCAGTCCGACTGGGACACGATGCGCGCCGCCGCCGATGTGCTGGGCGAACTCGGCGTTGCGCATGAAACCCGGATCGTCTCCGCGCACCGCACCCCCGAACGTCTGTTCGACTATGCCAAGGGTGCGGAAGCACGCGGGTTGAAAGTCATCGTCGCGGGCGCGGGCGGCGCGGCGCATCTGCCGGGCATGGCGGCGTCGATGACGGCACTTCCGGTGCTGGGTGTGCCGGTCGAATCGAAAGCGCTGAGCGGGATGGATAGCTTGCTCTCCATCGTGCAGATGCCGGGCGGAGTGCCGGTCGGGACGCTCGCCATCGGCAAGCCGGGCGCGACCAATGCGGGATTGCTGGCGGCATCGATTCTGGCGCTGTCCGATCCGGCGCTGGCCGCGCGGCTGACGGCGTGGCGTCAGGCGAAGACCGACGCCGTGGCCGACGCGCCGCAGTGAAACCCGGGCAATGAGGACCATCGCGCCGGGATCGACCATCGGCATTATCGGCGGCGGACAGCTGGGGCGGATGCTGGCGATGGCCGCCGCGCAGCTGGGCTACCGCGTCCATATCCTCGATCCCGACCCCGAATGCTGCGCGGGCGAAGTTGCAGCAAAATTGATCGTCGCCGGTTATGACGACCGCACCGCGCTCGCTGCCTTCGCCGACAGCGTCGATGTGGCGACCTATGAATTCGAAAATGTCGATGCCGGCCCCCTCGAGGAGGTCGCGGCGCGGACACCGGTCTTTCCGCCGCTATCGGCGCTGAGGATCGCGCAGGACCGCGTCAGCGAAAAGAGTTTTGCTGCGCAGCATGGCGGCACCCCTGCGACATGGGCGGCAGTCGAAAATGCTGCGGCACTGGGTGCAGCATTGGCGGCCGTCGGGACGCCCGCGATCCTCAAAACGACACGTTTCGGTTATGACGGCAAGGGACAGGCGCGGCTGTCGGACCCCGCCGAATCCGAAGCCGGATGGACCGCAATCGACGGCGGTCCGGCGATCCTGGAGGCGATGGTCCCCTTTGCCCATGAATTCTCGGTTCTGATCGCCCGCGGACAGGACGGGGCCACCGTTCTATGGGATTCTGCGGAGAACGTGCATGTCGACGGCATTCTCGCGACCTCGACCGTGCCGCCGCATCGCGACATCGCCGCGCAACTGCCCGGGGCGCGGGCACTGGCCGAACGGATTGCGGCGGCGCTCGATTATGTCGGCGTGCTGGCGATCGAATTCTTTGCCGCCGCCGATGGACCGGTGTTCAACGAAATGGCGCCGCGCGTCCATAACAGCGGCCATTGGACGACCGAAGGCGCGTTCACCTCGCAGTTCGAAAACCATATCCGCGCGATCTGCGGGCTGCCGCTGGGCGATACCGCGCTGGTGACGGCCGGGGTCGAGATGACCAATTTGATCGGCGACGATGTTGCGGCATGGCCCGAACTGATGGCCGAACGCGGTGCACATGTGCACCTCTACGGCAAGGGCGAGGCGCGCCCCGGCCGCAAGATGGGGCACATTACCCGGTTGCGGTGAAACCGCACAGATTCTCCTACATTTCCGGACGCATGTTTCCCCCGCCCGATCCCCTCGCGCGTAAAATGCGACCGGCGCGTCCTGCCACGGGCATCCGGGCGGGACGACTTTGTGGGTCGTTCCAGTCTGGGCACGCTTGGTTAGAGGGTGCCGTATCGCCTTCGTACCCGGCTTCGCATCGATGTGGCTGCGCCGAAGAGTGCCTATAGAAACGAACTATTCGGCGGTCGTTGCCGCAGCGTCAGTCTCTCGCTTATGCGGCGATGATCGCCGTCGTAAGTCCGTTGCCGGACCGCGAGAGAAGTTTCGGGTTCTGTACACCCCGGACAGCCGGGCAACTCGGCGATCCGACGGCGATGCATCGGCTTTTGAAAACCGGATGGCTCCGCGCCGGTCGCATGTCACGGGCGCTTTTGCCCGCGCTGCCAGCCGTTGCGTTGATCGGACGCTCGAGTCGGCAGAGACGTTACTTAACCTATATGGCTATGTTTGTCAAGAACAAAATGCGAACCACCTATGCGGGCCGGCACAGCGGACCGCGCGTGAACGCTTCGCGCGAAATTTCATAGATAACATGTTCGGTCGGCACCCCCGCCATCATCGACATGTCGGTGCGACCGGTCAGCTGCGCGCCGATCCCTTCGATCGCGCGGCGCGAGCGGGTGTTGGCCGCCCCGATCCGGAAAGTAACAGCCGGAAGCACCGCCAGAGCATGGCCGATCATCAGGCGCTTCATCTCGCGGTTGGCACCGCCGCCCCAGTGCGCGCGGGCGACATAGGTCGCGCCGATTTCCGCCGTGCCGGTGGCGGGGTCCACTTCCCAAAAACGCGATGCGCCGATGACAGTGCCGGACGCGCTGTCGATGACGGTCAGCGATCCGCCCGACGCCAGGTTGGCGTCGAAATAGGCGCGGAACACCGGTTCCTTGTAGCGGTCCCACGCCGGATGGACTTCCCACAGCAGCGGGTCCGCCGCGATGGCCCAATGCGCCGCCCAGTCGTCGGGCCGCGTCGGGCGAAGCTCGACGCGGGTGCCGACGAGAATGGGCTGGCGATCAAAGGACATGGCAATAATGCTCTTCTTCGAGCGTCAGCGAGAAGCCACGCCGAGCGCCAGCGAGGTTCTTTGCCTGCTTCTCGCTGACGCTCGAAGGAGCACCTCGCTAGCGCTCGGCGAAAAGAATTCAGCTAACTCGCGTACCCGAAAGGGGCGAGGTGCCGAACATGCCCGCTTTCACCCCGCCGGTGATCGTGTCGCCGTCGACGGTTGCTTCGCATTCGAGCAGCATCGGCATCGGCACTTTCATATCCATGGTCCAGGTAATCTTGTTGTCGCCGTCGAACTTGCCGTTGTCGCAGGTCAGGCCACCCATGGCGCCGGTGTTGTCGCCCGACCACGTGCCGTCACCGTTGTCGGTGACGGTCATGACGGACTTCTGTTCGCCGAGGGGCGATTTGACGACGCAATCCCATTTGCCCGTTGCATTCGACATTCTGGTTTCTCCTGTTGGGCCGCGCACCTATTTGGCGGTCGGCAGTTGCACGATTTCGAGAGGGAGGCCGAGCTTTTCGAGCTGCGGCTTCACCTTGGCGGCGTCGCCGACGACGACGATGGCGAACTTGTTCGCGTCGATTGCCGAACGTGCCGCGCGGTCGAGGTCGGCCGCTGTCATCGAACGGTATTTGTCGGCGAGCGTCGTATAGTAAGTGTCGGGACGCCCGAGCTGGACGATGGTCATGAGACCGCCCATCACGGCGGCGGACGTCTCGAAACTACCCGGCAATTCGCGAATGCTGCCATTGGCAGTGCGGGTCAGTTCGTCAGGCGTCACGCCCTTGGTGGTCAGGAACGCCTTCACATCGTCGAGCAGCGCCTGCACCGATTCACCGGTGCGGTCCGACTGGACCGGTGCACTGATGATATAGGGGACGCGGTTCTCGAATCCGCGCACCGACGAGCCGACGCCGTAGGACCAGCCTTTGGTCTCGCGCAGGTCCATGTTGAGCCGCGACAGGAACGCCCCGCCGAGCACGTCATTGGCCTGATCGAGCAGGGTGCGCGCCGGGTCTTTCCCGGTCATGTCGAGCACCTGCCCCGCGAGGATTACCGACTGCGGCGATTGCGGGCGGTCGGCGAGGTAGATTTTGGTCGCAGCAGCGGCCGGGATCGTGGCGCTGAAGTCCTTCTTCGGGCGCGCCATGCGGTTCGACGGCCAGTTGCCGAACCGTGCCTCGAGCAGCGGCTTGATCTGCGCCATCGTCGTATCGCCGACGATGTAGATCGCGGCATTATCGGGCACGAGCCAGTCGCGCTGGAAGCGGACCACATCGTCGCGGGTCAGTCCCTTGACCGTCGCGACCGTTCCCGCGCCGCCGAAGGGGCGGGCATAGGGATAGGCGTCGCCATAGAGTTTGCCGGGCAGGATGGTGTTGGCAATGCCCGCCGGCTGGCTGAGCGAGGCGGCAATGCGGGCGAGCTGTTCGTTGCGCAGCCGCTCGACTTCCTTCGGATCGAAGGCGGGGTTGCGGACGACATCGGCGAGCAGGTCGAGCGACGGCGCGAGGTTGGCGGTCAGCGCATAGAGCCCGACCTGGCTGCGGTCGAGGCTGCCCCCCGATGACAGCGTCGCGCCCAGCCGTTCCTGCGTTTCGGCGATCTGTGTCGAATTGAGCGACGCCGTGCCCTCGTCGAGCAGCGACATGGTCAGCGACTGGAGGCCGAGCTGCTCCTTGGGATCGGCGGCGGACCCCGCGTCGAAACCGACCGACACCCGCACCGTCGGCACGTCCGAACGCCGCGCGAAATAGACCGGAATGCCATTGGCGAGCCTGGTCCGCTCGATGGCCGGGAAGGTCAGCGACGGGAATTGTCCGAGCGGCGGCGCGGCGCGCGTCGGCTTGGCCGGGGCAGCCTCGGCAACGGCGGGCTTGGGGGGCTCTGCCGGTTTCTGCGCCCCCGCAGGCAGATCGCCGGTAATGGCGAGCGCAGCGGGCGAGGTCTCGCGTTCGCCGGGTTCGACGGTCAGGCGCAGCACCGGACGCGACATCCATTTGCGCGCCGCCGCCGCCACCTTTGCCGGCGTCATTGCCGCAAGGGCTGCCAGATCCTTTTTGTACTTCGCCGGATCGCCCGAATAGACGAGGCCCTCGGCCAGCGCGACTGCCTTGCCGCCGAAACCGCCGACCGATTCGAACCCGCCAATGGTGCCCGCAATCGAGCGCGTGGCGACGCGGCGCACCTCGTCGGCGGTCGGCCCGGTCTTCAGGAACTGCGCGACGACCTCGTCGAGGCGTCGGGCGACGAGCTTGGGATCGGTGCCCGGTTTCACATCGGCCGTGACCGACAATTCGCCGATCTGTTCGAAGGTCTGGACGCTGGCGCTGACGTTCACCGCAATCGCCTCGCCGCGCACCAGCGCATTGTCGAGGCGGCTCGACGAGAGGCCGCCGAGCACGGATGCGGCCACTTCGAGCGCGGTCGTGTCCTTGCCGTTGACGCCCTCGACCGACCAGTAACGCTGGATGCGGGTGTAGGGGACGCGGTCCTTGAGCACCAAGTCCTTCGATGCCGCGAGCGTTGGCACCGTGGAGGTCACCCGCGCGATCGCCGGACCGCGCGGGATCGCCCCGAACCACTTCTCGACAAGCGGTTTGGCGGTCGCGACATCGATATCGCCCGCCAGCACCAGCACCGCATTGTCCGGCCCGTATTTGGCGCGGAACCAGTTCTTGACGGTGTCGAGCGTCGCCGCGCTCAGGTCCGACATCGACCCGATCGTGCTGTGGCGATAAGGGTGCCCCTCGGGCAACAGCGCATTGGCGACGTAATAATCGGTGAGGCCGAAGGGCTGGTTGTCGCCCTGGCGCTTCTCGTTCTGGACGACGCCGATCTGGTTGGTCAGTTTCTCCTGCGTCACCGCGCCGAGCAGGTGTCCCATGCGGTCCGATTCGAGGAACAGCGCGGTTTCGAGCGCCGGAGTCGGGACGGTCTGGAAATAGTTCGTGCGGTCGAACCAGGTGGTGCCGTTGAAATCGGTTGCGCCCACCTGTTGCAGCGGCTCGAAGAAGTCGCCGGGAGAGTTCTCCGAACCGTTGAACATCAGATGTTCGAACAAATGGGCAAAGCCGGTCTGACCCTTGGGTTCGTCCTTCGATCCGACATGGTAGTAGATCGAGGTCGCGACCACGGGTGCCTTGCGGTCGGTATGGACGAGGACACGCAGGCCGTTGGCGAGCGTGAACTGTTCGTAGGGAATGTTCACCTTGGCGACGAGCGCCGACACGGGGGCGGGGGCGTCGGCGGCCCATGCGGGCGCGGCAAGGACAAGTGCCAGGGCAAAGCAGGTGGGGCGGATCATGGGAAGCATCCTCGAATGAAACTCGTTCTTGGGGCCGTGTATTAGCAGCACAAAACGGCCTTGCAATCATGCGGGGCAATCAAGGTCGATAGGTTCGTTTGGCGTGCGCCAAGACGTCTGCCCGCTCGAAATGTACCGGTTTGAACTGCCGCGCCTCGAACAGCTTCATCTGGTCGGTGTAATGCGGGCTGTCGGGCCGTGTCGTCGCCGCGCCATAGGGCTGCACTGACCGGCTCTCGACCTTGCCTGCCTTATCCCAGGCGATCAGCATGATGAAACTGTCGCCGTGCTTCACCCGCATCCGACCGTCCTTCTGCGGTTCCCATGTTGTTGCCGCGCGCAATGTGTCGGTGCCGCCGTTGGCGGGCAGATCGACTTTGCCGCGCTGCAATCGCTGGACGTCGCCAAGCGGGGGATCGATGCGGCCGAAACCCTTCATCAGCGCATCGACCACTTCGCGCAGCTTGGCGCGCGGGTCGGGCGATTTCTCGCCATTATAGGCAGCGCGATTGGCCATGTGCATCATTGCCTCGCCCAGCGCGTCGGCGGGCGCATTGCCGTCGCTGTTCCAGTCCCAGGTGCGGAGCAGGGCCTGCGCGCGCTGCAAATCGGGTTCGGATTTCAAGTCGGCAGCGAGCAGCTTTTCGATCCACGGACCGGCAAAACTCGCGCGGCTGTACGCGGTGTCGAATTTGATCGCGAGCAACCGCTCGGGCGTGATCGGCCCCTTTTCCGCCGACAACAGTTCGATGGCGCGGGTGATGCGGTTGGTCGTCCGCCGCTCGATGCCGAGCATCGGCGAAAACGACTTCGGATCGAGCTCCGACCCCGGCCCTGCCGTCGTGAACGGCGTGTTGTTCGCGTTGAACACCCAGCCGCTCGCCGGATCGACGACCTTTGGCATGGCAGCGAACCCGATGTTGGCATTCCACACATCGCGCGACGTATCGCCGGGCAGCACGCCGCGATAATCGAAGCCGGGCGCGCGCTGCGGGAAGAGCGCATTATAGACGAACGCGATCCGCCCGGTCTTGTCGGCGTAAATGAAATTGGTCGCGGGGATACCGCCGAGCGACATCGCCTGCGTCCACTGGCTCCAGTCCTGCGCCTTTTGAATGCGGAAATATTGTTCGAGGTTTTTGACGCTGTCCTGCGCTGCATAGCGGATCGCGAACGCGCCGTTCTTGTTGACCACCACCGGCCCCTGCACGGCACGATAGACGGTCTTGGGCACCGGCACCGTGAACGGCCCGAATTTGACCGGCAGCCAGACCGTGCGCTGTTCGAGCGGCAGCCATTTGCCGTCGTAGCGGTACGATTTTTTGTCCTCGCCCAGCACGAGCTTGTACACGTCGATCAGGTCGGGTCCGTTGACGGTATTGGTCCAGCCGAGGTTGCGGTTATGGCCGAGCAGCACGAACGGCGAGCCGGGGAACAGCGCGCCCGCCATGTCGAGCCCCTGTTCGCTGTGCACATTCGCCTCGTACCAGGCGACACCGCCTTCATAGGGCTGGTGCGAGTTCGAGATCAGCCAGGTCCGCCCGTCGGCCATCTTTTTCGGCGACACCGCGAACGCATTCGACCCGTTCATCGACGGGTCGCGGCCATAGGGGGTGAGCGCGGCGGTGTCGGTTGCCGACATCGGCTGCGCGGTGCCGCGCGGGGCATCCTTGCCGTCGTTCAAGGCACCGATGGTGCCGTCGAGACCGAAGAAAAACGGCGAGCGGAGGACGAACCCTGCGGCAATATCCTGCCCGTTGACCGGGAAGAGTTTCGACAGGCGCACTTCGCCCGGATGCTTGTCGGCGTAGCGGTTGAGACCGGTCGCATAGCCGTCGAGCACCGCACGGACATCGGCGGGGATTTCGGCATAGTGGCGCGACACCGTGCCGGGGACATCGAGCAGCGCGCGGACGTAATCGACCTTTGCGCCGTCCGCGCCGATCATTGCGCCCGTCCGGCCGCGCGTCATCGCGACGACTTCCTGAAGGGTCGAGAAATCGTCCTCGGCATGGGCATAGGCAAGGCCATAAGCGGCATCGGCATCGGTCTTGCCATAGATATGCGGCACGCCGAATTCGTCGCGGACGATTTGGGCGTCATAACTGCGCGCGGGCGGCGGCGCGGCGGCGGTGACGCTCAGCGGTTCCCACACCAATGCCGCGACCGCGAGCAGCGCAACCAGCACCAGCAACCCCAGGCCGATTCGTTTCAGCACGCACACTCTCCCGCTTTTCGTTGACGTAAGGGTGAAGCCGATTGCGCGCGGCACCGCAAGCGGCGATATCGCGGCGCGTGACACGCTTTCCCAAATCGATCGTACTGGCCGCCGGGTTGGCTTCGGCGACAGGCTTTGCGCCACTGGGATTATGGCCGGTGACGCTGGCGGCGGTTGCGATGCTGCTCATGCTGGTCCGCGACGCCGACAGCGGGCGGGCGGCATTCCTCCGCGGCTGGCTGTTCGGGGTCGGGCAGTTCGCGCTGGGGCTGAACTGGATCGCGCACGCTTTCGATTTTCAGGACGCGATGCCGCACTGGCTGGGCTATCTGGCGGTCGCCCTGCTGTCGCTTTATCTGGCGGTCTATCCCGGCCTCGCCGCGTTGCTGGCATGGCGGATCGGGGGGCGTGCGGGACGCGGGACGCTCACGCTGGCTTTTGCGGCGGCGTGGATCGCGACTGAATATCTCCGCGCGACCTTGTTCACCGGCTTTGCGTGGAACCCGCTGGGTGCGATCGCGGTCGGGACACCGGCGGCGGCGTATTCGACCTGGCTCGGCACCTATGGCCTGTCGGGCCTGTGCGTGCTGGTCGCGGGGTTGCTGTGGTGGCTCGGCGCATGGGCGCGCGATGCCGTGACCGACAAGCGGGGTCGCGATCCTGCGCATCTGGTTGCGGCGGGACTGGTCTCGCTGGTCCTCGTGCTGCTCTATCTGGGCATTCCGCTTCGACCGACCGTACCGGGGGCTGCCGTCCGCGAAGTCGGCCCGGCCATCCGCATCGTCCAGCCCAACCTCTCGCTCGCCCAGCAGCGCGACAGCGACGCCGACGAGCATAATGTGGCGCGGCTCGAGGCGCTGACCGGCCCGCCGACCGCGAGCCCACGCCTCGTGCTCTGGCCCGAAGGTGCGGTGCCCTATTACCTTGCCGAGGAAAGCTGGGCGCGGACGCGGATTGCGCGGTTGCTGGGTCCGCGCGACGTGCTGATGACGGGTGGCAGTCTGCTCCTCTATAATAAGGATCGCGACCTCGTCGCGGCGCGCAATTCGGTGTTTGCGCTCGACGCGGGCGGCGACATTGTGGCGCGCTACGACAAGACGCATCTGGTGCCCTATGGCGAATATCTGCCGATGCGGCCGGTGTTGTCGGCAATCGGGCTGTCACGCCTCGTCGAAAGCGAGATCGACTTTACCCCGGGTGACGGCTCGCTGACGACGCGCCTGCCCGGTTTCGGCAATATCGGCGTGCAGCTCTGCTACGAGATCATCTTCTCGGGCGAAACCGTCGACCGCAACAACCGGCCCGGGGCGATCTTCAATCCGTCGATCGATGCGTGGTTCGGGGCCTGGGGACCGCCGCAGCATCTGGCTCAGGCACGGCTGCGGGCGATCGAGGAAGCACTGCCGGTGGTCCGCACCACCACGACCGGCATTTCGGCAGTGATCGATGCGGACGGCCGGGTGCTGGCCGCGCTCCCGCTGAACAAGGGCGGGTTCATCGCCTCGCGCCTGCCCGCAGCCAAAGCGCCGACCCTGTTCGCGCGTTACGGCAACACCCTTCCGCTGGCGTTCGCGCTGCTGCTTGCCACCCTGGCCATTGCACCGCGCTTTCGTCGCCGCTAGGGGCCGCACATAAAGACATCTTTATATCCGATTCCGAAAGGCCTTTGCATGCGTTCGCAATTCCTGTTCACCTCCGAAAGCGTTTCCGAGGGACATCCCGACAAGGTGTCGGACCAGATTTCGGACGCGATCGTCGATCTGTTCCTGTCGAAGGATCCCGAAGCGCGCATCGCTTGCGAGACGCTGACCACCACCGACTTGGTCGTCCTCGCCGGTGAAATCCGCTGCAAGGGCGTGTTCGAGAACGGCGAATGGGCACCGGGCGCACAGGCCGAGATCGAGGCGACCGTCCGCGCGACGGTCAAGCGCATCGGCTATGAGCAGGACGGGTTCCACCACGCCAATTTCGAATTCATCAACCGCCTGCACGCCCAGTCGGTGCACATCGCACAGGGCGTCGATGCGGCGGGTAACAAGGACGAGGGCGCGGGCGATCAGGGCATCATGTTCGGCTATGCGACCGACGAGACCGACGGGTTGATGCCGGCCACGCTCTATTATTCGCACAAGATTCTCGAAGAGATGACCAAGGACCGCCATTCGGGCGCGGCCCCCTTCCTCGAGCCCGATGCCAAGAGCCAGGTCACGCTCGAATATATCGACGAAAAGCCGGCGCGCGCGACCGCCGTCGTGGTGTCGACGCAGCATGCCGACGATTATTATTATCACGGCGGCGAAGGCGATCCGGCCAAATATGCCGTGCTGCGCGACTATGTCGTCGGCGTCATCCGCAAAGTGATCCCGGCCGAGCTGCTCGGCGATTGGACCGAATATTTCATCAACCCGACCGGCTGCTTCCTGATCGGCGGACCCGATGGCGACGCCGGCCTGACGGGCCGCAAGATCATCGTCGACACCTATGGCGGCGCCGCCCCGCACGGCGGCGGCGCATTTAGCGGCAAGGATCCGACCAAGGTCGATCGTTCGGCTGCCTATGTCTCGCGTTATATGGCCAAGAACGTCGTCGCGGCGGGCATCGCACGGCGCTGCACGATCCAGCTGGCCTATGCCATCGGCGTGTCGAAGCCGCTGTCGCTCTATGTCGATACGCACGGCACCGGGACGGTCGAAGCATCGGCGATCGAGGCAGCGCTGGCCAAGCTGGTCGACCTGACCCCGCGCGGCATCCGCACGCACCTGAAGCTCAACAAGCCGATCTACCAGCCCAGCGCGTCCTACGGCCATTTCGGCCGGACGCCCGAGGGCGATTTCTTCCCTTGGGAAAAGACCGATCTGGTGGACGCGCTGAAGGCGGAACTGTCCGCCTGATTGGCACTTGCTTCCAGCCTGCGCGTTGTTCAGCCTGAGCCATCGGTTCGGGAGGGTATTTAATGAGGCCAGGTCTTTTGATGTGCGGCGCAGCAATGCTGCTGGCGGGGCTCTCCGGTCCCGCCACAGCGAAGCGCGATTTGGCCGTGCCGCCTGCGGCCGGCTGGCAACACGCTGCATCGAAACTGATCTTGATGGGCAAGCTCGGCGGGTTGGCGCGCACGGAGATTTACGACCTCGGCGACAAGGAACTCGATGTCGTTGTGCAATATGCGACGGCCGACAAATCGACACAGGCAACGATCTACCTCTTCAAACCTGCGCTGGCCTCTGTGCCGGTCTGGTTCGATCGCTCCGAAACGCAGATCAGGCTCCGTCCCGCCTTTCGCGGCGTTGCCTCCCGCCAAAATGCACCGCTTGCTTTCCCGGCACCCGGCGCTTCTATCGCTAACGCCCTGCGACAGTCCTTCTCTATCAATAGCGGCGACTTCAAGAGTACGGCGCTTGCCGTCATGCCAATCGACGACTGGCTGGTCGTGGTCCGGCTGAGCTCAAACATCGTCGACGAAGCGCAGATCGATTCGAAAAT
The DNA here is from genome assembly GCF_024758725.1 of Sphingomonas sp. SUN039. Lineage (NCBI taxonomy): Bacteria > Pseudomonadati > Pseudomonadota > Alphaproteobacteria > Sphingomonadales > Sphingomonadaceae > Sphingomonas > Sphingomonas sp. SUN039. Next base: position 3,208,374 of record NZ_CP096972.1, on the reverse strand, counting down.
GAGCGACATTATCGGAGCAATCCGCTTCCCCAGTCCTGCAATCGCGACCGAAGCGGCCGTGCGGGTCGAGCCTTGCGTCACCTCGCAGAAACGATTCCGTGCCCGTTTGATGAAACCCGACATGGCACAGGTGCTGCTCGGCGCATTGATCCCGCAAGTCGAGGCCAAGGCCGTTGCGGAGGCACGGCGCGACGGAAAGTCCGGTGTCGGTGCAAAACCTCTTTGCCGCGACGGACAGGGGAGTTCGGCATTCGGCGTCTATCGAACCGACGACGACGCCAAGGCCTATACCCTGGCGTTCGGGGATGCGGGGCGTGTTGCGACTGTGTCGGCGGGCATTGCACTGTTGCAGCCGAACCCCGGGTTTCAGGTCATTTTGCGTGATTTGGACAGTTCGTCGGTTTACCCCATGTTCGACAAGTTGCCGCAGCCGGAACAGGTTCTGAGCCTCATACAAAATCAAAGTCCGCTCTCGCGGACGACGGGCGGCGACAAAGCCAGCAACATTACAGTGAGCCCAAGCATTCCAAAGTAGGCGAGATGCCAGGCGAAGCGCGCGGACGGACTTGCTCGGACGCTTCCGGTCACGCAAAGCGCGGCTATGAACGACCCCCTCTCGATAGGCCGCCTTTACGGACGTCGTGCAGGCCATAAATTGCGGGTCGCCCAGGCCGAACTGGTCGAGGACTTGCTGCCGCAACTGGCCGTTCCCGAAGGCCCGCTCGATGCAGGGGTCCTGTTCGGCGACGCCAAAGGCTCCGGGCGCCCGCTCGAACTCGAAATCGGGTTCGGCGCGGGCGAGCATCTGGCGGCACGCGCGGCGATGCAGCCCGATCACGGGTTTATCGGGTGCGAGCCGTTCCTGAATGGCGTCGTCGGCGCGCTGGGCCATATCCGCGACGGCGGGCTGACCAACGTCCGGCTGCACATGGGTGACGCGCTCGATGTGCTGAACCGCCTGCCCGATGCCTCGCTAAGCCACGTCTATCTGCTCCACCCCGACCCCTGGCCCAAGGCGCGCCATGCCAAAAGGCGGTTCATGAACACTGGCCCGATCGACATGATCGCCCGCAAGCTGAAACCCGGTGGCGAGTTCCGCTTCGGCACCGACCATCCGGTCTATGTCGCGCACGCGATGATGGTGATGCAGCAACAGGCGGCGCAGTTCGACTGGCAGGTGGAGACCGCGCAGGATTTCCTTGTCCGCCCCGCCGATTGGCCGGAGACACGCTACGAGCGCAAGGCGCGCAACGTGTACGGGCATGAGGTCTGGTATTTCCGCTATCGGCGTCGCCAGCGCACAGCCGATTGACCCCCCGATCGCTTAGTTGTATGGCTTCCATACAATCCCGACACTTTTCGATCGGGATCGGGGAGAGGAACCGCGAGTGCCCAGCGCTTCGGTCACACGAATCGGCGTCACGCCACCGCACCGGAACGATTTCGGCGTCATCGGGTCGCGCCTCGGCTTTTTGCTGCACCTCGCCGACGTTGCGCACATGCGCGTCATCCAGGACATGCTCGGCGAAATCGGGCTGACGGCGACCCGCGCGACGGCGCTCGCCTACATTCGTGCGAACCCGGGATGCGGCCAGACCGAACTGGGCCGCGCGCTCGAAATCAACCGGGCCAGCACGATGGAAATGGTCAACGCGCTGGCGCTGGTCGGGGCTGTGGAACGCCGCAGCGGCCGCGACAAACGGAGCAATGCGCTGTTCGTCACCGCTGTCGGCGAGGCGCTGTTCAACCAGTTCGACGAGATTTCGATCAAGGTCGATGAGGGCATCACGGCCACACTGACGTCCGACGAGGCGCAACTGCTCGCGCGCCTGCTCTGCAACATTCGCGGCACGGCCGCCCGTCACAACAGCATCTGAAAACACACATCGATTCGGGGGAGACGACATGAAAACGATCGCACACACCAAAGCGCTGCTGCTGGCAGCCACCGCCTTTGCCACCGGCGCGACGCCCGCGCTTGCCCAGACGGCACCCGCCAAGCCGAGCGATGGCGTCGAGGAAATCGTCGTCACGGCGCAACGCCGCGCGGAAAACCTGCAATCGGTGAATATCGCCGCGACCGCGATTTCGGGCGACGATCTGGGCGAACGCGCGGTCGTGCGCCAGCTCGACCTGCAGAATATCGCCCCGGGCCTGTCGATCGTGAAGGCGGGCCTGACCGAAGCAGTCAACATCCGCGGCATCGGTCTGGCGAGCGGGTCGCCGAACGTGTCGAACGGTGTGGCGAGCTATCTCGACGGCGTGTTCCAGCCGCCGATCGTGTCGACCGGCAGCTTTTACGACATTGCGGGAATCGAAGTCCTGCGCGGGCCGCAGGGCACCTTGGTCGGATCGAATTCGACCGGCGGCGCGATTTTCATCAACACCAACAAGCCCAAGCTCGGCAAGCTCGAAGGGGCGGTCAATCTCGAGTTCGGCAGCTACCGTCATCTCGGGGCCAATGGCGCCATCAACCTGCCCGTCGGCGACAACCTTGCGGTGCGGCTGTCGGGGCTGTCGACGACGCGGGCATCGTATTACAACGACATCGGTGCGTTCGCGAACCATCCCGACCGCTTGTCCGAGCAGGACATTCGCGGGCAGATATTGTGGCAATCGGGCAATTTCACGGCGCATTATAAGGCCGAATTCATCCAGCGCGAAACCGGCGGCTATGCCTATCAGCCGATCCAGACGACGGGCTATTCGGGGTCGCGCGAGCCCATCCGGTACCAGTTGCAGTATAATACGACGACGCAGAACAGCGAGCGCGCGTTCATAAACAACCTCGAGCTGCGCTACGAAACCGACGGCGGGCTGATCATTCGGGCGCTGGGCGCGTACCAGAACAAGCGCATCCAGAATCTCTACGACACCGACGGCACCTCGACATTTATCTCGAACGCGCTGGCGGCGCGCGGCGGGCAGAGCCAGTTCGTCCGCGAGCGGCAGACGAGCGGCGAAATCAACATCATTTCGCCGACTGGCGGCGCGTTCAGCTACATCCTCGGCGGCTATTACCAGCACAACATCATCAATGTGCGGATCTTCAACTTCAACACGCTGACCGGCACCCCGTCGATCTGGATCGAGCCCGACACCGACAAGACGACGACCGGCTTGTTCGCACAGGCGAACTACAAGCTCAGCGACCAGTTCGAAATTCAGGCGGGTGTCCGCTATTCCTGGTTCAGCGTCGTCGGATCGGGCAACACCTATACCGGGCGTACCAGCACGTTTATCGGCAACCCTTCGCCGCAGACCGGCGAGCATCAGGACGGGGCGTTCTCGGGAAAGCTCGCGATCAACTGGACACCCAACAGCGACCATCTGATCTACGCGTTCGTCGCGCGCGGCTATAAGCCCGGCGGCACCAATCCGCCCGAACCGGTGGGGCTGGACTTCCTTCCCGAGATCGTCACCGATTATGAAATCGGCTGGAAGGGTTCGTTCTTCGATCGCCACCTAAAGACCCAGATCGGCGGATTTTATAACAAATACAGCAATTTCCAGCAGCAGGTGCTGAACACCGCGTCGGGCCGCGGCGGCGTCGCCAATATCTCGGCCGCAACGATCAAGGGGATCGAAGCGCAATTCCAGGCGCGCTTCGGCGGTTTTTCGGTCGACGGCGGGGCGTCTTATGTCAATTCGCAGCTCGGCGCGGGCGCGTTCGTCAACACCCGGCTGGTGCCCGGATTCAACGCGAACGGCGACCTGCCGCAATGCGCAACCGGTGTAGCCCCCGGCGCGACCTGCCGCGACTACACACCCTTTATCGTGCAGACTACCGGCGGTCCCGCGCTCTACGCCCCCGAATGGACGTGGAATATCGGTGCCCAATATACGATTCCCGTCGGCGAGGGTCGGCTGACGCCGCGCCTGAACTATTCGTTCGTCGGCGCGCAGTTCACCAACCTGCTCTACAGTCCGGTCACCGACCGGCTGGAGTCGCACGGGCTGGTGTCGGGCCAGATCTCTTATGAATCGGGTTCGTTGCGGGTCGAGGTCTATGGGACGAACCTCACCAACAAATATTATGTGTCCGGCCAGAACGGCAACAACGAATTCTACGGCGCGCCGCGCGAGTTCGGGATACGGCTGGGGTACCGCTACTGATGAACACGCTGCCCGTTCGCGTCCGGATCGCCATGCCGCTGTTGCTGGCGTTGCCGACCGGCCTGACCTCGCCGGTGACGGCGGCACCGGCGAGGAGCTTCGACGCGAACGGCTGCGCCGCGCTCGCCGCAGCGTCGCTGTCGGGCGCGCCGGTTTCGGGGCTTGCCATCACAGCGGCCAGCTGGCGTGCGGCGGGCACCCAGGTCGAGGGGCGCGGGGGCAAGTCGGCTCCCCTCCCCGCGCATTGCGAAGTCACTGGCCATTACGGCGGGCATGCAGGGACGGTCGGCGGCCCCTATCGCACCGCGTTCCGGATGCGATTGCCGCAGGACTGGAACGGGCGGTTCTTCTTTCAGGGCGGCGGCGGCAGCAATGGCGTCGTCGGCGATGCGACCGGCTTCAACGGTCCCGGCAACCGCACCGGCCTCGAACGCGGTTATGCCGTGTTCACGCAGGACAGCGGGCATGACAATGCCGTCAACAAAGTTGCCGACCATGGCGGCGAGCTGGTGTTCGGCCATGATCCGCAGGCGCGCGCCGATTATGGGCATGCCAGCCTCAAGCCCGGCTACGATCTGGGCATGCATATCGCGAACAAGGCCTATGCCCGCGCGCCGCAGAGCAAGGTCTTCTGGGGCTGTTCGAAGGGCGGACAGGAAGGGATGGCCTTCGCCCAGCGTTACCCGGCTGCGTTCGATGGCATCGTCGCCGCCGCGCCCGGATTTTCACTGCCCCGCGCCGCCGTCGCGCAAGCCTGGGACGTGCAGCAATTTGCCTCGATCCTCCGGGCGGCCGGCCAGACCCCGACAGTCGAAGGGCTGAAAACTGCAATCACCGCCGACCAGTTCAAACTGGTCGGGGACGCCGTCAAACAGACATGCGATGCCGACGATGGCCTCGTCGACGGGATTATCGGTGCCATCGGCCAGTGCACCGCCGCCCGTGTCCTGCCCGCCCTTCGTGCAAAACAATGTTCGGGCGGCGATCAAACCGGTTGCCTGCAAACCGCGCAGATCGACGCGCTGGCACGCGTGATGGGCGGAGCCCGCGACAGCAAGGGTCGGGCGCTTTACGCAGCTTTCCCCTGGGACACCGGCATCGCCGAACCGGGCTGGCGGGTGTGGAAGGTCGGTGCGGAGAACGGCCCGCCTTCGCTTAACGTCATCCTCGGCGGCGGCTCGCTGGCGGCGGTGTTTACCAGCCCGCCGACCGCCTTGCCGACGGACCCTGCGCGACTGCTCGCGTGGCAGCTGGCGTTCGATTTCGACCGCGACGCGGGGCACATCTACCGTGTCGTCGCTCCCTACCGTACCTCGGCATGGGCGGATGTCGGCATGCGCTCGACCGACCTGTCCGCGTTTCGCGCGCACGGCGGCAAGCTGATCGTGCCGCACGGGATGAGCGACCCGGTATTCTCGGCCTATGACACGATCGACTGGTGGAAAGCCGTCGACCGCCGCAACCGGGGCAGCGCGTCGCGCTTCGTCCGCGTCATTCCGGTGCCGGGCATGAACCATTGCGGCGGCGGGGCCGCCACCGACCGCTTCGATAGCCTGAGCGCGCTCGAGGAGTGGATGCTCCACGGCAAGGCCCCGGATGCCATTACGGCAACCGCCGGACCCGCGACACCATGGCCCGGCCGGACACGCCCGTTATGCCCCTATCCGGCGATGGCCATGGCATCGGCGAAGGGTGCTGTCGGATGCAGCTATCCGTCGAACAGGCAGACATCGCGGCGGGGCAGCCGATAGCAGGGAGGCCTGGCGCACGTCAGCGCGGTGCCAAGCCGGCCTCAGTTTCAGCAACCGCCCACCCCGTCCGTGTTGCGCCTGCGGATGCGGCACACGCGCTCGCATTTCGCATGGGAAGCCGAACTGCGGCGGAATTCCCCGCCCGCCCCACCGACTGGCCCTAGACCCTCTACGAACATAAGGCGCGCGACGTGTAAGGGCATGAGGTCTGGTATTTCCGGTATTTGCGGCGCTGACTGGAAAGCGTCACATTCCCGCACCATCTTGGCGAAACGCGATGAGGAGAACCATGATGGCCGTTAAACCGCTCTACACTGCCCATGCCACCGCGACCGGCGGCCGCAACGGCCATTCGGCGTCGTCCGATGGCGTGGTGGCGGTCGACCTGTCGATCCCCAAGGCGATGGGCGGACCCGGCAAGGAAGGCGCGACGACGCCCGAGGATTTGTTTGCGACCGGCTATGCCGCCTGCTTCAGCTCGGCGCTCGATTACATTGCCAAGCTGCAGAAAAAGGACGTGACCGCTTCGACGATCACGGCGGACGTGACCATCGGGACGCGCGACGAGGGCGGCTTCGGCCTGCTGGTGACGTTGAACGCGCACGTGCCGGGGTTCGCGCAGGACGAAGCCGAGGCGCTGGTCGCCAAGGCACACGAGGTCTGCCCCTATTCGAACGCGGTGAAGGGCAATGTGCCGGTGGAACTGAGCGTCACGGTTTAGGCGTCAACCGCAGCAGCCGCCCGCCCGCGCCGTCTTCGAGCACATAAAGCGCGCCGTCCGGTCCCTGTTCGACTTCGCGGATGCGCTTGCCCATGTCGAAGCGTTCGGCTTCGCGTGCTTTCTCGCCATCGAACGATATGCGGACCAGCGCCTGCGACGACAGACCGCCGATAAAGGCACTGCCCTTCCACGCGGGGAACAGCTTGCCCGAATAGAAGATCAGCCCGCCGGGCGAGATGACCGGGTTCCAGCTGACCTTGGGCGCTTCGAATTCGGGACGCGTCGGGTGGTCGGGAATGTTGCGGCCGTCATAGTGATCGCCGTTCGAGACGATGGGGTAGCCGTAGTTCTTGCCCGGCAGGATCAGGTTGAGCTCGTCGCCGCCCTTCGGCCCCATTTCCTGTTCCCACAAGCGCCCCTGCGCGTCGAACGCGATGCCGAGCAGGTTGCGATGGCCGTAACTCCATACCTCCGGGCGGAAACCTTGGGCTGCGAGCGGGTTGTCCGGCGCGGGTTTTCCGTCGGGCGTGAGGCGCAGCACCTTGCCCAGCGTCGCCGACTTGTCCTGCGCGGGATCGAATTTCTGGCGCTCGCCATTGGTGAAATACAGATATTTGCCGTCGGGCGAAAAGGCGATGCGGCCCGAATAATGGCCGCCGCCCGATACAAACGGGGTGGCGCGGAAGATCGTCGTAAAGCCCTGCAGTCCCGGCTGGACCGGACAGGGCGCGCGGATACACTGGATGACGGTATCGGCCAGCCGCCCGCGCCCCAGCGCGACGCCCTTGCCGCCCGGACCCGCTTCCGACCAGCTGAGATAGACCATCCGGTTCTCGGCGAATTCGGGATGCAGCACGACATCCATCAGCCCGCCCTGTCCGCCGCTGTCGACCGCGGGCGCGCCCCGCACGACCGCCCCAGTTTTGCCGTCAGCGCCGACCAGCTTCAGCGCCCCGCCCTTCTCCGTCACCAGCATCCGCCCGTCGGGCAGGAAGGTCATCGCCCAGGGGCTGTCGAACGTCGCGACCGGCGTCGCGACGAACGGCTTGGTCGCACCGGTCTGCGGGCCGGTGATGGGGGCTTGCCCGACCGCAACAGCATCTTGCGCGGTCGAGGCCTGCCCGCAGGCAGCAAGCACAAGGGAGAGGGCAGTGGCGGCGCGTTTCATCATGGTCTCCATCTTCAGGCTTGCTGCGTAACGCGGTTCGGCCTATATCGCTCCTGTCTTCCTTACATCGTCGGTGTTTGGGTTCGGGTCCGCAAGGGTCCGGGCGCGAGACACGCTTGTTTTTGCCGAAAGAATTGATGGCCGATATCGCCGCCCTGACCGCACTGATCGAACCCGAAGCGACCGCGCTCGGGCTGCGGCTGGTGCGCGTCGGTTTCTTCGGCGGCAAGTCCGATCCGACCTTGCAGGTGATGGCCGAGCGGCCCGACACGCGCCAGCTGACGCTCGACGATTGCGCGGTGTTGTCGCGGCGACTGTCGGAAATTCTCGACGCACTCGACGGCACGGCGGACGATCCCATCGACGAAACCTATCGGCTCGAAGTCAGCTCGCCCGGCATCGACCGGCCGCTGACGCGGCTGGCCGATTATGCCGATTGGGCGGGGCATGAAGCGCGGATCAAGCTGGTCGAGCCGATCGAGGGACGCAAGATGTTCGATGCCGATCTGAAAGGCGTCGAAGGGGACGACGTGCTGGTCGTGGCCAGGCATGGCGCGATGCAGTTCCCGTTCACGGCGATTGCGACGGCAAAGCTCATACTGACCGACAAACTCATCAAGGCGACCAAACCGCTGATTGCGGATGGCGCAGACACCGTCGAAGAGTTCAACGAAGACGGCGACAAAGACATCATCGAAGAGGAAGTAAACTGATGGCCTCCACTGCCCCCGCAGCCGCCAACAAGGCCGAGCTGCTCGCAATTGCCGATGCGGTTGCCAAGGAAAAGCTGATCGACCGCGCGATCGTGATCGACGCGATGGAGGACGCCATCCAGCGCGCAGCCAAGGCGCGTTACGGCGCGGAAAACGACATCCGCGCGAAGATCGACACCGAAAGCGGCGATCTTCGTTTGTGGAGGGTTGTCGAGGTCGTCGAGCAGGTCGAGGATTATTTCAAGCAGGTCAGCCTCGAGGGCGGGCAGAAGCTGCAGCCCGGCGCCGCCATCGGCGACTTCATCGTCGATCCGCTGCCTAACATCGAATTCGGTCGCATCGCGGCGCAGGCATCGAAGCAGGTCATTTTCCAAAAGGTCCGCGATGCCGAGCGCGAGCGCCAGTTCGAGGAATTCAAGGACCGCGCCGGCGAGATCATCACCGGCGTCGTCAAGCGCGTCGAGTTCGGCCATGTCGTCGTCGATCTGGGCCGTGCCGAAGGCGTTATCCGCCGCGACGCGCAGATTCCGCGCGAAGTCGTCCGCGTCGGCGACCGCATCCGCGCGCTGATCCTGAAGGTCGTGCGCGAGACGCGCGGACCCCAGATCTTCCTCAGCCGCGCGCATCCCGATTTCATGAAGAAGCTGTTCGCGCAGGAAGTGCCCGAAATCTACGACGGCATCATCACGATCATGGCCGCCGCGCGCGATCCCGGCAGCCGCGCCAAGATCGGCGTGATCAGCCGCGACGGCAGCATCGACCCGGTCGGCGCGTGCGTCGGCATGAAGGGCAGCCGCGTCCAGGCCGTCGTGCAGGAAATGCAGGGCGAAAAGATCGACATCATCCCCTGGTCGCCCGACATCGCGACCTTCGTCGTCAACGCGCTGCAACCCGCGAACGTGAGCCGCGTCGTCATCGACGAAGAGGAAGAGCGCATCGAGGTTGTCGTCCCCGATGACCAGCTCAGCCTCGCCATCGGCCGTCGCGGGCAGAACGTGCGCCTGGCCTCGCAGCTCACAGGCAAGGCCATCGATATTCTGACCGAAGCCGATGCGAGCGAGAAGCGCCAGCGCGAATTCGTCGAGCGTTCCGAGCTCTTCCAGAACGAGCTCGACGTCGACGAGACGCTCGCGCAGCTGCTGGTTGCCGAAGGGTTCACCAGCCTCGAGGAAGTCGCCTATGTCGAGGTCAGCGAAATCTCCGACATCGAAGGGTTCGACGAAGAACTGGGTGCCGAGCTCCAGAACCGCGCGACCGAAGCGCTCGAGCGCCGCGAGGAAGCCAACCGCGAATTGCGCCGCGGCATGGGTGTCGAGGATGCGATCGCCGAAATGCCGCACCTCAACGAAGCGATGCTGGTGACGCTGGGCAAGGCGGGGATCAAGACGCTCGACGATCTTGCCGACCTCGCCACCGACGAGCTGATCCAGAAGCGTCGCATCGAGCCGCGCCGCAAGGTGGTGCCGACCAACGAGCCCAAGGGCGGCATCCTCGCCGAATACAACCTCAGCGAAGAGCAGGGCAACGAGATCATCATGGCGGCCCGCGCGCATTGGTTCGAAGAGGAGGACGCTGTTGCGGAATCCTCGCAATGACACGGTAGCGGTCGACACCGAAAACGAAGCTGGCGGCAACGTCAGCGAGCGGACCTGCGTCCTGACGCGTGCCAAGGGCGAGCGGGGCAATCTCATTCGCCTCGCGCTCGCGCCCGACGGGCAGGTGCACCCCGATGTGCGTGCTAAGGCACCCGGGCGCGGCGCATGGATCGGCGTCACGCGGCCCGTGCTCGATGCGGCGGTCGCCAAGGGCAAGCTCAAGGGCGCGCTGGCGCGTGCATTCAAGACGACCGACATTTCGGTCCCCGACGATCTGGGCGCGCGGATCGAGGAGGCGCTGTCGCGCGCCGCGCTGGAGCGGCTGGGGCTCGAGGCGCGCGCCTCGACGCTTGCGACCGGCAGCGAGCGGATCGAGGAAGCGGCGCGCAAAGGCGCGCTCCACCTGCTCTATCACGCCGCCGACGCAGGGACCGACGGCAACCGCAAGCTCGATCAGGCCTGGCGTATCGGCAACGACGAAGAGGGTTCGGGGCGGCAGGGGTTGATCCTCGCTGTCGACCGCACGATCTTGTCGGTAGCGCTGGGGCGCGAAAATGTTGTACACATCGGCGTGACTGACGCGCGGGCTGCCGAACGGGTGGCTGCCGCTGTCGACCGGTGGCACGGTTTTATCGATCATGCGCCCGTGGGCGAACCTTGCGAAAATGCGTCGCAGGGTTCAGGGCCGCGCGGCGCGAATATGAAGTGAAGGGTTCGGGTTTAATTCATGAGCGAGACTGAAAAGCCGAAACTGGGCATGCGCGCGCCGCTGGGGATCAAGCGCACGGTCGAGACGGGCCAGGTGAAGCAGAGCTTCAGCCATGGCCGGTCGAATACCGTCGTGGTCGAGGTCAAGAAACGTCGCTTCGTCCGTCCTGGCGAGGAAGTTCCCGCGCCCGAGCCCGTCGTCGAAGTTGCGCCGGCACCGGTCGCCGCGCCCGTTGTCGCGCCCAAGCCGGTCGCACCGCCCGCCGCACCGCGCGCGCTGACCCCGCTCGAACGCCGCGAACAGCAGGAACGCCTGCTGCGCGAAGCCGAAGAAGCGCGCATGTCGGCGCTCGAGGAAGCGCGCCGTCGTGACGACCGTGCGAAAATCGACACGACCGAGGACGAAAAGCGCCGCGTCGAAGAAAACCGCAAGGCCGAAGAAGAAGCGCGCATTGCCGCGGAGGAGGCCGCTGCCGAAGCGCTGCGGAATCCGCCCCCGCAGCCCGAGCCCGAAGTTCAGGCCGCGCAGGAGCGCGACGGCGATGCAGGCCGGGTCGTCAAGCCGACTCCGGCGGGTGCCTTGCGTCGCCCCGAACCCGCACGCCCCACGGCACGCCCGCGTGGTGGCGACGACCGCCGCCAGGCCGGCAAGCTGACCGTTACGCGCGCGCTCGAGGGCAATGAAGAAGGTGCACGTGCTCGTTCGCTGGCGGCGCTCAAACGCGCCCGCGAAAAGGAACGCCGCGCCCATGGCAGCGGCCAGCCGCAAGCCAAGCAGATCCGCGACGTCGTCATTCCGGAGACCATCACGGTCGGCGAACTCGCCAACCGCATGGCCGAGCGCGGCAACGACCTGATCCGTGCGCTGTTCAAGATGGGCGTGCCGTCGGCGATGGGCGACACCATCGACCAGGACACCGCCGAACTGCTGGTCACCGAATTCGGCCATAACTACACCCGCGTCAGCGAAAGCGATGTCGAAATCGATGTCGCAATGGATGTCGACGACGAAGCGACGCTCAAGACCCGTCCGCCCGTGGTCACGATCATGGGCCATGTCGATCATGGCAAGACGTCGCTGCTCGACGCATTGCGCGGCACCGATGTCGTGCGCGGCGAAGCGGGCGGCATCACCCAGCATATCGGCGCCTATCAGGTCACGCTGAAATCGGGCGAGCAGATCACCTTCCTCGATACACCCGGCCATGAAGCGTTCGGCGAGATGCGCAAACGCGGCGCGAACGTCACCGACATCGTCGTGCTGGTGGTGGCTGCCGACGACAGCATCAAGCCGCAGACGATCGAGGCGATTACCCATGCCAAGGCCGCCGATGTGCCGATCGTGGTTGCCATCACCAAGATCGACAAGCCCGAAGCCAATGCCCAGAAAGTGCGTGAGGCGCTGCTTCAGTACGAAGTTATCGTCGAGGAAATGTCGGGCGACGTGCAGGACGTCGAAGTGTCTGCGCTCAAGAAGACCGGCCTCGACGAGCTGACCGAAAAGCTGCACCTGCAGGCCGAACTGCTCGAACTGAAAGCCAATCCCGACCGCGCCGCCGAAGGCAGTGTGATCGAGGCCAAGCTCGACAAGGGCCGCGGGCCGCTGGCGACGATCCTCGTCCGGCGCGGGACGTTGCGGGTCGGCGACATCGTCGTCGTCGGCCAGTTCTCGGGCAAGGTTCGCGCGATGATCGACGACAAGGGCCGCCAGCTCAAGGAAGCCGGCCCCTCGATGCCGGTCGAGATTCTCGGGCTGTCGGGCGTCCCCTCGGCGGGCGATCCGATGTCGGTGGTCGAGAACGAGGCGCGTGCCCGCGAAGTCGCGCTTTATCGCCTCAAGACCGCCACCGAACAGCGCACCGTCTCGGCACCCGTCGATATCGAGAATGTCTTTGCCAATTTCGGCGCGGTCAAGGCGATGGAATATCCCATCGTCGTCAAGGCCGATACGCAAGGATCGGTCGAAGCGATCGTCGGCGCGGTCAACCGCATCTCGACCGACGACATCAAGGTCCGCATCCTGTCATCGGGCGTCGGCGGCATCACTGAAAGCGATGTGATGACGGCGGCGGCAAGCGGCGCGCCGGTTATCGGCTTCAACGTGCGTCCGAACCCCAAGGCGGCGGCGCTGGCCAAACGCGACCGCGTCGAGTTCCAGTATTTCGACGTCATCTACCACCTGACCGACCAGGTCCGGAACGCGATGGCCGGGCAGCTGGGGCCGGAAATCATCGAACACGTCGTGGGCCGCGCCGAAATCCGCCAGGTCTTCCCGGCGGGCAAGACCGGCAAAGCGGCGGGTCTGCTCGTCACCGAAGGCGTCATCAAAAAGGATCTGCGCGCGCGCATCACCCGCGACGACGTCATCATCTACAACGGCAAGGTCAACTCGCTGCGCCGCTTCAAGGACGATGTGGCAGAGGTCAAAGCGGGTCTGGAATGCGGTGTTACCTTCGACGCGACGAACGACATCAAGGCGGGCGACTTCCTAGAAACGTTCGAGGTCGAGGAGCGTGCACGCACGCTGTGAGGTGATGTGTGGCTGACCCAAAGGGCGTCGAACGCTCCGTCCGCACCCTTCGGGTCGGCGAGGCGGTGCGTCACGCGCTGTCGGACATTCTCCAGCGCGGTGATGTGCATGACGATGTGCTCGCCGCGCATCCGACCAGCGTCACCGAAGTCCGCATGTCGCCCGATCTCCGCCACGCAACGGTGTTCGTGAAACCGCTGCTCGGCCAGAACGAGGAAGCGGTGCTGAAGGCGCTCCGCACCAACACCGCCTATCTGCAAAGCGAAGTCGCGCGCCGCGTGAACGGCAAATACGCCGCGAAACTGAAGTTTCTCTCGGATGAGAGCTTTGACGAGGGCAGCCATATCGCGGCGGTCCTGCGACGGCCCGAGGTGGCGCGGGATTTGGACGGCGATTGACGCGCTTGTGGTAAGTTGTATCTTACCGGAATGAACGCGCTGACGAAAATGTCGACCAAGGGACAGGTCGTGATTCCCAAAGACGTGCGCGAAGCGCTCGGCTGGCCGGAGGGTCAGCCGCTCGTCGTGCGTCATGCGGGCGGACGCGCCATCCTGGAGCCCCCCGAGCCAAGGCGCGAAACGATATCCTGGGAAGAGTTCCGCCGACGAGTGCCTAAGTACGAAGGTCCGCCGATGTCGATCAAAGACATGGGCGTCAAGGATGACGACGACTACGACGATATGTCGCGCTGACGGTGCCCGATGGTTGCGGTGGATGCCAATGTGCCGTTGCGAATCATCGTCGGTGACGATGCCCGGCAATGTGACATCGCGCTCGCGCTGATCGCGTCGAATGGTATCTATCTGTTACCGACGGTCGTGCTCGAAGTCGAATGGGTGTTGCGGTCGCGGTACAAATTCGACCGTCGGCGCATCGCCGATGCGCTGGCTGCCCTTTTCGCTTTGCCGGGTGTCGATATCGAGCGCCGCATTGCGGTCGAATGGGCCATCGGGCGCTATAAGGTTCGCGGTGAATTCGCCGACCTCCTCCACCTCGCGTGCGTGCCGGTAACGGTCGATGCATTCGCGACCTTCGATGCCGGTATCGCGAAGGACGCCGGTACGACATCGCCGGTCGTCGTTCGTACGCTGGCGTCGGCCTGAAATGGCCAAGCTTTATTTCTACTATGCCGCGATGAATGCGGGGAAATCGACCACGCTGTTGCAGGCGGCGTTCAACTATGCCGAGCGCGGGATGGCGGCGATGCTGTTTACTGCGGCTGTCGACGACCGTGCGGGGTTCGCCAAGATCGGGTCGCGGATCGGACTGGAGGCGGACGCGGTGCCGTTCGATGCGGCGACCGACATTGCCGCACTGGTGCGGGCAGAACGCGCGAACCGCAAGATTTCCTGTGTGCTGATCGACGAGGCACAGTTTCTGACGCGCGCGCAGGTGTGGCAGCTTGCCGAACTATGCGACCGCGACGACATGCCGGTCGTGACCTATGGCCTCCGCACCGATTTCAGGGGCGCATTGTTCGAAGGATCGGCAGCGCTATTGGGGCTGGCCGACAGCCTGACCGAGCTGAAAGCGATCTGCGAATGCGGGCGCAAGGCGACAATGAACCTGCGTGTCGATGCGGCGGGCCGCGCGGTGCAGGACGGCGACCAGACCGAAATCGGCGGCAATGATCGCTATATCGCATTGTGTCGGCGGCACTTCATGGAACGGCTGAACGCATGATTTCGAATAGGCTAAGTGCGGACAATGTTGTCCTAGAACCCTTTGAAGATCGGCACGTCGAGCCGCTCCGCCGCGCCTGTGCGGAGGACAAGCTGATCTGGGATATCTATCCTGTCTCGATGCTGGGAGAACATTTCGATCCCGCGCTCGCCCTGTTTCGCGCGCTACCTGCTTGGGAGATGTTTGCCGTCCTCGACGGCGATACCGTCGTCGGCATGACCAGTTATATCGGCATCGACGAAGCAGCATCCTCCTTGGAAATCGGCGCGACATACATCGCTCCCCGGTGTCGAGGCACGGGTTTCAACGCGCAGATGAAAAGGCTCCTGATCGACCACGCGATTGCCTGCGGATTTAAGTACATCATTTTCAAGGTCGATACCCGGAACGGGCGTTCCATGGCTGCAGTGGTGAAGCTGGGCGCCGTTCACGTCGAGACGCTCGTCGGTGAGCGCACGACGTGGACGGGCTATCTGCGCGATACGGCAGTATATCGCCTCGATGCGGCGAACTGGATCAGCCAGCTCTCGACATCGTCTCGTTGACGGCCCGAGTGCACGGCTGGATCATCCTCGACAAACCGCTCGGGCTCGGCTCGACGCAGGGCGTGAGTGCGGTCAAGCGCGCGCTGCGGCAGGGCGGCTATGCCAAGGTGAAGGTCGGGCATGGCGGCACGCTCGACCCGTTGGCGACCGGCGTGCTGCCGATTGCGCTGGGCGAGGCGACAAAGCTGGCGGGGCGGATGCTCGATGCCAGCAAGGTGTATGAGTTTACGATCGGGTTTGGCGTTCAGACCGATACGCTCGATCTCGAAGGGGTGGTGATGGCCGAGAGCGATGGGCGGCCAACGCTCGCACAAGTCGAAGCAGTCTTGCCGCAGTTTACTGGCTCCATCGAGCAGGTTCCGCCTGCATATTCGGCGCTAAAAGTCGATGGCGCTCGCGCCTATGATCTGGCGCGGGCGGGGGAGGAGGTCGTGCTGGCGAGGCGGGCGGTGACGGTTTTCTCGCTAAAGGTAGAAGAAGGGGCTTCGACAAGCTCAGCCAAGTCGGTTGGGGAATCGCTCTCGCAATCCGACTTGGCTGAGCTTGTCGAAGCCCCCCTTCTTTCCTCGATCACCCTCACCGCCCATGTCTCCAAAGGCACTTACATCCGATCCCTCGCCCGTGACATCGCGCTCGCGCTGGGCACGGTCGGCCATGTCACGATGCTCCGCCGCACGCGCGCGGGGCCGTTCGACCTGTCCCAAGCGATTTCGCTGGACTTATTGGGCGAGGCCGCTAGTGGCGCGACGCTTGAGGCGCACCTGCGTCCCATCGAGGCAGGGCTGGACGGTATCCCGGCTCTTTCTCTCACCCCCGACCAAGCCGCAGCGCTCCGACAAGGGCGCGTGCTTGACGGGGTTGCCGCCTCCGACGGCCTGCACTTTGCGAAACTGGGCGATACGCCCGTGGCGCTGGTGGAGATCGTTGCCGGACTTGTCCGGGTCGAGCGTGGCTTCAACCTGTAAACGATACCGCGAAGGAATAGAATTTGACTGTAGCTGCTGCACGCAAGACCGAAATCATCAAGGACAACGCACAAGCCGAAGGCGACACCGGGTCCCCCGAAGTCCAGGTCGCGATCCTGACCGAGCGTATCGTCAACCTGACCGAGCATTTCAAGACGCACAAGAAGGACAACCACTCGCGTCGCGGCCTGTTGATGATGGTCAACAAGCGCCGCTCGCTGCTCGATTATCTGAAAAAGATCGACGTCGCGCGCTACACCGCACTCATCACGAAGCTCGGGCTTCGTAAATAGTTTCAAACGGCGCCTCAGGGCGCCGTTTGCTTATGTCCCGCATTCGGCGGGGCGCATTGGGCCAATAGCGCCCGCACCGCTCGCAGACCGGATGTCTGCCTTATTGGCCCCCGCAGCATCTGGCTCGCGGGTCGTAAAGGAATACACATGTTCAATATGAAGACAGTCGAAATCGAGTGGGGCGGACAAACCCTCAAGCTCGAAACGGGCCGCGTTGCCCGCCAGGCCGATGGCGCCGTGATGGCGACGCTCGGCGAAACAGTGGTGTTGTGCGCGGTGACCGCGGCACGCAGCGTCAAGGAAGGGCAGGACTTCTTCCCGCTGACCGTCCACTATCAGGAAAAATATTCGTCGGCAGGCCGCATTCCGGGCGGCTTTTTCAAGCGCGAGCGCGGTGCAACCGAAAAGGAAACGCTGGTTTCGCGCCTGATCGACCGGCCGATCCGTCCGTTGTTCCCCGAAGGGTTTTATAACGAGATCAACGTCATCGCCCAAGTGATGTCGTATGACGGCGAAAACGAGCCGGACATCCTCGCGATGGTCGCGGCGTCGGCTGCACTGACGTTGAGCGGCGTTCCCTTCATGGGGCCAATTGCGGCGGCGCGCGTCGGCTATGTCGAGGGCGAGTACATCCTGAACCCGACCGACGAGCAGGTTGCCGAAGGCGACCTCGACCTGGTGGTCGCGGGCACGCACGACGCAGTGATGATGGTCGAATCCGAAGCCAAGGAGCTGTCGGAAGAAGTCATGCTGGGCGCGGTCATGTTCGCGCACCGCGGCATCCAGAAGGTCATCGGCGCGATCATCGATCTCGCCGAACAGGCAGCCAAGGATCCGTGGCCGATGGCCCCGCAGGCCGACCTGTCCGCCGCCAAGGACAAGCTGAAGAAGCTGATCGGCAAGGACATCGCCGCCGCCTACAAGGTGACCGACAAGTCCGCGCGGTCGAACCTGCTCAACGAAGCCCGCGCCAAGGGCAAGGCCGCGTTCGCCGACGCCACCCCGCAGGACCAGATGGCCGCGGGCAAGCTGATGAAGAAGCTCGAGGCTGAAATCGTCCGCACCGCCATCCTGAAGGACGGCGCACGCATCGACGGCCGCACCACCACGCAGATCCGCCCGATCGAGGCGATCGTCGGCTTCCTGCCCCGCACGCACGGCTCCGCGCTGTTCACGCGCGGCGAGACGCAGTCGATCTGCACGACGACGCTCGGCACCAAGGACGCCGAGCAGATGATCGACGGCCTCAACGGCCTGTCCTACTCCAACTTCATGCTCCACTATAACTTCCCGCCCTATTCGGTCGGCGAAGTCGGCCGCTTCGGTGCCCCCGGGCGTCGCGAAGTCGGCCATGGCAAGCTCGCCTGGCGCGCGCTGCACCCGGTGCTGCCGTCGAAGGAAGAGTTCCCCTACACGATCCGCGTCCTGTCGGACATTACGGAAAGCAACGGATCGTCGTCGATGGCCACCGTCTGCGGCGGTTCGCTGTCGATGATGGATGCGGGTGTTCCCCTGAAGCGTCCGGTCAGCGGCATCGCCATGGGCCTGATCCTCGAGGGCAAGGACTTCGCCGTGATCAGCGACATCCTGGGCGACGAAGACCACCTCGGCGACATGGATTTCAAGGTTGCGGGCACGTCCGAAGGCATCACCACGATGCAGATGGACATCAAGATCGCCGGCATCACCGAAGAGATCATGAAGCAGGCGCTGGCACAGGCCGCCGAAGGCCGCACCCACATCTTGGGTGAGATGGCCAAGGCGCTCGACCACACGCGCACCGAACTGTCGGCGCATGCCCCCCGTATCGAGACGATGCAGATCGACAAGTCGAAGATCCGCGACATCATCGGCACCGGCGGCAAGGTCATCCGCGAAATCGTGGCGACGACGGGCGCCAAGGTCGACATCGACGACGAGGGCCTGATCAAGATCAGCTCGTCCGACCCGAGCCAGATCGAGGCGGCGCGCAAATGGATCAGCGGCATCGTCGAGGAAGCCGAAGTCGGCAAGGTCTATGACGGCAAGGTCGTGAACATCGTCGATTTCGGCGCGTTCGTGAACTTCATGGGCGGCAAGGACGGCCTGGTCCACGTGTCGGAAATCCGCAACGAGCGCACCGAAAAGGTCGCCGACGTGCTGAGCGAAGGCATGGAAGTTAAGGTCAAGGTCCTGGAAATCGACCCGCGCGGCAAGGTGCGCCTGTCGATGCGCGTCGTCGATCAGGAAACCGGTGCCGAGCTGGAAGACACCCGCCCGCCCCGTGAAGAGCGCCCGCGCGGCGACCGTCCCGACCGTGGGCCCCGTCGTGACGGCGAAGGCCGTGGCGATCGCGGCCCGCGCCGTGACGGCGGTGGAGACCGTGGCGATCGCGGCCCGCGTCGCGATGGCGGCGGTGATCGCGGCCCGCGCAGCGGCGGTGGCGGCGGCGGCTATGGCGGCGGTCGCGACCGCGACAGCGCCCCCAAGGATGACGGCCCCGCGCCCGAATTCGCCCCCGCGTTCCTGACCCGCGAGGATTAAGAGCTACAGGTTCTGGAGAGGACCGAAAGAGAGGGGGGTCGCCGAGAGGCGGCCCCCTTTTTTTGTTGACCTCGACTAGTGCATTGGATTAGTTTCGGGCATGTCTGATGACCTGCCGATGGCCGTTGTCGAGATGCCGGAATTCATCGCGGCGACGCGAAAGATGCTCGACCACGACGAACGGGAAGATCTGATCGATTTCGTGGCAGGAAATCCGACGCACGGCGACGTCATCGCGGGGACGGGTGGCGTCCGGAAAATGCGATGGGCGTTGCCGGGCCGTGGAAAGAGCGGCGGCGCACGGGTGATCTATTTCTTTCACGATCCCGGCATGCCGCTGTTCCTGATTACGGCCTATCCCAAGAACGAGATGGCCAACATTTCGCACGCCGCGCGGAACGACCTCAAGCGGTTGGTCGGGTTGTTGAAGACCGAATATGGAAGGTGACGCAATGAGCGAAGTCGCAGAAAGCATCCGGCGTGGACTGGAGGAAGCACTTGTTTTTGCCAAGGGCGAGGCAGACGTTTCGCACTACCGTATCCATTACCCCAAGGCGCTCGACGTCCGCGCGATCCGGACAAAGACCGGCATGACGCAAGAGGCGTTCGCCCAACGCTTCGGCGTCAGCGTCAACACGTTGCGCCATTGGGAGCAGGGCAAGCGGCTTCCCGAAGGCCCGGCACGCACGTTGCTGAAGGTGATAGACCGTGAGCCGGAAGCGGTGCAGCGGGCGTTGCGGGCGGCGTAGCATTCAGGTGGATGAAGACGATGGTTGAGACGATCCCCTTCGGCATCGCCGACGAACTCGGCGACGACGAGACGCTGGTGCTCTATCTCGACGAGGCGCTGGCCTCCGGCGACCCCGCCTATTTCGCGCACGCGCTGGGCAAGGTCGCCAAGGTGCGCGGCATGACCAAGGTCGCGCGTGAAGCGGGCCTCAGCCGAGGGTCGCTCTATGCTGCGCTCAGCGAGGACGGCAATCCGACGCTTGCGACACTGATGGAAGTGATGAAGACGCTGGGTTTGAGGTTGAGTGCGGCACCGATGAAGCGGGCGGCTTGATGCGACAGACGCTGATCTAGATTCGGTTGGCATATCGACGGAAATAGCGCCGCGCCTTCCTACTTTACCCGGACGTTTATAGCGCGCGATGAATATATAGCTAAAGAACCGTAGCACGATTCTTCGAAATAGTGCATCAGCCTCTTTAAGGAGCAGACGAGCTAAATGATCACGATAGGAATTCGCGCGCAACCAGCTGGGTTGGTGTTTGCCGTATATGACAGCGATCATAAGGTCATTGTGAATATTGAAGAGATCAGGATTCCTGCCGCATTCGACGTGCCCGAGGGTCTTAAGTATGTACGCAGCAATCTTCTCGACGTGCTGCGGGAGTATAATGTTGAACAGGCGGGTGTTCGCGTCACTGAGCCGAGCGCACGTAGCCCAAGTGTAGATCGCGTGCAGATTGAGGGGGTCGTGCAGGAGGCCTTCGCAAGCAGCACGGTGCGCTCGTTCTACGTCGGTCAGATATCCTCGATATCACGGCGACTGGGAATGGATCGAACTGATTTCAAGGCAATGGTGTCCGGCGGCAAAGATCCGGGCGTTGAGGGTTGGGAGACGCAGGGAAACCTGCAGCGCGAGGCGATCCTGACCGCAATGGGGGCGGCTAATGTTTAACCCGATCGACAGGGGTGAAGTTGAATTCACCAAACTGACCGAGATCGGTCAGGATGGCCAAAACTCCAAGACTTTCACGGCGCGCGATCACCAGCTGGACGCCGACATCGTGATAAAGGAGATCGCCAAGTCGAGCTTGGTCTCGCCTGCAGCCTATTTTGCGGAATCAAAGGCTCTCTACGCCAGCGCGCATCCGAATGTGGTGCAACTCCACTATGCCTGCCAAAGCGCCGACAGTATCTTCATCGCGATGCCCTATTACGCGAATGGATCGATCAAGCCATTGATTTCCGCTGGCTCGCATTTGACGGTCAGACGCATTGTGACGCTTGCTTGCCAGACGCTGAGCGCGCTTCACAATATTCACTCAAAAGGTCTGATCCATTTTGACGTAAAGCCGGATAACATTCTGCTATCTGATCGCGGAGATGCCCTGCTGTCAGATTTCGGGCTTGCGAAGCAGATGACCGGCGGCGTCGCCAACCCGGGGAAAGCATACCAGAAGATGATCCCGCCGGAGGCATTGCGAGGGCAGGCAGCATTCGATCTCCGCTGGGACATTTATCAGATAGGCTTGACGCTATATAGGATGGTCGTTGGCAACGCTGAATTCGATCGCCAATTTGCTACCTATGCCAATGCACAGACATTCAAGGACGATGTACTCGGTGGCCGCTTTCCTGATCGCAAAAGATTTCCGCCGCAGGCGCCGTCTCGTTTGCGAACGGTGATCAAGAAATGCTTGAAGGTCGAACCCGCCGATAGATACCAGAGCGCGATTGAGGTGGCGAACGCCTTGGCGTTGGTTGATGGTGCCGAACTCGACTGGCAATTGACAGAGGTGGCCGGAGCGCGCAAATGGGTCAAGAACGAAAACGGAACAATGGTAGTGCTTGAGGTAAGCGCCGCTGGAGACGCTCTATGTCATAAGCAAAAGGGTGCCGGTAGGGCGCAGCGCGTAACGGCAATGTGCCGCAAGGTGACAGACGCTGAGATCTCGAGGTTCTTGGGTGAGACATGATGGCCAAGATCAAAAATGACCGAAGCCAATATACCAGACGCGCAGACATCTCGCCTGGCGCGCCAGTGAAGCTGTCCAGCGGGCATTTGAAGCCAAATGCTAAGCGGGCTAAGCAAATCACGGACAAGTTCAGTCCGGCAAGGCGGGCGTTTATAGCGCTCTAGCTCATCGTCCTCTGCTGTCATTGAGCCAAGTTGGTTACGGCTGGGCGACTTTCGACGAAGGCGGGTGAAAACCGCCGGTCCGCAGAACGCGAATTCCAGCTGTCCTACACAATAATTCTGCGCCTAATCCCCAAGCCCCACAAACGACTCGAAGGGGCCAAGCCATGTCCGCAAAAACATCCCCCGCGCGGCGCGCTGCGTTCTTCAAGGCGCTGGGCGAGACGGGGAATTACACCATCGCCGCCGCGCATGCGAAGGTTTCGCGGAGTTGGGTGACGTTGCACAAGACCAACGACGCCGAATTTCGCGCGGCGTGCGAGGACGCGGTTGCCGGGGCGGCGGCGCAGGCTCAGGCGCGGGCGGCGGCGGGCGGGTCCGACAGGCCTTCGGCGAAATGGGGCTATATCGACGGGGAGGAGATGGTCGTGCGCGCGGGGAACGGGCGGCGGGCGGTCGTTGCGCGGGCGCGGCTGCGCCAGTGGACGCCGCGGGTCGAGGCGCGCTTTCTGGGGGTGCTGGCGGCGAGCGCGAATGTGAAACTGGCGTGCGAGGCGGCGGGGCTGAGCGTCGCGTCGGCCTATGTCCGGCGGTCGAAATGGCCGGGCTTTGCCGAGCGATGGAAGGCGGCGCTGGAGAACGGCTATGTCCGGCTGGAATTCGCGATGATCGAGCATGCGTGCAACACCTTCGAGCCGGTGATCGAATTCGAGCCCGACCTGCCGATGCCGCCGATGGGGGTGGACGACGCGCTGCAGGTGTTGCGGCTGCACCGGCACGGGGTCCGCGGGGTGGGGAAGCCGTTGCGGCAGTTGCGGGTGCTACCCTCGATCGAAGCGGTGCAGGCGGAGATCGAGCGGAAGGTCGCGGCGCTGCGGCGCGGGCGCGCGGCGGGGCTGAAGTTTCGAGGGGAGAATTAGCTTCTTCTTCGAGCGCGAGCGAGAAGCCCTGCCGAGCGTTAGCGAGGTCTGCGCTGTTCCACTTCTCGCTGACGCTCGAAGGAGCACCTCGCTGGCGCTCGGCGAAGAGGGAGGCGCGATTCATGCTGCGGTCGGCGCGCGCGACTGTTAGGCGGGGGCCATGAACCTCAGCAATTTCGACGTCGACACCTTCCTGCGCGATTACTGGCAGAAGAAGCCGCTGCTGATCCGCGGGGCGTGGGACGGGTGGGCGAACCCGCTCGACCCTGACGAGCTGGCGGGGCTGGCGTGTGAGGAGGGGGTCGAGTCGCGGCTGATCACGCTGAAGCGCGCCGACTGGCGGGTCGAGGCGGGCCCGCTGCCCGAGGAACGCTTCGGCAGGCTGGGCAAGGCACCTTACACGCTGCTGGTGCAGGCGGTGGACCATCATGTGCCGGAGGTGGCGGCGTTGCTCGACCCGTTCCGGTTCGTGCCGGACTGGCGGATCGACGATGTGATGGTCAGCTACGCCAGCGACGGCGGCGGGGTGGGGCCGCATTTCGACCAGTACGACGTGTTCCTGATCCAGGGGCTGGGGCGGCGGCGCTGGCAGATCGGGGGGGTGTGCACCGACGATACGCCGCTGTTGCCGCATGACGATTTGCGGTTGCTGGCCGCGTTCGAGCCGGTCGAGGAATGGGTGCTGGAGCCCGGCGACATGCTCTATGTGCCGCCGCGGGTGGCGCACAACGGGGTGGCGGTCGGTGCGGATTGCATGACGTACTCGGTCGGGTTCCGGGCGCCGGCCCGCAGCGAGCTGATCGCGCATTTCTGCGACCATATCCTCGCCGAGCTCGACGATGACGACCGCTATGCCGACCCCGGGCTGACGGCGGCAGCCGACCCGCGCGAGATTACGGCGGAGGCGCTCGATGCGCTGCACGCGATGGTGCTCGACAAGCTGGGCGACCGGGCGACATTCGCGCGCTGGTTCGGCAGCTATGTGACCACGCCGAAATACGATGACGACGCGGACGCCGGGGGCGACCCTGCGGACCCGGCGACGCGCGCGGCGTTCATCCGCGACGCGGATGGCACGCGGCTCGAATTCGTCAACGGCAAGTGTGTCGATGGTCGAGGTTGAGCCGGTGGACGGCGATCAGGCGGGTTGATCGCGCCACGCCCCTGGTGCCAGCCCGTCGACCGTCCAGTCGCCGATTGCCCACCGCACCAGTCGCAGGGTCGGATGCCCCACTGCTGCCGTCATGCGGCGCACCTGGCGGTTTCGGCCTTCGCGGATGGTGAGTTTCAGCCAGCAATCGGGGATGCTCTGTCGGACGCGGATCGGCGGGGTGCGGGGCCAGAGGTCGGGGTCGGCGATGCGTTCGGCGTCGGCGGGACGGGTTTTGCCGTCCTTCAGCTGCACGCCGTGCCGCAACGCCGACAGCGCGTCTTCGCCGACATCGCCTTCGACCTGCACGAGATAGGTCTTGGGCAGTTTGAACTTCGGGTCGGCGATGCGCGCCTGCAACCGCCCGTCGTCGGTGAGCAGCAGCAGCCCCTCGCTATCGGTGTCGAGCCGCCCCGCCGGATAGACGTGCGGCACGTCGATGAACTGCGCCAAGGTCGGGCGCGGGGCGGCGGTGCGTTCGTCGGTGAACTGGCAGAGGACGCCGTACGGTTTGTTGAAGGCGATCAGGGGCATGCGGGACGCGGCACCCGCCGCCCCTTGGTCCGGCTGGTCAGGTGATAGCGGCGGCAGCGGTCGCAGCGATAGGGGTGGAGCGTGATTGCGGCGGCGCGCACAGCGGCCAGCGCATCGGCTTCGGTCGCGAACCGCGTTTTGCGCGCGCAAACGCTCAGCCGGGTCCGCATGGCCGTTAGCGCGATTTCATCAGCGGCTGAATCTTCGTCCCGAAATCCTCCACGCCCTGCACGAAGTCGTCGAACGTCAGCAGCACGCCACCGGTGTTGGGCACTTCGGCCATTTCGTCGAGCATCCGTGCGATGCTCGCATAGCTGCCGACCAGCGTTCCCATGTTGATGTTGACCGCCCCCTCGGGCGCGGCAAGCTGTCGCACATTGGTGGTGGCATTATGCTTGTCCGCCGCGCCTTGGTCCGCGAGCCACGAGATCGCCGCCACATCGACCCCGGCATTGATGTGCTGCCACCGCGCCATCGCCTCCGCGTCGGTTTCCGCCGCAATGATCATGACGAGGACGAACACCGACACGTCGCGGCCGGTTTTCGCGGTCGCCAGCGCCAGCCGCTCGTTGTTCGACGCGAAGGCGGTCGGCGTGTTGACGCCCTTGCCGAGGCAAAAGGCATAGTCCGCCCATTGCGCGGAGAACGCCAGTCCCTCGTCCGAAGACCCGGCGCAGATGATTTTCATGTCGCCGGTCGGTTTGGGGCGGACGAGGCAGTCGTCCATCTGGTAATATTGCCCCTTGAAATCGCTGCGGCCCGTCTCCCAGCATTCGCGCAGGATGCGGGCGTATTCGTCGAGCATCTGGTAGCGGTTGCGGAAATGCTCGTCGCCCGGCCACAGGCCCATCTGGCTGTATTCGGGGCGCTGCCAGCCGGTGATGAGGTTCAGGCCGAAGCGGCCGTGGCTGATGCTGTCGATGGTGTTGCACATCCGCGCGGCAAAGGCGGGCGGGATAACGAGCGTCGGGCAGGTCGCGTAAATCTTGATCTTTTCGGTGACTGCAGCCAGCCCCGCCATCAGGGTGAAGCTTTCGAGGCCGTATTCCCAGAATTCGGTCTTCCCCCCGAACCCGCGCAGCTTGATCATCGACAGCAAGAAATCGAGACCGTGCTTTTCGGCGGATTGCGCGATGGTTTTGTTGAGGTCGAACGACGGCATATACTGCGGCGCATTCTCCGAAATGAGCCAGCCGTTGTTGTTGATGGGGACGAAAACGCCGACTTGCATGGCTCAGCTCCTCAGAAATTCGATAGCCTTGGTATTGAAATGATCTGCGTTGACGATGTTGCAGGCATGGCCGCCACTCATCACCAAGCCACGTCCGCGAAGCTCCGAAGCCAGCGACATACTGGCGGACGGCGGCACAAGCATATCGTCTTTTGCGGTTATGACGAGCGCGCGGCCTTCAAGACGGCGCGCCTCCTTCGGCAATCGAAACGAGGTTAGCGCCGAGACGCGCTTGCTCAACGATGCCAACCCCGGAAAGTCAGCGACCTGATGTGGCAATTGTGCTTCGAGCCAAGCGTCGTGCTTGCTGATCCAGTCGGGCGGGTAAAGGAACAACGGCTGTGCCCGCAAATAGGCTTCGACACCCGCGTGCCGTAACAGGGCGAGTCGCGCCGCAAAACAGCGTTGGAAATGTGGATCGGGCTTTGCCCAGCCGTTGACAACGATCAGGCGATGCAAGCGCTTGGGCGCAATGGCCGCGAGCGCAAGTCCGGCAACGCCCCCCGCCGCGTGACCGACGATGTCAGCACGCTCGATGTTCTGCCGATCCATCAGTTCGAGGATGTCGCGCGCAAAGTCATCCACTGTGACCATGTCCGGCAACCTGCGTGTGCTACGTCCTGTCCCGCGATGGTCGTAGGTTATAACACGAAAATGTTCGGCCAATGCAGCGACATTCGGCTCCCAATAGGCCGCCGATCCGCCGAGCCCGCTCGACAGGATAACCGGCGGCGCTCGCCGCGCGCCCTGTGTCTCGTAATAAAGTCCGCCGATCTTAGGCAATGTGCGCGACGCTCGCGATTTCGACGAGGCAATCGGGCTTCACCAGATCGCATTTGATGCAATAGCGCGCGGGCTTCGCGCCGGGGAAGTACTCGGCATAGACCGCGTTGAACGCGGCATAATCGGCGAGGTCTTTGAGAAAGATGTGGTTCATCGCGACGTCGGCCAGGGTCGCACCTGCTGCTTCCAGCGTGATCTTGATGACGTCCAGCACATGGCGCGTCTGCGCTGCGGCGTCCCCGACATGCAGCACCACGCCGCCCTCGCCCAGCGCGAGCACGCCAGAGACATAGACGGTGTTCCCCGCCTTCGCGCCCGCCGAATAGGGCGCGATGGGGGTCGGGAATTGCGGCGGGTTGATGGGGGTGAAGGGCATTCGCTACTCCTTGGGGCGCTGGCCGAAACTGCCGCAGAAATCGGCGACCGTGCTGACCCAGCCGAAGAATTTTTCCACGTTATAGACCGTCGCGTCGCGGACGTAATCGGGGCCGAGGTGATGCGTCGCGTCCTCCAGCATCACCCCGAAATATTCGAGGTGGAACCCGTCGCGCAGCGTGCTTTCGACGCAGACATTGCTCGCGATCCCGACGAACACGATATTGCGGATGCCACGGGCGCGCAGGACGCTGTCGAGTTGCGAATTGAAGAACGCCGAATAGCGTGTCTTGTGCAGGCTGATGTCGCCCGGCTGCGGCGTGAGCGCGTCGACGAGTTCATAGTCCCAGCCGCCGCGCGCCAGCAATTGCCCGCTCAGCTCGGGCCGCGCGCGCATCGTCTTCAGCGCGTTCGATTTGTGCCAGTTCGGCGACCCCGGTCCGCCCGCCTCGGCATAATCGGCGTCCCAGCCGTTTTGCAGATAGATCACCTGCACGCCCGCGCCGCGCGCCGTTTCCAGCACCGTCGCGATCCGCCCGATCACCGATGCCGCGCCGCCGATATCGAACCCGGCCAGATCGACATAGCCGCCGGGCGAGGCATAGGCGTTTTGCATATCGATGACGACGACCGCGGTTTCGGCAGCGATCAGCCGCAGCGGTTCGGGCCGTGCCGGGAGGGTCAGGTCGCCGCCCCGTTCGATTGGTTGTTCGGTCGCACTCACCCGCACCAACCTGTCGAAACGCGGCGCGGCGCGCAAGGCACGTTGTTGCCGTCCGCGCCTTCCCGCGTGCATGATCCGCCGATGACGCTCCGATTCGCCGCCGCCGCGCTTGCGCTTCTCGCTGCTGTGCCGCTCTGCGCCGCTACGCCACCGAGACCGGCCAAGCCCCCCGCGTCGCTTCCTGTCCCCGCCAAAATCGTGCCCGCCGATGTCGAACGCGTGGCGATGACGACCGAGCTGGGCACGATCGTTATCGACCTCGACGGCAAGCGCGCACCGCTCTCGACGGCGAATTTCCTGCGTTATGTCGTCGGCAAAAGGTTCGACAATATGGTGTTCTACCGCGTGATGCGGCTGGCGTGGGGCGAACAGCCGAACGGATTGGTCCAGGCCGGGCTGCGCGGCGATCCAACGCGGGTGCTGCCGCCGATCCCGCACGAGAGCACGGCGACGACCGGATTGAAGCATGTTGCAGGGGCGATCTCGATGGCGCGGCTCGGCGTGGGCACCGCCACCGCCGATTTCTCGATCCTGATATCGGATATCCCCGGGCTGGACGCGGGCCAGAACCCCAATGATCCGGAAGGCTATGCGGTGTTCGGGCGCGTGGTCGAGGGCCTCGACGTGGCGCGTAAAATCTATGACGTGCCGCTGTCGCCGACGGCGGGATCGGGCGTGCTGAAAGGGCAGATGATCGAGAAGCCGGTCAAGGTATTGACCGTGCGGCGGGTGAAAGTGCCGGTACCTCCGACGGTCGTCGCGCCGCAGCCGCCCTCGGCGACATTCTAACAAAAAAAGGGCCGCGCCCGAAGGCGCGACCCTGCCAGTTTCCTTGGGAAAAATTCGCGCTTATTTCATCGCGTTCATGGCCTGGGCGTTGGCGGTCGCGAGATTGCCGTCGGCGGCGTTGTCGGCGGCCTCTTCCATCGCATCGGCCTTGTTTTCCATCTTCTCGGCGGCGTTGCCGGTCATGTTGTCGGCCATCGCGTCCATATTGTCGGCGGTCGCCTCCATGTTGTTCGACGCGGCTTCCTGCGTGTTGTTCATGTTGCTGCACGCGCCGAGGGTGGCGAGGGTAAGGATGGCGGTCGCCGCCAGAATGCGATTCTTCATGTGAATGTCTCCCGTCGAGGCCCCCTTTTGGTGCACCCGTACGGACGCGTTAATCCGCGAGACAGGTTTCGGTTCCCGATTGGGGCGAGAAAAGGGCAAATAGGGAGCTTCTGTTGCTCGGTGCCCCGCCACTTTTTGAAAAGTGAGGGGTTTCTGTTGCCCGGCACCCCTCGGCCGCTGGTTTCCACTTCTGTTGCCCGGTGTGGTCCCTACCGCGCTAAAGCCGAACTAACTTCATCCACGAAGGATTCAGTTAGGCAGCAATCGCGAGCGCCTCGTTATCGTTGGCACTTGTCGTTTTGAACGGTTTTACGACTCATTCAGGTCGGGCGACGACAACCGATTTTAACACACGTCGATCCTAGTTCGGCCCCGTCAGTTACCCTGCCGGAGCAGGGCATTTGGTGGAGCCGCCGGGTACCGCCCCCGGGTCCGCTGCGCTTATTGCGCGGCCTCGTTTATCGCCATAGCCGGGCGAACCCGGCACGACCGATATAGGGGTTTGTCGCTGAATGAAAAGTGACTGCGGTTTTCGGCGTTCCAACTCCTCCCCTGCGCTTCGCTGGGGAGGAACACTGACCTGTCCGGATAACTTGCCGTTCAGGCTGAAGGCGTTATGGGCTGGTGTGTCATGCTTACACAACGCTCCCGCTATGCCTTGCGCGCCATGCTGGTGCTGGCGAACGAAGCGCTCGGCCAGCCGCCGGTGCCGATGAGCCGCATCGCGACCGACGCGCAAATTCCGCGCAAATTCCTCGAGATCATCCTCGGCGAATTGCGCCAGGCCGGGTTCGTCACCTCGACGCGCGGCAAATCGGGCGGGTTCCACCTTGCGCGGCCCGCCCACCTCATCTCGTTCGGCGACATCATCCGCACGATCGAGGGGCCGCTGGCGCTGGTCCCCTGCGTCAGCCGCACCGCGTACCGGCGCTGCAAGGACTGCCGCAGCGAGGCGCAATGCGAAATCCGCCACGCGATGATGCGCGTGCGAGACGAGACCGCGCGGATCCTGGACGGGACTAGCCTCGCGAGCGCGACTGCCGAGGATCTGGCCGCAGCTTAGCGCCGCAGGCGGGGTCGGTGCCTGCCGAAAGAGAAATGGTTCACACGAAGCCCACGAAGGCACAAAGAAGAGAGCACTTCCCTTGTGCCTTCGTGGGCTTCGTGTGAAACCGACCACGCCATTACAGCGCGATCGGTTTCCTGCGGCGCTTACTTCTTCACACTGGCCGCGATCTCGCGGAGCAGCAGGATATCTTCAGGCGTCGCCGCGTCGTCGCTGCGCTTCATTGCCTTGTTCGCGGTCCGCACGATCATGAAGATCACGAACGCCAGGATCACGAAGTTGATCACTTCGGTGATGAAATGGCCGTAGGCGAATACGGGAATGCCCGCCGCCTTCATCGCGTCGAGCGTCATCGGCGTCCCGTCGGGAACGCTGCCGAGCGGCGCGAACATATTGGCGAAATCGATGCCGCCGGTCAGAATCCCGAGGATCGGGTTGATGAAATCATCGGTGAACGCGGTGACGATCTTGCCGAACGCCGCGCCGATGATGACGCCGACCGCAAGGTCGAGGACGTTGCCCCGATTCACGAATGCCTTGAACTCTGAAACCATGCTCACGATGTTACTCCCCGGATTATCGTTACGCGGACAGCATGACGGACGCGCAACCGATTGCAAGTGACAAAAGGTAACATTGCATTCAGCGCCTGCGTTCGTGTATTAGCCGCGCATAACACTGGAGGGACTATCCGCATGACACCGATCCGCCGCCTGGCCCTGCTCGCACCGCTCGCCGCCGTTTCGCTGTCGGGTTGCGGCATCAACTCGATCCCGACCGCCGAGGAAGCCGCCAAGGCGAAATGGGCGAATGTGCAGGCCGATTACCAGCGCCGCGCCGACCTGATCCCCAATCTCGTCGCGACGGTGAAGGGCTTTGCCAAGCAGGAAAAGGACGTGCTGACCACGGTGACGCAGGCGCGCGCCTCGGCCAATTCGGTGACGCTCAGCCCCGGCGACCTGACCGACCCGGCCAAGGTGGCGGCGTTCCAGAACGCGCAGAACAACCTGACCTTCGCCACGCGCCAGTTGCAGGAAGCCTATCCCGAGCTGAAATCGAACGCGAATTTCATGGCGCTCCAGTCGCAGCTCGAGGGCACCGAAAACCGCGTCAATATCTCGATCAAGGATTACAACGAGGCGGTGCAGAAATATAATACGACGATCCGCACCTTCCCCGACGCGATCGGCGCGAAGATTTTCTACGGGTCGAAGCCGATGGTGACCTACACCGCCACCGCGCCGAACGCCGAAAACGCGCCCAAGGTGGATTTCAACTG
The DNA here is from genome assembly GCF_024758725.1 of Sphingomonas sp. SUN039. Lineage (NCBI taxonomy): Bacteria > Pseudomonadati > Pseudomonadota > Alphaproteobacteria > Sphingomonadales > Sphingomonadaceae > Sphingomonas > Sphingomonas sp. SUN039. Next base: position 3,177,022 of record NZ_CP096972.1, on the reverse strand, counting down.
ACGGTCCCTTCACGGGGTCGTCACCCCGGACTTGATCCGGGGTCCACCCCTCAGTCGAGAGGCATGTTCCGGTGACCGGGTGGATGCTGACCCGCAGGGCTGACGGCATGTGGAGAGCGTTGCTCGCCCTCCTGCTGCTGCTCTGCGCCTTTCCCGCTTTCGCCCAGACCTTCCCGCCTTTGACCGGGCGGGTCGTCGATGCGGCGAATATCCTGCAGCCCGACGCGAAGGCGGCACTCGAGGCCAAACTCGAAGGCGTCGAGAAGGCGACCGGCCATCAAGTCGTCATCGCGACGATCCCTGACATGCAGGGCTATCCGCTCGAGGATTACGGCTACCGCCTCGGTCGTACCTGGGCACTGGGCGACAAGGAGAAGGACGACGGGCTGATCATCCTGCTCGCGCCCAATAATCCCACCGGACAGCGAGGGCCGCGCATCGAAGTCGGCTACGGCCTCGAACCGCTGGTCACCGATGCGTTTTCGAGCGTCGTCGCCAACGGCATCATGACCCCGATGCTGAAAGCGGGCGACATCCCCGGCGCGCTCAACGCCGGTGTCGATGCCATTGCCGAACAGATCAAGCTGACGCCCGAGGAAGCTGCCAAGCGCACCGCAGAACTGGCCGCTTCGGAAAAATCGGACCGGCGCAGCGTAAACCCGGGCGCATTCCTGTTCTGGATCGCCATTTTCTTCTTCGTGCTGCTTCCGATGATCGGCGCGCTGTCGCGCGGCGGACGGCGGCGGACGCACAGCTCGGGGCTGGGCGAAGCGATCCTGTGGACGGCGATCAATGCGGCGGTGAACAGCCGGGGCAGCGACGACGACCATTGGGGCGGCGGCGGTGGCGGCGGATGGGGCGGCGGCGGCGGAGGCGGCTTCTCCGGTGGCGGCGGCTCGTTCGGCGGCGGCGGGGCGTCGGGGGGATGGTAATGAGACGTCCGACACTCGAAGAGCGCCAGCGCGTTAGCGATGCGGTCCATGCCGCAGAGGGCGGCACGTCGGGCGAGATCGTCACGATCATTGCCGACCGCTCGGACGCCTATGAAGACATTGCGCTGATCTACACCGGCCTCGCGGCGCTGTTCGTGCCGATACTGTTCGCGGCATGGCCCGCGCTGCCGCTGGGCATTGTCGGCTGGTTCACCGGCGGCTGGGGCGAGGCGCAGGTCCGTGAGCTGATGGTCCTGACGTTCCTCGCCATGGCGCTGGTCTCAGCAGGAAAGTTTGCCGGACTTCAGATCGAGCCGGTGCGGCTGTTCTTCACGCCGCGCGCGGTGCGACGGCGGCGGGTGCGGCGACGGGCGATCGAGCTGTTCAAGGTCGGGGCCGAAGCCCGCACGACCGGGCGCACCGGCATATTGATCTATCTGTCGCTGGGCGAGCACATGGCCGAGATCGTCGCCGACGAGGCCATCCATGCCAAGGTGCCCGAAACCGAATGGGGCGACGCGATGATCGCGATGACGGCGCAGGTGCGCGAGGGCCGTATCGCCGACGGCATGATCGCGGCGGTGACACGCGTCGGGGCGATCCTGTCGGCGCATCTGCCGCGCGCGGCGGACGATGCCAACGAACTGCCCGACCGGCTTATCGAGCTGTGAGTTCGGACGCCGAAGAGATCGTCTGGTCCGGCAAGTACATTACCGCCAAGCGTCGCGGCCCTTGGGAATATGTGGCGCGCGCACGCGGCATCGGCGCTGCCGTGATCCTCGCGATCGACGACGGCCATGTCCTGCTGGTCGAGCAATGGCGGGTGCCGTTGCAACGTCGCTGCCTCGAACTCCCCGCCGGGCTTGTCGGCGATGAGACCGAGGGCGAGGACGTCGCGACGTCTGCCGCGCGCGAGCTGGAAGAAGAAACAGGCTGGCGCGCCGACACGATCGAGATCGTCGGCGAATTCGCTTCGTCGCCCGGCATGGTCAGCGAGACCTTCACCCTGGTGACCGCGCATGGCCTGACCAAGGTCGGCGACGGCGGCGGGGTGCCGGGGGAAGATATCACGGTCCACCGGGTAGCGCTGCCCGACGTCACGGCATTTGTGGCGTCGAAACGGGCCGAGGGCGTGACCATCGATGTAAAGCTGTTGATCCTGATTAGCGCTTGGATTCCGTGACGTCTATTTGTGACAAGTTTTCGGTTATTCAACTCCAAATCCCTGCACCCCAAAACGAGAACTCAGCGAGACATTCCCAACTGGCGCATCAGCATGAGCATGTCGGTCACACTCCATTCCTCGACGATCTTGCCCTTTGCGAATCTGAAAAAGGTCATGCCTTGAACCGATCCGACCTTTCCGAGGCCGGGCAGGCCAGCCGCTGCGACGGTGTTGGTGCCCGTTGCCGACCAGTGCACGGCAACGAGATTCCCTTGGCCAATGATGTTCTCGACCTTCACTTTGATGTCGGGAACAGCTTCGCGCAACGCCTTGGTCGATGCGTTGTCATAGTCCAGGGAATAGGATTGCCCACCACTATGCGCCATGAAGTCCGGCCCATAGATGTCGCCGATCCTGCTAAAATCTCCCTGCCCCATCTTCTCCACGAACACGCGGGCTGCGGTCCGCTTGTCGGCGCTGATGTCAGCGCGCGACGGACAAGGGTGCACTAGAGCAAGTGCCGCTAGGGCAAGGATCGTAAGGTCGCGCATGGTGTTCCTCCTATCAGTTTTCGGAATCGAATTTACCTTACATCGTAAGGATTGGATTGACGCCTAAACCTTATAGTGTAAGGTGTCAACATGGCAGACGAAAAGAAAGTGCGAACGCGTCGGGCAAAGCTGGGCCTGACCCGGGAGATGATTGTCCGGGCGGCGCTGTCGATCGTCGAGGCGCAGGGTCTTTCGGCGCTGAGCGCCCGAAGGCTAGCCAACATGTTGGGCTGCGAGGCGATGTCGCTCTATTATCATTTCCCGAACATGGACGCTTTGCTCGACGCCATCGTTGATGATCTGCTCACAGACCAGCGCGTTGAGACAACCAGTGTACAATCAATTGCGACTGATCTCACCGATGCGGCCCTAGTATATCTCGGTATCGCGGATCGGCATCCCCACGCATTCCAGCTCATTGCAACCCGGCGCTGGCGCACACCCAACGCCTTGGCGGCGGTCAAATCGATGGTCGATGCCTTCGTCAACGCAGGATTTACGATGGAACAAGCGCTCGGAAAGGCGCGGATCCTAGCGGCCTATCTCAACGGTGCGGGACTAGCGCTTTCGGCGTGGCGAAAGGCGGGCGATGTCAGCATTGGTGAAGTTGCGGATGCGTTGCCCGGAATGGAATCTGCGACTCTCCAATCGGCGACGATCCGCTCCAACCTTGTGGCTGGGCTCGAAATTCTTGTCCGAGACTTGGTCATGGAAAGATAGCGTGTCCGTTCCACTGCGATCGGCATGGATCGTCCGTGGCGGCTACCTCCAGAAATGCCCGCTTCGGGAGAATTGAAAATATAAGCGGACTGTCCGCCCCCCCCGACAAACCTGCCGCAACAAAACTAAGCTTACCGAAAATTATCCGCGTAAGCTTGCAACTTCAGCACGCGCACCGGTGCGGGAATCACCCGTGCGTCCACACCCTCGCGCGCCGCGTAGGCTTGCGCCGCCGCCACATCGGGGAACACCAGCCGCAGCTGCTGCCGCGTGTCGCCGCTGCCTGCCCAGCCGGTCAGCGGATCTGGCTGCTTCGCCTCGGCAGGCGCATATTCAAGCACCCAGCGCGAGGTCCGCGCACGGCCCGACTGCATGGCGTTCTTGGGCTCCTGATAAATGCGCGCGTCTGTCATGGTTTTCCTAATACGCCCGCGAGATCGCGAACTCCACTGCCTCGACCAGCGCCGATTTGGCGGTCCCGCGCGTAAACGGTCCCAGTGCGTCGATGGCGCGCTGGCCGAAATGGCGCGCGCGTTCGATGGTGTCGTCGATGGCGTTGGCGTCGCGCAACAGGCGCGTTGCGTGCGCCAGATCTTCGTCGGACACGCGCCGCCCCTCGACCGCGTCCTTCCAGAATGCGCGGTCGGCATCGCTGCCGCGCGCATAGGCGAGGATCACCGGCAGGGTCATCTTGCCGTCGCGGAAATCGTCGCCGACGCCCTTGCCCATCGTTTCGGCATCCGATGCATAGTCGATGGCATCATCGACAAGCTGGAACGCGATGCCGAGATTGCGGCCATAGGCGTCGAGGGCTTCCTCGGTCGCCTGATCGCGCTCGGCCACCACAGCAGCAATACGGCAGGCGGCCGCAAACAGCGCCGCCGTTTTCGAGCTGATGATGTTGAGGTAGCGCTCCTCGCCGAGACCCACCTGGCGCTGCGCGGTCAACTGGTTGACTTCGCCCTCGGCAATTACCGCACTCGCATGGCTCAAAATCTTGAGCACTTTGAGCGACCCGTCCTCGACCATCAGTTCGAAGCTGCGGCTGAACAGGAAGTCGCCGACGAGGACGCTGGCCGGATTGCCCCAGATGATGTTGGCGGTGCGTTTGCCTCGCCGCAGGTCCGACCCGTCGACGACATCATCGTGGAGCAGGGTCGCGGTGTGGATGAATTCGACCGAGGCGGCGAGCTTGTGATGGCGCGTCCCCGGATAGTCCAGCAGCCGCGCGCACGCCAAGGTGAGCATCGGCCGCATCCGCTTACCGCCGCCCGCGATCAGATGGCCGGCAAGCATCGGGATCAGCGGAATTTCGGACTGCATCCGGTCGAGAATGACCTGGTTGACCTGCGCCATATCGGCGGCGACCAGCGCCATGATCGGGTCGAGCGAGGGGTCTCGCCCCGCGCTGTTGGCAATGCTCGTCACGGTCGCGGTCATCGGTGGTTCCTCTGGACGGCGCGCGCCGCTAAGGCAAGCCTGTCAGGGGAGATACGCAGATGACGACCGACCGGTTGCAGCATTACCGCCAGAGCATCGACAATATCGACGCCGCACTGGTCTATATGCTCGCCGAGCGGTTCAAGGTGACGCAGGCGGTGGGCACCTACAAGGCCGAGCATGGCCTGCCCCCCGCCGATCCCGGCCGCGAAGAGCGACAGGTGGCGCGGCTGCGCGCGCTGGCGGCAGAGGCGAACCTCGACCCCGATTTCACCGAGAAATTCCTGCGCTTCATCATCGACGAAGTGATCCGCCACCACGAGGCGGCGCAGGGTTAAGGGCGGAGCGTTTCGACGGGAATTTGCGACGCGTCCGAGAACCGCGCGACGCCCTGGTCGAACGTTGCAAAACAATCGCTGCCACCGGACAGCGCCAAGTGCAGCATGTCCGCAAAATCGGCACCTGCTGCATAGCGATCTACAGCCCACCGGACATTGTCGCGCTGTGCGATGACGACGTTCGGCATGGCCAGAATGTCGCTCAAATTGCTTGCGATCTGATCTCGTGCGAGCTTTGCAACGCTTCCCAGCACCCACGCCGTCTCGAGCAAAACCGTTGGTGTGAGATACGCCGGGCCAGACATCGCCGCGAGTGCGGTCGCCGCCTGTTCATCGTCATCAACGATCAACGCGCGCAAAACGACGTTCGTATCCAGCGATTTCATTTAAGACGATCAGCCCATTTTACCCGGATCGCGTCTTCAATTCCCTGCCGAATCCGTTCATCGGAGATTGGCGGCCCCCTGTAGGTGTTCCTTGCCCGGATTCGGGCAAGGATCGTCTCTGCCGACTCTTTGGCCGTTTCCACAGGTTTTGCGCGCAACGTCACGCTGTCGGCGTTGCGAACGACTTCCAGAACACGACCGTCCGACCAGGCCAGCGCATCGCGCACCTCCTTCGGAAGAACCAGCTGACCTTTCGTCGACAATCGCGCTTCATAACCCATGTGGTAAGCGTGTCTTACCACATGGGAAAAGTCAACCTCACCACACTTTGATGCGCGCCTCGGGCGGCAAATAGAATTTGCTGCCCGGCTTCACCCCGAACGCCTTGTACCAGGCGTCGTGGTTGCGGACGACATAGGGCCGCCACGCGCCCGGCGTATGCGGGTCGGTCAGGATTTGCTGGCGGATGGCAGCTTCGCGCGACTTGTTCTGCCAGACTTGGCCGAAACCGAGGAAGAAGCGCTGGTCGCCGGTATAGCCGTCGATCACCGGTGCGGGTTTGCCCTTCAGCGAAATCCGGTAGGCGTCATACGCGATGGCCAGCCCGGCAAGGTCGGCCATGTTCTCGCCAAGGGTCAGCTCGCCGTTGACCTTCAGCCCCGCGACCGGTTCGTACGCGCCGTACTGCGCGACAACCTTGTCGGTATAGGCCTTGAAGCGGGTGACATCCTCCTTGGTCCACCACTCCGCAAAATTGCCCTTCATGTCGAACTTGCGGCCCTGGTCGTCGAAATGATGGCTGATTTCATGGCCGATCACTGCACCGATGCCGCCATAGTTGACCGCCGGGTCGGCATTCGGGTCGAAGAACGGCGGCTGGAGGATCGCGGCGGGGAACACCACCTCGTTCATCAGCGGATTGGCGTACGCATTGACCGTCTGCGGGGTCATGAACCATTCGCTGCGGTCGACCGGCTTGCCGATCTTGTCGACCTGGCGCTGGTAGTTGAAATCGGCGACGCGCGCGGCATTGCCCAGCACATCGCCGGGAACCACGACCAGTTTCGAATAATCGCGCCATTTGTCGGGATAGCCGATCTTGGGCGTGAAGGCGGCAAGCTTGGCCCGCGCCTTGACCTTGGTTTCGGGCGCCATCCAGGTCAGGTTCGACAGGCGAATGTCCATCGCCGCGATCAGATTGCGGACCAGCTCGTCGGCCTTGGCCTTGGCAGCCGGCGGGAAATAGCGCGCGACATAAGCCTGCCCCACCGCTTCGCCCAAGCTGCCGTTGACCAGATCGACGCCGCGTTTCCAGCGGTCCTTCAACTGCGGCGTCCCCTGCAAGACGGTGCCGTTGAACGCAAAGCTCTCATCGACGAACGCCTTGGTCAGCATCGGCGCGGCGCTCTTGATCGCCTGGAACGAGAGGTATTCGCGGATCACCGGCATCGGCGTGGCGGCAAGGATCTTCGCCGTCCCCGCCATTGCCGAGGGCTGGGCAACGATCACGATCGGTTGAGCCGACAGCCCCGCCGCGTCCATCATCGCCGCCCAGTCGAAACCGGCAAATTTGGTCCCGAGCGCCGTTGCCGGAAACGGATTGAACGTCTTTTCGACAACGCGCAGTTCGGCGCGGGTCCAGTGCACCTCTGCAAGCGACTTTTCGAAGGCGAAGATGCGGCCGGCCGCGCCCTCGGGATCGGGCTGTCCGGCGAGCTTCATCAGCACGGCGATGTGCGCCAGATACTTCGCGCGGACTTCGACCGACTTGGCGTCGTCTTTCAGATAATAGTCACGGTCGGGCATGCCGAGGCCGCCCTGCCCGGCATAGACCGTATATTTGCTATTGTCTGTGCGGTCCTGCCCGACGCCCATGCCGATGGGGGTGGACACGCCGCGCCGGATCGATTTCGCGAAATAGCGCGCAAGGTCGGTCGGCGTCGAAAGCGCGGCGATCTCGTCGAGATAGGGTTTGAGCGGGGCGGCGCCCTTGGCCTCGATGGCGGCGGCGTCCATGAAGCTCGAATAGGTCACGCCGATCTTCTCGCCGATGCTGCCCGGCGCATTCTGCGCCCCGGCGGCGTCCTCGATGATGATGCGGGTGCGCTGGTCCGACAGGTCGCGCAGGATCGCGAACCCGCCCCAGCTGGCGCGGTCGGCGGGAATTTCGGTGCGGTCCTGCCACTTGCCGTTGACGTAGCGGTAGAAATCGTCGCCCGGCGCCACGGTCTTGTCCATCGCGGTCAGGTCGACGCCGAAATCGCCGAGCTTCGGCTTGGCGACGGGTTTGGCGCTAGCAGCCTTGGCGGTGGGCTTGGCCGCGAGCGGCGCGGCAACAACGGTTGAAAGCGCGAGCGCAGCGCCCGCGAGCAGGATCGATTTCATCGGTGGCGAATCCTCTTCAAAGAGTTCTGCCGGCTGTGTGGCGCGCCTAACACGGACGCGCAAGATAATTTCAAAGGACGGCAGGCAGTCTCAACCGCACCAGCAGCCCGCCCAAGTCCTCGCTCTCGTCGAGCGCGACCGAGCCGCCATAGATTTCCGCGACATCGCGGACGATGGCGAGGCCGAGGCCGGTGCCGGGCTTGCCGGTATCGAGCCGCGCGCCACGGTCGAACAGATGGTCGCGCGCCGCTTCGGGAATGCCCATCCCGTCGTCCTCGATCTGGAACTCGACGAAACCACCGGCCTTCACCACGGTCGCGAACACGCTGCCGCCACCGTATTTCGCGGCGTTTTCGATCAGATTGCCGAGCATTTCGTCCAGATCCTGCCGCTCGACATGGACGCTCGCGGTCTTGTCGCCGTCCATGTCGATGCGGACCTGCGAATAGAGCCGCCCCACCGCGCGCTCGACCGCCTGAAGCGAGGGCCACACTTCGGCGCGGCTATGGGCGTGGCCGCGCCGCCCGACCGCGCGGGCGCGCGCCAGATGATGGTCGACCTGCCGCCGCATCGTCGAGGCCTCGCGGATGACGGTGTCGGCCAGGTCCTCGCTGCGCGCGGTCGCCGCATTCATCACCACCGTTAGCGGGGTTTTCAGCGCATGGGCGAGATTGCCCGCGTGCCGCCGTGCTTCCTCGGCCTGTTTCTCGTTATGCTCGATCAGGCCGTTCAACTCGTCGACCAGCGGCGCGACCTCGTTGGGCAGGCGGTCCTGCGCGATGCGTTGCGAACGACCGGCCCGCATGTCGGCAATCGCGGTGCGGAGCTTGCGCAGCGGCCACAGGCCATAGAGCGTCTGCAAAGCCGACAGCACGATGAGCGCGAGGCCGAGCAGCGCAAAGCTGCGGACCAACGTCTTGCGGAGCGTCCCGATCTGTTCGTCGAGGCCGACGCGGCTTTGAGCGACCTGGAACCGCCACACCGTTTTCGACAGCGGCAAGGTGATGTCGCGCTCGACGATCCGCAGCTTTTCGCCCAGCTGTTCGCTGTCGTAAAAATGCGCGATGCGGTCGCGGTGCGGCGCCCCGACGGCGAGCGCATGATCCCAGAGCGAGCGCGAGCGGAATGGCTCCTGCTTCGCGCCGGTAATCTGCCAATAGAGGCCCGAATTGGGTTCGAGGAAACGCTGGTCGCCGAGCGGGCGGTTGAGCCGCACCTCGCCATAGGGATCGGTCTCCGCGCTCGCGATCATGGCGGTCTGGACGTAGTCGAGCTGGTCGTCGAAATTCTGGGTCACCGCGCTGACCAGCACCCGGTCGAGCGCAATGCCGCCGCCGACCAGCAGCAGCAGGACCCAGGCGGCGGCAATCCCGATCATCCGGCGCGAGAGCGAGCCCGAGCGTTTGGCACCGGACGCAACAGGGGACAGTCCCTGATCGTTCTGCGACACTCGCAGGGGACTGTCCCCGGTGTGTCTGCCCGTCACGAGTAGCTGTCTGGGGACAGTCCCCGGTCCCTGTTGCGCGTGGTGTTCGGGGGACTGTCCCCGGACGCCGATGCCCGCCGCGCCAGAGGCGTCGCTGTCAGCCACCCGAACCTGCCGCCGGATCGTCCAGCGAATAGCCGAGACCCCGGATCGTCGTGATGACATCGGCACCCAGTTTCTTGCGGATGCGCGTCACGAAGACCTCGATCGTGTTCGAATCGCGGTCGAAATCCTGGTCGTAGATATGCTCGATCAGCTCGGTGCGGCTGACGACCTTGCCTTTGTGGTGGAGCAGGTAGCTGAGCAGCTTGTACTCCTGTGCGGTCAGCTTGACCGGTTCGCCTGCCAGCGTGACGCGGCCCGACCGTGTATCGAGGCGGACGTCGCCGGCGGTCATTTCGGCCGATGCATTGCCCGCCGCGCGGCGGATGAGCGCGCGCAGCCGCGCGATCAGTTCTTCGGTCTGGAAGGGTTTGGCGAGGTAATCGTCGGCCCCCGAATCGAGACCCGCCACCTTGTCCGACCAGCTGTCGCGTGCGGTCAGCACCAGCACCGGAAAAGTCTTTCCTTCCTTGCGCCATTTGTCGAGCACGGTCAGCCCGTCCATGACCGGCAGGCCGAGATCGAGGATCACCGCATCGTAATTCTCGGTCTGCCCCAGATAATGCCCGTCCTCGCCATCGGTGGCGAGATCGACGGCATAGCCCGCGCCCTCGAGCGTGTTCTTGAGCTGGTTCCCTAGTGTGGGTTCGTCCTCGACGATCAACAGGCGCATATGAGTGTCCTTGATAACGGCAGCGGGTGTTTCCTGAACGGGGTTGGCCCCGAACTCAAGTACGTCCTCAATCCCCCGCCCGCGCCACGATATTACCCGAGCGCCCATCGACATCGACCCAGATCACCGCGCCGTTGCGGACGAACTTCAACCGGTAGCGGCCGGTCGGCTGATCGTATTCGGCGCCGATATAGTCGGCCCCGCGCGCTTTCATGCGCGGCACGATGCCGTTCTCGATCGCGCGCAGCGACATCAGTGCGCCGTCGCGGCGATCCTTGTACACATCGTCCTGATCGCCGCGATGCCATTGCGCCGCTGCGGGCTGGACCCCGGTTACGGTCAGGAGGGCGAGGGCAATGGCCGCTTTCCCAGAGGAACCTTTCATACTCATGCCGCATCGCATAGGAGGCCCGCATTGAACAGGCTGTGAATGCGCTGTTCGGTTTCGTTCATCTTTTCCGCCGGACCCCATGGCCGCTCCCATTCTCGCTTTCGAAGACCTTGGCCTCGTGCAGGGCAGCGGCTGGCTGTTCCGTCACCTCGACCTGTTCGTAGCTCCCCGCGACCGGCTGGCGCTGATCGGGCGCAACGGCGCGGGCAAGACGACCTTGTTCAAGCTGCTGGCCGGTGCGATCGAGGCCGACGAAGGGCGACGCACGATCGTGCCGGGGTCGCGCGTCATCATGCTCGAACAGGAACCGGTGCTGACCGGCTTTGCGACCTTGCGCGACTATGCGACCTCGGGCGCGGTGACAGCGCATGAAGTCGAAGCGCTTGCCGACCAGATCGGCGTCGATCTCGACCGCGAGGCCGCAACCGCTTCGGGCGGCGAACGTCGCCGTGCGGCGATTGCCCGCGCGCTGGCGATGGATCCGCAAGTGCTGTTGCTCGACGAACCCACCAACCATCTCGATCTGGCTGCCATCGAATGGCTCGAGGACTGGCTGTCGCGCTATTCGGGCGCGTTCATCGCGATCAGCCATGACCGCACGTTCCTGACACGGCTGACCAAATCGACGATCTGGCTCGACCGGGGCGGCATCCGGCGGAAAGACATCGGTTTCGGCGGGTTCGATGCCTGGACCGACGAAGTCTATGCGCAGGAAGCGCGCAACGCCGAGCGGCTCGACGCAAAGCTGAAGCTCGAGGAGCATTGGCTGCTGCGCGGTGTCACCGCCCGGCGCGCGCGCAACGAAGGGCGCAAGGCCAAGCTGATCGAGATGCGCGCGACGCGGGCGGCGATGATGGGGCCGCCGGGGACGTCGAAACTGTCGATTTCCACCGACGATGTTCGCACAAAATCGGTGATCCGGGCGGAGCAGGTGACCAAGTCGTTCGGCGCCGGAGAGACTAGGCGCACGATTATCAAGGATTTCACGCTTCGCATCCAGCGCGGCGACCGCATCGGCGTGGTCGGCAGCAACGGCGCAGGCAAGTCCACCTTGCTCAAGCTGCTGACTGGCGAGCTGGCCCCCGATTCGGGCAAGGTGACGCTCGCCAAGACGCTCGATGCCGTCGTCATCGATCAACAGCGCAGCCTGATGGCACCCGACAAGTCGGTGCGCGACATCCTGACGCAGGGGGGCGACTGGATCGAGGTGCAGGGCGTCAAGAAGCACCTGATCGGCTATCTGAAGGATTTCCTGTTCGACCCCGGCGTCGCCGATGCACCGGTCGGGAGCCTGTCGGGCGGCGAGCGGTCGCGGCTGTTGCTCGCGCGCGAATTCGCCCGCCCCTCGAACCTGCTGGTGCTCGACGAGCCGACCAACGACCTCGATCTGGAAACGCTCGACCTGTTGCAGGATGTGATCGCCGATTACGACGGCACCGTCCTGATCGTCAGCCACGACCGCGACTTCCTCGACCGGACGGTGACGGTGACGCTGGGGCTCGACGGATCGGGCAAGGTCGATATCGTCGCAGGCGGCTATGCCGATTGGGAGCGGCAGCGGCAGGTGCGAACGGTGGCGCGCAAGGTCGCTGTCAAACCGGCAGTGATCGAAGCGCCGAAAGCGCGCGTGAAGCTGACCTACAAGGACCAGCGCGATTACGACCAGCTGCCCAAGCGTGTCGAGGAACTCGAAGCGGCGATTGCGCGTGACGAGACGGCGCTGATGGACGGTAGCCTCTACACCGGCGACCCGAAGCGCTTTGCCGCGCTGACGGCGGCCGTCGCGGCGGCGCGGGCGGAAAAGGACGCGGCGGAGGAGCGCTGGCTCGAAGTGGCGGAAATGGTCGAGGGGCTGGGGTAAGCACCTGCGGGAACGGCAATCGCTTCCGGCCAACGCCCGTGTTACGTATCGCCCATGTTCGATCGCCGGACCTTCCTTGCCGGATGCGCTGCGCTTGCCGGATGCGGCGCGACCGGGGCGGCTCTCCCGGCATCGCCGCGCGGCCTCGCCCTTGTCGCCGCCGCGCGTCGCCAGATCGGGATCACGCTATCCTACGACCCGGCTTACACCCGGATCGCCTTTCCGGGCGGCGATGTCGCGCGCAGCAAGGGCGTGTGCACCGATGTCGTCATCCGCGCCTATCGCGACGCCTTTGCCATCGACCTGCAGGCGCGCGTTAACGCCGACATGCGTCGCGCCTTCGGTGCCTATCCGAAGAAATGGGGCCTGCGCGCGCCCGATGCCAATATCGACCACCGGCGCGTGCCCAACCTCGAAACCTTTCTGCGCCGCCAGCGCGCCGCGCGTCCGCTGGACAATCCGGCGGACTTCCTGCCCGGCGACATCGTCACCATGCGCGTAAACCGCAACCTGCCGCACATCGGCATCGTGTCCGACCGGCTATCGCTGCTCGGCCGCCCGCTGGTCATCCACAACATCGGCAGCGGTACACGCGAGGAAGACGCGATCTCCGCCTATCCCCCGACGTACCACTTCCGCTGGCTGCCCGCCTAACCGCGCATCGCCGTCCTCGTCCGCTCGGCAATCCGCTTTTCAAGGATCGTCAGCGGCATCGCCCCTTCCTTCAGCACTTCGTGGAACGCCTTCACGTCGAACTTGTCGCCCAGCGCTACCTTGGCCGCGTCGCGCGCCCGCATCCAGGCGATATGGCCGATCTTGTAGCTGCACGCCTGACCGATCTGGGTGCAGTAGCGTTCGACCTCGCGCTGGCAGCGGGGCCGGGCAAAGCCGGTGGTTGCGACCATGTAATCGGTCGCCTTTTCGCGGCTCCAGCGTTTGGTGTGCAGCCCCGTGTCGATGACGAGCCGCGCCGCGCGGAACAGGAACGACTGGAGATAGCCCGCCTTTTCGATCCCCTCGTAACTGCCGAGTTCGTCGGCGAGCTGTTCGGAATAGAGTGCCCAGCCCTCGCTATAGGCCGAAAAGCCGCCGATTTTGCGGATGGTCGGAATATCCTTCGATTCCTGCGCGAGGCTGATCTGGAGATGATGGCCCGGCACCCCTTCGTGGAAGGTCAGCGAGGGCAGCGAATATTTCGGCCAGTCGCCAGTGTCCTTCAGGTTGATGAAGTAGATCGCGGGCCGCGACCCGTCGAGCGCGGCGCTGCGGTAATAGCCGTTCGACGCGCCGTCCTGAATATCCTTGGGCACCGCACGGATTTCGAGCGGTTGGGTCGGCAGGGTCGCGAACGCCTGGGGCAGCCGCGCGTACATCGCCTTGACCCCGGCGTTCAGGCTTTCGATCAGCTCGGCGCGCGCCGGATCGGTGTTGGCGTAGAGCTGTTCGGGGCGGACGTTGAGCGCGGCCAGCCGCTCTCCCACCGTTCCGCGCGTCATGCCCGCCGCCTTCAGGATGACGTCGAGTTTCGCGGTCAGGTCGGCGACTTGCTCAAGGCCGATCTTGTGCACTTCCTCCGGCGTGAACTTCGTCGTCGTCGCCTGTTCGAGCGCGGCGGCATAGATTTCAGCCCCGCGTTTCAGCCGCCAGGCACCGTCGCCCGCTGCTGTCTTCGGGCGCAGCGCCTTCATCAGGGCGATCTGGCGGTCGAGCGCGGGATAGACGCGGTCGGCGACGATCTTCGTCGCGCGCGCCGCCCAGTCGCCGGGGATGTTCTTTGCTGCCGCACGGGTAGCAAGCGACGTCACCAACCCGCTCGCCGCCGCCTCGGGGGCGCGCAGCTTGGCCATCTGCCCCAGGGTCAAGTCGAGCGACCAGCCGGGTGCAAGATAGCCGCGCGCGGCTTCCGCCTTCTGCTCGGCGGTCTCCTCGTCGAGCACGCGCGCGAAGGCGTTCAGCCGCGACAAATACGCCTCACAATCTGCCGAAGTGTTGATCGTATGCGCAGTGTTGAGGAAATCGGGCGTGCTGAAATAGGCCCCGCCCTGCTGGAAGATGCGATAGGGCCGCTGGACCCCTTCGATATCGAAGCGCTGCGCCGCGACCGATTGTGCTTCGAGCTGGTAGATCACGACATCGCGGTTGACCGTCGCGGCAGGCGACAGGGCAGCGGGATCGACGCGGCGCAGCGCGGCAATTGCGCGCTGGTTGCGCGCGAGGTCGGCCCGGCGCTCGGCAGCAGTAGCGGACGAGAGCTGCGCCTTCAGCGCCGCATTCGCGCCCTTGTCGAGGCCCAGCGAGCTGGCCCGCTCGGGCGAATTCCGCACCGCTTCCTGAAAGATTTTCTCGAACAGCGCGTTGATTGCGGCATCGCTGCCGGTTTGCGCGGACGCCCCGGCGGGCAGGAGCGAAAAAGCGGCGGCAGCGCCTGAGGCGGCGACGAACTGGCGGCGGTCCATAGGGGCAAGTCCTTTAACTATAGGCGGTTAGCCTCAGCCTAGACCTCGCCCTGCCCGCCCGGCAAGCTCGACGACATAATGCCATGCAACGCGGCCCGACCGGCTGCCGCGCTGCGTCGCGAACTGCACCGCATCCGCAGGGTCGAAGGGCAAGCCATAGGCGCTCGCATAGCCGCCGACCATCGCGAGATAAGTCGGCTGGTCGGCGACATGGAAGCCCAGCGACAGCCCGAACCGGTCGGCGAGCGCCAGCGCGTCATCGGCGGCATCGCGCGGATTGATTGCCCACGGCTCGCTTCGCGAGCCGGCTCCGTGGCCGTGCCCCGCCCCCGGCGGGTCACGAGTCCACACTACGCCCTGTTCCGCCATGTCGCGCTTGACGATATGGCGGCGGTTCGAGGTGACATAGAGGCGCACATTGTCGGGTCGCGCCGACGCGCCGCCATCGAGCACCGACCGCAGCACGCGCGCCGCCTGCACATCGTCGAAGCCGAGGTCGTCGATAAACACCACGACACGCCGGTCGGAGGCAGCCGCGAGCACGTCGAACAGCACGGGCAAGGTCGCCAGATCGGTCGCGGCAAGCTCGACCAGGGTCAGCCCTGCCGTCGCCCCGACCGCGCTTTTTGCCAGCGCCGATTTCCCCGACCCGCGCGCGCCCCACAACAGCGCGTCATGTGCGGCATGTCCGGCGGCGTGGCGACGGCAGTTCTCGACCAGCACCGACTTTGCCTCGTCGATGCCGGTCAGCAGGTCGAGCGGCAGCGGCCGGAACGCGGCGGGCGTCAGCGTCGACCCGTCCCAGCGACACGCACGGGCATCGGGCAGCGGGGCCACACGGCCAAGCGGTGCGATCCGGTCGAGCGCAGCAGCAATGCGGCGGAGAGTGTCATCCATCGACGCGTGACTAACGCGCCGCGCGCGCCTTCGCCAGCCGCGCGCGATAGGCGGGGATTTCAGGCGCAATCGCGACCGCCTTCTCAAGCAACGCCACGCCGCTCGCCCGGTCGCCCGCCGCATTTGCGAACCAGCCATAGTTCGCCGCGACCGGCGCGCTGTTCGGGGCAAGCGCATAGGCGGTCCGCGCGAGCGCCACCGCTTCCCCGCCGCGCTTCTGGTTCAGCCGCACCCAGGCGAGGTTGTTGAGCAAAGTCGCATCGCGGTCACCGATTTGCGCGCGCAGCCCGCCGAGCAATGCCTCCGCCCGGTCCCAATCCTTGCCCGCAAGCGCCGCGTCCGACGCGAGCAGCCGCGCCGCGACGCTCTGCGGATATTGCGTCACGAACACATCGACGACCGCCAGCGCCGCCGCACTGTCGCCCGAACGGCGCAACGCATCGATCAGGCGCAATGCTGCTTCCTCCGAAAACTGCAAATTCGACGCGCGGCGATAGGCATCGGCCGCCTCGCGCCACCGCCCGCCTGCGCCGAGCGCATCGCCGGTTAGCATGATCGCCCCGGGCGACCCCGGATGGGCGCGTTCGATCCCCTGCGCGATGCCCAATGCCTCGCCCGCGCGCCCCGCCGCCACGAGCTGGCGCATCGCCGCAATCGGCCCGCGTCCATTGGCGAAAAACGGCGTCGGCGCGGGGCGCAATGGCTGCGCGGCGCGGTCGAGATAGCCGCCCGCCGCCGCCCGGTCGCCCAGATGTTCGCACGCGCGGCCCATGACGGTCAGCGTATAGGTATCGGCATCGGGTCGATCGGCAATCGGGCGCAGCGTGTCGATGGCGCCGCGGTCGTCGCCGCTCGACCACAAGGTCCGCCCCAGCAACCGGCGCGCAACGATATTGTCCGGCTGCATGTCGACCGCAGCGCGCAGATGGATCAGCGCCTGTTCCTCATTGCCCTGCGCGAGTTCGACGGAGCCTGCGAGCACCCGGTACCCGGCGGAATCGTTCAAACGCGGGCCGATGCGGTAAATCAGGCTGCGCGCCAGCCCCCAGTCGCCCGCCCGTGCCGCCATGACGGCTTGCAGATAAAAGGCGCGCGGATGGTTGGGCATGATCGCCTGCACGTCGCGGGTCTGCGCCAGCATTTCGCGATACCGGCCAAGCTCCCCCAGCGTTGCCGCGCGTTCGAGCATCGCCACGACATTGCGCGACTGGAGCGCCAGCACCCGGTCGTACCACGACAGCGCGGCGGCATAGCCATAGCGGTCGCGCAACAGATTGCCCGACATGATCAGCGCGTCGACATTGTTGTTGTTGATCGACAATGCCCGTTCGGACCCCTCAATCGCCCCCGCGACATCGCCGGTCATCAGCCGCGCGCGCGCCATGTCGGACCACATCAGCGTCTCTTCCGGCGCAAGCTGGAGCGCGAGCGTCATTTCGCGCAACGCCGTCGCCCCGTCGAGCGCAACGGCGGCCCGCATCCGCGCAGCATAGGCGCGGAAGGGCGGCGCGACCTTCGCATCGTCGGCCATTTCACGGACGCGCTGGACATTGCCCTGCATCAAATAGGCGTTCGCCAGCAGATGCCGGACCTCGGCCAGCGGCACCCCGCCGCGCACTGCCGCCTCCAGCCGCGTCTGCGCGGTCAGCGCATCGCCCCGCTGGAGCGCGTCACGCCCCTGCGCGACGAGCGCGGCGGCGGCGGGGGGGACGTCGGCGCGGGAGGGCGTGGCAGGATTTGCCATTGTCACGAGGAGGGCGAGAAGGACCCCTCCTCTTCGAGCGCCAGCGAGAAGCCCCGCCGAGCGCCAGCGAGGTGTCGCGCCGGAAGCGCACAATTCTCGCTTCGCTCGAAGGGGCTTCTCGCTAACGCTCGAAGAAGAGGGGGCTGAATAGCTCACGCGCTAAACCGCAATGTCATAATTCTTCAGCAGATCGTACAAGGTCGGCCGGCTGATCCCCAGCAGTTTCGCCGCCCCGGATATATTCCCCTCGGTCCGCGCAATCGCCCGCGCAATTGCGTGCCGGTCCGCCGCTTCGCGCACCGATTTCAGATTGATCGGGTCGTCCGCATTCTCCGCCTCGGCAAGATCGAGGTCCGCCGCCGTCACCAGCTTGCCGTCGGCCATGATGACCGCGCGTTTCACCCGGTTTTCGAGTTCGCGCACGTTGCCCGGCCAGCTGTGCGCGTCGAGCGCTGTGAGCGCATCGGGTGTCAGCCCGGTCACGTCCGAGCGCAGCGACGCCGCGAAACGCTGGACGAAAGCACGGCCCAACAGGCTGGCGTCGCCCGGCCGTTCGGCGAGCGAGGGGATGTGCACGACGATTTCGGCGATCCGGTAGTAGAGGTCCTCACGGAACGCGCCGCTCGCGACCATACCATCGACGTCGCGGTGGGTGGCGGTGACGACGCGGGTGTCGACCGGAATGCCCTTGCGCCCGCCGACGCGCTCGATGGTGCGTTCCTGCAAAAACCGCAGCAGCTTGACCTGCAACGCCAGCGGCACATCGCCGATCTCGTCGAGGAACAGCGTACCGCCATGCGCCTGTTCGATCTTGCCCTCGGTCGTCTTCACTGCGCCGGTGAACGCGCCCTTTTCATGGCCGAACAGCTCGCTTTCGAGCAGATTTTCGGGGATCGCCGCACAGTTGATCGCGACGAACGCGCCGTCGCGGCGGCCGCTGGTTTCGTGCAGGCCCCGCGCCAGCAATTCCTTGCCGGTGCCACTCGCGCCGAGCAGCATCACCGATACATCGGCGCTGGCGACGCGCTCGACCGTCCGCACGGTTTTCAACATTTCGGGCGACGCGGTGATGATCCCGCCCAGCAAAGTCGTCCCGCCCGACACGCTCGCCAGCCGGATGTTCTCCGCCTCCAGCGCATGGACGTGGAACGCGCGCGCGACGATCAGGCCGAGCTCGTCGATCTCGACCGGCTTGGCGTAGAAATCATAGGCCCCCGACCCGATGGCGCGCAGTGCGCTCTCGCGCGCGCCGTGGCCCGACGCCACGATCACCTTGGTATCGGGCTTCAGCCGCAGGATATCGCCCAGCGTCGCAAACCCCTCCTCGACGCCGTCGGGATCGGGCGGCAGGCCCAGATCGAGCGTCACCACATCGGGTTCGTGCAGCCGCACCATGTCGATGGCGGTCGCGCGATCGCCCGCGACGATGACTTCATAATCGTCATAGGCCCAGCGCAACTGCCGCTGCAGCCCCTCGTCATCCTCGACGATCAGGAGTTTGCGGGGAGTGTCGCTCATCCACCTAACTCCGTCGAAAACAGCCGTTTGAATTCCCCGACAGGTATTCCCTTTGGCTTGAACTGCGATCCGCGCAGTGTTTCGTAAACCGACGGCAGCCACCTCAAACGCTTGTCGATCCCCGTCGTCACCGGATCGTCGGTGACCGCGACCGTGATCCGCCGCAGCGTCACCCCCGCCCCGAAGCTCTTGTCGAGCGCCGCCGGAACGACCCGCTCCACTGACTTCGGGTTGAGGATGTCGCCAAAAGTGACAAGCGTCGGCCAGAAATCAGGATCACAGTAGTCGCGGGTCCATGCGGCATTCGTCGCGGCAGCGGGAGATTTGGGGTAGAGTAATACCGTCCCGTCCGCCTGCGCGGCGATGTTCTTGCCCGCAGGGAAACTGAGCCCCGTCATCATCGCAATGGCGCCACCGTAATCCGGGCCGACCCTATCGTTGCGCAGCAAGGCGAACAGTGTGCGACCTCCCGGCAGATCGACCGCCACCGCTTCGCCTCTGACATTGGCATAGCCGGTTTGACCGTCAGCACCCGAGTGCTTGCCAAACTTAACTTCGCGAACTGCCGATCCGACACGCAAACCTGCCGGGGTTTCGACCTCGACCGTCATCCGGTAGCGCAATGACTTCGGCGGCGCATCGCACGCGGCCAGCATCAACGCCGAGCCGCCGACCAGCAGCCCCATCACCCCCCGCCGCGTCATGCCGCCACCCTCGTCGGCACCGGTTCCGCCCCCGGCAGCCAGATCGTCATCCGTGTCCCTTCGCCCGGCGATGTCACGATGCCGATGCGGCCGCCCATGGCGCTGACCAGCGCGCGCGCCTCGTAGGCGCCGACGCCGAAACCGCCTGCCTTGGTCGAGGTGAACGGCCGGAACAGCGACCCACGCACAAAATCGGCGGTCATGCCGGGGCCCTTGTCGGCAACCTCGATCCCCGCCTCCGCCCCGCGCCGCACGAGCGTCACCGTGACCGGCTCGTTGGACGGGCTGGCGTCGATGGCATTGGCGACGAGGTGCGACAGCGCTTGCTCCAGCCGTGCGGGCTCTGCCAGCGCGAGCGCGCCGCGCCCGCCCGCGACGACGACCGGATGACGCGCGCGGAACCCCTGCCCCACGGTCCCCGCCACGAGTGCGAGATCGACGACGCGTGGCTCCTCGGTCTTCCCCGTATTGTGCTGCGACAGGCGCGCGAGCAGGTCGTTCATCCGCGCGGTCGACGATTGCAGCGTCGCGATCATGTCCGCGCGGAACTCGGGCTTGTCGGCATGGCGCTCGGCATTGCGCGTAACGAGCGTCAGCTGACTCACCAGATTCTTGATGTCGTGCATGATGAAGGCGAAGCGCCGGTTGAACTCGTCGAAGCGCGCGGCGTCCGACAGCGCCTCCTGCGCGTTCGCCTCGGCCAGATAGCTCGCGACCTGTCGCCCGGCGAGGCGCAGCAGGTCGAAATCCTCCCAGTCGAGCGCGCGCGCGACCAAGGGCCGTTCGAGCAGCACCGCGCCCGCCAGCCGGTCGAAATGGACGAGCGGCACGATCGCCCAGGCGCTGGTGTCGGACAAAATCCATTCGGGGATGACGGCGGCTTCATCGGCATCGCCACGCTCGCCGCGCAGCGGGTCGAGTTCGATAATGCGTCCCGTTGCCAATCGCAGCGCGAGGTCTGCGCCGCCCGCCTCGAGCGGCGGCGTCAATGCGCCCCAGCCCCAGCGCGCCCCGGTGGTGAAGCCGTCGCTCGCCGGGAACAGCAACAGCCCGCCCGGCGACTGGACGATATCGGCGACCGCTTTCACCACGCGCAGCTCGAGCGCCGCCGCGCCCGCGCCGGGAATGCCGAGCGTGTCAGTAAAGCGCAGCCATTCGGCGCGGTAATCGTACCGGTGCGCGAACAAATGCTTGGTCAGCATCACATGCGCCCAGGCCCGCGTTTCGGGCGAGAGCATGACGATACCGACGACCAGCGCCGCCGCCAGCAGCACCAGCGGCGGGATCGCGCGCGACCAGCTGCCGCCCAGCGACTGCAGCGCATAGGCCGACAAGATCACCGCGCTGAGATAGCCGAGCGCCGTCACCAGACCGATCGAGCGGAACGCCACCGTGCGCGACAGCCGGATCGTCCAGCCGGTATTGCGCGCCGCCGCCAGCGCCATCAGCGGGGCCAGCCCCGCCGCAACCACGCCACGCGCGACCGCGAACTCGCCGACCCACGACCCTTGTGTCCAGCAGAGCGCGTAGAAAGTCAGATCGATCCCCCACAGCACACCGAGCGCGGCCAGCGGCAGGCCGACACCCGCCCGCGCGCCTGCTGCCGTTGCCGTGTAGAGGTTGTGCACCGCGACCAGCACCCCGACCGCGAACACCATCCTGAGCGCAAACGCCGACACCAATGGCCATGTCGTCGGCAGGTCGCGCGTCGGATCGACCGCTGCGAGCAGATCGATCACTGCGGTCGCGCCCGCCGCAAAGAACAGCACCGAATACAGCGCGCGCAAGCTGCGATATTCGGTCCCGCCGCGCCGCAACAGGGCGTAAAGGAAGGTCAGCCAGGCGAAATTGCGGACGCTTTCGGCGAACTGGCTCGCGGGCGCATCGACGCCCGCCGATGCCGTTACCGCCGCCCACACCCCCGTCAGCGCGCACGCAACGATGACGGCGCGCGCCGCGCGGTCGCGCCAGTGCTTGGCCTGCCAGACCGCGACGCCCATGAACAACACCGCGGCGAGCGCATGGCTCCAGGCGAGCGCCAGCGCGGTCATCGCGCCCCATCCGGAAACAGCACGACGCGGATCGTCTGGAGGATGATCACGACGTCGAGAAACGGCGTGTAGTTCTTCGCGTAGTACAGGTCGTATTCGAGCTTGTGCCGCGCATCGTCGAGGCTCGCGCCATAGGGATAGTTGATCTGCGCCCAGCCGGTGATGCCCGGTTTCACGACATGGCGTTCGGCGTAGAACGGGATTTTCTTGCCGAGTTCGGCGACGAATTCGGGCCGTTCGGGGCGCGGGCCGACGAAGCTCATCTCGCCCTTCAGCACCGTCCAGACCTGCGGCAGCTCGTCGATGCGGACCTTGCGGATAAAGCGCCCGACGCGGGTGATGCGCGGATCGTCCTTTTCCGCCCACACGGCCTTGCCGCCCGCTTCGGCATCCTGACGCATCGAGCGCAGCTTCAGGATATCGAACGGCGCGCCGTAGAGGCCCGCGCGGGTCTGGCGGTAGAAAGCAGGCCCCTTGGATTCGAGCTTCACCAGCACGGCTGCGAAAAGGACGAACGGCAGGGTCAGCGTCAGCAGGAGCGCGGCGACCACGATGTCGAACAGCCGCTTGGCCAATGACGACAGCCGCCGCCCGCTCGAAAAGCCGTCGGAAAAGATCAGCCAGCTCGGGTTGATGCTGCGAAGATCGACGCGACCGGTCTCGCGTTCGAGGAACGTCGAAATCTCGTTGACGTGCATCCCCAGCGTGCGGATGTGCAACAAGTCGGCGACAGGCATGGCCTTGCGCCGTTCCTCCAGCGCCAGCACGACTTCGTTCGCGCCCAAGGTGGCGGCATAGCTGGCGAGGCTGTCGATCGCGGCGCGCGGCACCGCAGTCGCAACGACGGGTTCGCAATCGCCCATGTCGATATGGCCGACGACCGAAAAACTCGTCGCGCGTTCTGCCCCCAGCCGCCCGAGCCGTGCAGCGCGCTGTCCCGCGCCCAGCACCAGCACGCGCCGCTTGAACGCCTCGGTCCCGAACATCCGCCCGAGCACCATCCGCACCGAGACCAGCAAGACGAAGGCGAAGAACATCGCGTACAGCGAATTCGACCGCCACAAGGTGTAGCCCGGCAGCGCGAAATAGACGACCGACAGGAAAATCACGCCGAGGCAGATCGCGACGACGAGCCGCGCAGCAGCGAACCGCAGCGAGTGGAACGCGTCCGACCCGTACACCCCGACCGCAATCATCGCGAGCTGGAGCGTCACCGCAAAGTTGACCAGCGGCCAGTAGCGCACGGCGATCGGATCGACGCCCATACCGATCTGCCGCGCGCGCACGACCCATGCCGCCTCGGCCGCGCCGAACAGCAGCGCGAAATCGATCAGCGCGAGGAACAGCACCGCATAGGGCACATAATGTTTGAACAGCCTGAACACGCTCGTCCGTCGCTCGCCAATCCTGTCAAAGCGTCAAATTTTCCGACACCTGTGCTCCCTGTCGCCCAAATTGACAAAGATATGGTGAAGGCGGGAGCCAGACGCGCGCTGTGGCGTTGCGCTGGCGGGATGCGGTTGTCGCGTCTAGGGAGCTTACATGACTGCACAGGTCCGCATCACGCCCGTCATCCTGTCCGGCGGCTCCGGCACGCGGCTGTGGCCGATGTCGCGGCCCGACCGGCCCAAGCAGTTCCTGCCGCTGGCGTCCGATGCGACCATGTTCGAGGCGACGGTGGCGCGCTGTGCCGACCGCAGCCGTTTTGCTGCGCCGATGGTCGTTGCCAATGCCCGTCACGCCGACCTGATCGAGGCGCAATTGGGCGGGGCCGAAGCGACATTGGTGCTCGAACCGCTCGCCCGCAACACCGCCCCCGCGATTGCGCTTGCGGCACTGCTCGCCGATCCGGCATCGCCGCTGCTGGTCATGCCCAGCGACCATGTCATCGCCGACGAGGCCGCGTTCATGGCTGCCGTCGATGCCGCGCTGCCGCTGGTTGCGGATGGCTGGCTGACAACGTTCGGGATCGCGCCCGACGGGCCGGAGACCGGCTATGGCTATATCCAGACCGGCGAGGTGCTCAGCGCCGGCGTCCACAAAGTCGCGCGCTTCGTCGAAAAGCCCGACCGCGCGCGTGCCGAAGCGATGATCGCGGGCGGCGATCACGTGTGGAACGGCGGCATCTTCCTGTTCCGCGCCGATGCGTTTCTCGGCGCGCTTGCTGTTTATGAACCCGATATGCTTGCCGCCGCCCAGCGCGCGGTCGCCACCGCGAAACGTGAGGGCAGCCGTATCCTGCCCGACGAGGCCGCCTTTGCCGCCAGCCCGTCCGAATCGATCGACTATGCCGTCATGGAAAAGGCCGCCAAAGAAAATGGGGGGCGAGTCGCCGTCGTCCCCGTCGCGATGGGCTGGTCCGATGTCGGGTCATGGGATGCCCTCCACACCCTCGGCAGCGACGCCGACGGGAACGCACATCATGGCGAAGTCATTGCGCTCGACACCAGCAACTGCCTGATCCGCAGCGACGGCATCCGCATTGCGGCGGTCGGCGTCCATGACCTGATTGTGGTTGCCAGCGGGAACGACGTGCTGATCCTCCCACGCGGGCAGAGCCAGGACGTCAAGCGCATCGTCGAAGCCATGAAAGCAAAACAGGACGCATGAGCCGCTGGCCGTCGGTCCTGTGGATCGTCCGCCACGGCGAGAGTGCGGCGATGCTGGCGAACCATGCCGCAACGAGCGCGGGCCACCACCGCGTCGCATTGAACGCCCGCGACATGGACACCGGGCTGTCGGTCGCGGGCGCGGCGCAGGCACATGCACTGGGGCAATGGTTCGCCGCGCAGCCGGACAGCGCCCGCCCCGACATCGTCCTGACCTCGCCCTATCAGCGCGCAACCGACACCGTGGCTTCGCTCCAGAGCGCGGGCGGCACCGCGCCCGGTGTCCGCATCCTGACCGACGAGCGCCTGCGCGAGCGCGAACTCGGTATCCTTGACGGGCTGACCTGGGAGGGGGTGAAGGCGCTCCATCCCGACCAGGCCGAACAGCGCACCCTGCTCGGCAAATTCTACCACCGCCCGCCCGGCGGCGAAAACTGGTGCGACGTCATCCTGCGGCTGCGCGGGGTGATCGACCGGATCTCGCTGCACCACGCCGGCGCGCGGGTGATGATCGTCGCGCATGAATGCGTAATCTTTTGCCTGCGCTATGTGCTCGAGGAGCTCGACGAGGCGGGCGTGCTGGCCATCGACGCGGCAGGCGACATCGCCAATTGCGCGCTGACCGAATACCGCAGCGGCACGGGCGGACTGGTGCTGTCCCGCTTCAACGACACGATGCCGCTGGAAGGCGCACCCGTCACCCGCGCCCGCGAACCGATTGCCGCCGCGCGGGGGTAGGCGCGCTGCTACTCCTCCCCAGCGCTTCGCTGGGGAGTAATTCAGGCCGTCTCCAGCTTGTCCTGCGTCCGCAGCTCGAAATCGCTCGCGTCATGGCGTTCGCGCAGCTGGCTCGACGGATCGCCCATCGCGCGATTGACCATGCGCCCGCGTTTGACGGCGGGTCGCGCCGCGATCTGGTCGGTCCAGCGGATGACGTTCTTATACTCATGCGCCGACAGGAACTCGGCGGCATCGCCGTAAGCTTGCCCCTTGGCGACTGCCCCGTACCACGGCCACACCGCCATATCGGCAATCGTATAGTCTGCGCCGCCGAGATATTCGTTATCCGCCAGCCGCCGGTCGAGCACGTCGAGCTGACGCTTCACCTCCATCGCAAAGCGGTCGATGGCATATTCGATCTTGACCGGTGCATAGGTGTAGAAATGGCCGAAGCCGCCGCCCAGAAACGGTCCGGCGCCCATTTGCCAGAACAGCCAGTTGAGCGCCTCGGTCCGCCCCGCCGGGTCGGTCGGCAGGAACGCCCCGAACTTGTCGGCGAGGTAGAGCAGGATCGAGCCCGATTCGAACACACGCACCGGCGCGGGGCCGCTGCGGTCCATCAGCGCCGGGATTTTCGAATTCGGATTGATATCGACAAAACCGCTGCCGAACTGGTCGCCCTCGTTGATACGGATCAGCCACGCGTCGTACTCCGCGCCGCTGTGTCCGGCGGCCAGCAGCTCCTCGAGCATGACCGTCACTTTCACCCCATTGGGCGTCGCCAGCGAATAGAGCTGCAGCGGATGTTTGCCGACCGGCAGTTCCTTGTCGTGCGTCGGCCCAGCGGTCGGGCGGTTGATGCTGGCGAATTGCCCGCCGTTTTCCTTGTTCCATGTCCACACCTTGGGCGGGACGTATTCGGGGGTGTCGGTCATGATGGAACTCCTGAAGCTGTCGGGTGCCAAGCTAGGGTGGGGTGCCGCGAAAGTCAGGTGATATAAAAATTGGACAGCCCTCGCGATTTCGCGTAACATTGCGTCACAATTTTCGGGGGAGATGCGACATGACGCTTTCGTTCCGTCCGGCCTGGCGTTTGCCGGTCATTGCCGCGCTGGTTCTGGTTGCCGCACTCGGCACCACTCTTGGCTGGCGTGCCACCGCACAGAAAATGGCTGCCAACCCCGCCGCCTGCCCCGCCCCGCGCGGCATCCCGACCGGCTTCGACTATCCGCAATCGGCGGCGACGGTGCAGGGCTGGGTCGCGAGCGGCAATGTCGCGCGCACCCGCACGCACGGCTGGAATTTGTGGGCCGCGCTCAATACCGTGCAGAACGGCCAGCCGGTCTGGCAAAGCTGGTGCACCGAGACGCAGGCCTTCGCGTCTGCCACCACGCTCGCCGCCGCCAACGTCCACGGCGGCAAGCCGATGCGCGCATTCAAGCTGAACAACGGCCTGACCACCGGTGCCGACCCGATCAACTTCCCGGTGTCACCGGTCTATGCCGTCCCGCCGCCGGTGATGGCGCGCTATGCGGGGTCGAAATGCCTCATCCCGGCAACGCCGACCAGCATCGCCTCGCTCGCCAACGGGCCGACCTTGCAGAACAACGGCGACGTGATGGTCGCGGGCGTCATCTATAACCAGCCCGCCTACAACTGGATCCGCAACAACAAGCTCTACCAGCAGTCGACGCTCAACGGCATGATCCCGCCGCCGAACCAGACGAAACAAATGGCCGCGATGCCCGCCGGTTCGATTGCGCTGAAACCGATGATGTGGCCGGTGAAGGGCAGCGGCTTTACCGCGCTCCCCGTGTGGGACGACCTGAAAAACGACAATGGCGTCTACTCCGGCTTCGAAATCCAGAGCCAATGGCCGCGCGCGGTTGCGGTCACCCCGACGCCGCAGGCGACCGTCGCCCCGGCGAGTGTCCAGTATCTCTATGGCGTGACGATGAACGGCAAGCCGCTGGGGCCGAACACCTATGCCTCCCCGCGCGTCGCGGGCGTCCAGCAATTCTACAACTACCGCCCCAATCTGGCGACGATGGCGCAGTGCGACCGCGCGATCCTCGATGCCTCGGCGTACTATGCCTATGGCCGCATGTTCCAGCAGGGCGACTATCTCGTGCTGGTCGCCATGCATGTGATGAGCAAGGAACAACCGGCCTGGACGTTCCAGTCGGTGTGGTGGAGCGACCGGCCGAACGCCGGCCCCTATGCCGCGAACCGCCCGAACCTGCCCGTGACGCAAGCCCCGGGGCCGTGGCGCAATTATCTGATGACCGCGACCTATGGCATCCCCGCGACCCCGGGCGGCGCGCAATGGCCGGTCGCGTACAACCCGTACATCGAACTGGCCGCCGACCATCCGATCGCAACCAACTGCATGAATTGCCACCACCGCGCCGCCTGGCCCGCCAAGAGCGACGAATATCAGGCGGCGGGCGGCCCTGGCGCGCTCGATATCTATGCCCAGAGCAACCCGATCTTCAACGGGCTGATCGGCGTCGACTCGCTCTGGTCGATCAGCGACCGCGCGGTCGCGCCGGGTGCGGTTGGCGCGGCAAAGGCGAAAGGGACGCGGTAGAAACAGCTGCTCTTCGCCGAGCGCCAGCGAGGTGCTCCTTCGAGCGTCAGCGAGAAGCGCAACGGGCACCTCGCTCACGCTCGGCGGGGCTTCTCGCTGACGCTCGAAGAAGAGGTCGATCTTTCGTCATCATGCTATAATCGATTGGCATGACCCCTTTCGACCAAGCCAAGGCGCGCGCCGACGAGATCGCCCCGCCCCCGCCCGACAAGCCCCCGACGGCCGCCACCACTGCATTCGGCTTCGGCCTCGGCGTGATCGGCCTGTTCGCCATGCTGCAATGGCTGGGCGTGCCGCTGTGGCTGGCGTGGCTCGCCTCGGCGCTGGCTTATGGCGGCATTGCCTGGGCCGATTGCCAGCTCGGCTGGACCCGCAACCGCGACGCGTACCGCGAGGCGCTGGACGAGTTGAAGGGGCGGGGCGGGGGGCCGTCGATGCACTAGGGACGGGATAGATCGAGCCACTTGCTTGTGGTAGAACGCTGCCGTCGGAGGGTAGAATGGGCGTCCAGATGAACATCAAAAACGCGGAAGCCGTCGAGCTTGCGCGCGAACTGGCCGAAATCGACGGCATTTCGCTGACCGATGCCGTCACCCGCGCCCTGCGCGATGCCAAACGCGCGCGCGTTGTCGACCGCAGCGCCAATTTGCGCGCGCTGTTCGATATCATCGAAGACACGCATTGGCGGCTTCTTCCGCAAATCGGGTCGGCGGACATGGACGCTGCTTTTTACGACGAAGGCGGATTGCCCAAATGATCGTCGATTCCTCGGTGATCGTGGCGGTGCTGAAAAAGGAAGACGACTACCGGCTGTGGACCGAACGCCTGTACGACGCCGTGCCACCGTTGAAGATTTCGGCGGCGACTTACCTCGAAACCAGCATCGTGATCGACGCAGCGGGCGATGCGGACGCCAGCGCCAACCTCGACCGGTTCCTCGACCGGCTGCTGGTCGAGATCGTCCCCGTCACCCCCCGCCAAGCACGCCTCGGCCGCTCGGCCTATGCCCGTTTCGGCAAAGGCAGCGGCCATGCGGCCAGACTGAATTACGGCGACTGTTTCAGCTATGCGCTGGCGATGGATACGGACGAGGCGCTGGCGTTTAAGGGCGAGGATTTCGGGCACACGGATGTGAAGAAGGCGTTTTAGGTTTATTGCGCCGGGTTGGCGACTGCTCGGAGACACGAATGCATCTGGTTTTGAATGCGATCAACGGTGAGTACCTACGTAACATCACCCTGAATAGCGCCAGCGCGACTGAACGCGTCGATGCCGCAGTAGCATATGTCACTAAGGAAGATTTGCTGTTCGACTGGTGCTGGCAGAACAAAATTCCGCTCAGATTCTGGGGCAGATTCGACGACAGCGTTCCGGTCGCACCCGCTATCCTGCGACGATTCCTGTCCAGACGATCGGCCAGCTACACCTGCAAGCTTGTCAGAAAATTCCATGCCAAGGTAATTTGGTGGCATGGCGTAGGTGCCTATGTCGGGTCGGCGAACCTTTCGGATAGCGCCTGGTACACCAATGTCGAGGCAGGTACATTTTATACCGAAGCGGAACTCGAATCTCTTGGCTTGGATTTACAACTGAAAGATTTTTTCGCGACCCTGAATCAGAATGGCTCGCCCTTAACCGAGGAAATTTGCGCGGCTCTCGAAGCGCGGCAAAAACAGCTCGGGAAGCTGAGGGATGCAGATGCTGCCAACGCGAAATCATTGCTCGAAAGTCCGCATGTCAGGCCTTGGGCCGGTCTCGTCCAAGTACCCGAAAAAGCCGCCAATGAGCGCCGTAGAACAGCGTTTCTGAATGAATGGAACAGCACTCTTACACTGCTCCGAAATCTGTCGGCGAAGGTCGAAAACTACCGACCAGTCTGGGTCGAACCGGGGGTGCCGCTCGGCGCTCATGTCGATCAGTTTCTCCATGCTCATTACTACAACCGGGTTATGTCGGGTGGTCGCTCCTATTTCGAAGAGTGGCACGAACGGAATGCGGCAAACCCTGATAGGGCCGAAATCGAAGCGCTTGAGTGGTGGCGCGACCAGATAACGCCGCCTTCGAGCGAGGACAGGATGCTCAACGAATGGGCACCGTACCTGCGTGACCACCTTTCCCAAGGTGAGTTGCTCACGCAAACCGACGACAAACTCTATGAGATTTTTCGTCGGGTGCATGCGATAGCGGACCATGCCCGCCGAATACCAAACCAGCTTGTTGGCCTGCCCGGAACTCGCCAATATTCGATGGACGAAAAGAGCCGAGCGTTAGCAGGACGGATTGTCGGCGAACGCTCCAATGGAGGGCATGATGCCTTCGAATTGCTGAGTCACGTTTTCTATGGGGGAAGCCCCTCGGATGTTCCGATCAGGTTGTGGGAGGGAATAAGCGACCAGAATTGGAAGATCGACCATATTGGTAGAAGCGCCCTTGGGGAACTCGTTGGCTGGGCATTGCCTGACATCTATCCACCTAGAAATGCGCGAACGAGCAAGGCACTTCGGTCGCTTGGACACGACGTGACAGTATAGCTTCGGAAGCAGCCGCCCCCTCAATCCCCCGCAAACACGAACGGGCTCACGCCGCGCTCGCGTTCGTTGAACACCAGCACGCGCGATGCGGGCGGCGCGGCGCGTTGGGGGCAGTCGGCGCGGGTGCAGGCGCGGCAGCCGAGGCCGATGGGGGTCGCCTGCCCCAGCTTCAGGTCGAAGCCGCGCGCCGCCGCGAGCGGGGCGGCGAGCGTCGCGTCGAGGCCGAGGCCGACGGCGAATTGCGCGCGGACTTGCCCCACGCGCCCTCCCTGCGGGCTGACGGTGCGGGCCTGGGTGAACCAGCGGCTACCGTCTTCGAGTTCCACGGTCTGGCGCACCAGCGCGCCGGGGCGGTCGAAGGCGCTATGGACGTCCCACAGCGGACAGCGCCCGTCGGCCTCGACCAAAGGCGAGGCGCTGGCGCCGGCATAGCGTTTCGACGCCTGCCCCGCGCGGTCGATGCGGAGCATGAAGAAGGGCAGGCCGCGTGCGCCGGTGCGGCTGAGCGTGGTCAGCCGGTGTGCGACCTGTTCGAAGCCCGCACCGAACCGCCGCTGGAGGAGTTCGACGTCATAGCCGGTCGCCTCGCACGCGCGCAGGAACCGGTCGTAGGGCATCATCAGGGCGGCGGCGAAACCGCTGGTCAGATGGCGGCGGTACAGGCGTTCGGACACGCGGTCGGTGAAATTCGCGCCCTTGATCAGCGCCTCGATCTCGGCCTTCGCCTCGATCTGGCCGAGCTGGAAGGCGGCGGCAAAAGTGCGGCTGGCGGGGTCGAGCAGTTCGCTCAATTGCAACTGGCGCGCGTGCAGATCGAGGCGGCGCAGCGTTCCCGGCATGACGTCGACGGGCAGGATGCGGATGCCGAGCTGGTGCGTCACCCGCAGCCGTTCGGCCATCGCGCCGTACAGGTCGCCCGAGCCGAGGCGGAGCTCGTCGGACAGCGCCTCGGCCTGCGCCTCCAGATCGGGGAAATGGTTGCGCCAGCGCTCGATCTCGCGGCGGACGGGGCCGACGGGGTCGGTCGCCACCGGCGCGCCGGAGCCGCCGCCGCCCGCGCCGCTATCGAACAGCCGCGCGAAGGCTTCGACCCCGCCGGGGGCCGCTGCCAGCCATTCCTCGACCTCGCTGCGGTCGATTTCCAGATCGGCGAACATCGGGTCGGCCAGCCGCCGCCGCACCGCCTCCACCCCGCCGCCGGGCGTCGCGCCGCCCAGCCGCCGCGGATCGAAATCGTAGCGCTCGGCCATGCGGAGCAGAATCGGCGCGGTCAGCGGGCGCTGGTTGCGTTCGATCAGGTTGAGGTACGACGGCGACACCGCCAGCGCCTCGGCCATCGCCGCCTGCGTCAGGCCGCCCGCGCGCCGCAACCGCTTTACGGCATGTCCAGCAAAAAGTTTGGCTTCGGCCATAGCTGCAGCTTGTCATATTATTTACAACAATACAAGTTCGCCCACCATTGCTGCGACGCAATAACAACAAAACTCACAGATTTCTGTCGCTTTTTGGGGTCGATATGGGTGAGGTTGATGACATCGACCTGTCAATGAAGTGAAAGCTCTCCCCCGGATGACCTACTCCACCGAAACCGCCGCACTCCGCCAGCTGATCGACACCCAGGGGTCGTGGAACGGCATCGATGCCGAATCCGCCGCCCGGATGCGCCTCCAGAACCGCTTCCGCTCGGGCCTCGACATTGCCCGCTACACCGCCAAGATCATGCGCGCCGACATGGCCGCCTATGACGCGGACTCGTCGCAATACACCCAGTCGCTCGGCTGCTGGCACGGCTTCATCGCCCAGCAGAAGATGATCGCGATCAAGAAGCATTTCGGTACGACCAAGCGCAAATACCTCTATCTGTCGGGCTGGATGGTCGCGGCGCTGCGGTCGCAGTTCGGCCCGCTGCCCGACCAGTCGATGCACGAAAAGACCAGCGTCCCCGCGCTGATCGAGGAACTCTACACCTTCCTCCGTCAGGCCGACTCGCGCGAGCTCAACCTGTTGTTCAAGCAACTCGACGCGGCGCAAGGGGCCGAGCGCGACGCGGTGTTGGCGAAGATCGACGGTTTCCAGACGCATGTCGTCCCCGTCATCGCCGACATCGACGCGGGCTTCGGCAATGCCGAGGCGACCTATTTGCTCGCCAAGAAGATGATTGAGGCCGGGGCCTGCGCGCTGCAGATCGAGAACCAGGTCAGCGACGAAAAGCAGTGCGGGCATCAGGACGGCAAGGTCACCGTGCCGCACGAGGACTTCCTCGCGAAGGTCCGCGCCTGCCGCTATGCCTTCCTAGAACTGGGCGTCGACGAGGGCATCATCGTGACGCGGACGGACTCGCTCGGCGCGGGTCTCACCAAGCAGATTGCGGTCAGCAACGAGCCGGGCGACCTTGGCGACCAGTACAACAGCTTCCTCGACTGCGAGGAAATCGATCCGGCGACCGCGCAGAATGGCGATGTCATCCTCAACCGCGACGGCAAGATGATGCGGCCCAAGCGACTGCCGTCCAACCTGTTCCAGTTCCGGCCCGGGACCGGCGAGGACCGCTGCGTGCTCGACTCGATCACCAGCCTCCAGAACGGTGCGGACCTGATCTGGATCGAGACCGAAAAGCCCCATGTCGAACAGATTGCGGGCATGATGGACCGCATCCGCGCGGTCATTCCGAACGCGAAGCTCGTCTATAACAACTCGCCCAGCTTCAACTGGACGCTGAATTTCCGTCAGCAGGTCTATGACGCGATGGTCCAGCAGGGCCTCGATGTTTCGGCCTATGACCGCGCAGGCCTGATGGACGCGAAGTACGATGATACCGAACTCGGCATTGCCGCCGACAAGCGCATCCGCACGTTCCAGGCCGACGGCGCGAAGCGGGCGGGGATTTTCCACCACCTGATCACCCTGCCGACCTATCATACTGCCGCGCTGTCGACCGACAATCTGGCGAAGGAGTATTTCGGCGAGGCGGGCATGCTCGGCTATGTCGCGGGCGTGCAGCGCAAGGAAATCCGCGAAGGGATTGCCTGCGTCAAGCATCAGAACATGTCGGGGTCCGACATCGGCGACGACCACAAGGAGTATTTCGCGGGTGAAGCGGCGCTGAAAGCCGGCGGCGCGCATAACACGATGAACCAGTTCGGCTAGGCTGCGGACGCGGATTAGCGGCAGCCAATCCGATCTCGCGGCCAGCCCGGCCGGCGGCGCTCGCGCCGACCGACGACGGCGGCTTTGCCGACGGCGGGGCCTTAGAGTTTGGACCGGACAGCGGCAAAGCCGCTGTCTCGTCGGTCGGTCCTGACGGACCGCCGTCCGGTCTTTCGGCGAGTGCGGATTAGCTTCGCTAATCCGTGCCGCCTCCAGACTTCCTGGGGAGGAAGGCGCCCGTCCGGGGAACCGGGCGGGCGTTTCGGCGTTTGGACTTCCGCGTCGGGGGAATTGCCAAGCCATTCCCGCGCGATAGAGCGGCGGGGTGGCTATAGCGGACACATCAACCTTGGCTGGGGTTCCCGCTGCCGGTCGTATCGACCGCGCAGGGGCAGCCCCGCGCCTGTCCGAGCCGTACGACTGGAGCGCAACGTCGTTCGGCAGCCGCGAGCACTGGCCCCTGCAACTGGCGACGATGGTCGATTTCCTGCTCGCGTCCGACATGCCGATGACTTTGTACTGGGGACCCGACTGGCGCATCGTCTATAACCAGGCGGCGATCGGCGGCTTCGAGGGACGGCCGGCGCAGATCGGGATGCCGGGCGCAGAGGCCTGGGGCGACTGGTGGGAGGCGATCCATTCGCGCTTCGCCGAAGTCGCGCGGACGCGGCACAGCCTGACCCTGCTAGACGAACCCTTTGCCCTTGCCGACGGCGAGCGCGTTCGCGAAGTCTATTGGAATCTCACCTTCTGGCCGGTTGCGGGCGACGACGGGCAGATCGCGGGCGTGCTGTGCGGGGCGCGCAACACGACCAGGGAAGTGTTCCGCAAGAAGCTCGACCGGCTGCTGGTCCGGCTCGATGAGGCCCTGCTCGACGCACCGTCGCTGCAGGCGATCATGGCGGTCGCTCTGAACCTGATCGGCGACGACCTGAATGCCGACCGCGTGGGTTTCGCCGAAGTCGAAAGCGCGAACGCGTCAGTGGCGATCCGCGAAGTCTGGGCGCGGGACACCATGCCCGACATCCGTGGCAGCTACCCCGTCGGCGCGTTCGGCGACATCGGTCCCGAACTCGCGCGCGGCGAAACCGTCATCATCGACAACAGCGCGTTCGACACCCGCACGGCCGATCCGTTGATTCTCGGCAGACACGAACGCATGCACATGGCGGCGGGGCTGGTCGTGCCGATCCGCGAGCGCGACCAGTATCGCGGCGGCATTTTTATCCAGAGCAAAGTGCCGCGCGTCTGGACGCCGTTCGAGATTGCCATGGCGGAGGCCGCGACCGCACGGCTATGGGGTGCGCTGCAACGCCTGCGGACCGATTTCGCGTTGCGCGCCAGCGAGCAGCGCTATCGCCTGATCTTCGAACAGGCCGAGGACATCATCTTCACGGCCGACATCGACCAGCGCATCACCGATGCCAATGAAGCCGGGGCGCGGGCCATCGGCCTGACCCGCGACGCGCTGATCGGGCGGTCGATTGCCGATTTCGTCGATCCGCAAGGGTTCGCGCAGACGACATCGATGCTCCGCCACAAGCTCGATCACGGCGGCAACACTCGGCACGAGGTTGCGGTCACGTCGCCCGACGGCCGCCGGATGCGCTGGGAGAACAATTCGACCCTGATCGTCGATCCCGACAAGCGTCCGATCGGGCTGCTGTCGATCTCGCGCGACGTCAGCGAGCGGCGCGCGTTCGAGGAGCGACAGGCGCTGCTGATCAACGAGCTCAACCACCGGGTGAAGAACACGCTCGCGCTAGTCCAGGCCATCGCGCATCAGAGTTTCGGCAAGTCCACGGACAGCGCCGCCGCACAGGCCAATTTCATCGCCCGCATCGGCACGCTTGCCGCCGCCCATGACCTGCTGACCCGCGAGCAATGGGAGGGCGTGACTCTGGGCGAACTCGTCCGCGCCGCCACCGCCCCGCTCGACGCGACCCGCATCGACGCTGCGGGCGATACGCTGGAAGTCACGCCCAAGGCCGCGGTGGCGCTGGCAATGGCCCTGCATGAACTGGGGACCAACGCCGTCAAATACGGAGCGTTGAGTACGGCCGAGGGCCGGGTCGGCATTACGTGGGAAATCAGGGGCGACCGGCTCCATCTCGACTGGCGCGAATGGGGGGGACCGGCTGTCGTTGTGCCCCGGCAAAGGGGTTTCGGAGTCAAGATGATCGAACGCGCGCTGGCCAGCGACCTCGGCGGTCGCGTAAAGGTCGAATTCGCACCCACTGGCGTCCATTGCGCCATCGACGCGCCGCGAAAGGGCAATGTGACGTGACTGCTGCTTCCCTTCGCCTGATGCTCGTCGAGGATGAGGCGCTCATTGCGATGATGGCCGAGGATCTGATCGACGCGCTGGGTCATACGGTCGTCGTGACCGCCGCAACGCTCGACGATGCCCTGTCCGCCTGTACCGGCGGGGCGTTCGATGCGGCCCTGCTCGACGTCAACCTGAACGGCGACAGCAGTATGGCACTGGCAACCCGGCTGAAGGCGCTGGGATGCCCGTTCGCCTTCACCACCGGCTATGGCGCGGGCGGCATAGAGCCTGCGCACGCCGATATGCCGGTGCTGACCAAGCCCTATTCGCTCGCCGAACTGGAAACGGTGCTTGCCGGGTTCGCGGCTCAGCTGGCGGGGACGAGCTCGATGACGTCGAGCGTCGATTCGAACCGCGGATAGGGAAAGACCAGCCGCCAGCGCTGCGGCCCGATGCGTTCGACCGCGCCCGCCATGTCGCGGGTCGCATCGCGTCCATAGCCGAGCGCCCGGATTTCATCGCCGAGCACCAGCGTCCCGAGGAACACCTGCCGCTGCGCGCCGCCGGGGTAGAGGCGTCCGGTCGGACGCTGCGATCCGCCCAGTTTTTCGAACACCGTCGCCGCGCCCTGCACTGAAACCCGGCAATCGAACCCCGGATAGGCGACAAAGCCCAGCCCTTTGGCGCCCGCCGATCCGAGCTTGATCGTCCGGCAGCGGTATCGACCGGCCGGGATCGCCGCACCATCGAGGGCCGCATCGGGATCGAGCAAATTCCCTTCGGCGGCCACCCTTGCGGTGTCGCCGCTCGCGGCCGCCTCGGCCAGCGCCTCGACAAAGGCATCGCGCCATGTCCGGATGCGCCGGAGATCGTCGCGACTGGCAAGGGCGCGCCAGTCGGGAGCGGTTACGACCGCGGTCTTGGGCGTTTTCGCGACGCCTGCCATCGGCACCAGCGCCGCCGCCCCCAGAAACGCGAGCGCGCGCTTCATGCCGCCGTCCAGCCGCCGTCGATCGACAGATTCGCCCCCGTGATCGCCGCCGCCGCGTCGCCGCACAGGAACATCGCCAGCGCCACGACCTGCTCGACGGTCACGAATTCCTTGGTCGGTTGCGCGGCGAGCAGGACGTCGTTCATCACTTGCTCCTTGGTCATGCCCCGCGCCTTCATCGTGTCGGGAATCTGCTTTTCGACGAGCGGCGTCCAGACATAGCCGGGCGAAATGCAATTCGCCGTCACCCCGAACGTCGCTGCTTCGAGCGCGACCGTCTTGGTCAGCCCTACCAGCCCGTGCTTCGCCGTCACATAGGCCGATTTATCGGGGCTCGCGACCAGCGAATGTGCCGAGGCGGTATTGATAATCCGGCCCCACTTCTTCGCCTTCATCCCCGGCAGCGCGGCCTTGATGACATGGAACGCCGACGACAGGTTGATGGCGATGATCGCGTCCCATTTCTCGTCGGGGAAATCCTCGATGGGCGAAACGAACTGGATACCGGCGTTGTTGATGACGATGTCCGGCCCCCCGAGCCGCTCGGCACAGGTCGCGACCATCGCCGCGATGCTGGCGGGCTTGGTCATGTCGGCGTCCGAATACAGCGCCTTGCCGCCCGACAGCGCCTCCAGCCCCAAACGCTCCTTCTCGATCTCGGCGGTATCGCCGAAACCGTTGATCATGACGTTCGCGCCTTCGCCCGCCAGCGCCTTGGCATAGCCGAGACCGATGCCCGAGGTGGAGCCGGTGACGAGTGCGGTTTTGCGTTTGAGAAACATGTGTGAACTCCAGATACTAGCGGGGCATGAGGTCGAACGCGGCGGTTTTGCCGTCGAGGATGTTCTGCGCGACGAGCTCGGAATGGCCGATCGTTTCGGCAACCGCCGCCTCGCCTGCCGCCCAGTGCTCCTGCATCGTCCGCGCCGAGAATTCATAGTCGCGCGCGCCGCCCTCCCACGCATTGGCGCGGTAGATGAGCTGGACGATGTTGACCGGAAATTCCCGCGCCATTTCGGTCAAACGCGCGACATCGGGATCGTTGTGCATCGCTTCGGGCAGTTTTTTCAGCACGCGCCGGATGGCCTCGCGCTCGGTACGCAGCTTGACGAGCTGGTCGCTGATCTGGCGGGTACGGCTGGAAAAGCGGATTTCCTTTTCGCGCGCGATCACATCCATGATCGTCCGGGGCCGCGCCGCGCTCGCCGAGAATAGATCGACCTGAAACACCAGCAGTTCGGCGTCCTGCGTATCGAGGACATGGCTCAGCGGGGTGTTCGAAACCAGCCCGCCGTCCCACCAGAGTTTGCCGTCGATCTCGATCGGAGGGAGCCCCGGCGGCAGCGCGCCCGAGGCCATGATGTGCCGCGCGTCGAGCCGTTCCTTGCGGTTGTCGAAATAATGGAAATTGCCGCTCTCGATCTCGACCGCCCCGACCGCGCAGCCGACCGGCCCGTCGTTGAGCAAATCCCAGTCGACCAGATCGTCGAGCGTTTTCGCCAGCTGTCCCGAATCATAGAGGCTCAACGCCTGCATGCTGCCGGGCCACGCCATTGCGGGCGGTAGCATATTGGGTTTGAAGAACCCCGGCACCCCGAACGCGGCAACAAACATCGCCGAGGCCTCGTGCAGCCATTCGCGCCCAAGATCGCCGCCCCAGATGGGAAAGGTCGGCAGCGCCGCCGACATGCGGTCCCAGAACGTCCTGAGCGCCTTCACCCGCAACTCGGGCGGGTTGCCCGCGATCAACGCGGCATTGACCGCACCGATCGAAATGCCCGCGACCTGATCGACCGCGATGTTGGCGGCATCGAGCGCTTGATACACGCCCGCCTGATACGAGCCGAGCGCCCCGCCGCCCTGAAGCACCAGCGCGACCTTGTCAGGAAGCGGCATCGACGCCTTGCGACGGCGGAGAGCGGGTGAGTCGATGTCGGCCATGTCAATTCCTGTGCGGCGGGCGTCCGCGCATTGCAACGCCGATGCGTCCGGTGCATTTCACCCGCAGGACAGGGGAGACGGCCATGCGCCTCGACGATTCAGACAACCTCAATGTCGAAGACCAGCGCGGCGGCAATTACAGCAGCGCCGGATTCGGCGGTGGCGGTGGCGGGGGCGGACTCGGCCTCATCGGCATGCTGGTGCCGTTCGTGTTCAGCCGCTTTGGCTGCGGCGGGCTGGTCGTGCTGGGAATTTTGTTCTTCCTGTTCGGCGGGCTGGGCAGCTTTGGATCAATGGTCAGCCCCTCGACTCCCTCGACCGCACCGCACCAGCAAAGCGCCGGATCAAATACAGCGCAAAGCTGCGCGATCGATGCCGCGAGCCGGTTCTCGTGCAACGCGCTCGTCAACGTCAACCAGACTTGGGCGAAGCTACTTCCCGGCTACACCCAACCCAAATTGGTCTTCTATGCAGGCAAGGGCCAGTCGGGCTGTGGTGCCGCGCAATCGGCGATGGGGCCCTTCTACTGCCCTGCCGATGAAGGTGTGTATCTCGATACTGAATTCTATGACGAGCTGAAACAGCGGTTCGGCGCACCCGGCGATTTCGCCCAAGCCTATGTCATCGCGCACGAAGTCGGCCATCACGTTCAGAAACTGACCGGCATCGCCGACAAGGTGCAGGCCGCACAGCAGCGCGCGTCGCGGACGCAGGGCAATGCCCTTCAAGTGGCCATGGAGCTGCAGGCCGATTGCTATGCCGGGGTTTGGGCGGCGAACAACAAGGACCGGATGGAGACGGGGGACGTTGAGGAGGGGCTGCGGGCCGCCCAGGCCATCGGTGACGACACGCTGCAAAAGGCAGCAGGGCAACGCCCCGTGCCCGACAGCTTCACCCACGGATCGTCGGCGCAGCGCCAGCAATGGCTGACGCGCGGGTTGCAGAGCGGCGATCCGAACCAGTGCGATACGTTCGGGGGTCGGTGAGCGAAGCCTTAATTCCTCCACGCAGGGGAGGGGGACCATGCGAAGCATGGTGGAGGGGCGGACGCGCTTCCAACACTAGATCGGCTTCGTTTGGCAAATGCGTCCGCCCTTCCACCACGCCGTCTGCGCGGCGCGGTCCCCCTCCCCTAAGACTTCGCTTAGGGGAGGATTTTAATGTGCAAACAACCCCGCATCGTCCGCGAACCCTTTGAACTCCAGCGCATTGCCGCTGGGATCGCGGAAGAACATCGTCGCCTGTTCGCCGACTTGTCCCTCGAAACGCACATAAGGCGCGATGCCGAATTTCGTGCCTGCGGCCTCCAGCCGCGCAGCGAGTGCCTTCCAGTCGGTCATCGCCAGCACGACGCCGAAATGCGGAATCGGCACGGGCTTCCCGTCGACATCGCTGGTAACGACATCGACGGCGGGCTTGCCCGACAGATGCACCGTGATCTGGTAGCCGTAGAGATCGAAATCGATCCAGGTGTCGCTGCTGCGGCCTTCGCCGCAGCCGAGCACACCGACATAGAATTCGCGCGCGGCAGCCAGCTCATGGACTGCAAAGGCGAGGTGAAACGGCCTCATTCCGCCGCCGCCAGTTCGGCGCAACCTTGCATTTCCTCTTCATCCGCACCGCCTGCCTT
This sequence comes from Sphingomonas sp. SUN039, assembly GCF_024758725.1. Classification (NCBI taxonomy): domain Bacteria; kingdom Pseudomonadati; phylum Pseudomonadota; class Alphaproteobacteria; order Sphingomonadales; family Sphingomonadaceae; genus Sphingomonas; species Sphingomonas sp. SUN039. The sequence goes on along the minus strand of NZ_CP096972.1, from coordinate 3,136,794 downwards.
GCTCGCCGCTGCGCGGTCGGCGGCGATGGCCTCGGCCACCTGTGCCTCGGTCTTGCCTGCGGCGACCCCCTCAACCTTGGCACGATAGGTGAGCACCGAGGCGAGCGTCGCCAGATCCTTTGCGCCTGACGATAGCCCCTCGCGCGCTTTCACTGCCTCAGCAGCGAGCGTCATAACGGCGGCGCAGCGCGGCAAATTGGGCGGGGGCGGAGGTGGGGCGACGACCGCCATGCGCTTGACGCAGGACTCGACCTCGGGGCGGGCAATGGTTTTCGCTTTCTGGACAGCGGCGACTTCGGCGAGGATCAGGTCTTTCACCGCCTCGCGCGTCCGCCCGCTTTCCTTCATCGTCCGTTCGCCGACGATGCCCGCAAAGCGCTCGCCATCCTTGGCGACCGGCGGGATATCGGCCCATTCGGTCGTGTCGCGGCGCTGGTCATAGGCGACGATGCCGAGCACCGCGACGCAGCGGATGTCCTGCGTGGATTGAGGGGTAAGGGCGGCGGCAAGGGCGGCGAGAGCAATCATCGCGTGAGCCTAGCGCGGGACGGCGAAGTCTCTTGTGTTGTAAATACGCCACACCATATGCTGCCCCATGAACCTCGAACTCTTCACCGACCGCGCCAAGGGTTTCCTGCAAAGCGCGCAAACCGTCGCCATCCGGATGTCGCATCAGCGCATCGCCCCCGAGCATTTGCTGAAAGCCCTGCTCGAAGACAGCGAGGGCATGGCATCGGGCCTGATCCGCAAGGCCGGCGGCGATCCTACAGTGGCCCTGCGCGAAACCGATGCGGCGCTTGCCAAGCATCCGGCAGTCTCGGGCGGCGGCGCGCAGCAGACGCCGGGGCTCGACAACGACCTCGTGCGCCTGCTCGACCAGGCCGAACAGATCGCCAAAAAGGCCGATGACAGCTTCGTCACCGTCGAGCGGCTTTTGCTCGCCATGACCGTGTCAACTTCGACCGCTGCGGGCAAGGCGCTGGCGGCGTCGGGCGTCAAAGCCGATGCGCTCAATGCGGCGATCGACGAGCTTCGCAAGGGCAAGACCGCCGATACTGCGGGCGCCGAAAACGGCTATGACGCGATGAAGAAATACGCGCGCGACCTCACGCAGGCGGCGCGCGACGGCAAGCTCGACCCGGTCATCGGCCGCGACGAGGAAATTCGCCGCACGATCCAGATTCTGGCGCGGCGCACCAAGAACAATCCCGTGCTGATCGGTGAGCCCGGTGTCGGCAAGACCGCGATTGCCGAAGGGTTGGCACTCCGGATCGCCAACGGCGACGTTCCCGATGGGATCAAGGATCGCGACCTGATGGCGCTCGACATGGGCGCGCTGATCGCGGGCGCCAAATATCGTGGCGAATTCGAGGAGCGGTTGAAGGCCGTGCTCGACGAAGTGCGCGCGGCGGAAGGTCAGATCATCCTGTTCATCGACGAAATGCACACGTTGATCGGGGCGGGCAAAACCGATGGCGCGATGGACGCGTCGAACATGATCAAGCCTGCGCTCGCACGCGGCGAACTCCACTGCATCGGGGCGACGACGCTCGACGAATACCGCAAGTACGTGGAAAAAGACGCGGCGCTTCAGCGGCGCTTCCAGCCGGTATTCGTGGGCGAGCCGACCGTCGAGGACACAGTGTCGATCCTGCGCGGACTGAAGGAGAAATACGAGCTCCACCACGGCGTGCGGATCACCGATGCGGCCATCGTCGCAGCGGCTGCGCTGTCGCATCGCTACATCACCGACCGCTTCCTGCCCGACAAAGCCATCGACCTGATGGACGAAGCCGCTTCACGCCTCCGCATGGAAGTCGAAAGCAAGCCCGAGGAGATCGAGGCGCTCGACCGGCGGATCGTCCAGATCAAGATCGAGGCGATGGCGCTGGAGAAGGAAAGCGACGCCGCCTCGAAAGACCGGCTGGCGACTTTGCGGACCGACCTCGCCAATCTCGAGGAGCAATCCGCGTCGCTGACCACCCGCTGGCAGGGCGAGAAGGAGAAAATTCAGGCCGAGGCGAAGCTGAAGGAACAGCTCGACGCCGCACGCATCGCGCTCGATCAGGCGCAGCGTTCAGGCGATCTGGGTCGCGCGGGCGAGCTGCAATATGGCACCATCCCCGCCATCGAAAAGCAGCTGGCCGAGGCCCAGAGCGCGGCGGCGGGCGCGATGTTGCGTGAGGAAGTCACCGCCAACGACATTGCGGGCATCGTGTCGCGCTGGACCGGCATCCCGGTCGACAAGATGCTGGAAGGCGAGCGCGAGAAGCTGCTGCAGATGGAGGCCATGCTGTCCCGGCAGGTGATCGGACAGGACGCGGCCGTCGCGGCCGTCTCATCCGCCGTGCGCCGGGCCCGCGCGGGACTGCAAGACCCCAATCGCCCGCTCGGCAGCTTCCTGTTCCTCGGGCCCACGGGCGTCGGCAAGACCGAGCTGACCAAGTCGCTCGCCAATTTCCTGTTCGACGACCCCGCCGCCCTGGTCCGCATCGACATGAGCGAGTTCATGGAAAAGCACTCGGTCGCGCGGCTGATCGGGGCACCGCCGGGCTATGTCGGTTACGAGGAGGGCGGCGTCCTCACCGAAGCCGTCCGGCGCCGTCCCTATCAGGTCATCCTGTTCGACGAGGTCGAGAAAGCACACGGCGACGTGTTCAACGTGCTGTTGCAGGTGCTCGACGACGGGCGGCTGACCGACGGGCAGGGCCGCACGGTCGATTTCACCAACACGCTGATCATTCTGACGTCGAACCTTGGCAGCCAGTTCATCGCCAACCTGCCCGACGAGCAGTCGGTCGAAAGCGTCGAACCGCAGGTCATGGAAATCGTGCGCGGGCATTTCCGCCCCGAATTCCTCAACCGGCTCGACGAGATCGTGCTGTTCAACCGGCTGTCGGCGGCGAACATGGCACCGATCGTCGATATCCAGGTCGCTCGGGTGCAGAAACTGCTCGCCGACCGCAAGGTGACGCTCGACCTGAGCGATGCCGCGCGGGGCTGGCTCGGCCGTGTCGGCTACGATCCGGTCTATGGCGCGCGGCCCTTGAAGCGCGCCGTGCAGAAATACCTGCAAGACCCGCTCGCTGATGCCATCCTGCGCGGCGAAGTGCCCGATGGATCGACGGTCAAGGTCGACGAAGGCGACGGCAGGCTGGTGATCGGCGGCTGATACGCAAAGGCCCCCGCTCCGGGGGCGTGGAGCGAGGGCCGACCTGCGTTCGTCACGCGGGCTGCACACCGGAGACTTGGGGGCAGGCAACAGGGGGAAATCCCGCCAACCGCTCCGGGGCTGCGACTTGCGAATTACCCGCCGCAAGCTGTCGCGCAGATGAACAGGCCGGCTATTTCGGCCCGCGCATCGGGCGCGGGTCGCGCCAGCGAAACGCTTCGTCGCCGACACCGACGTTGAAGCGCTGGTTGCTGAGGCGGACGCTCGTCCGGTTGTTCTGACCGTCGAGCGCAATCCACCCCTGCAGGCGCAGTCCGGCCGGCGCGCCCGACTCGCGGGCAAAGGCCAATGTCAGCGTCCCGTATTCAGGATGGCGCGGGTCACGCGCCTCGACGAACAGGACGCGGGCGTCGGGGACGGGCACGACGCGCGCAAAGCGGGTAATGTCCTTTGCCGGGTCGAGGAGGGCCGCCAGCGGGCTGTTGCCGATCGGCCAGCGCTGCACCTGACGCACCTGATAATCGATGAACCACAAAGAACTGCCGTCGGCGACGATCAGGATGGGAACGCCCTCCTGATACTGGAACCGGACCTTGCCCGGCCGTTTCATCGTCATGCGCCCGGTCAGCGTCTTTCCCGAACGGTCGGTCTGCGCGAAATCGGCCGTCATCGTCGTCACCGCACGCAGATGCGTCTGCACGGCAGCAAGGTCCGTCAGCTGCGGCGACACCGGCTGCGCGAAGGTCGGCGATGCGAGAAGCGACAGGGCAATGGGCACGATCGAGGGACGGAACAACGTGTTTCTCCGGAAAAGCGATTGAATTCAGCTAGCTGACGTGCGTTGAACCGCCGCTGAACTTCAAATCGCGTGCCCCTCGGTATCCATCAGCACTTCGCGCCGCCCGACATGGTCCGGCCTGCCGACCATGCCGTCCTTTTCCATCCGCTCGATGTGACGCGCGGCACGATTGTAGCCGATGCGGAGCTGGCGCTGGAGCCAACTGACCGAGGCTTTCTGGCTTTCGGCGACGATCTGCATCGCCTTGCGGTATTCCTGATCCTCGGGGCTGTCGTCACCCAAAGGAGCACCGTCGAGCGCGAAGCCGCCATCCTCCGGCTCTTCGGTGACGGCCTGGATATAGTCGGGCACGCCCTGCGCGCGCCAGTGGTCGGCAATCGCGATCACTTCGTCGTCGGACACGAACGGCCCGTGGACGCGGACGATCTGCCGCCCGCCCATCATGTAGAGCATGTCGCCCTTGCCAAGCAGTTGCTCCGCACCCTGTTCGCCCAGAATCGTGCGCGAATCGATCTTGCTGGTCACATGGAAACTGATCCGCGTCGGCAGGTTCGCCTTGATGACACCGGTGATGACATCGACCGAGGGGCGCTGCGTCGCCATGATCAGGTGGATGCCCGCCGCGCGCGCCTTTTGCGCGAGGCGCTGGATCAGGAATTCGACTTCCTTGCCCGCCGTCATCATCAGGTCGGCGAGTTCGTCTACCACCACGACGATCTGGGGCATCGCGTCGAAATCGAGGATTTCCTCCTCATATTTGGGCAGTCCGCTTTCGGCGTCATAACCGACCTGCACGCGGCGGGTCAGCTTCTGCGTCTTGGCCTTGGCGCCGCGCACCTTGTCGTTGAACCCGGCCAGGCTGCGGACGCCGATACTCGCCATCTTGCGGTAGCGGTCCTCCATTTCCTCGACCGCCCATTTCAGCGCGCGGATCGCCTTGGCCGGTTCGGTGACCACGGGCGCGAGCAGATGCGGGATGTCTTCGTAAGGGCGCAGTTCCAGCAGCTTCGGATCGATCATGATCATCCGGCATTGGTCGGGCGTCAGCCGGTACAGCAGCGAACAGATCATCGAGTTCAAGCCAACCGATTTGCCCGATCCGGTCGTACCAGCGATCAGCAGATGCGGCATCGGCGCGAGATCGGCGATGACAGGGTCGCCTGCGATATTCTTGCCGAGTACGATGGGAAGCGCGCCGGCACCGTCCTCGAACGCCTGGCTGGCGATCATCTCGTGGAGATAGACCGACTCGCGGTTGGCGTTTGGAAGTTCGATGCCGATGACGTTGCGCCCGGGAATGGTCGCAATGCGTGCCGACAGCGCCGACATGTTGCGCGCGACATCCTCGGCCAGCTGGATGACGCGGCTCGCCTTGATACCCGCTGCCGGTTGCAGCTCGTACATGGTGACGACCGGTCCCGGGCGGACTTCGGTAATCGACCCCTTCACATGGAAATCGTCGAGCACGGTTTCGAGCAACCGCGCATTGCGTTCGAGCGCCGCCTTGTCGAGCGCCTGCCCCGTCGGCGGCGGCGCGGGTTTGAGCAGCTTCAGGTCGGGAAGCACATATTTATCGCGCAGGGCGAGCGATTCCTGCCGCGCTTTTTTGGGCAAGGCAGGGGCAGCGGCGCGGTCGGCGATGACCGGGCGGCTGCGGTTTTCGGGCTGCGGTGCCACCTCGGCACGCGGCGGCGCAGGTTCGCGGCGCGTGTCGGCATTCCCCCCGGCGGCAGCAAGGCGGGGGAGCGCAGGCCGTTCGAGCTGCGGCAACCGCAACGTCAGGCCGAGCGTTCGCGCCCAGAGCAGGAATCCGCCGATACCGAGCACCCCTGCGGCCACATAGCGCGCGATCGCCGGCCAGGTGTCGCCGGGAATGAAGGCGATGGCCCAGCCGAGGATCGCCTCGCCGCCCAGACCGACGATCCCGCCCAGCCCCGCCGGCAGCCCGGCAACCGCCGTCGGCCGCAGCAGGGTCAGCGCAATCCCGATCAGCGCGACCGCCACCAGGGCGACGATACTGCGCCGCTGCCATCCGGCGACGCTGTTGCCGCGCCACAAGAGGCCCGCCAGCGCCAGCGGCAGCGCGAGCATCAGCGCGACCGCCGGACCGAGCACGCTGAGCAGCAAGTCGGACGCCCACGCGCCGACCAGCCCCAGCCAGTTGCCGATCCCGTCATGGCTCGCCGCCGTGCTGAGCGACGGATCGCCGCCGCGGTGCGTCGCGAGCGCGACGATCAGCAGCAGCGCGACAAGCGCCAGCGCCGCAGCAGTGAGCATCGCACCGCTGCGGACGACGCCCGCCTTCACGGTGGCGCGCCATGCAGGCGGACGGTCAGGTTGCGCGCGGCTGGCCATGATGTGCGTATCCCCGGGGTCGGCGCGCGAACCGGCGCGGTGCCCTTCCTGTGGATAAGAATCGCTCACACCGGACTCGCCGTCAAGAGTCCGCGTCGGCAGCCGCCCTGTCGTCAGCCAGCAGCAGGCGCGGGTCGGCGGACGAACCCTTCCATCTGCTTGATGATCGACATCGGCCATTGCAGGCCGCTGTTGCTTTTGGTCAGGTCGCCGCGCCCGGCCGCGCTGCCCGTCCAGACGCCGGTCGCGCCCGCAAAGCGCCCGGTGCCGCCGACGACATAGTTGACCAGCGCGTCGCGGCGTTCGGGCTTCGCGCCGGGTACGCGCTCGATCGTCCCGACCAGAATGTCATAGGCATAGATGTCGCCGACGGCGGTGCGATAGACGCAGAACAGCGGATGCGCGTCGTCGGCATTGGTCAGCGTCCAGGGGGTGACCACCTGTCCCATCGGATAGGCCGCCGCCTCGGCATAGCCGCTGCCGCACCAGTAATCGACCGCGCCATAGGGCTGGATATAGCCCGTCCCGGCGTGGATCGTCTTGCCGCTGGGCCAGGCGCTGTAGAACGCCGCTCCCGCTTCGAGTGCCACCCGGACCTGCTCGTGCACATGCGGCGGCTTGGGCGCATCCGCCGCGCCCGAGGGCGCGGTAGCAAGCGCGGTGGCGAGCACAGCCAAAAGGGCGCGAAAGCGGTGTTTCATGCGATATCCCCTGCCGGACGAACCCGGTCGGCCCCTGTCATGCGCGGTTGCGGCGGCGCCGTCCAAGCCAATGCATCGATGCCTGCGTTCGACGAAGCCGATGCGTGCGCGAACCCGACGTCAAGAACGGCGCACCGGCGCAGTCGCCCCGGCCATCAGCTGCGAGGGGAAGGGTTCGACCAGCCCGCGTGCCTCGGCCCAGTCGGCGGTCAGCCAGCGGCCATAGTCCCAGGGGTTGAGGATGACCGGCATCGATTTGTCGTGCACCGCCGCGACCATCGGGTTGGGATCGCAGGTGAGGAAAGCAAAACTCGGCACTTCGCTGTCGCGCCAGATGCCCGCAAAGGCGAACACCGGTTCGGACGGGACGGTGAACCAATGCTGCGTCCGCGCACCCCTGACCCCGCCCCATTCCATGAAGCTGGTGACGGGGACGAGGCAGCGGAACTCGGTGTGACGAAGGGTGCCGGTCCAGAAGGGGCTGTCGAGATTGCGGACATTGTGCACGGGCCGCCCGCCCTCTGCCGCAACCTTGGGCGGCGGCGGCACGCCCCAGACGCGCGGTGTCAGGTAGCGGCCCTCCTTGCCCTGCACCACGACCGGCGCGAATTTGCCGGGAGCGACATAATCCGGTACCCAAGGATCCGGCCCAGAATCGGCGTCGAAAAGCGCGGCAATATCGCGCGCCGCGCTGTCGAGGCGGTAGAGCAGGCACATCGCCTATACCGTCGCCCCGAAGGTTTTTGTCGTATCCATCCGCACATGGCGGAGTGCTTCGGTCTGGCGATGGCTGGCACGCAAGGTCGTGACCGCATAGCTCAGCAGCAGCGACCGGCGGCGGCGCGCGCCGCTGAGATTGGTCGTCGCGCCGTGCAGCACTTCGGGATCGAAGACCAATATGTCGCCCGCCGCGCCCGACAGCACCAGCGGAGCGCCCCCCTGCCGATCGTCCAGATGCGAGCCCGCCACGATCTGCGTTGCACCATTCGCCGCGTCATAGGGGTCGAGCCACACCATCGCCGACATTATCTGCCCGCCACAGCCCGCGCCGTCGCGGTGGAGCGGTTGCAGTGCGTTACCCGCCAGCGGCTCGCGCCCCTCGACCTGCGACAGGAAAAACGGCCCGCCCAGCCGGTGCCGCACTGTGCTCAGCAGCGCGGGCAAGCAGCACACCCGCTGCACATGGGGGTCGAGATCGACCGCCGCATGCACCCAGTCACGCCCGCGCGGCACCGGCCAGCGGTCCCATGGCAGCACCCCGGCATCGAAGGCGGCGCACAACGGGGCGATCCAGCCGGCGGGAACGGCGTTCGGCAGCACCAGATAGCCCTGCGCGTCGAAGCGGTCGAAATCCCCGGCATCGTGGGACAGCGCAAGGTCCGGTGAAAGCGGGGGTGACATCGGGCAAGGCTAGCGCGGCGGCAGGGGCGGCGCAATTCGGATGCCATAACCGATCCCGAAAACGGCTGATTTCCGCCAAAGGTCACAAAGGTCACACCTGAAACATGTCGTCGTAAGCGTTGCCATCGTCCGGCGGCGGTGGCGCGGGCTGGCGTTTCAAATGGTCGAGCCGCTCTTCGAAGCAACGGCGCTCGCGCGGGGCCATGTGGTCGCGGCCTTCCGGTTCGACACGCTGTTCCTGCAGCCACTGCGGCAGCACGCCGCCCGCAAGATCGGCAATTTCCAGTTCATGCGGCAGTTCGTCGCCCAGCAGTTCTTCGGGCGGGGCGGGCAGCGCGGGTTCGAGCGCGCGCAGGCTGAGCGCGAGCGGCGGCGGCGCGCGGTCGGCGGCACCCGGCGGCGGACCCCCGCGCGGGTCGCCGCCATAACGGTCGGCGCGCAGGCGGCGCAGCAGAAAGACGAGCAGCCGGTTGTCGTAGCGGGTGCGCGACGCGATCGCCTCGCCGTGTTCGTTGAGCACCGGCACCGCCACCCCCTCGATCGCGCGTTCGAAGGCGATGTCCTCGATCAGCCCACCGGCATGATGGCGCGCCGCATCCCAGGCATCGGCAAACGCCTCCGCCCCCGCAGCCCGCCGTAACCGATACGCACTCTCGCGCGTCAGCCCGACCGCTTTAGCAGCAGTGCCGACCAGTCCGGTGTCGGCCAGCACCTCGATAAAGCGGCGCTGCTTCTCCTCGGTCCACCCGTCATACCGCGCCTGCCGCCGGACGGGCACCCAACGGTAATCGTCGGGGCTATAGGTGGTGGTGTCGCCGAGCGTGTCGAGCTCGTTGCGGGGCGGGGCCTCGGCGGCGGTGAGGGAATTGGCGGAGTGGGGCGAGTCGTTTGGCATGAATCATGTTGGAACATAATGCGAACGTGTAGGACAGAGGTTTTTTGTTTTGTGTTGCAGGCCGGTCCGGGCAGGCGTGCAGATTGACGGCATTGCCAGATCATGATTCTATCGGCGTCACCGGAGAAGCAGACCGATTATGACTCATCAGCAGCAGCGTCTCGAAGTCGATCGCAACTACGACGCCTTCGCTCGCGCGCTCGGTGGCATCGTGCACGATCATCGCGACCAGTTCGCGCTGATGCGCGATGGCGCGATCATCGCCTATTTCGACAAGCCCGGCGACGCCTATCGTGAGGGCGTCTCGCGCTACGGCGACATGATCTTTTCGATTCAGGAAGTGACCGACGAGCCGATCGATCTCGGATTCTGGTCGCATGTCGCGCACGATTGAATGGCGGCACGACGGGAGTCGGCTGGTCGTCCCGGTAGCCGCTAACTCATCGCTCTAAACCAGTCCTTTACAGTCAATTCGAGCCGATCAACCTCATCATCGGCTAACGGGCTACAATGCGCGATCGGACCTCTCAACAAATTTAAACTAGAAATAATTCTTTCGACTGCACGTTTGCTAGTAAATATTGCCCCAAACACGTCCCAATTCGACGTAATAATAACTGATAACTCTCCAAAATTCGTATAATCTATCTCGCGGTCTGAGCGCTGGCTAAATCCACTATCCCGTTCACGTTCCTGCCTGCCTCTTACGTCATCCACGATTTTTGTAGGGACTGTTTCAATCCACCAATTTCCAGCCGATTTTTCAGAAAGTGTTGAGATAATGAGCTCTCGCATGGACTGTTCTAAGCAATAAAATAGCTCATAGTGAGCCGCCATTCCTGCCGCTTGTGAACGGATGGCTTGATCAAATTGTTGATAGTAATCTGCTGCCTCAGAAGGTTGCGGGCGCACATGTCCTAGCTCGATCGCAAATCGGCGCTCGATACCTTGAAGCTCGTCGGTCACTAGGAAACCCGACATACCGAACGAGCGGAGATGATCGCTTAGCTTAGCCATCGCCTGGTGGGAGCAAATTCTCTTTTAAGCTTTTGAAGATGGCATTGAATACCGAGATGTCGGTCGTTGCGGGAAGGTTTAAATGGATATTGTAGCCGACGCTCAGACCTACCGTCCCCTGATGTGAAGGGTGGCTGGGAATTAGCTCAGATGCCGATGGAAGTTGAGGAGCTGTCGTAGGGCCAGTGTCATGAAGCTCATTTTCAGTTTCATCGAAGGTGGCGAAGCCCCGGATGGCCTTAATGCTAGCTAGGACCATAGCTGGCACATTTGCGTCGGATGCTGCGCCCGTTTCCTCAACAATTAACCCTTTTAGATCTTTGTCATTGAGTTCGTGTAGAAATTCATTCCGTTTATAAAGAGGCGCATAGCCGAAGCGTAAGCTTGCCGCAGCAGCCGCACCCCTTGTTGCTGGATTTCGAAACCGCCGATAAATCTCAGTTGGCTTCCCGTCGGTCGCTGCAAATCCAATCTTTTTTAAGAAGGACGTCATTTGATCGCCAGAACCCCCCGGCACCTTGAGAATGGTTTTGACAAAATTGCCGCTCACTGCGTCGGGCGTAGCTGCGGTAGCAATCGCATTTAGGGCGCGTCCGATGTTGCCAGTGGCAGTGACGTAAGGCAAATTGGCCATGTGCTCCCCCAAACGGTCTTGCGATCCGAGTGTAAATGTTAGATCAGCTATCGCAACTCAATAAATTCTATTTCACGTCAACTTTCCCGAAAACAGCATGATTGTGCGGGAAAATACTTACTTAGTTGAATTCCGTGCCACTTTAACAAACGTCCCAGCGTCCACCATCTCCCCCTCGCGCAGATCGATGGCCCGCCGCGTGCCGCCGTCGAGGCTCGCGTTGAACACGCCCGTCGGGTCGGGCAGTTTCGCGCCGTCCATGAAGGTCAGCTTGACCTTATCCCTATAGACTTCGCCCGTGCACAGGATGCGGCCCGCGACCGACCACACCGGCACGCCCGCCGGGTTGGACGGTTTGCGCCATTTGACCGATTCCTCGACGTCCGGGATCGCCTGCCGGATCAGCGCGCGTAGCTGTGCCAGCGTCGCGCCCCGCCAGTCGGCGAGGCCTGCGATCTTCGCGTCGATTTCGGCAGCGGCATCTTCGGCCATGGTACCTTCCGTCTCAGTCGAGGATGACATCCTTGCCCGTAGCGCGGAGCGCGGCAAGGCCGTCCTTCATCGCCAGCAACACCTCGGGCGGGTGCGGTTCCCAGGTCGCGACTTCGCCGGTGATGCGTAGGGGGGCGCGGCTGCGATAGCTCATCGTCGGGTTGCCGGGGAATTTCTTGTCGGTGAGGTTGGGGTCGTCCTCATAAGCGCCGGTCGGCTCGACGATGTAGATGCGCTCCCTGCCTTCACCCGCCGCCAGCTCGCACCCCCACACCGCCGTTTCGAGCCGCGATGTGAAATAGACCCAGGACAGCGCAGTGCCGTCGCGAAAGTTCGACCGGAACCCCGCGCCCAGCATATCGCCCACTGCCAGATCGGCGCGGGTGCCGTGGTAGAAGGGCGGCGCGGCGTCCTTCGCGTAAGTCATCGCGCCGCGCCGCCCCGAGCCCCTATTGCTCGATCTCGCAGACCGACATCTGGCCCGCCTGCACCGTGCGCCACTGGCCGGTCCAGCGCCCGTTGACGGCATAGGCGACCACCGGGCATTTCATCGCGGCGTCCTGCTGGTTCCAGATCGGCCCGGCATTCACCATGCGCGTCGGCCGCGGCGGCGGCGTGTATTGCTGCGCGGTCTGCGGCCGCGAGGCGCCGATGATGTCGTACAGGTCGCTGCGCGGCGCGCCGCCGGTGCCATAGCTAATCTTGCGGCGGAACAGGTCGAGCTGAATCTGCACGTTGCGCGAGGGATCGTTGAGATAGACCGACCATTCGTCGCGCTGCATTTCGGCAAAGCGGAACGTCAGTTGCCCGTTGCTGTCGAATTCGCCCCAACTGCCGTCGGATTGCCGCGCGAAGCTGCCCCCCGCATGCCGCACAAAAGTGACGTTCCTGCCGTTGACGTCGGTCCCCGGCTGCGCCGCCACCGGCGCGATCGCCAGCGTGCCCGAGAGCGTCAGCCCTGCCACCGCGAGCGCCAGCGCGCTCCGAAATGCCTTCATCGCCCTTCCCCTGCTGCGCCGACGTTGCGGCTCCCGCGCCCTAGGGTGGCAGCCTAGGCTGTGTCCGCGCTTTGGCAAGCGCGTGCCGCAATCCGTGGTGTCAGTCGTGTTCGCGGCGGGTCAGCCGATGGGCGTTGAAGAGGCGGGCGCAGTCGGGGATTGTGCCTGTAGGATCGGGACAACGAAAGCCGCAACGAGCACGAACCAGACCGCGACAAGTGTGTGAAACAGATGCCATGCCAGTGCCGGTTGTGTGCTGCGAAAGGGCATACTCGCGAGAATGGCGATCAACAATCCGGCGAAGCTGACGGCGCTGAGCAGCGCGCGATCGGTGGCGGCGCGATAAGCAAGCACCGCCCCAGCAGCTGTCAGTCCGATAAATAGCAGCGGTGTCGCCGCCGGGGCGAAAACGGCTATGGCCATTGCAACAATGCCCAAGACCGGCGGCAGCCACCACTGCCGTCGCAGCAAGACCGCGACGAGACACGCCAGACCGAACAGCGCGGCCGGGCGGGACAGAAAACCGTGAAGATCGACAATGAAGCCCGTCATCCCGGCGGCGATACGGATAGCCCCGACAAGCCCCGCAAGCGCGACGGGTGCCAGTCCAATGGCAAACCATGTGCTGATCCGTCCCGCCCGAACAATGGCAAAGCCGCCAGCCACGGCGAGAAGCAGTTCGCTCAGGGCATAGTGCGTTGGCAGCAGGGCGCTCATTCGGCTGCTACGAGCGGGTCATTGTCGCGCGCCCATTTTTCCTGCGCCCATTTCGCTCTCATTGTGCGTGACGTCTCTCGCGAGCCGTCAGGGCTCCATCCCGGCGCACCGAATACATACCAGAACGCATCACGCAGCGACCCCGACTTGCGGACATCCTGCCCCATCGCGACCCATTCATGAAGTGCGATACGGGCAAGGTTGAACGTGCCCAAGTTGGACGTAATGCCGTATTGGCATGGGTCGTTTTCATCCTCTGCCACAAATGTCCCGAACATCCGGTCCCAGATGATAAGAAAGCCACCGTGGTTGGAATCGATATATTGCGGGTTGGTGGCATGATGGACGCGGTGGTGCGATGCCGTATTCAAAATCCATTCAAGCGGACCGATTGACTTGACCTGCTCGGTATGCGCCCAGAGTTGATACACGGCTGTGATCCCTCTGAACAGGATCACCATCGCTATCGGAAATCCAATGAAATACAGCGGTAGGGTGATCCATATGCCAATTCCTAAAAAGTCCGTCCAAGACTGACGCAGCGCGGTCGATCCATTGAAATGTTGCGATGAATGGTGGGCAACATGGCTTGCCCACCACAATCGGTGCTCGTGCGCGAGGCGGTGGCTGACGTAATAGGTAAGATCGGTCACGAAGAAGCAGACGATCAGCGCCTCCCACGTCCAACCGATGTTGAACAGGCGGAACTCGTAAACGCCGAGAGCGATCATCAAATGAAAACTAGCATAGACTGCCCCCGCGATCAGGCTGCCAAAGCCCATCAGCAGCGATGCCGCCGTATCGCGATATTCATAGGCACCCGGGTTGCGCCGCCGTGTCCTGAGCATTTCGGCGATTATCAGAAATATGAAGGCAAAAATGGCAATGCCAAGGATGGGGACCTTGGCCCAGTCGGGCGTTTCGGGGATCATTTCGACCTCACTTCCGTGTCAAATCCTCAAGCCATTGCGGCAAAACGTCATGCGGTACCTCCAACGCCAAAGTTGGAAATCCAAGATCTTGAGATTGAAACGAGACCCGGCGCACATCGCCCCGATCCGGGCCAAAATCTTTAACCGACACAATCTCATCCCTTGAAAATACGCGGGTGACAATCTTGTTTCCAAAGACCTTGCAAAGCAAAAGTCGGCCATCGTGCAGCAACGCGATTGCGCTTGCTCCGTTGGCATCCATGACAAATTCCCGCGCGCCACCATAAGGCTGACTTAACGCCACCAGCTCAGATTCATCCGAAAGCGTCCGCCTGCCCCTAAATCCCAGCGCGTAAGACAGCCCGACCAGCATGGCGATGCTGGAGAGCGAACCCAGCGGGAGCCATAGGGACGCATTCATCGTTTCAAACTCTCAGACTAACTATACTGACACTCATGTAAGTAGACGTAATACTCGCGCCCGGTGTCGTCAAAGCCTTTCTAATGTCCGCCGTGTCGGGGGCGAGCGACAGGTAGAACCGGTCGCGCCGGCGGAATTCGCACCTTGCGCGGGAAGGCGCTTCCTCGTGCAGTTTCGCTGCCGGTTCCCCCGCCCGTTCGACGGGCGGGGAGCGGAATACCTCTAGTCTGGTTCGATGGCCGGTTTGGCTGGCAGATGAATCTCGCGCCCTGAGCTAGTCGTGTTCGCGGTCGCCCGCGCCCATGTAGAGTTCGCGGCCGGTGTCCTCATAGACCTGGCTCATTTCGGCCATGCCCGCCTCTGCCACGTCGGCGGCGATGAAGGCGGCGCTGTCCTGATTCTGGAGCTTGGCGAATTCGCGCACCTCCTGGCTGATTTTCATCGAGCAGAATTTCGGGCCGCACATGCTGCAGAAATGTGCGGTCTTCGCGCCCTCGGCAGGGAGCGTCTGGTCGTGATATTGTTCCGCCGTGTCGGGGTCGAGCGACAGGTTGAACTGGTCGCGCCAGCGGAACTCGAAGCGCGCGCGGGACAGGGCGTCGTCGCGCAGCTTTGCCGCCGGATGCCCCTTGGCCAGATCGGCGGCGTGCGCGGCAAGCTTGTAGGTGACGACGCCGACTTTCACATCGTCGCGGTCGGGCAGGCCGAGGTGCTCCTTGGGCGTGACGTAGCAGAGCATCGCGCAGCCGAACCACCCGATCATCGCCGCGCCGATGCCGCTGGTGATATGGTCGTAACCGGGCGCGATGTCGGTGGTGAGCGGCCCGAGCGTGTAGAACGGCGCCTCGCCGCAGCTTTCGAGCTGCTTTTCCATGTTGACCTTGATCTTGTGCATCGGGACATGGCCCGGTCCCTCGATCATGACCTGCACGTCCTGCGCCCAGGCGCGCTTGGTGAGTTCGCCGAGCGTATAGAGTTCGGCGAACTGCGCCTCGTCGTTCGCATCGGCGATGCTGCCGGGGCGCAGGCCGTCGCCGAGGCTGTAGGCGACGTCGTAGGCCTTCATGATCTCGGTGATCTCGTCGAAGCGTTCGTAGAGGAAGCTTTCCTTGTGATGCGCGAGGCACCATTTCGCCATGATGCTGCCGCCGCGCGAGACGATGCCGGTGACGCGCTTGGCGGCGAGCGGGACGTAAGGGAGCCGGACGCCCGCGTGGATCGTGAAGTAATCGACGCCCTGCTCAGCCTGTTCGATGAGCGTGTCGCGGAAGATGTCCCAGGTCAGATCCTCGGCGACGCCACCGACCTTTTCGAGCGCCTGATAGATCGGGACGGTGCCGATGGGGACGGGGCTGTTACGGACGATCCATTCGCGGGTGTCGTGAATGTTGCGGCCCGTCGATAAGTCCATCACCGTGTCCGCGCCCCAGCGGATCGACCAGACCATTTTGTCGACTTCCTGCGCGACGTCGGATGCGACCGCGCTGTTGCCGATATTCGCGTTGATCTTGACCAGGAAATTGCGGCCGATGGCCATCGGTTCGGATTCGGGGTGGTTGATGTTCGACGGGATGATCGCGCGGCCGCGGGCGACTTCGCTGCGGACGAATTCGGGGGTCACATGGTCGGGGATTTCCGCGCCGAAATCTTCGCCGTCGCGGATGTGGCCCGCAATGGCGTCGCGCCCGATGTTCTCGCGGATGGCGACATATTCCATCTCAGGCGTGATGATGCCGCGCCGGGCGTAGTGCATCTGACTGACGTTCATGCCGGGCTTGGCGCGCAGCACCTGCTTGCGGACATTGGGGAAGGGATCGACCCCGCCGCTGCGGTCGGGACCGAGCTGCCCGTTATCCTCGGGGCGGACCTCGCGCTGGGCGACTTCCTCGACATCGCCGCGCCCGCGAATCCAGCTGGCGCGGAGTTCGGCGAGTCCTTTCGATATGTCGATCTGCACGGCGGGGTCGGTGTACGGGCCGCTGGTGTCATAGACGTTGAGCGGCGGCTCGCCCGACGACGGCTCGAGGTGGATAGCGCGCATCGCAACGCCGAGGGGGCCGACATGGATTTTGCGGCTGCCGCGAATGGGGCCGGTGGTGACTTTGGGGGATGGTGCGGTGTAATCGGCCATTGACGCTCTCCTCTGGACGGAAAGAGCGCGGTGGCTTGCCTGCACCGCTCCCTTCCTCCGCCCGTGCTAACGGGATCAGGTTCGCGGGTCAGGGCATCGGCCCAATCTCAGCCGTCCAAGCACGGCCCCCCGGGGAATGGCAACAGTCTAGGCGCGTCGCGGCATCGGGTCCAGCTAAACCACCTTGCGCCGGTTAAACGCTCCGCATCGCCGCGCCGACCGTTCGCACCAGTGCCGCCTGTCCGCTCGTGTCGGTCTTTTCGTAGAGCCGCCGCAGATGGGTGCGCACGGTTGCCAGCGACACGCCCTGGCTGGCGGCGATCGCGCCCGGCGTCTTGCCCTCGAACAGCGCAAGCGCGACGCGCAGCTCCGACGGGGTCAGGCCATAGCGTTCGACGACCGACCCGGCGGGGGCGAGCGTCGGCGCCTCGGGATCGGTGACGAACAGCGCGGCCACCGCACGGTCCGCGACTGCGCGCGTCGGCCTGGGGACCGGGACGACATGGACGGCAAGCATGCGCCCGCCGGCACCCTCGACCGATAGCGATACCCCGGTCTGTTCCGCCGATCCCGATGCACAGGCGGCAACGGCGGGGGCCAGGTCTCGCGCGCGCAGGCCCGCAAGCGTGCGCGATCCATCGGCGGGCCATTCGCCATCATGGCCGCCAGACAGGAGATATTCAGCCGCGCGGTTGATGCCGCGCACGCCCATCCGCGCATCGACCAGCACCACGCCGGTCGACATGGCATCGAGTGCCGAGGTCGCGTCGCCCAACGCGCGCTCGCGTGCTTGCAGCAGGTCGAGAATACGCAATGCCCGGTCGAGATGCGGCGCGAAATAGCCCGCGATCCGCTTGTTCTCCGGCGTGGCACGGGCGGACAGGCAGACGCCCAGAAAGCTGAACCGGTCGGCCTCGCGCGACAGGACAGCGAAGATCAGGTCGGGCCAGCCCTGCGGCGATGCCCATTCGCGGTAAAAGCGCCCTGCCGTGAACTCGTCGTAATCGACGACATCGCCGACCGACAGCACCTCGCCTTGGCGGACGTAATGCGCCATGCCGATGAACGGCGACGATCCGACATAGTCGTCGCGCAGCCGTTGTTGCCAGTCCGGATCGGTGCCGGTTTCGATCTGATAGGTCGAACTCACCCGGTTGGGGGCATGCACCGCGACCCAGCCCGCATTGCCGCCGATGGCCTCGCAGACCTTCGCGAGCGTGGCGGGCCAGCGCGTCGCGTCGATCACGCATTCGTAAATGTCGCCGATCAGCGCGTCGAAAGCGTTTGGCGCAAATATTTCGGTTCGCGTCATCCATGCGGATGACGCCAGCCCTCGCCCCTGGATGTCAAGTCACATCGACCAACAGGAGATGTGTCATGACGACCAAATTTGCCGCGATCCGCACTGCCATGCTCGCCGGGGCGGCTGTAGCCGCGTTCGCAATCGCTACCCCCGTCCACGCGGAGACCTGCGATGTGAACGGGACGGACAATGGCAGTAACGGCGCCGATGCCAATCGTGGCGCGACCGACACGGGGGGCAGTACGCTGGCGTGCGGCAACAGTGCCACCGCGAGCGATCAGCGGACGACGGCATTGGGTGCGGCGGCGCGGGCGACGGCGGACTCGGCGACCGCCGTCGGGCAATCGGCTGAAGCGACCGGACTGAATGCTACGGCTGTGGGTCGTTCGTCGACGGCAAGCGCCGCCTCCGCAACTGCCCTCGGGGCGAGCAGTGCCGCGGCCGATTCGGCCGTGGCGACCGGCTTTGCCAGTACAGCGGCGTTTCGCGGTGTCGCGGTGGGCGCGACGAGCGTCGCGGGCGGCCAGGGGGCGGTCGCGGTCGGCTTCGATGCCCAGGCCGCCAACGGTGGCGCGATCGCCATCGGCAATGCGACTCGCGCTTCGGGACTCGAGGGAATCGCGGTCGGCTTGCAGGCCAACGCCAGCGGTTTCCAAAGCGCTGTCTTCGGTTCGCGCAGCACGGCGAGCGGATCGTCGAGCGTCGCGGTTGGGCTGGCAACGACGGCGAGCGGCGCCGAAAGTACGGCTATGGGACTTGGCGCGGTGGCTGCAGGCACCGAAGGCGCAGCGTTCGGAGCAAGAGCGGTTGCCGTCGGTCTCAATGCCACCGCAACGGGCGCACGAGCGCAAGCGATCGGTGTCGGCAGCACGGCCATCGGCACGAGCGCCAACGCCCAGGGCAACGGCGACATCATGATCGGCGCAGGCGCGCAGTCGCTGAGCGTCAACGCCCAGACGCACGGCAACATCGCCATCGGGAGTTCGTCCGACACGGTCGGCGGCGGTTCGCCGAATGCATCGACCTCGACCTTCGCCAGCGGCGGCAACAGCATCGCCATCGGCACGGCGGTGCGCTCGACCGGCCTGTCGTCGATCGGGATCGGTGCCGCGTCCAACGCAGGTGCCAACGGCGCGACCGCCATCGGGGCGTCGAGCAGTGCGGCCTTCAATGGCGTCGCGCTGGGCATCAATTCGGGTGCCGCGAATAATTCGGTCGCAATCGGCTCCAGCACTGCCGCTTCGTCCAACCGCTCTACGGCGGTGGGCAACGGCGCGGCGGCGAGCGCCATCGACGGTGTCGCACTGGGATCGGTCGCCCGCGTGACGGCGACCAACAGCGTCGCACTAGGTGCGGCATCGCTGGCCGATCAGGCGAATACCGTGTCGGTCGGGGCTGCGGGTACGGAACGCCGCATCGTCAATGTGGCGACCGGAACCGCCGGGACCGATGCGGTGAACGTCAGCCAGCTGAACGCGGCCATCGCGGGCGTAGGCGGCGGCGGGGGCAATGCGGCGGCAGCGCAGGCGACAGCGAACACGGCGCTCGCCAATGCCGCGACCGCACAGACGACCGCGAATACCGCCGTCACGAATGCGGCGGCAGCGCAGACGACCGCCAATACCGCCGTTACCAACGCGGCAGCGGCACAAACCACGGCAAACACCGCCGTGACTAACGCGGCGGCGGCGCAGACCACAGCGAATACGGCGCTGGTCAACGCCAATTCGGCCGTGACCACGTCGAACACCGCCAGCACCAATGCCGCAACCGCGCTGACCGCCGCCAATGCCGCCGTCGCCGCCAATGCCGCGCAGGATACGCGCCTCAACGGCATCGACGTGCTCAACACCGCGCAAAGCGCGCGGCTGACCTCGCTCGAAAGCCTGGTCGGCGGGATCGGCACGACCATCGACAACAACCGCCGCGAGGCCGAGGGCGGCATTGCCGCCGCCATGGCAATGAGCGGTGCGGTGATCGTTCCCGACAGCAAGGTGTCGATCAATTTCAACCTGGCGACCTATCGCGGCCAGCAGGGCTTCTCGCTGTCGGTCGCGGGGCAGATCGGCGAGAAAACCTATGTGACGGGGGTGTCGCGGGCTCGACCGTCAAGGGATCGGCCGGCGGACGCATAGGCATAGCGTTCGGGCTGTGACGCCGACGGGGCGGACCACGCGTTCGCCCCGTTCCGACACCACTACATGTATTTCACTTTAATGGCGGTTTCTGCCCTCCCCGCACCTACGACAAAGCTCGCACCCGAAAACCTCGGCGGTCCCATGATGATCGCGGGATTACGCGAGAAACCAAAGCCCTCTTTGGGCAGTCCCATGAAGCCGGTGTCCATCTTGTTGTTCGCATTCTCGTCATGGACCAGCGCAATTGCATAGGTGCCGGGGACGACGTCGGTGAACACGATCGACCCGGCTTGCGCGGCGGGCACCGCGCGGCGCTTCGATGCGGGGTCCTTGTCGCATTTGGTGAACAGTTCGGGCTTCGCGGTCATGCAGACCAGCACATTGCCCTTCATCGAGCGCAGGCCGGTAACAGCCAGTACGACGCTACCCGATGCGGCGGCGCTCGCCGGAGCCGCCGCCAGCAGCAACGCCGCCGCCAAAGCTGCCCAGCCCCTTGTCGGTGCCGCAAAGCCGGTCCCAAAATCTGAAATATAGCCCATAATTCCCCCGGTATTCAGCATGGTGCCGCTGGTGATGCGTCGCGGTTATCAGCCAGTTTCCTAATGGTCCGTTAACCAAAGCACGGGGGAATACTTCCCAGCCCATGTGATTGGTTACACCCATGACGGTCATGACCGACAACACCACCCCCAGCGCGCCGGCATGGATCGGAATCATAAACACCAGCGCGGGAATGACAACGGCACCGGTCAAGGCCTCCCACGGGTGAAAGCTCATCGCGGCCCAGGCGGTCGGCGGGCGGCTGGCGTGGTGGACGGCGTGGGCGACCTTAAACAGGCGCGGCGTGTGCATCCAGCGGTGCGTCCAGTAAAACCATGTGTCGTGCGCGAACAGATAGAGCAGCACGCTGACCGGCAGATACCAAAGCGGGTAGGCACCGGCGGCGTCGTAGATTTGCGTCCACCCCCGGTTCTGCCACCCCCAGGCGACGATCCCCGCGGGAATGCCATAGATCGCCGCACTCGCCAGCGACCAGCGGATTTCCATCGCGATTTGCTTGTCGAGGCCGGTGTAGAGCTGCGGGTGGCGGCGTTTCGTCGCCCAAGCAAAGGCACCGCTCGCAATGAGATAGCGGACGCCCACGATGAGCGTCATCGCAAGCGCGGACAGGGTGATCGCGACAGTCACGCCGACGCCCTAGCGGTTATTGCGGCGAAATGAACCCCTCGAACAAATTGACGACAACGCTGTCGCTGAACCTTTGTTCGAATTCGTCGGGGTGGATGAATTCGTCGGCGAACCAGGGGAATTTGGTCTTGTCGAACGATGCGGTCAGCCAGTCGAGCGCTTCGCGCACTTCGGGGAAGCGCACCGCATCCGGATGGTGCACGACATAGATGTCGCGGCGCAGCTGTACGCCGATGTCGAGCGGGCGGGTCGAGCGGCTGAGCGCGCGGGCATAGGTCGGCAGGAACCCGATCCCCGCGCCCTTGGCCACTGCCCAGTAATGCGCCGAGCTGGTGTTGGTCTGGACCGCGATCATGCTTTCGGCGAGTCCGGAATCGACGAACAGCGGCAGCGCGTCGGTCGCGACTTGGTCGGCCTGTTGCCAGACGAGCTGGTGTTCGGCGGCATCGGCCACCGATGTGGGCGTCCCATGTTCGCGCAAATAGCTGTCGGCGGCAAAGGGCATCAGGTGCATCGTCCCGATCCGCTTGACGATCAGGTCGGGACTCGTCGGCTTGGTCAGCTGCACCGCGATATCGACATCGCGGAACAGCACATCGGGCGTCGCCATGTCGCAATTGATCTCGACCTTGACCCCGGGATGCGCGGCGCGGAACTCGACCAGCCGCGGCACCAGCCAGAATGTCCCCAGCCCTTCGGTCACGGTGATCTTTACCGTGCTGTGCGGTCGCTCGGCGCCCGCGCGCTGGACGCGGCTGGCGGTATTGCCGAGCGCCGCCATCTGGCGCGCGATCGCGACCAGTTCGTGCCCCTCCTGTGTCAGCCGCGCGCCCTCGACGCTACGCCGGAGCAGGGCGGTGCCGAACTGGCGTTCGAGGCGATCGATCTTCGACCGGATGGTGTTGAGCGAGACGCCCGCGACGACGGCCGCCGAACGGAAGCTGCCGGCATCGGCCAGCGCCAGCAACAGCCGCATATTGTCCCAGGAAAGGCGATCAAGCGACGCTGGACGCTTGGTCCTCGGCGGCGCCGGCGTGGCGGGCCGCTGTGCAAAATTGTGAACGCGGGACGTCACATTTTGGTTAATACGGGGACCGCCTCTCACCATTAGTAATTCCCCCGGACAGAGTAATATTCCCGTACATGCAGGTGACAACATGCAATCGACGGACAGTGTAACCGCAACACCCGCAAGCTACAAGACTGTGGCCTTTACCGACCGGTTCGAGAAACTGGTCCGAATCCGAGGAAACCGCAGCATGACCCGTTCGCGGGCGGTATCGGTCGAAGAAGCGCGTTTCCTGGCGCGCAAATTGCGCCACGCGGTCGGCGCAACCGCCGACGACAGCGCGCTGATGCGTGTGCTGGCCCATAACCCCGAGATCATACGTCTTGCCGAGCGGCCCGACGGCGGCGAGCCTGGCTTCGTCGCCTATCTGCCGCTCCGTCCCGAAGGACTTGCAGCCTTGACCGAAGGACGCCTCAACCGGCGCGACCCCGATACTTCGTTGCTATGCCGCGCAGGTGAAGTCCCCGAGGCGCTGTACATGTGGTGCGTGTATTCGCCGGGCAATTTCATCCCCGCGATTGCCGCGATTGCCGCGCATTTCGAGGAGATCGCCCCCGGCGGCGTGCCGCTGTTTACCAGTGCCGCCACCGCACCCGCCGCCCGGCTGTTTGCTTCGCTCGGGTTCGAGCGGGCCATCGATTACTTTCCGCAAGCCGATGACGATGTGCTCGTCGTCTTTCGCAACGACCGGGGGCCGGATGGCGAAGGAGGGCCTGATGGCGGTCCCGGCGATGGTCCTGACGGCGGCACTAGGGCGAAAGCGCCGGAGACCACCACCCGCGTGTCACGAACGATCGAGGATGTGATGAAGGTCTTCGCGATCCGGGCGGCGACGTACATGCACGAACAATCCTGCCCCTATGAGGAGGAATTCGACGGCAATGATTTCTGCGCGGCGCACATTATCGGCGAGATCGGCGGCGAGCCCGTCGGGTGCATCCGTATCCGCTTTTTCGGCAGCTTCGCCAAGCTGGAACGGCTGGCGGTGCGCCATGAATTCCGCAAATCGAGCATGGCATTCCGGCTGGTTCGCGCCGCCATCGATTACGTCCGGCAAAAGGGGTTCACTCATATCTATGGCCATGCCCGCGCCGATCTGGTGCCGTTCTGGTCGCGCTTCGGCTTTCGTCCCATATCGGGACGCCCGACCTTCAGTTTTTCAGATGTCGATTATGTCGAGATGGAAGGGCCGATTGCGCCTGCCGAAAACCCCATCGGCCTCGGCCACTCGCCCTATGAGCTGATCCGGCCCGAAGGGGCCTGGGACCGGCCGGGACCGCTCGACCGCAGCGCGGCACGCCCGGTGACGGTCGAAGCGGGGAGGCGGGCAGCTGCCTGAAGTTCTGTACTCCTGCGAAAGCAGGAGCCCTGACGACGAGCATTGAAGCTGGTTGCCAAGGCTCCTGCTTTCGCAGGAGCACAGCTCTCGCTCAATGCCCCGCCTGCGGCCCCCGCTCCAGCCCTGACGCTGCCAGCTGCGCGTCGATCATCGCAAGCAACCGGTCGAGTCCGGCCTGATCGGTGGATTCAGCGCGCGCGACCAGCACGTCCTGCGTGTTCGACGCGCGCAGCAACCACCAGCCGTCGGGCGTGTTAACGCGCGCGCCATCGGTGCGGTCGACCGTCGCGCCTTCTGCCTCCAACCGGTCGAGCACTTCGTCGACAACCGCAAACTTGCGGCTCTCGTCGACCTGAAAGCGCATCTCGGGGGTGTTGACCAGCGCGGGCATCGCGTCCTTGAGCGCGGTCAACGATCCGCCCTGCGACGCGATTGCGCGGATCAGCTGGATTGCCGCGAACTGCGCGTCGTCGAAGCCGTAGAATCCGTAATAGTCCTTGGCGAAAAAGATGTGCCCCGACATTTCGCCCGCGAGCGGTGCACCGGTTTCCTTCATCTTGGTTTTCACAAGGCTATGGCCGGTCTTCCACATCACGGGATTGCCCCCCAGTTCGGCGACCCGGTCGTAGAGCATCTGCGATGCCTTAACGTCCGCGATCACCGTTGCGCCGGGCAGCGCCGCCAGCAGCGGCTGCGCGAGGATGCTCAAAATCTGGTCTCCCCACACGACGCGGCCTTTGCCATCGACAGCACCGATGCGGTCGCCATCGCC
Source organism: Sphingomonas sp. SUN039 (assembly GCF_024758725.1). Lineage (NCBI taxonomy): Bacteria > Pseudomonadati > Pseudomonadota > Alphaproteobacteria > Sphingomonadales > Sphingomonadaceae > Sphingomonas > Sphingomonas sp. SUN039. Next base: position 3,112,320 of record NZ_CP096972.1, on the reverse strand, counting down.
ATCGAAAGCCAGTCCGAAGTCGAGCTTGTTGTCGATGACGAGGCGTTTGAGATCGGCGAGGTTCTTTTCCTCGGTAGGATCGGGATGATGATTGGGAAACGCGCCGTCGATATCGGTAAAGATCGTCAGGTGCTCGCCGGGCAGCAGCTTGACGAGCTTGTCGATGACTTCGCCAGCCGCGCCATTGCCGGCGTCCCAGCCGATCCGAAAGGGTCCGGCGTCATAGCCCTCGACCAGCCGCGCGACATAATCGTCGATGATGCTGTAGTTGCTGACCGTCCCCGCGCCGTCTTCCCAGTCCGCCCCTTCGGCGAGCCGCGCGAGGTCCTGAATGTCACTCCCAAAAAACGGCGCATGGGCCAATACCATCTTGAAGCCATTATACTCGGCGGGATTATGGCTGCCGGTTATCTGCACGCCGCCGTCGACCTCGAGCGTCGCTTCGGCATAGTACAGCATTGGCGTGGGCCCCAGACCCACGCGGACCACATCGATACCGGTCTCGGTCAGGCCGCGCACCAGCGCTGATTCCAGCTCGACCGACGACACCCGCCCGTCATAGCCGACCGCCACGCGCGTCCCGCCGTTGCGCCGCACCCGCGTCCCGAACCCGCGCCCGATCGCCCAGGCATCGTCGGGGCCGAGCGTCTGGCCGACAATTCCGCGAATGTCGTATTCGCGCAGCGCGGTCGGATCGAAGCGATGGGTCATGGATATCCTCGGGGCTTGGAAGGTGGCGGGTGAACAGCCGGAACGCGGGCCTGTTCCCTCAGGGTTTCAACATGATGTCGCGCGCCTGGTTGATCCGCGCGGCGAGCTCGGCGCTGCCCCCGGCATCGGGGTGGACCTTGGCGATCAGGCGGCGGTGTGCGTCGAGGACCGCGTCGGTTCCGGCGGATGCGTCGAGGCCGAGCAGCTTGGCGGCTTCGTCGCGCGGCATCGCGGCGGGCTGCATCGCGCGCACGGCGAGCCAGCCGACGACGGCGATCAAAGCGACAAAGAACAGCAGCTTGATCAAATCGCCATCCGGACCTGTGCCGAATGGTCGGGAAGCGCGAGACCGGCGACCATTTCGCGCAACTCCTGCCGCGCCGCGATCAGGCTCAGGCCCACCCGATCGATCGCGTCGATATCGAGGAGTGTCAGCCCCTGCGGGAAGAGTTCGCGGTAGATCACGCGTTCGCCGAGGCCCGGGATCACGCGAAAGCCCACGCGCTTCGACAGTTCGTTAAGCGCTGCCCCGACCCGCCGCATATTGTGCGCGTCGAGATGCTGGAGGCGGTTGCGGAGCACGACCCAGTCGACGGTGCCGCCATCGGCCTTGGCGCGGACTTTCCGCAAGTCCCAGATCAGCTCAGCGTAAAAGCTCGGTTTTTTGACCTTGAAGGTCTCGGCATCGACCTGTCCGATCAGGTCGAGATCGACGAAACTGTCGTTCATCGGCGTCACCAACGTGTCGGCGAGCGCAATCGCGGCGCGCGCGAGCGGATCGTCGCGACCGGGGGTGTCGACAATGACGAAGTCCGCGCCGTGTCCCAGCCGCGCGACTTCCTGGTCGAGGCCAGCGGGCGTCAGCAGCGACAGCACGCCATGGTTCGCGGTCGGCAAGTCGAGGCTGCGCCGCCTCCCGGTCGCGGCGCGATTGTCGAGATAGCGTGCCATCGTCTTTTGCCGGGTATCGAGGTCGAGCGCGGCGACCCGGTGCCCCACCGCCGCCAGCGCGACCGCGACATGGACCGCCGTGGTCGATTTGCCGGTGCCGCCCTTTTCATTGGCGAAAACGATACGGTGCGCGCGGGTCGAATTCATCACTTCGGTCAGCGGCCCCCATGCCCCGCGCGGATTGCGACACTTGATCTTGCGCGCCCCTGTCTGCCAAAGGCCGCGCCCGCGCCATAGTAGAGGCCAAGTAGCTGTGCAAACGATCCGCGAACTTTCCGACCTGCGCGCGTGGCGTGCCGAAACGGCGGGCACGGTCGCGCTGGTCCCGACGATGGGCGCGCTGCACGCGGGGCATATGGCGCTGGTCGCCGAAGCGAAAGGGCGCGCCGACCATGTCGTCGCCTCGATCTTCGTCAACCCGACGCAGTTCGGCCCGAACGAGGATTTGTCGCGCTATCCCCGGCGCGAGGCCGCCGATGCCGCGATGCTCAAGGACGCGGGCGTGGCCGTGCTCTGGGCACCCGAAGTGGCCACCATGTATCCCGACGGTTTTGCGACCAAAGTGCAGGTTGCGGGCCTGGGCGAGGGGCTCTGCGGGGCGTCGCGACCGGGACATTTCGACGGGGTTTCTACGGTGGTCGCGAAATTGTTCGGCCAGGTGCGCCCCGATGTCGCGGTCTTCGGCGAGAAGGACTGGCAGCAACTGGCAGTCGTGCGGCGGATGGCGGCGGACCTCGACCTGGGCGTCGAGGTGGTCGGGTTGCCGACCCAGCGCGACGCCGACGGTCTCGCGCTCTCGTCGCGCAATATCTATCTGACCGACGAGGAGCGGCTGGCGGCGCGGATGCTGCCGCGCGCGCTGGGCGAAGCATCGACGGCGATCGGTGGTGGTGGCGATGTCGCCGAGGCGTTGGCGCGGGGCGTTGCCGCCCTCGACAAGGCCGGATTCACCGTCGATTATTTCGAGCTGGTCGACGACGCGCTGGAGGCAAACCCGGCGGGCACACGGCTGGTCGCCGCCGCGCGGATCGGGGCCACGCGGTTGATCGACAATCTCGCAGTCGAGGCGCGCTGACGCAAACACAGTTAAAAAAGTTACATTTCGCGTTAACCATTTGTTCGGACCCTTGCGGCGACAACTGCGCCGGACGCCTCGCTCGACGGGGCGGGGCAAAGGGGTTCGAAACGATGGCAAGCAGCCTGAAGAGCGCGATGTTCCTGATTGAAAGCCGCATGCAGGATGCAGCGGCGGGCGATGCGGATGCCTATTACGATCTGGGGATCGCCTTTTCGACCGGCACCGAGGGGATCGAGGTCGATCTGGTGCAGGCGCATAAATGGTTCAATCTTGCGGCACTGGCGGGGGACGAACGGGGCCATGGCAGCCGCGCCGAAATCGCCTGGGACATGACCGCCCGCGAAATCGCCGAAGCGCAACGCGCAGCGCGCGCATGGCTGGGTGCCACGATGCGGCGGGCGGCCTGAATCTTTTCGCCGCAGGCGCTTTAGCACCTGTTGCCACAGATGAATGGGTTCACACGAAGCTCACGAAGGCACCAAGGAAGCGTGCCCTCCTTTGTGCCTTCGTGAGCTTCGTGTGAACCAACACTTTGCCTGCGGCGCCGCGAACCAGCGCGTTGGGAGGCCTACCCCTTCCTGAACGGCGTCATCTCGCCCAGAAACGCCATATTCTGTTCGACCGCGCGGCGTTCGCGCGCGACAAAATCGGCAATGGCCGACCGGAACCCGGCATCGGGAATATAATGCGCCGACCAGGTCGGCACCGGCACATAGCCGCGCGCGAGCTTGTGTTCGCCCTGCGCGCCCGCCTCGACCCGCGACAGGCCCCGCGCAATCGCCGCGTCGATCGCCTGATAATAGCACAGCTCGAAATGCAGGAACGGCACGTCCTCGCGGCAACCCCAGTAACGGCCGTAGAGCGTATCCGCGCCGATCAGGTTGAGCGCCCCCGCAATCGGATTGCCATCGCGCAGCGCCAGCATCAGCAGCACCTTGTCCGCCATGCGTTCGCCGAGCATCGAGAAAAAGCGGCGCGTGAGGTAGGGCTGGCCCCATTTGCGGCTGCCGGTGTCCTGATAGAAGTACCAGAAGGCGTCCCAATGCGTCTCGGTCAGGTCGCCGCCCGACAAATGGACGATCTCCAGTCCTGCGACGGCGGCGGCGCGTTCCTTGCGGATCGCCTTGCGCTTGCGTGAGGCAAGGTCGCCGAGGAAATCGTCGAAGGTCGCATAGCCGCGATTGGCCCAATGGAATTGGGTCCCCTCGCGGATCAGCCAGCCCGCGTCGCGGAACAGGTCGAGCTGGTCACCGGCCACGAAATTGGCATGCGCGCCTGACATCGAATGGCGGTCGACCAGTGCCTCGGCCCCCGCGATCAAGGCGCGTGCGGCTTCGGGCGAGCGCGCCAGCAAACGCGGTCCCGGAACCGGCGAAAACGGCGACGCGATCACGAGTTTCGGGTAATAGCGTCCCCCGGCGCGCTCCCAGGCATCGGCCCAGCTATGGTCGAAGACATATTCGCCCTGGCTGTGGCTCTTGGCATAGGCAGGCGCGACTCCGGCGAGGCTTCCGTCGGCCTCGTCGAAGGCGATCGGGAGCGGCTGCCAGCCGGTGCGCGCCGTTGCGCTGTGCGAGTCCTCGAGCGCCGACAGGAACGCGTGACTGACAAAGGGATTGGCATCGCCCGCACATGCGTCCCAGGCGGCCGCGTCGAACGAGGACACGCCGTCGCCGACGCGAAGGGTGACGCGGCCTTCGGGATCGCCCTCGCTCACGGGCGGTTACCTTTCGTCAGGCGGGACGTACCTGCACGACCGCGTCTACTTCGACCATGGCCCCGCGCGGGAGCACCGGCACACCGACGGCAGCACGGGCATGGCGGCCCTTGTCGCCGAACAGCGCAACCATCAGCGAGGAAGCACCATCGGCAACCTGCGGCTGGTCGGTGAAGCGCGGATCGCTCGACACGAACACGCCCAGACGCACGATCCGCTCGATCCGGTCGAGGTCGCCGAGCGCGGCCTTGAGCTGGGCGACAATCATCAGCCCGCACGCCTGTGCGGCCTGCTGGCCCATCGCGATATCGGTGTCCTCGCCGAGACGCCCGCGCATGACTTCGCCGTTAAGGAACGGCAATTGCCCCGAGACGAACGCCATGCCGCCGCTTTCGACGACCGGCACATAATCGGCGACCGGGGCGGCGGCCTTGGGGAGTTTCAGGTTCAGCGCGGCAAGCGCGGTTTCGATGCTGCTCATGCCGACCGACAAAGCGCGCCCGCCCCGTCCGGTCAAGCGCCGAATGCGCCCATCAGAGCGGAATCCCGGCGAACCGCGCTTCGATCCACGGCACCGCCGCTCCCCAATCGTCGATGCGCGCGTGCGCGTCGGCGGCGGGCGGGGAGATCACCGCGACCATCGGTTCGGCGATCATGTGCAGGCGGAACACGTCGGGCGCATGTTTCGCGACCGAACTATGGTGGTGGGCGAGATCGTCGATGAACACGGTCACCGACGGGGCAAACTCCGCCACCAGCCGGGCGACCGGATCGCCCTTGCCCCCCTGATTCGTGACGACGCGGTGCGCGATCCCGTGACCGAGCAGCTGGGTTGCCCGCACTTCGTTGAATTGATGGCCGAGATTGGTCAGCACGACGATGTCGGCGCGCTCGCCCAGCGTCGCCAAGGCTTCGGCAGCCCCCGGCACGAGCGTCTGGCGATGCATTTCGGTCTGGAAAAAGCCGTCGAGCAGCGGCCAGACTTCTTCGCGCTTGAGCGCCTCCCCTGAAGGTCGCCGCTTGAGCGCGCCCGAGAAATCGCCGCCGACCAGATCGAAATCGGTGTCGTGCGCGTCGCTCACCCAGTCGCGGAAATGGCTGACCATGTGGAGCAGCACTTCGTCGCAATCGGTAATCAGCAGGGGCTTGCTCATCGGGCGAGCCGTTGTCGCGCCGCGATCAGTTCGATGGGCGCGACGCCGATATCTTTCGCGCAGGCGAACAGGTCGGGTTCATGCCCCTCGAGGAATCCCAGCACTGCATCGAGCACCGCCGGGTCTCCGGCGCGCGCGCGCAGGTCGTCGGGCGAAATGCCGGTGAGCGCGACGAACCGGTCGGCGCGGCCGGCATCGGACAGCACCCAGGCCAGTGCCTGCAACGCCCAGGTTTCCGCCGGATCGTCGGCCGAATCCCACGGGCCATTTGTCTCGCGTATCGCCATCGCCTAGGTCGGATCCATCTGTAGGAAAGGGTCGTAAGCGCGTGGCAAGGAAAGTGCTCGTTGTCGAGGACAACGAACTCAATCTCCGGCTGTTCTGCGACCTGTTGCGCGCGCACAACTATGCGGTCGAGGGCGTGCGCGACGGCCGCGAGGCGCTGGATGCCGCCCGCGCCTTCATGCCCGACCTGATCGTGATGGACATCCAGATGCCGCATGTGACCGGCATCGAACTGATGGAAGCGATTCGCGCCGATGCGGAACTGGCGGCGACACCGATCATGGCGGTGACCGCCTATGCAGGCAAAGCCGATGAGGAACGCGCGCGGGCGGCGGGGGCCGATGCCTATGTGTCGAAACCGATTTCGCTGATGCGGTTCGTGGAGGCGGTGGAAAGTCTTTTGACAGTTGGAAGGACGGACAGCGTCCCGGCAAAGCCGTGACGTCGGTCGGCTAAAGCCGCCGTCCGGTAGCGTTTTGCGCGCTTGTGCGCGCCGCGCGGACCCAGATTTCCTCGGGCCGCGCTAAAACGCTACTTGATCTTCGTCTCTTTGAACTCGACGTGCTTGCGCACCACCGGATCGTATTTCCGGAACGACAGCTTCTCGGTCTTGGTGCGCGGGTTCTTCTTCGTGACGTAGAAGAAGCCGGTGTCCGCCGTGCTGGCGAGCTTGATCTTGACGGTGGTTGGCTTGGCCATGACCGGAGTGCCTTTTTGAACTGTACGTTGATCTGGAAAGCGCGGGCCAATGGCGGCGACGCCCGCGAAAGTCAAGCACGGAACCGGCGTTAACGCCCTCTTCACCATCGCGGGCGCAGGGTCGCACGTCGAGGGGGTGCGCGATGAGTCTCAACGCCGATACCAAAGCCGTCGTCCGGGCCCAGCTGGCGGCGCGCATCGACCTGCTCGGCCGCGAGCTGTCGCATATGACGTCCAGCCGGATTGCCTTTGCCGTCGACGACATCCGCCGCGAGGCACGCGGTGCCCGGATGGAAGCGCTGGCGACGCTGGCGAGCGGCCTCGAACGCGCCATGGCGACATCGGGCGGCAATATGGTGGTGATGCCCTATCTCGAGGCGATGGGCGACGCGCTGGAGTGCGAGTCGTTGCCCGCTGCGGCCCAAGCCTCGTTGCTCGCCTCGGTCGGCTTGCGCCTGCACGGGTGAGCCCGGCCGCCACCCTGTCATGAACGGATTCGTACCCGCCATCGTCGCGGTGATGCTCGCCGAAATGGGGCCGCGTGCCCTGCTCTATGCCGAGGCGCGGCGACAGGAAATCGCCTTGTGGCTGATTGCTGCTGCGGTGTTCTTTGCCGGCGCGGCAGGAGTGTTTGCCGGGCGCACGATGAACGCCTGGGCTACCGCGCTGATGATCGCGATCGCACTGCTGTTCGCCGCGATCGGCCAGTTGCAGCGCGTGGCCCCGGCCACGGGCGCGATCCGCACCCTTGGAGCGTTCTGGCGGGGCGGTGTCCTGATCCTTGTTTTTGCGCTGTCCACGCGCTTCGGCCCGTTCGCCGCCTCGTTCGGCGGGCTGGCCGGCATGGCGGCCGCAGCGATCCTGACCCGCGTGCTGCTGAACAATGGCGTGCCGATGCAGCCGATTCGCTGGGGCGCGGCGGCAGTGATGATCGTGACCGCAGGATTTCTCGCTGTCGGTGCCTTGCGCCTCGTTTGACGCTTTCGCAGATTATGTGCCGGTCGATGCAGCCTTTCGGCGCGTCGATAGTTTTGGCTACGCAACGAAATCCGGCAAAGGAAATCCTCCATGGCGAAAACGCCCAAGACCAAGCTGAAGACCCCGACCGACCTGCCGACCAACGCCGTCGCCAGCGTCGCCGACGCGCTGAACGGCATCCTCGCCGACAGCTTTGCGCTGTATTTCAAGACCAAGAATTTTCACTGGCATGTCAGCGGCCCGCATTTCCGTGATTACCATCTGTTGTTCGACGAACAGGCGACGCAGATTTTTGCGACGACCGACCTGATCGCCGAGCGCGTCCGCAAGACCGGCAACACGACCCTGCGTTCGATCGGCGATGTGTCGCGGCACCAGACGCTGAAGGACAATAACGCCGAGATGGTAACGCCTGCCGCGATGCTCGCCGAGCTGCGCGACGACAATCTGAAGCTGGTCGAATCGCTGCGCGCGGCCAAGGATCTGGCCGACACGGCGAAGGACAATGCGACATCGGCGGTGATCGACAACTGGACCGACGATGCCGAACAGCGGGCGTGGTTCCTGTTTGAAGCCGCTCAAACGGCCTAGGGTTGCACCCGCCAAGTCGCGGCGCTAAGGGCCGCGCTCGCTTGGCGGGGTCACCCGTCTGGCACCGCGCCGGTCGGGGAATAGCTCAGCCTGGTAGAGCACTGTCTTCGGGAGGCAGGGGCCGGAGGTTCGAATCCTCTTTCCCCGACCAGCGCGCAGCGCAGGCACGATTTAGCGAAAGCTAAATCGACCTTGCGCCAGCGCGGCCGGCGGCTGCAAGCCGACCGACGACTTGGGCTTTGCCCAAGTCGGCCTGTCCTGAGCACCTGCCTTGGCAGGCAGTCGAAGGGCGGCTTTGCCGCGGCGGCCACTCAAATCGAGAGCGCCTAACCCCTCACCCCGCCGCGCTTCGCGCGTGTCGCCCTCTCCCTTTGGGAGAGAGAGAATTACGCCAACGCCTCGGCAATCAGTGCCCGCGTCGGCTTCACGCCATAAAGCGCAATAAAGCTCCCCATACGCGGCCCCGCGCTCGACCCCAGCAGCGTCTCGTACAGCGCCTTGAACCAGTCGCGCAGCTGATCGAACCCGCCCTCATTGCCGATCGCATAAACGATGTTCTGGATCGCGGTCGCGTCGGCATCGGCAGGCAATTCGGCCAGTTCCCGGTCGAGCCGTTCGAGCGCCGCAACCTCTTGCGCCTGTGGCTTCCGCCGCTTCAGCGTCGGCGCAACATAGTCACGGTTGTAGACCAGCGCATGGCCGATCAGCGCATCGAGTTCGGGCGTGATTTCGCCCTGCACATAATTCGCCAGATACCCCCGCACCTGTTTCGCCGTCGCGCCTGCGCCCAGCACCCCTGCGAGATTCAGCAGCAACCCGAACGTCACCGGCGGCACCGCGTCTGGCACGTTGCCGTTGTGGATATGGTGCACAGGATTGCCGAGCTGCTGCTCGACCGGCTGTCCGGCGTAATTCCCCCGGAACTGGAAATATTCGTCGACCGCGCGCGGGATCACGCCGATGTGCAGCGACTTGGCCTTTTTCGGTTCGCGATAGGCGAAGAACGACAGGCTCTCCTGCGTCCCGTAATCGAGCCATTGTTCGAGCGTCAGGCCATTGCCCTTCGACTTCGAAATCTTCTCGCCTGCCTCGTCGAGGAACATCTCGTAGACGAACCCTTCGGGCGGTCGCCCGCCCAAGATGCGCGCGATCTTGCCCGACTGGATGCCGCTGTCGATCAGGTCCTTGCCGTACATCTCGTAATCGACGCCCAAGGCGACCCAGCGCATCGCCCAGTCGACTTTCCACTGGAGCTTGGCCTTGCCGCCGAGCGCGGATTGGGTGACGGTGTCGCCACCGTCATCGAAGCGGATCAGGCCCGCCTCTGCATCGACGACTTCGACCGGCACTTGCAGCACCATGCCGGACTTCTCGCTGATCGGCAGGACGGGCGAATAGCTGGCGGCGCGTTCCTTGCGGAGCGTAGGCAGCATCACGCCCATGATCGCGTCGTAGTTCCGCAATATGCCGCGCAGCGCATCGTCGAACGCGCCGCTTTCGTACTGCGACGATGACGAAAGGAACTCATAGTCGAAGCCGAAGCGGTCGAGGAAATCGCGCAGCATCGCGTTGTTGTGATGCGCGAAGCTCTCGAACTTGCCGAACGGGTCGGGGATGCGGCTGAGCGGCTTCCCCAGATGTTCGGTCAGCATCGCCTGGTTCGGGACATTGTCGGGCACCTTGCGAAGCCCGTCCATATCGTCCGAAAACTCGATCAGCCGTGTCGGCGCGGCGCTGAGCGTCTGGAACGCATGGCGGACCATCGTGGTGCGGAGCACTTCGTTGAAGGTGCCGATATGCGGCAGGCCGGAGGGGCCGTAGCCGCACTCGAACACCAAGGGCGCGGGCTTGCCGTCCGGATAGCGCTTGAGCAGCTTGCGCGCCTCCTCATAGGGCCAGGCCTTGGAGACGAGCGCGGCAGCGCGGAGTGCAGGATCGATCATGATGCCATGCGCCTTGGCGCGTGGCTCCATGCCACGCAACCCTTGGGTCGTCAGGCGAAGACGTGCGTCAGGTCGTCGCGCTGCTGCGAGGCGCGGTAGCGCCGCATCAGGCCGGGAATCAGGAAGACGTCGAGAAGCACCCAGATCATGCAGATGAGGATCATCATGATCCCCGGCGGCGGCACCGCAAAGCCGCCGATCCAGAGCGTGCTGTGCTTCGACATCAGCCCGCCGATGAGGAGACCGCCCCAGAACAGGCCGAGTTGCGCCACGGCCGACCGGTGCGCGCCCAGATAGAAACGGTGCGCGGCAAGGAAGGCGCCGAACCACCACAGGACATAGGCGACCGCCATGCTGCGGTCGGATTTTGGCTTGGTCGGCGCGAGGCGCGTCGCCGATTCGGCAGCGGACATTGTCGGCCTGTCCGAGTGCCGTCCGTCGTCGGCGCCGCGGCTGCGCTCCGCTGCGATGAAGGCCCTGGCCTCGGGCGATAACCCGGCGTCGGGACCCGATAGCGGCGATGACGGTCGCGGATTGCCCATTGCGCTGCCCATCGTGCGGGGCGTCGGCGCTCCGGCCGCGACGCCCTTTCGCCCGAACCCGCCCGACATGGTGTTCTCCCGCTTTCGCGCTTTGTGCGCTCGGCGTAACGGCTTAACCGCCAAAATTTAACGGGCGGTGTAGCGCGCACGTTTACTTTCTGTTCCCCGCTCCCCATAGCCAAGAGATGACCCCGCTCCGCCATCCGGCGCTTTATGCCAGCCATGGCGGCATCTGGATCGCCGACGAGAGCGGCACGCAGCGGATCGGGCGCGGCGACGCAATTGCGCGTGCGGGGGAGACTCCGGTCATATTGCTCAATGCGCCGCTGGTGGCGCAGCGGCTGGGCTATCCCGAATTGTCGGGACTCGACCTGCTCGAACTGTTTGCCTTCGTGCATCCGGCGCGGTTCATGGTGCCGACGGTGAAGGGGCTGGCCGAGGCTTGCGCGCTGGCGCTGCCGACCGACGAGGCGGGTGCGGCGGGCATGTTGCGCGAGGCCGCCGCCGTGCTGGTCGCGCGGCTGGGCGATGCCGGTTGGGCCGAGCGCGACGGGGCGTGGAATGTCGCGGCAACGCTGCAACGATTGCGCTGGCCATGGGCGGGGATCGTACTGGGCAGTCTCGCCAAGCCCGCCGAAGCCGAACGCGGGTTGTTCGCCAAGCTCCCCGAATGGGAGGAGAAAGCCCCACGTCCCGCGCCGCGCACGGCGACCGTGGCGGGCGACGACGCCCTGGCACGGCTCGACGATCTGACCGGGCACGGCGCCGAGATTCGCGAGGGACAACAGGCCTATGCTGTGGCGGCGAGCGAGGCGTTCGCGCCCAAGATGCGCCGCGATACGCCCAATATGGTGCTGGCCGAGGCGGGGACGGGGATCGGCAAGACATTGGGGTATCTCGCGCCCGCCTCGCTCTGGGCCGAGCGCGCGGGCGGCGCGGTGTGGGTGTCGACCTATACCAAGGCGTTGCAGCGCCAGCTCGATGCCGAAACGGCGCGGCTGTACCCCGACCCCGCCGAGCGCGCAAAGCGGGTGACGGTGCGCAAAGGCCGCGAAAATTATCTTTGCCTGCTCAATCTCGAGGACGCCTTGCAGGGCGGGTTTTCGGGGCGCGCGGCGGTGCTCGCGCAACTGGTCGCGCGCTGGGCCGCGTACAGCCGCGACGGCGATATGGTCGGGGGCGACCTGCCCGGCTGGTTGCCGACCCTGTTCCGGCGGAACGGCAGTACGGCGCTGACCGACCGGCGCGGCGAGTGCATCTATGCCGGTTGCCCGCATTACCGGCGTTGCTTCATCGAGCGCAGCGCGCGCGCCAGTGTCGATGCCGATATCGTCATCGCCAATCACGCATTGGTGATGATCAACGCTGCACGCGGACGTGAGGCCGCCAATCGCCCGACGCGGATCGTGTTCGACGAGGGGCATCATGTCTTCGACGCTGCCGATTCGACGTTCGCAGCGGCGCTGACCGGACAGGAAGCGATCGAGTTGCGCCGCTGGGTGATCGGGCCGGAGGGGACGTCGCGCGGGCGGCGGCGCGGGCTGTCGGCGCGGCTGGCCGATGTCGCGAGCTATGACGAGGCAGGCGCGGCGGCGATTGCGGCGGCAACGGTGGCGGCGCAGGCTTTGCCGTCCGACGGGTGGCTGGCACGCATTGCCGAAGGGTCGCCGTACGGGCCGGTCGAGACGTTGCTGTCGGCGGTGCGCGGCCTCGTCTATGCGCGCTCGACCGCCGAGGACGCGGGATACGGACTGGAGACCGAAGCGGCCGAGCTCGATGGCCCGACCATCGAAGCCGCTGCAGCCGCTGCCGCTGCACTCGACGGTCTGCTGCGTCCGCTCGTCGCGCTCGGGCGGCGGCTGGAGGCCGTGCTCGATGACCCGCCCGACTGGCTCGACAGCGCGGCGCGGGCGCGGATCGAGGGCGCCATCGCCTCGCTCGGCTGGCGGCGCGATACGGTGGCGGCGTGGCTGGCGATGCTGGCGCGCGTGGGCGGCCCGACCGATCCCGATTTCGTCGACTGGCTCGCGGTGAGCCGGATCGAGGGGCGCGACCTCGACATCGGGCTGCACCGCCACTGGCTCGATCCGACGCGGCCCTTTGCCGATGCGGTACTCAAACCCGCGCACGGCGTGCTGATGACCTCGGCGACACTGACCGGCGGCGGCGACCGCTCGCAGGCCGAAGCACTGAGCGGGGCAACCCATCTCGACACGCCCCCCGCGCTGTTCACGGTGAAAAGCCCGTTCGACTACGCGACGCAATCCGAAGTGCTGATCGTTACCGACGTCACGCGCGGCGACATGGGCGCGCTGGCGAACGCCTATGCGCGGCTGATCGCGGCGTCGGGGGGCGGGACATTGGGGCTGTTCACCGCGATCCGGCGGCTGCGGACGGTGCATGCGCGCATCGCCGACCGGCTGGCGCGCGACGGTCTGCCGCTGTACGCGCAGCACGTCGATCCGATCGATACCGGGACTTTAGTCGATATCTTTCGCGACGACCCGCGCGCGAGCCTGATCGGTACCGATGCCCTGCGCGACGGGGTCGATGTGCCGGGCAACTCGCTCCGTACTGTCGTCATGGAGGGTATCCCATGGCCGCGCCCGACCGTGCTCCATGCCGCGCGCCGTGCGGCCAACGGGGGCAGCGCACATGACGACAGGATCGTGCGGGCGCGGCTGGCGCAGGCGTTCGGGCGGCTGATCCGGCGCGCCGACGACCATGGGACGTTCGTGATCCTGTCGGCGGCGGTCCCCTCGCGCCTGCTAACCGCTTTTCCGGACGGTACGCCGGTTTCGCGGGTCACGCTCGACGAAGCGGTGGCGCGGGTCGCATCGCGGCTTCCAACGCCCGCGCAATCGGTGCATCAGGGGGCGCAATGAAGACCCTCACCTTGCTCCGCCACGCCAAATCGGGCTGGGACGATCCCGTCGCCCGCGATTTCGACCGCGCGCTCAACGATCGCGGCAAGCGGGGGGCCGCCGTGGTCGGCGCACACATGAAGGACATCGGCCTCGCGTTCGATGCCGTTGTGTCGTCGCCCGCCGTCCGCTGCGTCGATACGCTCGACGGGGTGTGGGAAGGCTATGGGCGGACGCTCCATCCCAAATGGGACCGGCGCATCTATCTCGCCTCGTGTGTCACCCTGCTCGACGTGGTCCACGACCAGCCCGACGAGATCGACCGGCTGCTAATGTGCGGCCACAACCCGGGGCTCGAAGACCTGATCCTGATGCTGGTTCCCGACAACTCGGAAGAGGCATTGCGCGACGATGTCGAGGAGAAATTCCCGACCGCGAGCATTGCCGAAATAACCTTCGACGTCGACCGCTGGGCCGATGTCGCGAGCGGCAAGGGGCATTTGACCCGCTTCGTGCGGCCCCGCGATCTCGATGCAGCGCTGGGGCCGGACGACTGATGCAGCTGCGCCGTGCGGGCGTTGCCGATGCTGCGAAACTGAGTCTCATCGGCTGCGCGACCTTTATCGAGAGCTTTGCCAACGATCACGACGGCGACGAGGTCGTGCGTTATTTGGCGTCCGACCAGTCGCCCGACTGGTATGCGACGCAGCTCGCCGATCCTGCCAAGGCAGCATGGCTCGTCGAGGAAGCGGTCGGCTGTCCGGTCGGCTATGCGATGGCGATTCCCGCCGCGTTACCCGGCACCGATGCGGCGACCGATTTCGAGCTGAAGCGCATTTATATACTGTCGAAATGGCATGGCGGCGGCTGGGGTGCGAAACTGTTTGCCGCCGCCGAGGACGAAGCGCGAGCGCGCGGGGCAAAGCGGCTGGTGCTGAGCGTCTATGTCGAGAATTTCCCGGCGCAGAAATTCTACGCGGCGCGCGGGTTCGAAACCATCGGGCGCTGGGTGTTCGAGGGGTTCGATTCGAGCGAAGATTTCATCCTCGCCAAGACGCTCTAACCGTCGAGTGCGGCGGCGAGCGCACGGCGGATACGGGTCAGTTCGGCAAGCAATGATCCGGTCCCGACCGATGCTGCAGCCGACACGGGAAGCGGGTCTGTCGCCACATCCTTGCCCGACAACAGCTTTTGCACACCCTTGATCGTATAGCCGTCGCGACCGAGCGCGGTCGAGATGCGGCGGACGAGCGCGACATCCTCGGGTCGATAGTAACGCCGGTTGCCCGCGCGCGTCAGCGGACGCAGCTGCGGAAACCGCGTCTCCCAATAGCGCAGGATATGCTGCGGCACGCCCAGCTCGGTGGACAATTCGCCGATGGTGCGAAAGGCGCTGTCGCTTTTCCCGGAATCGGCCAATCCGAGCTACCCTGCTTCGACGATGCGGTCGCGCATGATCTGGCTGGCGCGGAAGGTCAGGACGCGGCGCGGCGCAATCGGCACTTCGATGCCGGTCTTGGGATTGCGGCCGATACGCTGCGCCTTGTCACGCAGGATGAAGGTACCGAATCCCGAAATCTTGACGTTGTCGCCCTTCGACAGCGACTCGCACACGTGGCGCAATATGCCCTCGACGAGTCCCGACGAATCGGCGCGCGAAAGCCCGATCTTGCGATGGATCGATTCCGCGATATCCGCGCGGGTCAGATTGCCGGTCTTCGCCATATTTCCCCCGAGTTTCTGGCCAATTACCCGCATCTTAACCAGCGGGGCGCGCGCGTCAAATCGCAGCCTACCAGCACAGGACCGCCGCCCCCCAGGTAAAGCCGCCGCCCATCGCCTCAAGGACGACGATGTCGCCCGCCTTTATGCGCCCGTCGCGCACCGCCGTGTCGAGCGCGAGCGGCACCGACGCAGCGGAGGTGTTGGCATGATCGGCCACTGTCACGACGACCTTCTCGGGTGGCAGGCCGAGCTTCCGTGCCGTCGCGTCGAGGATGCGGGCGTTCGCCTGGTGCGGCACGACCCAGTCGACGTCGGCGGACGTCAGGTCGGCCATCGCGAGCGCCTCGCCCATCACGCTTGCCAGATTGGTGACGGCGTGACGGAACACCTCGCGCCCCTTCATCCGGACCTTGCCGACGGTGCCCGTGGTCGAGGGGCCGCCATCGACATAAAGCAGCTGGTTGTGCCGCCCGTCGGCATGGAGTTTCGCCGATAATACGCCGCGTCCATCCTCGCAGGCCCCGAGCACGATCGCCCCCGCGCCATCGCCGAACAGCACGCACGTCGCGCGGTCTTCCCAATCGAGAATGCGACTGAAGGTTTCCGCGCCGATCACCAGCGCGTTGGTCGCCGACCCGGCGCGAATCATGCTTTCGGCGACCGACACGGCGTAAAGAAACCCCGAGCATACCGCGGCGACATCGAAGGCGACGCAGTCGTCGATACCGAGTGCGGTCTGCACCAGTGTCGCGCTCGCCGGAAAGGTCTGATCCGGCGTCGCGGTCGCCAGCACGATCAGGTCGATGTCGGTCGCGGCCATCCCGGCGGCGGCAAGCGCGCGTCGCGCCGCATCGGTTGCCAGGGTCGAGGTCGTCTCGCCCTCGCCTGCGATGTGGCGAAAACGGATGCCGCTGCGCTCGACGATCCATTCGTCGCTGGTATCGACGGTCTCGGCGAGCTCGGCGTTCGAGACGCGTCGCACCGGCAGTGCCGATCCGGTTCCGAAGACGGCAGCGCGTCTCACTTGAGCGGAATCGCCGAAGCCGTCGCCGAACCCGTCGAGGTCAGGGCACGATGACCCGCGAAATGGTCGAGATCCTCGGTGATGCGGCGGGTAATATCATTAGCAACCAGCTTGGCGGCGACGCCGATGGCATTGGCGACGCCCTTCACATTCGCACTGCCATGGCTTTTCACGACAATGCCGTTGAGCCCCAGAAACACCGCGCCATTATGGTTGTTCGGGTCGAGCCGGTGGCGGAGCAATTCGGTGGCGGGCTTCGACACCAGAAATCCGAATTTCGAACGGATCGAACTGGTAAAGGCGATCCGCAACAAGTCGGTGACGAAGCGCGCCGTGCCCTCCATCGTTTTCAGCGAGATGTTGCCCGAGAACCCGTCGCAGACGACCACATCGGTTTCGCCGCGCGAAATCTTGTCGCCCTCGATGAACCCGCCGAACCGCATCGGCAGGTCAGTCGCCTCTCGCAACAGTGCCGCTGCCTCGCGGATTTCCTCGGTCCCTTTCAGTTCCTCGGTGCCGATATTGAGCAAATTGACCCGCGGATTGTCGAGGCCGAGCGCACAGCGGGCATAGGCGGCACCCATCACCGCGAATTCGACGAGGTTACGGGTATCGCATTCGGTGTTGGCGCCGAGATCGAGCATGACATGATCGGTTTCGCCGAGCGACGGCAGCAGGGCGGCAAGCGCGGGCCGGTCGATCCCCGGCATCGTGCGGAGCGCGATTTTGGCAATCGCCATCAGCGCACCTGTATTGCCTGCGGAAACGGCGGCAGCGGCTGTGCCGGTCTTTACGGCGTTGACCGCCAGACCCATCGAGGTCGTTTTGGCGCGGCGGATTGCCTGCGAGGGCTTTTCGTCCCCTGCAATGACGTCGGAGGCGTGGACGATCTCGGAAGCGGCAATCGACGGATGCGCGTCGAGTTCGGTACGGATCGCCGATTCGTCGCCGACCAGCGCGAATTCGAGCGCGGGCCATTGCGCCTTGGCCTGAGCGGCACCGGCGATCATCACGCCGGGTCCGACGTCACCGCCCATCGCATCGATGGCGATTCGCCGGACGTCTGACACCTTTGCCGCTGTCCTTTCGCGCTTACGCGTCGACCGAAACGATCTCGCGCCCGTTATAATGGCCGCAGGCGCTGCACAGATTGTGCGGGCGCTTCAGTTCGCCGCAGTTCGGGCATTCCTGATACGACGCCGGCATCAGCGAATCGTGACTGCGGCGCATGTTGCGCTTCGACGGCGTGGTTTTTCTCTTGGGAACGGCCATATCTGTATCCTGAAATCCGAAATCGCAGCTCTTGGCGCAAGCGGCACGACAGCCGATGCGCCTGGGACAAAGCGGCCCGCGAGCGAAGGCGTGCGCCTATACCGATTTGCCGCCGCGTTGCAAGCGCGTGCCGCGCGTGCCAGATGCGCGAGCCAGAAAACGGGGAGCCCAATCATGATCATTCTGCCGATTACGCTGACTGCCGCTGCTGGTGCCGCGCTCATCAATCTGTGGCTGGCCATCCGCTGCGGGCAGGTTCGCACCAAACAAAAGATCAACATGGGCGACGGCGGCAACGAGATGATGATCGCGGCTATGCGCGCGCAGGCAAACCATGTCGAATTCACGCCCTTTGTGCTGATCCTGCTCGCGGTCATCGAGCTCGCCTGGGGCAGCCCGACGTGGCTGTGGATCGTGTCGGGTGCCTATCTGCTGGCGCGCGTCCTGCACGGCCTTGGCATGTCGGGTACGTTCAAACCGGGGCGCGGCATCGGCATTTTGGTGACGATGCTGGTGACGCTGGGGCTGGCCGGCCTCGCCATCGCGATTCCCTATCTGACCCCGCAAGCCGCCCAGACGCACCAGATTCGCCTTGGCTGAGGCATAGGCCGGGAATGGCCTAAACCAGCGATTTCGACGCCTGTTCGTACACGTCCTTTGAAACGCCGGGCTGGGCCACGATCCGTTCGAGCGCGGCGCGTATCATGTTCGCGCGGGCTTCGTCGAAGCGCCGCCAGCGCCCGAGCGGCGGCACCATCTTGGCCGCCGTCTGCGGATTGACCGGGTCGAGCGCCAAGATCTGGTCGGCAAGAAACGCGTAGCCGCGCCCGCCGATGGCGTGGAACGCGCGCTGGTTGACCGAAAACGCGCCGACCAGCGCTCGGAACCGGTTGGGGTTCGAATAGGCGAAATCGGGATGGCGCAGCAGTTCCTCGACGGCGGCGAGCGTATCGGTCCGCGTCGACAGCGCCTGGGTCGAAAACCATTTGTCGATGACCAGCGCATTGCCACGGTAGCGGTTGTAGAAGATGTCGAGCGCCGCGACGCGTTCGGGCGCATCGCCGTTCGCAAGCGTCATCAGCGCCCCCATCCGGTCGGTCATGTTGTCCGCCGCGCCGAACTGGGCAAACGCCAGCTTCGCTCCCTCCACCGGGTCCGCCGCCGCGATCGAACCGAGCGCGACATTGCGGATGCGCCGTGCGCCCTTTGCTTGCGGAGAATATTCGAATGCGCGCGCCCCGTTCGCTTCGTACAGCGCCCGCCAGCGCGGCAAATGCGCCTTTGCCACCGCAATTCGCAGCTTCTCGCGCGCCGCCGATATCGCCTCGGGATCGACGACCAGCATCTGGTCGCCGATGAACGCTTCGCTCGGCAACAGCACCGCTTCGCCGATGAACGCCGGGTCGAGGTCCGGATCACCGAGCGTCGCGCCCACTGCATCGATCACTGCCGTCGGGTCGGCCGGATTGCCCGAGATATCGGCCACCAGCGTATCGAGCATCAGCTGTTGCATCGCTTCGTACCGCGCGAACGGATCGTCGTCGTGCGCCGACAGAAACGCGAGATCGGCAGGTGTCCGGTCGGTCTCGACCACGACCGGCGCAGAAAAATCGCGATTGATCGACAGCACCGGTCGCGAGGCCCAGCCGTCGAAGCGCAATTCTTCTTGCGCGGCCTCGAGCACATGCAGGGTCTCGCCGCGATGCTCGCCCGTCGCACGGTCGAACAACGCGAGCCTGAGGGGCAAAGGCATGGGAGCCTTGACCGGCTGGCCGGGTGTCGCGGGAACGGATTGTTCGAGGCTTAAGACAGCCGTCTCCCCGTCCATCCGCACGCTGGTCGTGAGCTTGGGTGTCCCGGCCTGTTCGTACCAGCGGCGGAAGCCGGTCAGATCGATCCCGCCGCCGTCCTCCATCGCGCGGACAAAATCCTCGCAGGTCGCGGCTTGTCCGTCGTGGCGGTCGAAATACAGGTCGGTTCCGCGCCGGAAGCGCTCGGCCCCCAGCATGGTGTGCATCATGCGGATGACTTCGGCACCCTTGTTGTACACGGTCGCAGTGTAGAAATTGCCGATTTCCATATAGGATTCAGGGCGGATCGGGTGGGCCAGCGGCCCTGAATCCTCGGGGAACTGGCTGGCGCGCAGCCCGCGCACGTCCTCGATCCGCTTGACTGCTGCCGAGCCCTGATCGGCCGAAAACGACTGATCGCGGAACACGGTGAAGCCTTCTTTGAGGCTCAGCTGGAACCAGTCGCGGCAGGTAACGCGGTTGCCCGACCAATTGTGGAAATATTCGTGCGCGACGACGCCCGTGACCCCGTCATAGTCGAGGTCGGTCGCGGTGTCGGGGTCGGCGAGGATGTAGCGGCTGTTGAAGATGTTCAGCCCCTTGTTCTCCATCGCCCCGAAGTTGAAATCGTCGACCGCGACGATGTTGAAGATGTCGAGGTCGTATTCGCGTCCGTAGACCGCCTCGTCCCACGCCATCGACGCCTTCAATGCGGCCATGGCATGTGCGGTCTTGGGCACGTCGGCGGCACGCACCCATATGCCGAGAGATACCGTGCGCCCGCTTATGGTCGTGAAGCTGTCGGCGTTGACGCTCAGATCGCCCGCCACCATCGCGAACAGATAACAGGGTTTGGGATGCGGGTCGCGCCATTCGGCCCAATGCTTGCCGTCCTCTGCATCGCCATTCGCGACATTATCGCCATTGGCGAGCAGCACCGGATAGGCCGCCTTGTCGGCGACCATCCGCACGGCATAGCGGCTGAGCACATCGGGTCGGTCGGGGAAGAAGGTGATGCGGCGAAACCCCTCCGCCTCGCACTGGGTGCAAAGCAGCCCGCCCGAGGCATAAAGCCCCATCAGCTGGGTGTTGGCCTCGGGCGCGATCTCGACCTCGGTCTCGACCGTCGCGGCGTTTCCGGCGAGCGGGACGACCAGTCTGCCGCCGTCCATTCGCCAGTCGTTGACCGCCTGCCCATCGACCCTGACCGACAGCGGCACCAGCCCGTCGCCGTCGAGCACCAGCGGACGGTCGTGATTGCCATTGCGCGTGACGGTCAGCGTTGCGGCAACGTGCGTCTTTGCCGCGCCCAAGTCGAAATCGAGCGCGATATCGGGGACCAGCCAGTCGGGCGGGCGATAGTCCTCGCGGCGGACGATATGGGGGGTGTCGGCAGCGACAAGCGACGCGGTCTGTACATCGAGCATCCGCCTACTTTAGCAGCCCCGCCGCCGGTTGCGAGAGGGCATTGCGCGGGCGGGTGCGGCCGGATACCCACGGACACAAAGTTTCACGGGAGAGTATGAATGTTCCGCACCGCCGCTGCCGTTGCGCTCTTCGCCCTGGCCACGCCGCTCGCCGCGCAGGAATGGCAGCCCGAGGTCGGGGCGGTACGTGCGCATGTCGGTTTCCTCGCCAGCGACGAGATGAAGGGACGCGAGGCCGGGGCGCCCGAGTACGACATCGCCGCCCGCTATGTTGCCGCACAGTTCGAGGCGTTGGGGCTGAAGCCCGTCGGGGCACCAAACGCTCAAACGCCCAGCTATATCCAGCCGGTTCCGCTGGTCACCTTCCGTGCCGCAAGCGAAGGCAGTGTCGAGCTGGTGCGCGGTGGCACGACGATGAAATTGCAGTTCGGCGTCGATTACCTGCCGGGCGCCAACCCGTTGTCGCCCGAAACCGTCAAGGACGCGCCGCTGGTTTTCGTGGGGTTCGGCGTGGTTGCGCCGGGGTTCAAGCGGGACGATTATTCGGGGCTCGACGTGAAGGGCAAGATCGTCGTCATGCTGGCGGGAGCGCCCGCGACGCTGCCGACCGAGGAACGTGCGCATTATGGCAATATCGCGGGCAAGCGACTGGTCGCCGCGCAGCACGGCGCGGTGGGCACGATCGTCGTCGACACACCGACGCGCGAGAAGGTCTCGACCTTTGCCCGGCGCGCCCGCAACTGGCGCTATCTGGGGGCGACATGGGCGCATGGCGACGGGATGCCGGAATATCCCGGCGGC
The DNA here is from genome assembly GCF_024758725.1 of Sphingomonas sp. SUN039. NCBI lineage: Bacteria > Pseudomonadati > Pseudomonadota > Alphaproteobacteria > Sphingomonadales > Sphingomonadaceae > Sphingomonas > Sphingomonas sp. SUN039. The sequence continues at coordinate 3,090,768 of NZ_CP096972.1, read as the reverse complement.
AGCGCGCCGGGGCTGGCGACGGTCAGCATGGCAGGCGCCGAAAAGCTGTTCGCGGACATGCCGGGCGGCGCCAAGGCCGTGTTTGCCGCTTCGGAGGGCAAGGGGGCGAACCCCAAACGCGGACCGATGCCGCTAAGCGCACGGGTGACGCTCAAGTCGGACATCGCGCGCGTGGCGAGCAGCAATGTCGCGGGCCTGCTCGAGGGGTCGGACCCGGCGTTCAAGGATCAGGTCGTCGTCCTGTCGGCGCACCTCGACCATGTCGGCATTTGCCCCGAGGTGAAGGGCGACACGATCTGCAACGGCGCGATGGACAATGCGATGGGCATCGCGTCGATGATCGAGGTCGCGCACGGCTTCAAGCATCTGAAGGTCCGCCCCAAACGCTCGATCCTGTTCCTCGCGGTCACCGCCGAGGAAAAGGGGCTGGTCGGTGCCGATTATTTCGCCAACAACCCGACCTTGCCCAAGGGCAATCTGGTTGCCGACGTCAATCTCGACATGCCGATCGTCACCTATGACTTCAAGGACGTGGTAGCGTTCGGCGCGGAGCGGTCGAGCATCGGCCCTGCCGTGGCACGTGCAGGCGCGACAATGGGGATTGCGCTGGTTCCCGATCCCGAACCCGAACAGGGCATCTTCACGCGCTCCGACCATTACCGCTTCGTCCAGCAAGGCATTCCCTCGGTATTCCTCGTCACCGGTCCGGGCGGCGACGGGGCGGTCGCGGGCAAGGCGTTCGAGAAAAACCATTACCACCAGCCCTCGGACGACATGAAGCTGCCGTTCGTCTGGGGCGCGGCGACCAAATTCGTCGCCCTGAACCTCGCCATCGCGCGCGATCTGGCCGACAGCCCCGACCGCCCGCGCTGGAACAAGGGCGATTTCTTCGGGACGCTGTACAAGGGCTATGGCGCCGACGGGAAATAGGGCGATTGCGTCGCCGTCGCCGCTGTGTATTATGCTTATAATACACAGGGGACTGCCATGACGCTTCTGAACCTTGCCGTAGCGGCGGCCGCTTTCGATCCGGAAGCGGCGACACAGGCCTATCTCGCAACCTTGAAGGGGGCAGCGCGGGCGAAGTCCGACGCCTATTTCGAGGGTGGCTATTGGCTGATCCTGTGGGGGGCGCTGGTCGCCATCGCGAGCGAGCTGGTCCAGCTGCATTTCGGCCTCGCACGCCGCTGGCGCGACTGGGCCGAACGGATCGCGCCGCGCTGGCTGGCTCCGGCGCTGTTCACTCTCCCCTATGTGATCGCAGGAACGCTGATCGCGCTGCCCTGGACGATCTACACCGGATATTTTCGCGAGAAGCAGTACGACCTGATGAATCAGTCGTTCGCCAACTGGGCGCTCGAGCAGGGTAAGGGGTTGGGAATTGACATCCTAGCCAGCGCAATCCTCTTCACCATCGTCATGGCCGTCATCCGCAACAGCCCCAAGCGCTGGTGGCTGTGGGGAGCCCTGACCGTGACGGCGTTCAGCGCATTCGGCACGATGGTCGTACCCGTGTTCGTGAAGCCGCTGTTCAACACCTACACCGAAATGAAGGCGGGGCCGGTGCGCGACCGCATCGTCGCCATGGCACGGGCGAACAACGTCCCTGCCGAGCATATCTATGTCTTCGACGCGTCGAAGCAGACGAAGCGGATTTCGGCGAATGTCTCGGGGCTGGGGCCGACGATCCGCATCTCGCTCAACGACAATCTGCTCAACCGCACGACCCCGGCCGAAACGGCGGCGGTGATGGGGCATGAGCTGGGGCACTATGTCCTCGGTCATGTCTGGAAACTCATTCTCGCCTTCACGCTGATCTTTTTTCTGGTTTTCTACATCGCCTATCGCGCGGTCCCCGCGATCATCCGGCGCTACGGGGCGAAATGGGGGGTACGCGACGTCGCAGATCCGGCGGCCATCCCGGTATTCTTCATCGTTACAACGATCATCGGCCTGTGCCTGACCCCGGTAACCAACACGCTGATCCGCATCAACGAGAGCCAAGCCGATGCCTTCGGCCTCAACGCCGCGCGCGAACCCGACGGCTTTGCCAAGACCGCGCTGGCACTCAGCGAGTATCGCAAGATCGAACCCGGTCCCGTCGAGGAATTCCTGTTCTTCGACCACCCTTCGGGCAAGACCCGCATCCGCATGGCGATGGACTGGAAGGCCGCGCACCTCGTAGAGGTTGAGGGTCGAAAGGTCGAGGCTGGGTCCAAATAGCGACAGGCTTGCGTCACGGCGGCACTAGGGCCATTTTGCGGGCAAGGAGACAGTGCATGTCGATCGACCGCATCACGCAGGAACCCGGCAAGATGGGCGGCAAGCCCTGTATCCGGGGCCTACGGGTTACCGTCGGCATGATTGTCGGCCAGATCGCCGCAGGCACGACGACCGAAAAGCTGATCGCCGATTATCCCTATCTCGAGCACGAGGATGTGGTGCAGGCACTGCGCTACGCCGCATGGCGCTCGGAAGAACGTGAGGTACGGCTCGCGGCGGCGTGAGGATCGTCATCGACATGAATCTGTCGCCGCGATGGGCGGCAGTCCTTGAAGATTCGGGCATCGCCGCAGATCATTGGACAGGGCTTGGCGCGCCTACCGCGAGCGACGGCGAGATCATGACCTATGCGGCGGCGCATGGGGCAATCGTGCTGACCAACGATCTCGATTTCGGTGCCATCCTTGCCGCAAGCGGGGAGTCCACACCCAGCGTCGTGCAAATCCGAGCCGACGATGTCAGCCCAGAAGCAATCGGCGTTCATCTGGTGCGTGCGTTGCGACAGATGGCCGATGAATTGGCGGCAGGCGCGCTGGTCACGGTCGAGCCTGCGCGTGCGAGAATTAGCCTGCTCCCACTTTCTACAGGTTGAGCCCTTGGCACACGCGTTCATCTTCGGACTTGGCTACACCGGCAAGCGGGTGGCGGACCGGCTGCGCGCGCTGGGCTGGGACGTCGCAGGGACGGGCGGCGATAGTCCTTTGCGCTTCGACGATACGCCTGCGGTGACCGGCGCACTCGCCAGGGCAACGCATATCGTCTGCACCATTCCGCCGGAATCGGGTCTGCTCGACCATTATGGCGCGCTGCTCCACGACAAATGGCTCGGTTACCTGTCCTCGACGGGTGTGTACGGCGATGCGGGCGGGGGATGGGTGGACGAGAGTACCCCGCTGAACGGGCGGCGCGGCGGGCGGATCGACGAGGATGCGGCATGGCTGGCCCGGGGCGCGCGCGTGTTTCGTCTGCCCGGTATCTACGGCCCCGGCCGCTCGGCACTCGAACGGGTCGCGAGCGGGACCGGCCACCGGATCGAGCTGCCGGGTCAGGTATTCAGCCGCGTCCATGTCGACGACATCGTCGCGGGCGTCATCGCGGGGTTCGAGGCACCGCAGGGGGCGTACAACCTGTCCGACGACCGGCCGTGCGACCAGAATGCGGTGATGGAGGAAGCAGCGCGCTTGCTCGGCGTCGATCCCCCGCCGTTCGTCGCGCTCGAAACCTTGTCGCCGCAGGCCCGTGCCTTTTACGCCGAGAACCGCCGCGTCGCGAACGGCAAGGCGAAGCGGGTGCTCGGCTGGACCCCCGCTTACCCCGATTTCGTGGCGGGCTTGCGCGCGCTAAGCGCGATCAGCAATCCTGCCATCGCGACAACCCCGCCTGCGGCTGCCAGCGTCGTCCAGCGATAATCCTCGAACAAGGTCGAAATGAGCATGGCAAGGATCGGTGTCAGCACCCCCGAATAAGCCGCCCGCGCCGGGCCGATCGCGCGGATCACCCCGAAATAGCAGGTAAACGCCACCGCGCTCGCCGCGACCCCCAGATAGACGACCCCGAGCCAATAGGAGAGACGCGGCTCGAACACCGGAGCGCCCACCGTCGGCAGCGCGAGGGCCACATTCATCAGCCCGCCCCATAGCATCCCCCAGGCCAGCACCGACGCCATCGGCAGCGCACGGGCGCGTTCGGTGCCCTGCATGATATTGGCGACCGAGGCCGAGAAAAGCCCGAGCAAGGTCAGCGTCACACCGATCAACGTCGCCTGGGCGCTTGCCCCGTCACGGCGAAGCTCCTGCACGATCAGCAGTGCCACGCCGACCAGCGCGACCGCCGACCCGGTCAGGAAACGCCCGGACAGTGGCGACTTGAGGAATATCCGCCCAAGGATCGCATTGGGCACGATCAGCAGCGCGAAAACCACCGCGACCAGCCCCGAGGCGATATGATCCTCTGCGCGGTAGATGAAATTGAAATTGAGCACGAACTGCGCGAGGCCGAACAGTGCTGCGAACACCTGTCCCTCGCGCCCGATGCGGAGCGGGGCGCGCGTCATCAGCGCCCAGGCAAACATCGCCGCGCTGCCGGTCAGAAAGCGATAGGCGACGCTCCATGTCGGCGGCACCACGCCGAGCTGGTCGCGGATGACGAACCACGTCGATCCCCAGATCACCGTGGCAATGGTGAAGGGGATGAGGACGCGAGGAGATAGGATCGATGAGGGGGCGGTGCTGTTCAACGTGGTCGCAACCTTGATCGCCACACGCGCGGATGACGCCGCGCATGGAAAACTGAAACCACCAGAATTGCGGCTCCGAACACCTCGAAGATGACGAAATACGGGAACCTGCGGAGAGCCGCTTTTCGAACGTCGCGCCGCTTTCGAATGCGCGGAAAGTGCGCCGGATGTTCGGCGGCACGTTGAACGACATTCTGGAGATCGTCCCGAAACGCATCGCCAAGACCGGGGCGCTCTCCGTCGTACCACAGCACAATCGTGGCGGCATCGCGCCGCGCCGCCCGCGCGAAAAGAGCGTCGCGAGCCACGCAATCAGCTCACTTCTGCGTAAGCGCCGTCAGTTCGTCCTTCACCACCTGCCACGGCACGGCATGGGCGCGCTCCTGGTCCACCGTCGCCAACCGGCGATCCAGTTCGGCATCCTGTTCAGGGGTCAGCGAAAAATCGCTACCGTCGAGGGTTTCCCAGATTTCACCGATGAGATCGAGCCGCTCGTCGGGCGACAGACGCGCGATTTCGCTGCTGATGAGGCCGTTCATGCCGATACCCTAGAACATTGCGCTCCAACAGCAAGCCGTCACAGACGGGCGAGGGCCGCCGCCAGGGCTTCGACCTCGGGCGGCGGCTGGTCCCATGACACCACGAAACGGATTTCGCCGTCGGCCCAGTCGTAGAATTCGAAACCCCGCGCGCGAAGTCCCGCCGCTTCGTCCGGGGCAGCGCGCAGGAACACTTCGTTCGCCTCGACCGGATGGAGCAGCCGTGCCCCCGCCGCCGCCGCGAGCGTTGCCGCACCTTCATTCGCTGCGCGCGCATTGGCGAGCCAGCGATCCTCCGCGAGCAGCGCGAGAACCTGTGCCGCGAGATAGCGCCCCTTCGACGCAAGATGCCCCGCGCGCTTGCGGCGGATGCGGATTTCGTCGGCAATGCTGGTGTCGAAGCACACCAGAACCTCCGCCGACATCCCGCCGTTCTTGATGAAGCCGAAGCTCAGCGCCTCGACCCCGGCACGCCAAGTGAGATCGGCGGGCGAGGCACCGCTGTAGACTACCGCATTGGCGAACCGCGCCCCGTCCATGTGGAAGCGCAAGCCCCGTGCCTTGGCCAGATCGCCGATAGCGGCAACATCGGCGGGACCGTAGACGCGCCCGTATTCGGTAGCATTGGTGATCGAGATCGCGGCCGGCTGGACGCGGTGGACATCGATGGCAATCGCGTCGATCCGCTCGGCAATGCTCGTCGGCGACAATTTCGCGCCCGCGCCGTCGGCAAGGATCAGCTTTGCCCCGCCCGTGTAGAATTCGGGAGCACCGGCCTCGTCATTCTCGATATGCGAATCGCGGTGGCAGACGATGCCGCGATAGGGCGGGCATAAGGCGGCAAGTGCCAGCGCATTTGCCGCGGTGCCGCTCGATACCCAGATCGCCGCCACCTCCGTCTCGAACAGATCGGAAAACGCCCCGTCGAGCGACCTACTCAGCGCGTCGCCGTCATAGGCGGTATCGACCCGATTGGCGCGCGTCAGCGCCTCGAGCACAGCGGGATGGACCGAGGCGGCGTTATCCGAAAAGAAGCGCATGGCCCGCCCTTGCGGACCATGGCTCCCGACGTCAATCGGCCCGAGGTCAATCGGTGGCGTCGATCCGCCGACCCGCGACCCAGCGATAGACCACCGCGCCCAGCACGGCACCGGCGATGGGCGCGACCCAGAACAGCCAGAGCTGCTGCAAGGCGATGCCGCCTTCGATCAGCGCGGGGCCGGTCGACCGCGCGGGATTGACCGAGGTATTGGTCACCGGAATCGAGATCAGGTGGATCAAGGTCAGGCACAGGCCGATGGCGAGCGGGGCCAACCCTGCCGGGGCGCGCGCATCGGTCGCGCCCATGATGACGAACAGGAAGACGGCCGTCAGAACGAGTTCAATAACGAACGCTGCCGTCGCATTATAGCCGCCCGGTGAGTGGGTGCCGTAGCCGTTCGAGGCAAGGCCGCTGGCGATGTTCCAGTCGGCCTTGCCGCTGGCCACGACGAACAGCAGCGCCGCCCCCATGACCGCCCCGAACAATTGCGCGAAGACATAGCCGGGTACCGTGCGGCCCTCGACGCGCCCGCCTGCCCACAGGCCGATCGTCACGGCGGGGTTGAGGTGGCAGCCCGAGATATGGCCGATGGCATAGGCCATCGTCACCACCGTCAGGCCGAAGGCAAGGCTGACTCCGAGCAGGCCGATCCCGACCTGCGGGAATGCGGCGGCGATCACGGCACCGCCGCAGCCGCCGAAGACGAGCCAGAATGTGCCGATGGCCTCGGCAATGAGCGGATTGATCGATTTCATGCAAACAGGCCCTCCCCGGCAGTTTCCGTTTCGCGTGCAGAACATGCGGGATGGCGGGCGGATCGGCCAAGTCAACAAATGTGGCGGAGGGCGGGGCGGAGCTGAACTGTCCCAAAACGGTCAATGGGGGCCGGTGTTGCCACCGACCCCCACTGCGCCGGATCTTTTCCGGTGCTCTATCGTCTCGATGAGACCCGTCCGAAGACTTGCCTCCCTCCACGACCGAGCCTCCTTCAAAGGCTCCTGGCGTGCTGCGATCCCTTCGCTTTCCGGCTCCGGCTTGCGCCTTCGCCCTCAAGACAGCGGCATCGCCCGGTTGTCGCGGCATTCAAAGGGTTGCGTGACGATGGCTTTCGCCGTCATTCCGCTGCGCCTCGCGCCTTTCGTCAACCCCTGATCCCGGTCTGGAACGCTTTGCTTTCGACTTGCGTCTCGGCGCCGCGACCGTTACCGGCCCAGGCATCCGGTGTTTCTTGCGGGCTTTGACCCCCGCCGTCCACTCCGGCTGTGAGATGAAAGCTGTCATGCTTTTCTGAGTCGCTCCAGCCCCAAATCGCCTGTTTTGCCTGTGGATAACGAGGATATCGGGGACGAAGTGCGTCATCTGTTTCCGTCGCGCGCCCGAACCGTCCTGCCGCAACCGCACGACTCGTTGTTCGGGGTTCATGCAACCAACGTCATCACCGAGTCGTTCCACCTCCGAATTCAACAACACGGGAAACGACTCATGCGAAATCTTGTTCTGGCGCTGGCCGCCACTGCCATCGTGGCACCGGCCTTTGTGGCCCCCGCCCCCGCCGAAGCGAAGCGCGTCTATAAGGAATGGCGCGGGCGTGACGGGCGGATGTATTGCCGCCGCACCGACGGCACCACCGGCCTGATCGTCGGCGGCATCGGCGGCGCGCTGCTGGGGCGCACCATCGATACGCAGGGCGACCGCACGCTCGGCACCTTGGGCGGTGCGGCAGCGGGTGCATTGCTGGGCCGCGAGATCGACCGCGAAGGGTCGAAGCGTCGCTGCGTCGTGCGTCGCTGACGCTTATTCGGACGCGATCAGTTTGAGCGCCGGTTCGGCGTCGCGGGTCAGGCGCTTCACACGCCCCTCGACCTGCGCGCCGGACGCGACGCTGACCGCGTCGTAGCTCAGATCGCCGTTGATCCGCGCAGTCGCTTCGATAACCAGCGACTTCGCGGCAACGGTGCCATCGACCGTCCCCGAAATCTGCGCCGCGTCCGCGACGATATTGCCGCGCACGTGTCCCTCGGGACCCAGGATCAGGCTCGCCGCCGCGACATCGCCCTCGACCGTTCCATCGATATGGAGGTTGCCCGATCCGCCGATGTTGCCGGTGATGGTGACTTCACGGCCGATGAAACTGAGGTTCCCCCCGCCGCCGCTCCGCGTCACGCCTGCGCCGTTCTCCGTCTTCCCGAACATGGCCATGCCTACCCCTTACCGTAACCGCGACTCGCGTCAGCCTCGTGCCGAACCCTGCCGTTCGAGCAAATCCTGTGCAAGCGCGATCCCGCCCGCGACGCCCGCCCGGTCGCCCAAAGCCGGCGGCACGACGTATCCGCTGCCATCGAGCACGTCGTTCGCGACATAGCCGCCCAGCCAGTGCCGCATCCGCGCAGCGACATCGGCGTGGAAGCTTGGCGATTTGGCGACCCCGCCGCCGATGACGATACGGGTCGGCGAGAGTGTGACGACGAAACTCGCCAGCCCCTGCCCCAGATCGTCGAGCACGCGGGCGCGGTCCGGATCGTCGGCGGCGACATCGCTCAACGTCTTGCCCATCCGCGCCAGCACGGCCGGACCCGCCACCAGCCCCTCAAGGCAATCGCCGTGGAAGGGACAGACACCCCTGAAGGCATCATCGGCGGGACGGGTCAGCCGGATATGGCCCATTTCGGGGTGGACCAGGCCGTGCAGCGGCTTCCCGTCGATAACGATACCGCCGCCGACGCCGGTGCCGACGGTCAGATAAACGCCGACCGATGCACCGGCCAGCGCCCCCCAGCGATATTCGCCGAGTGCCGCGCCATTGACGTCGGTATCGAACGCGACCGGCACGCCGAATGCCTTCGCGAGGCGCGGCGCGACACTGGTATCGGTCCACCCCGGCTTGGTCGTGCGGGTGATATGGCCCCAATCGGGGCGCGCTTCGTCGAGGCCGACCGGGCCGAACGACGCGATACCGATTGCGGTGAAGCTGCCCCGGTGCAGATCGAGAAATGCCTCGACCGCACGCAGGGTTTCGGCAGGAGTCGTCGTCGGCACGACCGTTTCGGCAAGCAGCCGGTCGGGGTGCGACCCGATGGCAATATTGATCTTGGTCCCGCCCAGCTCGACAGCGGCCACGACCGGCGCGGTATCGCGCGCCGCCGCCGGGACCGGCGCAATCGTGCGCGGATGTCCGACGAGCGTCTCGTAGTAAGCGAACAGATCGGTGAAATGTTCGTCGATGGTGCGGACGTGTTGCGCGTGGAACAGCGCGCGCGTCCTGACCGCGTCGCGCGGGGCCGCAACGAAATCGAGAATGGTGTCGGCCAGCGATGCCTTGTCGGCGGATTTATAGACCCAGCCGTCCGACAGCCGCGCATGGTCGGCGCCGCCGCCGAGATCGGGCATGATGAGCGGCAAGCCCGACGCGCGCGCCTCGGCCCCGACGGTGCAGAACACCTCGGCCTCGCAGCCGTGCACCAGCGCGTCGCAGCTTGCCATCAGCCGCGCGAACTCCTGCCGGTCGGTAACGGGGGAGAGCAAATGGATATGCGGGTTGCGCGCTGCCGCCCGCGCGACTTTCGCGCGGTCGCGCCCGTCGCCTGCCAGCACAAAGCCGACCGGCGCGCCCGCGCCTGCCGCAGTCACGGCCTCGATCACCATCGGCCAGCGCTTCTCCGGCCCATGACGCCCCGCGCCCAGCAGCAAGGTCGCCTCGGGCGGCAGGTCGCAGCGTTCGAGCAGCCGCGCGCGGAATGCCTCGTCGCGCAAGCTGGGCGAGAACAGCCCCGGCTCGACCCCCATCGGAATGGGTTTCAGCCGGACGAGTCCCGCGTCGTCCAACGCTTGTCGCTGATGGTCGCCCGCAATCGTGACGGTCGCCTCGAACAGGCTGTTGAGGTGCAGCAAATGCTGCCAGAACATGCTGCCCGCCCGGTCGATCGTCTCGCGCGAAGCGATGCTGCCGAACCAGCGATAGCCATAGGCCGACGGGATGTCCGAATGCATGATGAGCGTGCGGGGTGCCGCGCCCGGCCATTCGCCGACCAGCCGCGCGCTGCGCCACGGCGACGAGGCCTCGACGATGTCGGGCTTCAATTCGTCAAGCGTCGCATAAAGCGCCTCCACATCGCGGAAATAATGGTATTTCCGGTCGAGCGGAAACGCCGGATCCTTGAGATAGATGATACGGGCGTTGGGGCCGCGCTCCTCGACCCGGTTCTCGGGGCCGGGCGCGACACAGACGATCTCGTGCCCCGCAGCGGGGCCCGCGATCATCTTGCGGTCGATATAGGTCTTAACGCCGCCGCCGTGCGGGGTGTAGAAGGCGGCGACATCGACGATCCGCATGGGTCTGGTTCAGTTCGCCTTGAGGCGGCCGAGCGAGAGCCAACCCGTCCGGTAGAGCATGATGACGTTGACCGGCGTAGGTCCGTTACCGACCGTGGCACGTGCAATCGCGATTTTCGGCTTGAACGGCCCCTGGCTGGTCGGATTGCCGCCGAAACCGATACCGTCGCCGGTCGTGCGCGACAGGTTGAACTTGCGGTCCTTGTCGCGGTCATGGAGCACCGTCAGGCCATAAGTCCCCGCAGCGGGCGCGCGGATGCAGATCTGCACCGGACCCGATTGCGGCACATCGACGACGACGCGGCGAAACGTCTTGCCGGCGTTCAGCAGGACATTGTCGTCGGCCAGAAAATCAGTGTCGTTGGCGGGGTAGAGTTCGGCCTTCAGATTTCCGGCGCGATCCTTCAGCCCGACCAAAGTGACGATGAACGACGGCCCGCTTTCGCCCGGGCGGCAGCGCCCCTCGGCCATGCCGAGATTCGGCGACGACGGCACCTGCGCGAACGCGGCAACCGGCAGCAATGCGGACAGGATCAGCAACTTCTTCAACGCTCTTCCTCCTTCGCGGCCTTGCGGGCCGGGATCAGGTCGCCGACCGCAAGCACGGCGGCCGCGACCAGATAAATCACCAGGATCAGGATCGTGACGACCCCGACGACCTGTTCGATGACGCTGTCCTTACCGAGAAACCAGATGACGATATTGGCAAAGATCACCTCGGAATTGACGAACAGCGGCAGGCGCGACGCCATCAGCTTGGCGGTCGCAAGCAACGCCCACATGCCGAACGCAACCTTCGGCTCGAACAGCGCCCATGCCACCGCGATCAGGCCCGTCGTCGCCAGCACGCGCAGCAAATGGACGCCGGCCACCCACCACAGCTCGCCTTTCGACAGGCTGAACAACCGGTTCCCGAACACGACGACGAGGATCGAGACCAGGACGATAAGCCCGATCGATCCGGCGACGGCGGTCCCCGCAACACCCAGATCGAGCGCGCCGAGATACGGCCAGGCGATCGCCATCAGGACGAGCGTGACCGCATTGCCGACCATCGCCGACAGGATCGTCACGTCCTTGACCGCTCCGAACGGCGACGTCGCCATATCGAGCTTGCGCCGCGCCCAGCCATAGAAATAGGCCTCGCCGATCAGGTCGACGAGCAACGCATTGCCGACCTGTTTGCGGCTGAGCGCAATCATCCCCTCGAACGGGATACCCCACAGCCGCCGGTAGATGATGAAATCGGCCACGATGGGTGCCGCCCAATAGGCCAGCAGCGCGATCCACAGCAGCGGATTGGCGGCTTTCTGGGTGACGACATTCAGGTCGATCTTGTGCTGGAAAAACAGCTGCCAGACGATGGCACCAAGCAGCGCGACCGACAGCGCGGGCGTCGCCCAGCGCCACAACGGCGACTGGCGCACTGCCAGCGGCAAGGGGTCGCCCGCGTCGATATCGCTGTCGGTCGGCGGAATGGAAGTCTGCAAAGCCTTGAACGTCTTTCCGTCATACCCTGTGGCCTACGCCGGATAGCAACATTCGATTGCGCGTAAAAGCGGCGATCAGCGCGAGACCCGGTCGAACAGATCGAGCCAGCTGCCGATATTGGCTTCGACCGTGAATTGCTGGGCACGCGCACGCATCGCGCCGGCATCGACCGGATCCTCGACGATCGCCGCCATCGCGGTTGCAAGCGCCGCCGTATCGCGCGGCGGGACCAGCCGACCCACGCCCTCGAGCAGCAACGCCATATTCGGTCCGCAATCGGTCGCAACCACGGGCAGCCCCGCCGCCAGCGCCTCGATCACCACGATGCCCAGCCCCTCATAGTCCGACGACAGCACCAGGGCATCGGCATCTGCAAGCCAGGGGCCGACCGTGTTCTGGTGCCCCGGCATCGCAACCTGTGCGGCGATGCCGAGCGACGCGGCGCGGGATTCGAGCGCGGCGCGAAGCGGCCCTTCGCCGACGATAGTGAGCCGGTCGTCGGGCCGGGCCATCGCCGCAAAGGAGGTCAGCAGCAGGTCGAAATTCTTTTGCGCGGCAAGTCGCCCGACGGCCAGATAATGGCGGCCCGCCCGGTCGCGCGGCGCCGCGCTCCGGGTCCGGGCCAGCCCGTCTATGTCTGCCTGCGTCAACGAGGCATTGTTGATGGCGACGACGCGGCGCGGGTCCGCCCCCATATATTCGATGATTTCGGCGCGCGCGGGCTCGGCCATGCCGACGACCATCGCAAAGACCGGTGCCTGCAGATGCTGCCAGACGCGATTTGCCCATCGCAAGGGTGCCGCCAAGTCGCGGCGGACGAGATCGTTGCTGACGCGGTGAATGATCGGCGGACATTTCCGCCCGAGCGCCAGCCGCAACCCCACCGCGACGATCGAATAGCTGTTGCCCGCACAGACCACGATATCGGGACGCATGGCGCGGACGATGCGCGGGAGATGCCAGATCATCCACAACGATTCGATGGGCGCGGTCGAAACCCGTCCGGTCTGGAGCACGGTATATGGCAGATCGGGTGCGTCGTCGGCCAGCGCGCCCTCGTTCCGCCCGAGCACGATCCGGACATCCACGCCGCGTTCCTGCCACGCCCGGTTGAAGCGGAGCACATCGCGCTCGAGACCGCCGGGCTCGAAGCTGTGGAGGTAGGTGAGAACCCGCAACGTCGACGTCAGGCGAGCAAATCGGCGTAGCGCGAGGGCGCATGAGTGCGGACGAATTTGCCATAGGTCGCGTCGATGCTGTCGAGCAGCGCGGGGACCGTCGTATCGCCGGGGTGCACGGCAATTCGCGCCTGCGGGAGCGCCCAAGGCGCGGCGCGGGCGGCAGCGGCAACCGCGAGCGAACTCAGCACACGGCCCCGCGTGCGGCTCGCCCAGGTAATTACCGGTCGCGAAGCGAGTCGCTTGCCGGTCACCGGCGACCACACGCTCATATGGTCCTCTGCCAGCGCGAATTTCTGGTCGGCGAGCGCCTGTTTCGCGGCGTCCGAATACAGCCAGGCGGGCGCGATGAACCCGGCCACTTCCTGCCCGATGGCATCCTCGACAACCTTGCGCCCCTCGGTCAGGCGGCGGTTGGCCTCTTCACGGGTCAGCTGCGCGAATTCGCCTGCGCCTGCAGTCATATGTTTCTGCATGAACCCGCGCACCTTCGCGTCGTCGCGGTGGCACCAGCCGTGGAGGAACATCTCGACGCCCGCCGCCGCCCAGCCGCGCAGCTTGGCGGCATAGGCCGGGTTGGCGGAAAGGGGGGCGTCGTCCTCGAAATCGGGGACGACCAGCATCGCCAGCTTCGGACCGCCGAGCAGCCCCGACAGCCGGTCGTACAGCGCGTCGACCTGTGGCTCGAAGCGCGGCGAGACGTCATGGATCGAGGCGAACAGGCGGTTCATCACCGGCGCATATAGCGACGATTGCGTCGCTGTCATGTCCGGTGCATCGTGCGCGCCATGGAGTTGGACCGCCGCACGCTGATCGCCGGGGCCGGCCTCGGGCTTGCAGGCGGTGCGCTTGCGGCAGGCAACGGCCTTGTCGACCTGCATTTGCCCGGTGGCCCGAGCGAACGCCCGCTGACGCCGCGCTTCCCGCAAAAGGGCGACATGATCGTCCAGCGGGTCCGCCCGCCGCTGCTCGAGACGCCGTTCGAGGTGTTCGACCAAGGGACGATCACCCCCAACGACCGCCATTTCGTGCGATGGCATTATAGCGACATTCCGACCAGCATCGACGTCGCGAGCTACCGGATCGCGGTGCACGGCGCGGTCAAGGCGCCGCAGTCGCTGTCGCTCGGCGAGTTGCTCAAGGTCGGCGAACACATCGAATTCGCCGCCGTCAACCAGTGCGCGGGCAACGGGCGCGGCCTGTTCGAGCCGCGCGTCGCGGGCGCGCAATGGGCGAACGGCGCGATGTCGAACGCGAAGTGGCGCGGGGTGCGCTTACGCGATGTGCTCGACAAGGCAGGCGTGGGGGCGGACGCGAAGTTCGTCCGTTTCAAGGGCCTCGACAAGCCGCTGGTCGCGGACGCACCGCATTTCATCAAATCGTTGCCGCTCGACAAGGCCCGCGCCGACGACACGATACTGGCGTTCGCGATGAACGGCGAGGCGCTTCCTGTCCTCAACGGCTTCCCGCTGCGGCTGGTCGTGCCGGGTTGGTTCTCGACCTATTGGGTCAAGATGCTGTCCGACATCGAGGTGCTGACGGCGGAGGACGATAATTTCTGGATGGCGAAGGCATACCGGATGCCGACCGTGCCGGTGAAGCCGGGGGACAAGGACTTCCCGACCGTGCCGGTGACAGCAATGGGGCCGAGGAGTTTCGTGACGAGCCATGCGGATGGCGCAGTCGTACGAGCGGGCGAGCAATTGCGCGTAAGCGGGATCGCGTTTGGCGGTGACTGCGGCGTGAAAGAGGTCTCACTTTGGGTCGAGGCTGGGAAGTTCCTCGCTGAAGGACCGATCCCCAGCGACGCGCCAATACCCTATCCTGTTTCGCTGCAAGCAGATGACGGTAAATTCGGGTTTCGAAAGTGGGTCTGCGACACGCCCATCCCAGTCTCGAACGTGCTTGAGGGCATGACGCTGAGGACGCGCTGTACCAATACCGATGGCGTCGCTCAACCGAGCGTCCAAGCGTGGAATCCCAGTGGGTATGCGCGCAACCTCGTCGAACCCATCACCCTGAGGGTCGCATGAAGCGCGCGCTCCCCCTCCTCCTCGCCCTCGGCGGGTGCCAGCAGGCGGACTCGTTCGCTTTTCGGAACACCAGCATCGCCCTGCCCGAGGATACCGTCGCCCTCCCCGCCGGACCGGGCGCGGAGGCGGTTGCGACCAACTGCCTCGCCTGCCACAGCCCTGAGATGATCCTGACGCAACCGCGCCTGACGCGGAAAGTCTGGGAGGCCGAGGTCGAGAAGATGGCGAAGGTCTACAAGGCTCCGATCGATCAGGCGGCGGTACCGCAGATCGTCGATTACCTGGTGGCGGCGAACGAGCGGCTGACCAAGTAATCCTCCCCGGAACGGGGAGGTGGCACGCGAAGCGTGACGGAGGGGGTTGTCCGCCCGATATCAACCACGTGCGGAGAACCCCCTCCACCACTTCGTGGTCCCCCTCCCCGTTCCGGGGAGGAATTACGGAAGGAACCTCTCGGTTACATCCTTCGGCACGCGCAAAATCCGCTGCGTCGCCTTGTCCACGATCGCCCAGGTCGTCTTCGCCCGCACCAGTTCGCGACCGTCCTTCACGAACGCCACATGGCGGTCGAACTTCGCTCCCGTCGGCGGCTCCTCGATCCAGGTCCGCCCCTCGACGCTCTCCCCGACTTTCAGATTGCCGCGATAATCGATCTCGTGGCGCACCACGACCCAGATGTATTTCTCGATATGTTCGGGCAGCGCCTGCGCCGCCCAATGGTCGGTCGCGAGCGTCTGGATCCAGCGCACCCAGACGGCATTGTTGACGTGCCCCAGCTCGTCGATGTCGCCGGGCGCGGCGGTAAAGGGCCGGGCGAAGCTCACGCCCGTTCCATCTGCTCGATGAAGAACGCGAACTCCTCCGCCGTCTCGCGCAAGCTCTCGAATCGCCCCGACTTGCCGCCATGCCCCGCGCCCATGTTGGTCTTGAGCAGCAGCGGCGCGTCGTTCGTACGGGTGGCGCGCAATTTCGCGACCCACTTCGCCGGTTCCCAATAGGTCACACGCGGGTCGGTCAGCCCCGCCGTCACCAGCAGCGGCGGATAGCTGTGTGCGCCGACATTCTGGTACGGGCAATAGCTGCGGATCAGGTCGAACGCCGCCTTGTCGGTAATCGGGTTCCCCCATTCGGGCCATTCGCCCGGGGTCAGCGGCAGGCTCTCGTCGAGCATCGTGTTGAGCACATCGACGAACGGCACATGCGCCGCGACCGCGCCCCACAGGTCGGGGTCGGTATTGATGACGACGCCCATCAGCTCGCCGCCCGCCGACCCGCCCGCCGCGCACAGCTTGCCCGGCGACGAAAAGCCCGCGTCGCACAGCCCGCGCGCCACATCGACGAAATCGGTGAACGCGTTCCAGCGCTTGTCGAGCTTGCCGTCCAACTGCCATTGCTGCCCCAGATCGTCGCCGCCGCGGATATGCGCGATGGCAAAGGCGAAGCCCCGGTCGAGCAGGCTCAATCGTCCGGTCGAGAACCCTGGCGGGATGGCGATGCCATAGGCACCGTAACCGTAGAGATAGAGTGGGCGGCTGCCGTCTTTCGGGAAATCCGCCGGATAGACCACCGATACCGGAATCATCGTCCCGTCGCGCGCGGGCAGGTCGAGGCGTTCCGTGGCATATTTCGCCTTGTCATAGCCGCTCGGGATTTGCTGGACCTTCAAGGTCGTCCGCGCACCCGTCGCCACGTCGTATTCCTCGGTTAGCGACGGCGTGACCATCGATTCGTACGACAGGCGCAAGCTGGTCACATCCCATTCGGGATTTTCGTCGAGCCCCGCCGAATAGCTCGCCTCGGGGAACGGAATGCGCGTGACGCCCGACCCGTCGTACCGGTGGATTTCGACCTGATCCAAACCGTTCTCGCGCCCCTCGACGACGAAGAAACCGGCGAAGGTGCTGACATCGTTGAGGTAGAAATCGGGCTTCGGTGCAAGTCGTTCGGTCCAGTCCCAGGGTGCCGAGAGCGGCGCGGTGACCAGCCGGAACATCGGGTCGATGTCGTTGGTGACGATGAACAGCGTCTGCCCATGCGTCTCGACGTCATATTCGACCCCCGCCTGACGCCCGCGGACGAGCAGCGGATCGGCCAGCGGATTGTCGGCGGGCAGCAGGCGCACTTCGGACGTGGTATTGTCGCCGGTCGCCACCGCGATCCACTGCCGGTCGTGCGTCATCCCTGCGCCGCACTGATAGCCGATATCGGCCTCATGATAGAGCGTCACGTCATCGGCGACCGGGGTGCCGAGGCGGTGCAGCTTGACCGTATCCACCCGCCACTGGTCGTTGACTTGCCCGTAGACCAGCGCGGTCGCATCGGCATTCCACACCAGCGCGCCCATGGTTTCGGGGATGGCATCGGGCAGGTGCTCGCCGCTCACCAGATCGCGGATGTGCACGGTAAAACGCTCCGACCCGTCATCGTCGGTCGCGTACGCCAGCCAGTGCCCGTCCTCGCTGAGTGTCAGCGCACCGAGGCGGAAATAATCCTTGCCCGCCGCCAGCGACGGCTCATCGAGGATCAGTTCGTCGGGGCCGCCGGAAACCGGACGCCGCCACCATTTGCGGTATTGCCCGCCGGTCTCGAACGCGCGCCAGTAATACCAGTCGCCGTCCTTCGACGGGACGCTGGCATCGTCCTCCTTGATGCGGCCCTTCATCTCCTGAAAGATCGTTTCGACGAGTGGCGCGAGCGGTTCGAAATGCGTCTCGAAATGCGCGTTTTCGGCCTTCAGATGATCGAGAATCGCCGCATCGGTCACCTCCGGATAGCCAGGATCGCGCAGCCAGGCGTAGTCGTCGGTCAGTTTGGCACCGTGGACGGTGGTTTCGGTCGGGATTTTCAGTGCGGTGGGGGCAGTGTTCATGTCGCCCTGTGCGGCGACACAGGCATTCACGCAAGCCATTCGAGCCATGCCCCGTGCGGGTGAACCGCTGCGCGGTGTTCGACCTGTCCGCCCGGCCACGCTGTCATGTGGAGCTGGATTGTCTTGCGCTCGGTATCTGCTTCCATGCGGACCCAGGCGAGCGGACGGTCGCGCGTCGCCGCCGCGCCTGCGGCTTCCATCGCCGCCGTAATCCGCGCCTGCCCCCCGGGCGACAGATATTGCCAGACGATGCTGTGCATCAGAACGCGGGCACTGCCCGTCGCTTGCGGTTCGGTCAGCCGCGCCTCGACCCAGTCGGCGGCGTCGCCCTGCACCATATCGACCGGTCGCTCGCGGATCATCCTGATCGCGGCCTCGACACGGGCGATCCTTTCGGGCGCATCGATCCAGACATAGCCCATCAGCCGCTCGGCCGCCGCCGGGTCGGTCACGTCGATCGGGGCAATGTCGACGCCGCGCACCGACGCGATCCGCACATCCGCTTGCGGCGGCGGACTTCCGCGCCATGCCGGCTCGATCAGAACCGGCGAGCGCTCCGGTCCCGCCACGCTGCCACCGAGATCGTACCGATAGCGGTCGATCAGCAGGTTGAGGCCCGCGCTCGAACCGATTTCGAGCAATTCGAACGGCAGGCCGAAGCGGTCGGCCAGCACCAGCAGCGCCGCCATGAACGACGCGGACCGCGCCGGTTCGTTGGTTTGCGGCGGCCCGTCGAGCCAGCCGCAAATCCAGTCGTCGTGCGCGGCGGTTGCGGCGCGGATCGCCTCGACCGTGTCGAACGCGGGGATTGCCCCTTTGCGGAACAGCGCATGATAGGGGGCGACCAGCCGCAGCGGCATCGCATCGGCAATGCGGTTACCCGGCCAGTCGTGCACCCGCCGCCCGGTTGCCGTCGTCCGGTCCAGCCCCGCCGCGAGCGCGCGGCACACCCGCGCCGTGACGGGCGCGCCGCCCTGCTCGCAGAACTCGGCCTGAAACGTCATGGCTTCGTCGAACGTCATCGCTTGCCCTCCCGCAACGCGTCCGTAGAACAAGTCCATGTCTGTCGAAACCCGCCGCACCCTGTTCCGCATCCGCGACGCGGAGAACAGTTCCCGCGTCACCGAAATCGAACTCTTTTTCGACCTCGTCTTCGTCTTTGCGATCACGCAATTGTCGCACGGACTGGTCGATCATCTCAACATGCGCGGCGCGCTCGAAACTTTGGTGCTGTTCCTCGCGGTCTGGTGGTTGTGGATCTATACCAGCTGGGCGACCAATTGGCTCGATCCCGAACGCACGGCGGTGCGCGGGTTGCTGATGGCGATGATGCTCGGCGGGCTGGTGCTGGCCTCGGCCCTCCCCAAGGCGTTCGGGGCAAGCGGCCTCGTCTTCGCGCTCGCTTATGTGACGATGCAGCTTGCCCGTACGCTGTGGATCGCGTGGCTGTCGCGCGGGCATAACCGGGCCCGCGTCCGTAACTTCCTCAGGATAGCCTTTTACTTCCTGTTGGCGGCGCCGCTGTGGATCGCGGGCGCGCTGGCGGAGGCGAACATAAGGCTGCTGTTCTGGGCCGGCGCGCTGGCAATCGAATATGCCGGGCCGTGGCTGTTCTTTCGTACCCCGCTGCTCGGGCGGTCGGGAATCGACGACTGGGACATTTCAGGCAGCCATATGGCCGAGCGCTGTGCGCTGTTCATCATTATCGCGCTCGGCGAGGCGATCCTCGTGACGGGCGCGACCTTTGCCGACCTGACGCCGGACGCACCCACAGTCACGGCCTTTCTCGTCAGCTTTGTCGGCAGCGCGGCAATGTGGTGGATCTATTTCGACACCGGCGCGAAACGCGGCGGCGAAGCGATCGAACATGAGGCAGAGGCAGGGCGGCTCGCGCGCAATGCCTACACCTATCTACACATGCCCATCGTCGCAGGGATCGTCGTGACCGCGGTTGCCGACGAAATGATGCTGGCGCACCCGGTCGGCCATCATGCCGAGATTGCCTTCATCCTCGTCGCCTGCGGCGGCCCGTTGCTGTTCCTGTTCGGCAACCAGGCCTTCAAATATGTGACTGCCGACCGGCCGATTCCGCCATTGTCGCACTTCATCGGCCAGGCATTGCTGATCGGCAGCGGGATCAGCGCGTGGCAGGGTCACTGGACACCGCTGACGACAGGTGTTGCCGCCATGGCGGCGCTGATTGCCACCGCAGCATGGGAGTGGTTCTCGCTGAACGGCGGTTGGCAACGCTGGGCACCATGGCTCGACCGCCGCACCAAGATTGCCCTTGAGGACAGCGAACGCTAGGCGCGGGCGCGCCATGACTGCCATGCTGACAATCGCCGTGCCCAAGGGGCGCATCCTTGCCGAAGTGCTGCCGCTGATGGCGGCTGCCGGACTGGTGCCCGAGGCGGGTTTCGGCGACGAGGACGACCGGCGGCTGCGCTTTGCCACCAACCGCCCCGATGTGGACCTGATCCGCGTGCGCGCCTTCGACGTGGCGACCTTCGTCGCGCACGGGGCGGCGCAGATCGGCGTGGTGGGGTCCGATGTGATCGACGAGTTCGACTATGCCGAACTTTATGCGCCGGTCGATCTCGGCATCGGGCGCTGCCGCATTTCTGTCGCGGAACCGGCCGGAATGGCCGCAACCGACGATCCGCGCCGCTGGAGCCATGTCCGTGTCGCGACCAAATACCCCAATCTGACCCGCAAGCATTTTGCGCGGCGCGGGGTGCAGGCGGAGATCGTCAAATTGAACGGCGCAATGGAACTCGCGCCGACGCTGGGCCTGTCGAGCCGGATTGTCGATCTGGTGTCGTCGGGGCGGACCTTGAAGGACAACGGTCTCGTAGAGGTCGAGGTGATCGCCGAAGTTTCCGCCCGCGTCATCGTCAATCGTGCCGCGATGAAGACGCGCGACGATGTCGCCCCGCTGGTCGAGGCGTTCCGGCAGGCGGTTTCGTGATTCGGCTCGACACGAGCGATCCGGGGTTCGAGGCGGCGTTTGCGGCGCTGGTCGATTCGCGGCGTGACGTCGATGAAGATGTCGCCGCCGATGTCGCCGCGATTCTCAAGCGCGTGCGCGCCGAGGGCGATGCGGCGGTGCGCGAACTAACAAACAAGTTCGACGGCTTCGACCTCGATACCGAAGGCTGGTCGATTTCGCGCGACGAGTGTGCCGCCGCTTATGAGGCCCTCACCCCTGAGCTTCGCGACGCGCTCGATCTCGCGGCGGACCGCATCCGCGCCTATCACGAACGGCAACGCCCCGCCGACAGCGACTGGACCGACGCCACCGGCACCCGCATGGGCGCGCGCTGGGGCGCGGTCGAGGCGGCGGGACTCTATGTCCCCGGCGGGCGGGCGGCCTATCCGTCGTCGGTCCTGATGAACGCGATCCCCGCAAAGGTGGCGGGCGTCGAGCGGCTGGCGATGGTCACGCCGACCCCGAACGGCGCGCTCAATCAGGCAGTGCTTGCCGCCGCGCATATCGCAGGCGTGGACGAAATCTGGCGGATCGGCGGCGCGCAGGCGGTCGGAGCGCTCGCTTATGGCACCGCGCTGATCGCCCCGGTCGATGTCATCGTGGGGCCGGGCAATGCCTGGGTCGCCGAGGCAAAGCGCCAGCTTTACGGGCGTGTCGGGATCGACATGGTCGCCGGGCCGTCCGAAATTCTGGTGGTCGCCGATGCCGACAACGATCCCGCCTGGATCGCCGCCGACTTGCTCAGCCAGGCCGAACACGATCCGACCAGCCAGTCGATCCTGATAACCGATAGCGCGGCGTTCGCCGACACGGTGTTTGTCGCTGTCGAGGCGCTGCTCCCGACGCTCTCGACCGAATCATCGGCACGCACGAGTTGGGACCGGCACGGCGCGGTCATCCTGTTGGGCAGCCTGAACGACGCGCCGCCGCTGATCGACCGGCTTGCGCCCGAACATCTCGAACTGGCGGTCGCCGACCCGCAAGCCCTGTTCGCCCGCGTCCGCCATGCCGGTTCGGTCTTCCTCGGTCGCCATACGCCCGAAGCCATCGGCGATTATCTAGGCGGCCCAAACCATGTCCTGCCGACCGGACGGCGCGCGCGGTTTGCCAGCGGCCTGTCGGTGACCGATTTCATGAAACGGACAAGCTTTCTGGCGCTCGACGGGCAAGCCATGGCGCGCCTTGGCCCCGCTGCCGCGACGCTCGCCGATGCCGAGGGCTTGCCCGCGCACGCCGCATCGGTCAGGGCGCGGCTTTAGTCAGGACTTGGTATGAGCCGCTCGAAAACCCGTTCCGCTGCGCGGCTTGCCGCCGTCCAGGCGCTTTACCAGCGCGCGATGGAAGCGACGCCGACCGCGCAATTGCTCCATGAGTTCCACCAGCACCGGCTCGGCGCGACCATCGAGGATGCCGAATATAACGAGGCCGAGGTTGAATTTTTCGACGACCTCGTCACCGGCAGCATCGCCCGCGAAGCCGAACTCGACGCCGCAATTGCCGCGCGCCTGTCGAGCGGCTGGAGCCTCGAGCGCCTCGACAGGCCGATGCATGCCTTGCTCCGTGCTGCCACCTATGAATTGCTCGCCCGTGCCGATGTGCCGGTGAAAACGGTCATCAACGAATATGTCGATGTCGCCGATGCCTTTTACGACAAGCGCGAAAAGGGCTTCGTCAATGGGCTGCTCGACGCGGTCGCAAAGGATGTTCGGGGCTAGAGCTCGGCAATAAACGCCCGCACGGTCGCGCCGATATCCTCGCGGTCGAGCGCGAGCGCGATGTTCGCCGTGATGAACCCCGCCTTGTCGCCGCAGTCGAAGCGCCGCCCGCCGAATTTATAGGCATGAAACGGCTGGGTGCCGATCATCTGCGCCATCGCGTCGGTCAGCTGGATCTCGTTGCCCGCGCCGCGCGCCTGCCCTTCGAGCACGCGCATGACTTCGGGTTGCAGGATATAACGCCCCGGAATCATCAGGTTCGACGGCGCGGTACCGCGCGGGGGCTTTTCGACGAGCCCCGTCACCTCGACCAGCGGCCCATCGACCTTGCCCGGTGTGATGATGCCGTATTTGTCGGTCTGGTCGGCGGGCACTTCATAGCCGCAGACGATGTTGCCGCCGACACGCGCGTACGCCTCGACCATCTGCTTCATGCAGCCGGGTGAATCGACCATCAATTCGTCGGGCAGGAAGATCGCGAACGGCTCGTCGCCGACGATGTGCCGCGCGCACCAGATTGCGTGGCCGAGACCGATGGCCTCCTGTTGCCGGACATAGACGACATCGCCGGGCGCGAAGCGGGTCGATTCGATCGCATCCAGCGATTTGCCCCGATCCGACATCGTCGTTTCGAGCTCGTAGCTGATGTCGAAATGGTCCTCGATGGCGGACTTGCCGCGCCCGGTGACGAAGATCATCTGCTCGATCCCCGCCTCGCGCGCCTCGTCGACCGCGTACTGGATCAGCGGCTTGTCGACGACGGGCAGCATTTCCTTTGGCATCGCTTTGGTCGCGGGCAGGAAACGGGTACCGAGGCCGCCGACGGGGAACACGGCTTTGCGGATGGGCTTTTGCGTCATTCGGGGTCGGGCTTCTTCTTGCGGCTGCGGTTGGCGTAGAGGAGTGCGGCGAGCAGCGCGGCGGAACCGATACCGGTCGCTGCCGCCGTCACCACGGCCGGGGACATGCCGCGCTTGGGCAATTTAGGTTTGTCGGCCAGCTTGTCGCTGACATCGGCGACTTGGGCGGCGGGGGGGGTGTTGTCGGTCGGTTCGGTCATCTCGCGTCCCTTTTACTGCCCCGCACATAATTTTCCGTTGCCCCAGTGCGCGCCGCATCGCAAGCCAAACGCCATGAACCCGCTTTACGCCGCATTGCCGCCGACGATTTTCGCCACCATGTCGGCGCGTGCCCGGGCAACGGGGGCGATTAATCTCGGACAGGGCTTTCCCGATGACGGCGCGCCGCAGGATGTGATCGATGCAGCAGCAGCGGCCCTCACCGGCGGCAGGAACCAATATCCGCCGATGTGGGGCATCCCCGAACTGCGGAGTGCCATTGCCGCGCATTACGCCGCGCATCAGGCGCTCGACTTGACAGCCGACGAGGTGATCGTGACTTCGGGTGCGACCGAAGCGCTGGCGGCAGCAGTGCTCGCTGTGGTGTCGCCCGGCGACGAGGTCGTCATGTTCCAGCCGCTTTACGACGCCTACAAACCGCTGGTCGAGCGCGCGGGCGGGGTGGCGCGGCTGGTGCGGCTGGAACCGCCGCACTGGACGATCACTGCTGAAGCGCTCGAAGCTGCGGGCAGCGCGCGGACGCGGGCGATCATCGTCAATTCCCCGCTCAACCCGTCGGGCGCGATGCTGTCGGCAGACGAGCGCAAATTGTTGGCCGATTTCTGCATCGCGCATGATGCCATCGCGATCTGCGACGAGGTTTGGGAGCATCTGACCTTCGACGGCGCGACCCATGTGCCGCTGATGACCGAGCCGGGGATGCGCGAGCGCACGATCAAGATCGGCTCGGCGGGCAAGATTTTTGCCCTGACAGGGTGGAAAGTCGGCTGGATGTGCGCGGCCCCGCCGATTGCCGATGTGCTGGCAAAGGCGCACCAGTTCCTGACCTTCACGACGCCGCCGAACCTGCAGACGGGCGTCGCCTATGGCCTCGCCAAGGACCGCAGCTATTTCGACGATATGCGCGCGCGGAACCAGCGGTCGCGCGACCGGCTGATCGCCGGGCTCACGGGGCACGGTTACGCGGTGCTGCCGTGCCCGGCGACGTGGTTCGTGACGGTCGATCTGGCCGCGTCGGGCATTGCGATGACGGACACTGAGTGGTGCGAATGGGCTATCGACGCCGTGGGTGTCGCGGGCATCCCAGTGTCGGCCTTTTACGACGAGAACCCGGTGACCAATGTCATCCGCCTCTGCCACGCCAAGACCGACGCGACGCTCGACGCGGCGCTGGCTAGATTGGGCGGGCGGCCCAAATAGGAAAATGGGGACTGTCCCCCTGCGGACTGATTTGGGCGAGGGCCACTGCGCGGGGGACTGTCCCCAATTTCCGGTCGGTGTCGCTTGAGGATCGGAAATTAGGGACAGTCCCCCAAAGCAGTCGGTGCCATCGCAACTATCCGCAGGGGGACAGTCCCTATTTTCCTGCGTTGCTCACGTCAGCGAGGTCAGCACGCCCCGCTCGGTGACGTATCCCGTCACCAGCCGCGCGGGCGTCACGTCGAAGGCGGGATTGGCGGCGGGCGAAGGGGTGACGCGGATGCGGCCGCCTTCGCCCTCGACCCATGCGACCTCGTCGCCGTGGCGCTGTTCGATGGGAATGAGGTCGCCCGACGGCGTGTCTGCGTCGAACGTGGTATAGGGCAACGCCACATAGAACGGCACGCCATTGTCGTGAGCGGCGAGCGCCTTCAGATAGGTGCCGATCTTGTTGCAGACATCGCCGTTCGCGGTGACGCGGTCGGTGCCGACGATGACCGCATCGACCTGTCCGCGCTGCATCAAATGCCCGCCGGCATTGTCGGCGATGACAGTGTGGGCGATGCCGTGCTGACCCAGCTCGAAGGCGGTCAGCAGCGCGCCTTGGTTGCGCGGGCGGGTCTCGTCGACCCAGATATGCAGCGGCAAACCCGCGTCATGCGCCATGTACATCGGCGCGGTCGCGGTGCCGTAGTCTGCCGTCGCCAGCCAGCCCGCGTTGCAGTGCGTCAGGATATTGAGCGGGCGGTCGGGGTGTTGCGCGTGCAGGTTGCGGAACAGCCCCAGCCCATGTTCGCCGATGGCGCGCGACAGGCCGACATCCTCCTCGACGATGGCATCGGCGCGCGCGAAGGCGGCTTCGGCGCGGGCGGTGGGCGGTAGAGAGCGGACAGCGCTGGCAATCTCGTCGAGCGCCCAACGCAAATTGACCGCCGTCGGGCGCGCCGCGTTCAACATCGCATGCGTTGCATCGAGATTGGCGTCCGAAGGGTCGGCGGCAAGGCCAAGCGCCAGCCCATAGGCACCGACATGGCCGATCAGCGGCGCGCCGCGCGTCCACATTTCGCGGATGGCGCGAAAGGCATCGTCAGGCGTCCGCAACTCGACCCACCGGACTTCCCACGGCAGTTTGCGTTGATCCAGAATCCGCGCGCCGCGCCCGTCGGCGGTCCGCATGATCGAGCGCGTGTGGGTGCCGTTGAGCTTCACAGCACGATATCCGCAAAGCTGGCGATATCGCCCGCGCCGCCCTCACGGTCGATCAGCATCGCGCGCATCCCCGCTGCCTTGGCCGCATCGTTTTCGGCGGCGATATCGGACAGGAACAGCATATCGGCGGGAGAGACGCCCAACGCATCCGCAATCATCAGATACGACAGCGCCTCGCGTTTCGGCCCCGTCGTCGTGTCGAACCAGCCCGAGAACAGCGGCGACAAATCGCCTTGGTCGCTGTGCCCGAAAATCAGCTTCTGCGCCGCGACCGACCCGCTCGAAAACACCGCCAGCTTGATGCCGTCGCCGTGCCAGCGCCGCAGCGCCTCCGCCGCATCGGGATAGACATGGCCGGTCAGTTCGCCCGCCGCATAGCCCGCCGCCCAGATGCGTCCCTGAACGTCCTTGAGCTCGGTGACCTTCGCATCGGCATCCATCCACGCGAGCAACTGCGCCAGATCGCCGCCATGCTCAGCCACCCAGGCGGGCAGGCGCGCCCGGGCGTAGGGGAACAGCGTGTCGTGCACGAACGACAGCGACGAAGTCGTTCCCTCGATGTCGGTCAGGATGGCTTTAGTCACAGGTGCATCAACGATTTGCTCGGTAGTGTGCGATCGCGCCGACGACAAACGAAACGTAAAACACAACTTCAACGATGAAGTATGCAATTATTGGTATCGGAAGTTGAGAAATCTGTGGAAGCCGAGCAATATTGTTCGAAATGACAGCCGCCGATAACTCGTGGTGAAAGTTGACGATATAGCCCTTAAGACCAAAGAGCGTCGCAAGAGACAGCATAAAAACAGCAAATGCGCCCTTGGAAACCGGCGTGACTTTCGCAGGAGGCGGCCGGAAGCGCATCAAGCAGCTCCATGCCTCGGAAACCGCTCGGCAATGTCGCTGCCGGTAAATTGCGCCACCCAGCCGTCGGGATTCAGAAACATCCGGATTGCGGTGAAATTCGGCGCGGCCCCCATGTCGAACCAGTGCGTCATGCCGGCGGGCACCGACATCAAATCGCCTTCGCAGCACAGTATGTTCCACACCCGGTCGGCGGCGTGGAGCGTGAACAGTCCCTCGCCGCGCACGAAAAAGCGCACTTCGTCCTCGGCATGGGTGTGCTCGGACAGGAATTTGGTCCGCATCGCGGCGCGGTTGGGATGGTCGGGAACCACGCTGACGACGTCGATGCTTTGGTAGCCGCCCATCGCCTTCAGCCGTTCGACTTCAGGCGCATAGGCCGCGAGAATGGTGTCGCCATCGGCGTCCGCAGGAAGCCCGCGCGTCGGCCAGCGTTCGAAGGTCACGCCGATCCCGGCGAGCCACAGCGCAATTTCCTCGCCGTCGCCGGTTTCGGACAGCTTGGCACCATCCTCGGCAAAGATTTCGAGATTGCTCATCCCCTGAACCTCATTTCGGCGAGTTCGGCGGCGATCATCCACTCGATCCCTTCGATCACGCGCTCCGCCGCCGCCATGTCGCGGCCCCAGCCGTAGAGGCCGTGTCCCCGGATCAGATAGGCCGGGATGCTCTCCGGTGCCAGCAGCGCGGGTGCGACGGCAGCGATAATATCGGCCATGTCCTGGCTATTATAGACGATGGGCAGCGCGACAGAAGTGTCGTGCGTCGCGATTCCCGGCAGCACTTTCAGCATCTCGTGCCCCGCCAGCGTATAGGCGTCGGCCTCGGCCAACGCGCGGCTGAGGCCGACCGCTTCGGGCGAATGGCTGTGCAGCACCGCGCCGCACTCGGGAAACCGCGCGTAGAGATCGAGGTGCAATTCGGTCTCCGCCGAGGGCTTCTTGCCGTCGAGCGATGTGCCGCGCGCATCGACGCGCATCACGTCCTCGGGAGTCAGTCGCCCCTTGTGCTTGCCCGACACGGTGAGCGCAAAGCTGCCGTCGCCCAGCCGCATCGAATAATTGCCTGCCGTGGCCGGTGCCCAACCCTTGCTGTCGAGCCAGCGTCCCACCGCTACGATCGACGCCTGCGCTTTTGCAAAATCGACTGCCATGCGTTGCGCCTCTAGCTCTGCGGCGCGGTCCCGACCAGTCGCTTCAACAGCCCGCGCACCTTGACCAGCGCGAACAGCGATCCGCCCGCGACCGCGACCGCCACAAAAATCGCGGCGACCGGATTGGCGAGCGTCAGCGCGAGCAACCCCGTGGTTGCAACATCCTCGCCCGTCGAGACGACGATGTTGCTGACCGGTTCGGGGCTGGCATTGACCACCGCGCGCGTCCCCGCTTTTGCCGCATGGGTCGCCAGCGCCGCGCTGCCGCCGAGCAAGAGCGCCACCGCCTGCCACTTGGGATCGCTCGGGTCGATGATCGCCAGCGCCAGCAACGCCCCGCCAACCGGGCGCACGGCGGTGTGCACCGCGTCCCACATCGTGTCGAACCACATCACCTTGTCGGCGAGGAATTCGGCGACCAGGCCGATGCCCGCCGCGCCGATGACCCAGGGGTTTGCCAGCACATCCAGACCGTGGAGGTGCACCGGCAATTCCAGCCAGTGGAACCGCATCGCGAGGCCGACCGCGAACACGCACAGATACATGCGCCACCCGGCCAGCAAGCTGACGCTCGATGCCACCCCCAGCAGTTCGACCAGTCCCATGCCGCCAAAGGTTGCACGCGGGCTTGCGCCGCGCAACCGTCCCGCTAGGCGAACAATTGTGACCGCCCCGATCCCCGCAGCTACCCTTGTCCTGTTCCGTGACGGCCCTGATGGGCCCGAGCACCTGTTCGTCGAGCGCGCGGCGACAATGGTGTTTGCGGGCGGAGCCGTCGTCTTTCCGGGCGGGCGGGTCGATCCGGGCGATCATGAACTGGCAGCACGCTTTCCGCATCTCGATCCCGACGATGCCGCCGCGCGCATCGCTGCGGTACGCGAAACCATCGAGGAAACCGGGATTGCCGTCGGCCTGGAAACAGATGTCGACGTGTTGCGCGACGCCCTTGCCGAGGGAATCACGATGAGTAGGTTGCTCGATACGCACGGCCTGACCGTCGATCCCAATGCCCTCGTCCCGTTCGCGCGCTGGTGCCCCAATTTCAAGGAAACGCGCACCTTCGACACCCGCTTCTACCTTGCGCGGGTAGAAACGGGGCATGCCGAGGCCCGGGTGGACGCGACCGAGAACGTCCACCTGTTCTGGGCGACCGCCGCCGACGTATTGCGCCGCGCCGATGCGGGCGAGGTCAAGATCATCTTTCCGACGCGCCGCAATCTCGAACGGCTGGCGACGCTCGCCAGCTTCGAAGCGGCGCAGGCGCATGCCGCCGCCCATCCTGTCGAAACAATTACCCCCTGGATGGAGGATCGCGACGGGGCGCGGTACCTGTGCATCCCCGGGGGACTGGGGTATCCGGTGACGTCCGAAAACCTAGATCAAGCGATGCGCGGATGACCGAACAAACCCCTCTCGAAGCGTTTCGCGCGGTCCTCACCGGCACCGCGCGCGCCATCGCGCACGAGCCCGAGGTCGAGCTCGCCTATACTGCCGACGCGCCGGTAGCCGCGGGTAAGAATCTGAAAGTCCCGATGCCGGGCCGCAATCTGCCCGCCGAGCAAGTCGCCGAAGCGCGCGGTTTTGCCGATTCGATGGCGCTGAAGCTGCGCCACCATGACACCGGCATCCACGCGCGCGGTGCCCCGCCCGAACCGGCGGCGCGAGCGTGCTATGACGCGGTCGAGACGGTTCGCTACGAGACATTGGGGTCGAAGGGGTGGGAGGGCGTTTGCGCCAACCTCGACGCCGCGCTGGGCGCGCGGATGCGGAGCGATCCGATTGCGCGCGCGACGGCCGAAGACGAAGTGCCGGTTCAGGGCGCGCTGGCGCTGTTGCTGCGCGAACGGCTGACCGGCCAGCCCGTGCCGCAAGTCGCCGAGAACGGCGTTGCGATGCTGCGTGACTGGATCGAGGACAAGGGTGCCGCCGATTTCGAGGCGCTGGCCCTGTCGCTCGACGATCAGGCCGCATTCCAGAAGATCAGCCTGCAACTGCTCGAACATCTCGAACTCACCGGCACGCCCGACGAATTCGACCCGACCGACGAGAATGAGGATGACGGCGACGACGACGCCACGGGCGACGATGCCGCCACCGACGAGGACGACGGCGGCGAAGGCCAGGTGGACCAGCGCGGCGAACAGCAGTCCGGAGAGGATAGCGAGGGGGAAGGCGAAGCCGAGGGCGAGGAACTGTCCGACGAGGACAGCCAGGAAGGCGGCGAGGGCGAACAGGAAGGGATGCTGCCCGTCCGCCCCAACCGTCCGCCTGCCGAGCTGACGCCGGGGTTCGACTACAAGGCGTGGACGACCGAGTTCGACGAAGTGATCGCCGCCGACGAACTCTGCGACCCCGATGAACTCGTCCGCCTGCGCGCCTATCTCGACCAGCAGTTGCTGACGCTTCAGGGCGCGGTGACCAAGCTCGCCAACCGCCTCCAGCGCCGGTTGATGGCACAGCAGTCGCGGTCGTGGGATTTCGACCAGGAAGAAGGGATGCTCGACGCCGCGCGGCTCGCCCGTGTCGTTGTCTCGCCCGGGCAATCGCTGAGCTACAAGGTCGAGCGCGAGACCGAGTTCAAGGACACCGTCGTCACCCTGCTGATCGACAATTCGGGGTCGATGCGCGGGCGGCCGATCAGCATCGCCGCGATCAGCGCCGACATCATGGCGCGCACGCTCGAACGGTGCGGCGTCAAGACCGAGATTCTGGGCTTCACGACGCGCGCGTGGAAGGGCGGGCAGGCGCGCGAGAACTGGCTGGCGGCGGGTCGTCCCGCGCTCCCCGGTCGCCTCAACGACCTGCGCCATATCGTCTATAAATCGGCAGACGCGCCGTGGCGGCGGGCGCGGACTTCGCTCGGGCTGATGATGCGCGAGGGGCTGCTCAAGGAGAATATCGACGGCGAGGCGCTGCTCTGGGCGCACGCGCGGCTCATCGCGCGGCCCGAGGACCGCAAGATCCTGATGGTCATCAGCGACGGCGCGCCGGTCGATGATTCGACGCTCAGCGTGAACAGCGGCTCATATCTTGAAAAGCACCTGCGCCAGGTGATCGGCTGGATCGAGGGCAAGTCGCCGGTCCAGCTCGTCGCCATCGGCATCGGCCATGATGTAACCCGCTACTACCAGCGCGCCGTAACGATCATGGACGCGGACCAGCTCGGCGGGACGATGGTCGAGCAGCTGGCGGGACTGTTCGACATCGAGAAATGATACGAAAAGACATAGCATCTGCCTTTTCGGCCCTCGCGTTGCTCATCATCGGCTACGTTTTGCCCGTCGCTTTTCCCAAGGTAAGCGCCGCCACCAGTCATACTCTTTTTGGAACTGCGATCCTCTTATTTGCTCTGGCTGGCTGGCTCTATTTTTCCGCCATTGTGACCAGAAAGTTCCGCCATGAGCAGACAATGGGCTTGCATGAAGTTTTGGATCGCTTGGCCTTCGAAAGTCGGTGGAGTCGCTCTGCGGTGCCCGCAGACCAAGACTGGAAGGTCAACGCGAACGACCGCGCTTCGCCGCTTGAACGGCTGCTTCGCCGCGAGGTTTGCGCTGCGGCGGCTCAAGGTCAAATCGCAGCAACTGGCCATCGCTCGATTGGCACGCGAGAGACCGACTGGACTGAATATCCCGAAGACATTCCAGCTGACCTTTGGCGCAGGCTATGGTTTCAACCCTATGGCGAAATCATGATGAAGGGGACTGATCGCGACGCCGTGATCTCGCCGTGGTGGGTGAAGGAGGCGGGTGACGGTGACGCCTCTTATCGGGCGGTTTCCTTTAACAAGGCGGCGGTGGCAAAACGCTGGCCTCACGTCCTTTTTGCCCGATGGAGAAGAAAGCGCTTACATTTTGCAGCGGACATTCTGGATCATCAGATTAAGCAGTATAAAAAGGTAAGTTACACGCCCTGATCCCGTGGACTACTGGCATCCGGTGTCACACACAACGGAGCCGGGAGGTCGCTCTTCCGGCCCCGAACCCTCGTGACGCAACTGGAGGGTAAGCGAACTTAACGGCGACCGTGGCAGTTGCCGCTCTTTTCGATGGCGCGGCCCGCCAGCGCACCGGCACCGGCACCCAGAATCAGGCCGGTCGTGCTCGGCTGGTTGCGATAACCGCCACGGCCGATTTCGCGGCCAGCAAACCTCCAGCGATAGCACCGAGGATCGTGCCGGCCGTTCTTGCCCATGCCGGTCTCGATCTCACCCTGCTGATCGACAAGGACGTCAACGCACAACAGGGCGAGCAGTTTGCCCAAGCCATCGGTGCCGAAACGGCAGCGATGGGCTGGCGACCGGACCGGGTAACGATTCGTGACACGTCTTCGCCAAGTTTTATGCTCAGCGTCCTGCGCGACCTGAAACGCGGCAGAAGCGTTCTTGTCTATATCGACGCGAACAAGGGGTTGCGCCCATCGTCGGAACGCAATGAGGAAAACCTCGCTGCCATTCCCTTTCTCGGCCACGAGCTCCTCTCGCAGCGCGGCATTGTCGCCCTCAGTGCCCGATCGGGCGCGCCGCTGCGTTCGATTTTGGCGACACGCGATGACCTCGACTGCGGACCTTATCGTTTCTCGATCGCGCCGATCGACGTTGCCGACGACAGCGAGGCTTCGGCATGTGCAAAACTCTGGCAGCCGCTCGAGGCGGCGATAAGGATCGATGTCCAGCCGTGGGAAGCTCTGAGATATGCCAACCAGTATATCAACTTCGCCCCCAGGTCGGTCGCAAAATCCCGGACCGGCGCAAGCGAAGCCAACGCGTTCAACCATTTTCGATTCAGGGTGATCGAGTTCGAGGATGACGATACCTATCTTTACGACCGCTTTGCCCGTCGGTTACGCAAGGTGAGCGGGCGTTTGGCAGCGTTGCTCAGACACGTCTCGGTTGCGGAAACCGGGCGGGGGTCGGACGAGATAGCGGCCACCCCCGAGGAGCATGCAGAGATGATTTCCATGGATTTGTTGACTTGAAGACGGTGTTCGAGCGCACCTTGGGGCGGGCACTGTTCGCGGTCGCCGTCGCGACGGCGTCGCTTTCCGGCGGCGAAGCGGGGGCCCAGGCTCCCGCGCCGGTGACGACCGATGCGGCGACCGATCCGCAGTACAGCCAGGAAATCGTCGTCCTCGGGCTTACGCCGCTCACTTTGCTGAACCCGCGGGATCTGGCCGATCTCCGGACGGCCTTTGCCAGGCTCGGCCCGGTGCTGGCACCGCGAGCGACGATACGGATGAGGATAACGTCTCCCGTGGTCGACGGTCGAAGGGCCTATACCATCGCCGAAGGCAGTGACGAGACGACCGAGTTCGAAGTGGCCGCCGACGGCAGTTTTGCGTTTCCGCCGCTTGGCGAAGACGGCAAGCACAGTTTGATCCTGTCCTCGGGGCCGCCCGCAACGGGATTGCGGATCGGCGTGATGTCGCCGGGATCGCGAACGGACGCCCGGAGAATCGGCGATCTACGTCTCGAGTGCCAGCTCTGGTGGACCCTCACGCGCCCTCGGGTCTCGCTCCTTGTCCGGGCAGCGGCGGGCAAGGTCGGACCCTGCGCCTCGAAGAAGTTCGGCTATTCTGTCGGCATCGGCAGACCGATGGGCGAGGCGGTGGTCAACGTGCCGGACGGGTCGTCGCGCAAGATGTGGTTGTCCAAAAGCCGAAGGTCGGCCTGGGCACCGCTGTGGGACCGTACGGTTCCTGACGATGCCGTCGTCATCATGCGGTAAGGGGCGCGCGTATGGCGTTCGTGCCTGTCGGTCGCAAAGCAGGACCGGGAAGCTTGCGCTCCCCGGTCCCTGACCCTCGATACGCGACCCGAGGGATTTACGTGCGCAGCGTTTAGCGGCGGTAGCCGTTGTTGCAGTTCGAGCTTTTTTCGATGGCGCGGCCTGCCAGCGCACCGGCACCGGCACCCAGGATCAGGCCGGTCGTGCTCGGCTGGTTCCGGTACCCGCCGCGTCCGATCTCACGGCCGAGCAGACCGCCGGCGATCGCGCCGAGAATCGTGCCGGTCGTGCCCGAATTGCTGCGGCAGCGCTGATAGTCGCGGCTGTAGCTTCGGTTGTCGTAACGCCGATCGTCGTAGCGGCTGTCATAACCGCGATTGTCGTAACTCCGGTTGTCGTAGCCGTTGCCGCGGTAATAGTCGCCGGGACGATAGGTATCGTTGCGGGCACCGTAATCGTAACCGCGTTGCGCCATCGCGGGGGTGGCAGCGAAGCCGACGGCGGCGACGCTGGCCAGCACGGCAGTGTGGATCATCTTTTTCATCGTCGGTCTCCTCTGACTGTGAAACCGGTCTAGGCGAGTCGCCGTGGCGCAAGGCTGAACGGGCGTGTTAGGCGTCGTTCAGCTTTGCGCGCCCCCCTTTCGTGTCGGCTTTGAGACACTATGAGGTGGTGCGATGCGGCGCTTCCGGACCTCGATCGTGTTCCTGCCGCTGCTCGTCATCGGCGGCGCACGCAGTTCGTCGCTGTCGCCGGTGGTGCACGAAGACGTCACCATCGTCTCGACGCCGGTTACGCTGCAGCCCGACGACCCGGCGCGAACGCGGGCGGGACAGCTGACACTGCTCGCCGGGTGGAAGCTGACCAGCCGGTCGCACCAGTTCGGGAGCTGGTCGGCGCTGTCCATCGATGGCGACCGCATTACCGCCATCGGCGACTATGGCTCGGTGCTCCGCTTTCGGCTGACGTCGTTCGGGCGTGCGGTTGAGGCGCGCATCGATCCGTTGCCCGGCGGCTGCGGACGGCAGGACGACAAGCGGCAGCGCGACAGCGAATCGCTTTCCCGCGACCGCAGCGGCTGGTGGATCGGCTATGAAGTCGATAACCGGCTGTGCAAGGTCACGCCCGATTTCACGCGGACGCTCAGTTTGGTCCGGCCCCCGGCGATGGCCAAATGGAATCGCGTGAACGGAGCCGAGGCAATGGTCCGGCTGAACGACGGTCGCTTGCTGGTGTTTGCGGAGGATGCTCCCAAAGGTATGGCGCTGCGTCCGTTACTCGTGTTCAGCGGCGACCCCGACAGTCCGGCAACGCCGGTTGTCGCGCGATCCTATATCCCGCCGGCGGGCTATAGCCCGACCGATGCCGCACAACTGCCCGACGGGCGTGTGCTGGTGCTCAACCGGCGTTTCGGGATTGCCGAACGGTTCACGTCGGTCCTGACGGTGTTCGATCCGGCGGTGCTCGACAGCGCCGCGCCGGTGGCAAGTACGCCGGTCGCGGTACTGGCCCCGCCGACGCTACACGACAATTTCGAAGGGCTGGCGGTCACCGTCGAAGACGGTCGCCCCATTGTCTGGATGATTTCGGACGACAATTTCATGAGCTGGCAGGGAACCTACCTGCTCAAATTTGCCCTCGATCCGCCGCGCGCCGTAACGCCTTAAGCGGCGACCGGCACGCTCGCCTTGGCGATCTTGCGCTTCAGGCGCTGGACCTTGAGGCTCAGCTTGTCGTCGCTCGTCTTGGCCAGCCAGTTATCGAGGCCGCCGACATGCTCGACGCTGCGCAGGCCGCTCGTCGAGACGCGCAGCTTGACGCCTTCGCCCAGCGTATCCGACAGCAGCGTGACGTTCTGCAAATTGGGCAGGAAGGTCCGCTTGGTCTTGTTGTTGGCGTGGCTCACATTGTGTCCCACCTGGCGACCCTTGCCGGTCAGTTCGCAAACGCGTGCCATCGCTCGTAATCCTGAAATTCGTGGTTGCTCTGAAAGGCGGCGCGCATATCGGCAAAGGGTTGCCGCGTCAACCGCGCACCCTCTAAGCGATGGCAATGACCTTCCCGCTTCCCGACCCGATGCGCCGTGCATTGGACCTGGCCGCCGAGGCGGCGCGCGACGGCGAAGTACCGGTGGGGGCCGTCGTGACGTGCGGCGGCAAGATTATCGGCGAAGGCGTCAACCGCACCCGTCGCGACCTCGACCCGAGCGCCCATGCCGAAATCGTGGCGATTCGCCGCGCCTGTGCGGCGCTGGAAACCGACCGGCTGACGGGGTGCGAGCTGTGGGTCACGCTCGAACCCTGCGCGATGTGTGCCGGGGCCATTGCCCATGCCCGGATGGACCGGCTGGTCTATGCCGCGCCCGATCCCAAGGGCGGCGGCGTCGATCATGGCGCGCGGGTATTCGCGCAGCCGACCTGCCACCACCGCCCGCAAGTACTGGGCGGGGTCGGCGAATCGGCGGCGGCAGCATTGCTCAGAGATTTCTTCGCCGCGCGTCGATAAGGTTGCCCCCTGCCCGCAAAACCGGCATTGCTGGGTGCACATCATGTCAGCGCCCGCGCTCTCGCCCTATCCCTGGACCGATGTTGCCATCATCGTTGCGCTGATCGCGCTCAACGGCGTGTTCGCGATGTCCGAACTCGCCGTGGTCTCGGCGCGCAAGCCGCGGCTCGAGGCTATGGCGCGCAGGGGTGCCGGTGGAGCCCGTGTCGCGCTCGATCTGGCGGCAGACCCCGGCAAGCTGCTGTCGACCGCACAGATCGGGATTACCCTGATCGGCATATTGGCGGGCGCCTATTCGGGCGCGAGTCTCGGTGGGCCGACCGGCGAGCGGCTCGAACGATTCGGGATCGCCCATGAAACCGCCGCGACGCTGGGCTTCGGTCTTGTCATCGTCATCACGACATTCGTTTCGCTGATCGTCGGTGAGCTTGTGCCCAAGCAATTCGCACTGCGGTCGCCCGAGCCGATTGCCGCGTTCGTCGCGCGGCCGATGTTGTGGCTGTCGAAAGCGACCGCGCCGCTCGTCTGGCTGCTCGATTCGACCAGCGCGCTCGTCTTCCGCCTGCTCGGCCTAAACCGCGAATCCGAGGATCATGTCACGGCCGAGGAACTGCACCTGATCGTTGCCGAGGCGTCGAAATCGGGCGTGATCGAGGAAAGCGAGCGCGCGATCATTTCTGGTGTCGTCCGCCTTGCCGACCGGCCGGTGCGCGAAGTGATGACGCCACGCACCGAAATCGACTGGATCGATGTCGATGCCGACCGCGCCGCACTGATGGCGATCCTTGCCGAACTGCCGCACAGCCGCGTGCCCGTGGCCGAAGGGTCGGTCGACAAGGTCGTCGGCATCGTCCAGGCGCGCGACATCGTCCGCGCGTTGATCGCCGGACACGATATCGACTTGCGTGCGCTGATGCGCCAGGCTCCCATTGTTCCCGATCAGGTCGACGCCATGGACACGCTGGAGGCGCTGCGCCGCGCCGATGTGCCGATGGCGCTGGTCCATGACGAATACGGGCATCTCGAGGGGATCGTGACGCCCGCCGACCTGTTGTCGTCGATCGCGGGCGATTTCGTGTCGGATCAGGACGAGGGCGACGATCCCCCGGTCGTCGAGCGCGAGGACGGCAGTCTGCTCGTCTCGGGCTGGTGGGCGGCCGACTTGCTTGCCGAACGCATCGGACTGACCCTGCCCGAGGACCGCGATTATGCGACGGTGGCGGGGCTGGCGCTGGCCGAACTCAAACGTCTGCCCGGTACCGGCGATCATTTCGAATTCGACGGGCACCGCTTCGAAATCGTCGATATGGACGGGCGCAAGATCGACAAACTGCTGGTTGCCGAACTTGGCTAGATCAGTCCTGCCGCGCGGAAACTGAAGTATTTGCCCGCGCCGGTGACGATATGGTCGTGGACTCTGATATCCAGTGCCGATGTCACGCGGATCAAAAGGTTCGTTGCGGCAATATCCGCCCGACTCGGCTGCGGATCGCCGCCGGGATGATTGTGCGACAGCACCAGCGCAGACGTATCGAAGGCAAGCGCATCGCGGATGATGCGGCGGATCGGTAGCGAGACCCGTCCGGGATCGTCGTCGCTATGCTCGGTAACGCCGACGACATCGCCTGCGGCATCGAAGTGAAGGACACGAAGAATTTCAGCGGCAAGGGTCATTGTATAAAAATTGATTCGCCATGACATACTTTGGCAAGACGAATTCGAACCGAATTAGTTTCGATTTGGATGTATCGTGGCTAAAAAAGACGTGTAAGCATGTAGAACGCCGCTCCGACCAGCGCCGACGCAGGGACGGTCAGCACCCACGCAACCAGCAAATTGCCCGCGATGCCCCAGCGCACCGCCGACGCCCGCCGTGCCGCGCCGACGCCGATCACACAACCGGTGATCGTGTGCGTCGTCGAGACGGGAATGCCGAGCGCCGAGGCCGCGAACAGCATGATCGAGCCGCCGAGCGACGCGCTGAATCCCTGATGATGCGACAATTTGGTAATGCGCGTGCCCATCGTCTGGATGATCTTCCATCCGCCCGACAGCGTGCCGAGGCCGATGGCGACATAGCAGCTGATCGCCACCCAGTGCGGCACATGGAATTCGCCGTTCAGATAGCCGGTCGAATAAAGCAGGACCGTAATGATCCCCATCGTCTTCTGCGCGTCGTTCAGGCCGTGACCGATCGAGTAGGTCGCCGACGAGATCAGGTGCAACGCCTTGAAACTGCGCTCGGCGGGCCGCGCGCCCGCACCGGTGCCTTTTGCCATCCACGACGTGACCAGCATGATGAGCATCGACAGGATCATGCCGATGGTCGGCGACAGGAAGATCGCGATGGCGGTCTTATTCAGTCCGCCCCAGACGATCCCTTCCATGCCCGCATGGGCGACACCTGCACCGACGAGACCGCCGACCAGCGCATGGCTCGACGAGGACGGAATGCCCTTCAGCCAGGTCACGACGTTCCAGAACATCGCCCCGACCAGCGCACCGAACACCACCGAGGGCGTCACGACATCCTTGTCGATGATTCCCTTGCCGATCGTCTCCGCCACCTTATGCAGCGCCGGAAAGGCGACCGACAGGAAATAGGCGGCGAAATTGAAAAAGGCGGCAAAGATCACCGCGTTGAGCGGCGACAGCAGCCGCGTCGAAACCACCGTGGCAATCGAATTGGCCGCATCGTGCAGCCCGTTGAGGAAATCGAACGCGAGCGCGAGCGCGATCAGCGCGACCAGCAGCGGCAAGGCGAGAGTGGGTTCCACGCGCCGGTCTCAGCTGTGGTCGATGACGAGACCGTCGATCTCGTTGGCGACATCCTCGAACCTGTCGACCACGCGCTCGAGGTTGCTGTAGATTTCGCGAAAAACGATGAAGCGCAACGTATTGGTTTCGCCATGCGCCTTGAACAGCGCGCGCAGGCCGGCGTCGTGGATATGGTCGGCCTGTCCCTCCAGCTTGACCAGCCGCTCGGTCAATTCATGCAGGCGCACCGCATTGCCGGTGATGTTACGGAGCAGCGGCAGGGCCTCGGCCAATATGCGCGCCGCATCGACAATGATCGCGGCGACGTCCTTCATCTCCTGGTCGAATTCGGTGACCTCGTAGAGCGAGATTGTCGCCGCCGTCTTGTTCATCTGGTCGATGGCATCGTCCATCGATCCGATCAGGTCGGTAATCGCACCACGGTCGAACGGGGTCAGGAACGTCCGGCGGACGGTCTGGAGTACTTCGCGGATGATGTCGTCGGCGTCGTGTTCGCGCTCCTCGATCTCCTTGATGTGCTCGGCCATGTTCGGCCCGCCCTGCAACAGCCGCGACAGCGCGTCGGCGCCCGCGACCAAGGTCAGCGCATGCGCTTCGAACAGGTCGAAGAAATTGCCCTGCTGCGGCAACAGCCGCTGAAACCACCCGAACATGCCCCCTGCCCCCTTCAAGATTTTAACTGCCGGCCCGCGCCGCAATGCCGCTTCTGCCTCGCTTGCGCGGAACAGCCGGATGAGCGCGCCGAGATCGGCTTCATCCACCGCTTCGGCCGCTTCGGCCAACGTGAACCAGCGGCGTTCGCGTTGCCCCTGCTCCTCCCATTCGTCCATCTCGTGCGTGACGAGAATGGGGAACACATCGACGTCGATCATCAGCGACGCGCCCGACTTGCGGGTCTTGCGATAGCGGTACGCCCCCAGCGGCGTCGGGCAGGCGAGACCCTGCACCCCGGCTTCTTCCTCCGCTTCATGGGCGGCGGCGGCGTGCGGGGAC
The DNA here is from genome assembly GCF_024758725.1 of Sphingomonas sp. SUN039. Taxonomy (NCBI): domain Bacteria; kingdom Pseudomonadati; phylum Pseudomonadota; class Alphaproteobacteria; order Sphingomonadales; family Sphingomonadaceae; genus Sphingomonas; species Sphingomonas sp. SUN039. The sequence goes on along the minus strand of NZ_CP096972.1, from coordinate 3,050,560 downwards.
AGGCCGGGGATCAAATTGCCTTTCGGCAGCACCCAGCGTTTGGTCTCGCGCGATGTGACAAGCATGATGCCGACCGGCGCATCGATGGCAGTGCCTTGGGTCCGGTAGGGAAGGGCAGCAATCTGGCGGATGGCGACGGTCCGGTTTATGACATTAATGTGACAAGTCTGTGGCCGAGCGGGACGGCCAATGCAACACGGCAATGCGGCCCTTGGCGGCGCGCGGAGGGCAGGGCATAGCGTTGCCATGCACGCCTATCACGACCTTCTCCGCCGCATCCTCGACACCGGCGTTCGCCAGGACGACCGCACCGGCGTGGGCACGCTGAGCGTGTTCGGGCACCAGATGCGATTCGACCTGAGCGCCGGATTTCCGCTGGTCACGACCAAGAAGCTGCACGTCCGGTCGATCTTTATCGAGCTGCTGTGGTTCCTGCGCGGCGAGACCAACAACAACTGGCTCAAGGACCGCAAGGTCGGCATTTGGGACGAATGGGCGCGCGAGGACGGCGAGCTCGGCCCGATCTACGGCAAGCAATGGCGCGACTGGGAAAGCGCCGACGGGCGGCATATCGACCAGATCAAGCTGCTGATCGACCAGATCCGGGGCACGCCCGCCAGCCGCCGTCAGATCGTCAGCGCGTGGAACCCAGGCGAGCTCGACCGCATGGCGCTCGCGCCGTGCCACTGTCTGTTCCAGACCCATGTCGCGAACGGCAAATTGTCGCTGCAACTCTACCAGCGCTCGGCGGACGTATTTCTGGGCGTCCCGTTCAACATCGCCAGCTACGCGCTGCTGACGCATCTGCTCGCCGATCAATGCGGGCTGGCGGTCGGCGAGTTCGTCTGGACCGGCGGCGATTGCCACCTGTATTCGAACCATCTGGACCAGGCGCGGTTGCAACTGACCCGCGAACCCTATCCGTTGCCGAAACTGGTGCTGAAACGCCGCGCCGACAGCATCGACGGCTACGAGTATGAGGATTTTGCCGTCGAGGGCTATGAGGCGCACCCGCATATCAAGGGCGAGGTGGCGGTTTGATTACCCTCATCGTCGCGCGCGCCGAAAACGGCGTGATCGGGCGCGACGGGAAACTGCCGTGGCATCTGCCGGCCGATCTGAAGCGGTTCAAGGCGCTGACGATGGGCAAGCCGATGATCATGGGCCGCAAAACCTTCGAGAGCCTGCCGGGCCTGCTTCCGGGGCGGCGACATATCGTGCTGACGCGGGGGGGCTGGTCGGCGCACGGCGCGGAGGTTGCTCATGATGTCGAATATGCGCTCGAACTGGCTGGACCGGATGCATCCGTCATTGGAGGGGCCGAAATATTTGAACTATTTGCAGATCGAGCGGACAGGCTGGAATGCACTGTAATCTGGCAAAAATTCGAGGGCGATGCGTTCTTTTCTCCAGATCAGGCCGATTGGGTCGAGGTCGCAAAAGAGTTTCATCCAGCGTCGGCCGGTAGCCCCGCCTTCACGTTTTTCACTATGGCCAAGCGGAGCTAAGAAATGCAGCGCCTACTCAGCTGGTTGACCCTTGTACTGGGCCTTGCCGCCTTCGTCTTTTTCGGCCTCCTCCCGCCGCTCGCCGAAAGCCGTATGAACCGCGTCACGGGACCGCAGCCACCGCAGGTTTCCGCCCGCGCAGCCGCGCTCCACCAGACGCTCCAGATCGCCGACATGCATGCCGACACCTTGATGTGGCGGCGCGATTTGCTCGCGCGCGGAAACCGCGGGCAGGTCGATTTGCCGCGCCTGACTCAGGGCCATGTCGCGCTGCAAATCCTGTCATCGGTGTCGAAAACGCCCAAGGGACAGAATTACGACGCGAACGGTGCCGATACCGACAATATCACGTTGCTCGCCATCGCGCAGGGGCAGCCGGTGCGGACATGGACCTCGCTGGTCGAACGATCGCTGTGGCATGCGACCAAGCTCGACCGGTTTGCCGCGCGGTCGGACGGGAGCCTCCGCGCAGTTCGTACGAAAAGTGACCTCGCCACTCTGCTTGCCGACCGTGCCGCCGGGGTGTCGGTGACGGGAGCGATGCTCTCGGTCGAAGGGTTGCAGGACATCGAAGGCAAGCGCGCCAATCTCGACCGGCTCTATGACGCGGGGTTCCGCATGGCGGGGCTGACGCATTTCTTCGACAATGAGGTCGCGGGATCGATGCACGGGCTGAAGAAGGGCGGCCTCACCCCGTTCGGCATCGAAATTGTCCGCGCCATGGAGGCCAAGGGGATGGTCGTCGACATCGCGCATTGCAGCCATATCTGCGTGGCCGAAGTGCTGAAGATGGCGAAACGTCCCGTCGTCTCCTCGCACGGCGGGGTGCAGGCGACCTGCAAGGTCAACCGCAACCTGACCGACGACGAAATCCGCGGCGTGGCGCGGACCGGCGGGGTGGTCGGCATCGGTTACTGGGACGCGGCCGTGTGCGACACCTCGCCTGCCGGGATCGTCCGCGCCATCGCGCATGTCCGCGACCTCGTCGGCATCGATCATGTCGGCCTCGGCAGCGATTACGACGGGGCGATTGCCGCGCGGTTCGACACCTCGCGGCTCGATGCGATCACGCAAGGCCTGATCGACGCCGGGTTCAGCGACGCCGACATTGCCAAGGTCATGGGCGGCAATGTGCTGCGCGTGCTGGGCCAGGTGCTGCCCGATTGATCTGCACCCGTTCCATTCATCGGGCGTAAATCTGCTCCGGCGCTTGGGCGCAGGTCATGGACCGGCCGATCTTCTTCGATGCGAGCGGCAAGCGTAGCCGCTGGTCGAAGCGCGTTGTCGCCACGTTGCTCGTCCTGATCGTTTCGGCGACCCTCGGTTTCGCCTGGACGGTCGCGTCGGTCCCTGCCGACCGGGCGATCTACCCGGTCGGCGAGCGCATCCAGGCACGGCCGCTGACCGAGCAGGTCGCGCATTTGCGCCACCGCATCGGCAGCTGGCTGCCGCCGACCCGCACCGGTGTCGCCAAGCCCGTTTCTGCCGGGTTCTACGTGCCCTGGGATCCCGACAGCCGCGTATCGCTGGCGCGCAATATCGATGCGCTCGACTGGGTCGTTCCGTCGGTGGCGAGCTATACCGACGGCGGGCAAACGCGCGCCTACACCCCCGACGCCGCCTTTCACCGCATTATCGACCGCACCGCGCGCAAGCCGCGCGTGCTGCCGATGATCCAGAACGCTGCAGGCGACAAATGGGATGGCGCGGGGATCGAGGCAGTCATGCGCGATCCCGCACGGCGCAAGGCGCTGCTCGACTGGAGCGAGCGGGTCGTGACCCTCGAAAAGGGCAGTGGCGCGGTGTTCGATTTCGAGGAGCTGCCGCACGGCGCGCTCGCCCCCTATCGCCAGTTCCTGCGCGAGGCGAAGGCGCGTTTTGCACCCAAGGGCTGGCTGGTCACGCTGGCGGTGCCGCTCGACGACGATGACTGGGATTTGCGCACGTTCGCCGAGGTGTCCGACCGGCTGTTCCTGATGGATTACGACGAACATTCGTCGACCGGCGATGCCGGACCCATCGCGTCGCAGGACTGGTTCGTTGCCAATCTGAAACGGGCGCTCGCCCAAGTGCCGCAGGACAAAGCCATCGTCGCGGTCGGCAGCTATGCCTATGACTGGGCGCACGGCGGCGCATCGGACCTGACGGCAGAAGAAGCATGGCTCGCCGCGCATGACAGCGGCGCGACGGTGCGTTTCGATCCCGCGAGCGGCAATTCGGGTTTTTCCTACGAAAATGCGGGACAGGTCCACACTGTCTGGATGCTCGATGCCGCCAGTGCGTGGAACCAGCTGCGCGCCGCCAAGGCGCAAGGGGTGGCGGGCTATGCGCTGTGGCGGCTGGGCAGCGAGGATCCCGGCTATTGGGCGGCGATCCGCGCGCTCCCGACCGGCGGCAAACCCGACCTGTCGCGGATTACTCCGATCGGCAATGTCGATGTCGAGGGCAGCGGCGAGTTGCTGCGGATCGAAGACACGCCGGTCGAGGGGACGCGGACGGTTGCCTTCGATGCGGCGGGGCTGATCCGCGATCAGCAGTTCGCGCGCCTCCCCACCCCCTATGCGGTGCGGCGCGGCGGCGACCGTCCGGGCATGGTCGCGCTGACCTTCGACGACGGACCCGATCCGACTTGGACACCGCAAATCCTGAACGTCCTCGAAGCGAAAAAGGCGCCCGCGACCTTTTTCGTCATCGGCGAGAATGCACTGTCGCAACCCGGGCTGCTCAACCGCATCGTCGCGGGCGGCAGCGAGATCGGCAACCACAGCTATACCCACCCGAACATGGCCGAAGTCTCCGACCGGGGCATCGAACTCGAACTCAACGCGACCCAGCGGCTGGTCGAGGCGTACACAGGCAAGTCTATGCGGCTGTTCCGCGCGCCCTATTTCGGCGACGCCGAACCCACCACAAGCGACGAGCTGCGCCCCGCATGGGTCGCGCAGCAACGCGGCTATCTGAATGTCGGGCTCCACGCCGACCCCAATGACTGGCAGCGCCCCGGCGTACTGGCAATTGTCGAGCAGTCGCTGAAGCAGGTCGAGAACAGTACGCCCGACGGATCGGCGCGGATTGTGTTGCTCCACGATGGCGGTGGCGACCGGTCGCAGACGGTGGCGGCGCTCCCGCAGATCATCGATGGCCTGCGCGCCAAGGGCTACACGCTGGTGCCGATCTCGACGCTTGCGGGCCTGCCCCCGGCTGCAGTGATGCCGCCGGTGACCGGCTGGCAATTGACGCAGGTGCGCGCCGATATCGGCGTGTTCCTGGTCGTCGCGGGCCTATTGTGGACGATCAAATGGCTGTTCTTCGTGGCAATCGCGCTCGGCATCGCGCGTGCGGTGCTGATGGCGGCCTTGGCGGTACGGGCGTGGTACCGGGGCGACCGTGCGGACGCGCCACCCATCGACCCGGCCCGCTTCGTGTCGGTCCTGATCCCCGCGTTCAACGAGGAACGCGTGATTGTCGATTCGGTGCGCCGTGTGCTGGCGAGCGAGCAGGTCGCGCTCGAAATCCTGGTTATCGACGATGGGTCGAGCGATGCAACCAGCGCGGTGGTGCGCGAGGCGTTTGCCGGTGAACCGCGCGTCCGCCTGCTCACGCTCGAAAACGGCGGCAAGGCCAAGGCGCTGAATCGCGGGCTGACGCTCATCACCGGCGATATCGTCATTGCGCTCGACGCCGATACGCGGTTCGAGCCGCTGACGGTGGCGCATCTCGCACGCTGGTTCGCCGATCCGGCAATCGGTGCCGTCGCGGGCAATGCCAAGGTCGGCAACCGGTTCAACCTCGTCACTCGCTGGCAGTCGGTGGAATATGTGACCGCGCAGAATCTTGAACGCCGCGCGCTGACGCAGTTCGACGCGATCACCGTGGTTCCGGGCGCGGTCGGCGCGTGGCGGCGCGCGGCGCTCGATGCGGTCGGCGGCTATCCGGTCGACACCCTTGCCGAGGACCAGGACCTGACCATCGCGATCCAGCGGCAGGGCTGGCGGATCGGGTACGATGTCGAAGCGGTGGCATGGACCGAAGCGCCCGAAAGCTTCCGCGCGCTCGCCAAGCAGCGCTTCCGCTGGTCGTACGGCACCTTGCAATGCCTGTGGAAGCATCGCAGCATCCTGAAAAGCCGCAAGCCGATGGGCCTTGCGCTCGTCGGCATTCCGCAAGCGTGGCTGTTCCAGATCGTCTTTGCCGTTATTTCGCCGATCATCGATTTCGCCCTGCTGGTCAGCATCGTCGGCACGGTGTTGCGCGTCGAACAGCATGGCTGGGCCCAGACGCAAAGCGATGTGCTGATTATGGCGCTGTACTGGATCATGTTCACCGGCATCGACATCGCCTGCGGCGCGGTCGCCTATTGGCTCGACCCGCGCGAGCGCCGTTACCCCGCGCATCTGCTCGTCGCACAGCGATTTATCTATCGCCAGCTCATGTACGGCGTGGTGCTGAAGGCCGTCGGCGCGGCGCTGCGGGGCCCGAGCGTCGGCTGGGGAAAACTCGAACGCAGCGGACGTGTGGCCAATACGGCACAGTGAAGGGTTGCCAACTGCAACACCCGCCCCCCATCATGCCCCCGCGATGCTGCGCCAGTACGAACTCGTAGAGCGGGTCAAAAGCTATGACCCCGACGCCGACGAGGCGCTGCTCGACCGCGCGTACGTGTTTTCGATGGCAGCGCACGGCAGCCAGAAACGCGCGTCGGGCGATCCCTATTATTCGCACCCCATCGAAGTCGCGGGCATATTGACCGACCTGCACCTCGACGACGAGACGATTGCGACCGCGATCCTGCACGATACCATCGAGGATACGGTCGCTACGCACGAGGAGATCGAGCGCAGGTTCGGCCCTGCCATCGCGCGCATGGTCGATGGCGTGACCAAGCTCAGCAAGATCGAGGCGCAATCGGAAAACGAGCGCGCGGCGGAAAACTTGCGGAAATTCCTGCTCGCCATGTCCGACGACATCCGCGTGCTGCTCGTCAAGCTCGCCGACCGGCTGCACAATATGCGGACGCTGCATTTCATCAAGGACGAGTCGAAGCGGCGGCGCATCGCCAAAGAGACGATGGATATCTACGCCCCGCTTGCCGAGCGGATCGGCATGTACGAGTTCATGAACGAGATGCAGGGGTTGGCGTTCCGCGAGCTCGAACCCGATGCCTATGCCTCGATCAGCAAGCGGCTCGAACAGCTCCACGCAGGCGGGGGCGACCAGATTGCGCGGATCGGATCGGGGCTCAAGCTGCTGCTCAGCCGCGCCGGGATCGAGGCCGATGTTTCAGGGCGCGAGAAGCACCCCTACTCGATCTGGAAAAAAATGGCCGAGCGCCACATCAGTTTCGAGCAGCTGAGCGACGTGATGGCGTTCCGCGCGATCGTTCCCGACGAAGATGCCTGCTACCGCGCGCTGGGCGTCATCCACCGCCGCTGGCCGACGGTACCGGGACGGTTCAAGGACTATATCTCGACGCCCAAGCGCAACGGCTACCGCTCGCTGCACACGTCGGTCATTCATTCGGAAAAAATGCGGATCGAAATCCAGATCCGCTCGTCCGAAATGCACGCGCAGGCCGAATACGGCTACGCCGCGCACTGGACCTACAAACAGGGGCAGAAGCGCCCTGACGTGCCGGGGCGGTGGATCAGCGATCTCGTCGAAATCCTCGACAATGCGGAGACGCCCGAGGAGCTGCTCGAACACACCCGCATGGCGATGTATCAGGATCGCATCTTCGCCTTCACACCGAAGGGCGAGTTGTTCCAGCTGCCCAAGGGCGCAACACCGGTCGATTTCGCCTATGCGGTGCACACCAAGCTCGGCAACGAAGCAGTCGGCGCGAAGATTAACGGCCGCGTCGTGCCGTTACGCACCCCCATCGAGAACGGCGACCAGGTCGCGATCCTGAAATCGAAGGCACAGGAGCCGCAGCCGGCGTGGCTCAACTTCGTCGTGACCGGCAAGGCGCGCGCGGCGATCCGCCGCTATGTCCGCAACAAGGAACGCGGCGAGAGCGTCGCACTGGGGCGCAAGATTTACGACGAGATCGTTGCCCGCCTGCCCGCGCAGCTCGGCAAGGAAGCACAGGCGGCGGCGCTCAAACGCCTGAAACTTGCCGACGAGGGCGCGCTGATGGAAGCCATTGCGCGCCGCACCGTCACCGACGCGCAAGTCATGGACGCGCTGATGCCGGGGTCGGCGGGCGAGGACGTGGCGACGGCCCCCGCGCAACGCGAACCGATCTCGATCAAGGGGCTGACGCCGGGCGTCGCCTTCGTCCTGTCGCCGTGCTGTCATCCGGTCCCCGGCGACCGCATCGTGGGGCTACGTCGCCCCGACGAACCGATTGCGGTCCACGCCATCGACTGCCCGGTGCTGGCCAGCGGGATCGATGCCGACTGGGTCGACCTCGCCTGGGGCGACGGCAGCGAAGGCGCCACCGCCGAACTGGTCGCGATCCTGAAAAACGAACCCGGCGCGCTGGGCGTGATGGCCGGGATTTTCGGCACGCACAAAGCCAACATCCTCAACCTGAAACTCGAAAACCGCGATGAAAGCTTTCACAGCTATCGGGTGTCGCTGGAGGTCAGCGATCTGCATCACCTGACGCGGATATTGGCGGCGTTGCGTGCGGCGGATGCGGTGAGTTCGGCGGAACGGGTGTAGGCGCAAATTCCCCCCAGCGCAGCGCGGGGGAGGAATTGGTTTGCGCTATTCTGAGAGTGCACCCCAATCGACCGGCGCAAACCGATCCAACGTCACGTTCGCCTCCGGCATCGGGTATTTCAGCCCCGTCGCGCAGTTGAACAGCACGCAGCGGTCGGTGTCTTCGATCAGGCCGGTGTCGACCGCGACTTCCCACGCCGCCGCGGTCGCCGCGCCTTCGGGACAGAGCAGCAAGCCGTCCTCGCGCGCGATGCGGTCGCGGGCCGCCATGATCGCGGGGTCGCCGACCGCGATGGCGAAGCCGTCCGATTCGCGGACCGCGTCGAGGATCAGGAAATCGCCGATGGCACCCGGCACGCGGATGCCCGCCGCCACCGTCGCGGCATCCTCCCATTTCTCGGCATGGCGTGCGCCCGCTTCATACGCCCGCACGATGGGCGCGCAGCCCGAGGCCTGCACCGCGACCATGCGCGGGCGTTCGGGGCCGATCAGCCCGATGGCCTCCAGCTCGGCAAAGGCTTTCCACATGCCGATCAGGCCGGTGCCGCCGCCGGTCGGATAGAAAATGACATCGGGCACCTCCCAATCGAGCTGTTCGACCAGTTCGAGGCCCATCGTCTTCTTGCCCTCGATCCGGTACGGTTCCTTGAGCGTCGAGAAGTCGAACCAGCCCATCGGCTCCTTGCCCGCGCCGACAATCGCGCCGCAATCGCCGATCAGGCCGTTGACCCGCCAGACCTTTGCACCCTGCAACGCAATCTCGCGCAGGTTGATTTCGGGAGTGTCGTCGGGCGCAAACACGAACGCCTCGATCCCGGCGTGCGCGCAATAGGCGGCCATGGCGGCACCCGCGTTGCCGTTGGTCGGCATCGCAATGCGCTTGATACCGAAAGCTTTCGCCATCGATACCGCCATCACGAGCCCGCGTGCCTTGAACGAGCCCGTCGGCAGGCGGCCTTCGTCCTTCACAATCGGTGCCCGCGCCCCGTGGCGTTTGCCTAGTTTCGGCAAGTCGACCAGCGGTGTTTCGCATTCGCCGAGCGAGACGATATCGGAAGTCTCGCGGACAGGCAGCAACTCGCGCCAGCGCCACATGTCGCGCGGGCGCTCGGCGAGTGCCGTTTTGGTGAGCGCACCGGCGACACCAGACAGGTCGTAGCGGACGAGCAACGGCTTGCCCGCGCGCGACAGGCCGTGGACGATGTCTGCTTCGTAGCGCTGACCGGTCTCCGAGCATTCGAGATGCGTGACGAAGGTCGCGCGGTCGGTCGTCAGATTGGCATCGGTACGCATGTCAGCCCTCGCGGTGGTACGGGTGTCCGGCGATGATCGTCGTCGCGCGGTAGAGTTGTTCGCACAGCATCGCGCGGACCAGCAGATGCGGCCAAGTGGCGGTGCCGAAGCTCAGGACTTTGTCGGCGCTTGCACGCTCGGCGGCGGTCAGCCCGTCGGCCGCGCCGATCAGGAAGCGCGCCTCGCGGACCCCGCTGTCACGCCACCCTTCGAGAAGTTTCGCAAACTGGACCGAGGTCATCGCCTCGCCGCCCTCGTCGAGCGCAACCGTTTTGCACGGGTTTAGCGGCTCCGCGACACGCCCGCCGGTTTCGGGCAACTCCGTCACCGCAAATGGCCAAACGATGCGCTTTTCATAGCGCGCCACCAGTTCGGCCTCGGAACCGCGCCCGATGCGGCCGCGCGCGACGATGTGGAGCTTCAAAGGCCCGGATCAGTGCGTCGTCGGCACGGTCGGCGCATCGCCGAACGCCCACATGCGCTCCAGATTATAGAAGCTGCGAACTTCCGGGCGGAACAGATGGACGATCACATCGCCTGCATCGATCAATACCCAGTCGGCCGTCGGCAGCCCTTCGATCCGCGCCTGACGCCCGAATTCCAGCTTGATCCGCTCGGCGATCTTGGCTGCCATCGATGCGACCTGCCGGGTCGAACGACCGCTGGCGATGACCATATGATCGGCAATCGATGATTTACCCGCCAAGGGGATCGAGATCGCCTCGACCGCCTGGTCTGCGTCGAGCTGCGCGAGGATCATCGCGTGCATCGCATCGACGGTATCGACTTTCTCTACGGAGCGGAGTGCGGTCGCGGGCAAGGAACATCCTTCATGGCAAGCGTCGCTTCAGCGCGGCGCGGGTGGCAGCTTGGTTGGAGAATTGGCGATACCAGTCGGGCGAGGCCCGGCGGATCGCCGTGGCGGACGTCGGATCGGGACGGACATGCAGGAGCACGAGCGCCGGCGGTCTCCACCTCGTCCAGTCATTCGGCTCGCCCAGGTGCCGGACGAAACGCCTGAGCCACGCCGACGCAGGACTTGCGCCGACCAGCCCCGTATAGCCCGGACGGACCACAACCGCAATCGGCACCAGGCTGCTGAGCCTCCGCCAGTCGCGCCAGCGGTGGAATTCGCCGATAATGTCGGCCCCCATGATCCAGACGAAGCGTCGTTTGGGAAAGCGGCGGACGAGCTTGCGGACAGTATCGATGGTATGGCGGGTGCGGAGCTGCGCCTCGATCGCGGTCGGACGAATGCGGCTGCGGCGAGCCATCGCGCGCGCTGCGCCGAGCCGCGCGTCGAGGGGGCCCATACCCTTGGCGGGCTTGAGCGGATTGCCGGGCGACACCAGCCACCAGACCTCGTCGAGACCCAGCGCGTCCAAAGCCGCGAGACTGATCCGCCGGTGTCCGCGATGCGCCGGATTGAACGATCCGCCGAGGAGGCCGGTGAGGGTCAGGCCGAAAACCTTTTCAAGGACGCACCTGCCCCGTCCCGCGCACCTGCCACTTGTACGTCGTCAGCCCCTCGAGCGCGACGGGGCCGCGCGCGTGCAACCGGCCCGTCGCAATACCGATTTCGGCACCCAGCCCGAACTCGCCACCGTCGGCGAACTGGGTCGAGGCGTTCCACATGACGATGGCGCTGTCGACGTCGGCCAGAAAGCGTTCAGCGGTTGCCGCGTCCTCGGTGACGATGGCATCGGTGTGGTCGGAGCTGTGGCGGGCGATATGGGCAATGGCGCCTTCGACACCGTCGACCAGCCCAACCGAGACGATGCTGTCGAGATATTCAGTGTCCCAATCCCGGGAATCGACCGGGCGAACGCGCGGGTCGAGCGCAGCGACCTCGGGCGTGCCGCGCACTTCGCAGCCCGCCTCGATCAGCGCCACGACGACCGACCCAGCGGCAGGGAACGCGCGGTCGATCAGCAGTGTCTCGGTCGAGCCGCACACGCCGGTGCGTCGCATCTTGGCATTAACCGCAATGTCGCGCGCCTTGGCGGGATCGGCGGCACCGTCGATATAGCTGTGGTTCAACCCTTCGAGATGCGCGAGCACGGGAACACGTGCCTCGTTCTGGACGCGTGCCACCAAAGTCTTGCCGCCACGCGGAATGATGATGTCGATCAGGCCCTGCGCCGCCAGCATGGCGCCGACATGTGCGCGCTCGGTCGAGGGCACGAGCTGGACCGCGTCGGCGGGCAGTCCTTCGGTCACGATCCCCTCGACCATGGCCGCGTGGATCGCGCGGTTGGTACGGATCGCTTCCGATCCGCCGCGCAATATCGCGGCATTCCCCGACTTCAGGCAGAGCGCGCCTGCATCTGCCGTGACATTAGGGCGGCTTTCGAAGATAATGCCGATCACGCCCAGCGGCACGCGGACGCGGGTGAACTTCAGGCCGTTGGGCCGGACGCTTTCGTCGATGATCTGCCCGACCGGATCGCGGAGGGCTGCAACCGCTTCGACCGCCGACGCAACGCCTTCGAGACGCCCGGCATCGAGTGCCAGCCTGTCGAGCATCGCCGCCGAAAGGCCGTTGGCCCGCGCCGCCGCCACATCGTCGCGATTGGCATTGAGGATGACGTCTGCCCCGGCCCGGATTGATGCTGCGGCAGCGATCAGCGCGCTTGCCTTGGCGGCGCTCGACGTGCGCGCCAAGACCCGCGCGGCGACGCGGGCACGGGCCGCCATATCGGCGATCAGGTCGGGAACGGGTTCGGCGTCGGCCATGGCGCGCGCCTAGCACAAGTCGGGCGCGCGCGAAAATACACGGGCGTCGGCGCTTGCGCGGCCATCCGCCTGTGATAGCACCGCGCGCATGAGCGGGGGACTTGAAGCAGCGGGAGACGCCTTGACCGGCGGCGTCATCGCGCGTGCCGTCGAGCCGCGCCACGGCGAGGATGCGGTCGGGGCCGACGGGCTGACGCACGAACAGGGCTGCCTGAATTGCGCCACGGTGCTGGTCGGCAGCTACTGCCATGCCTGCGGCCAGCACGCCCATATCCACCGGACGCTGTTCGCCATCGGACACGACATCCTGCACGGCGTGTTCCATTTCGAGGGCAAATTGTGGCGCACGCTGCCGATGCTGGCGTGGAAACCCGGCGACCTGACGCGCCGCTATATCCACGGCCAGCGCGCGCGCTTCGTCTCGCCGCTGGCACTCTTCCTGTTCACCGTGTTCCTGATGTTCGCGGCGTTCGAAAGCGTCGGGGGTCCGATCCGCCTGAAGGTCGATCGCGCGACGATGACGAATGGCGTCAAGATCGATGTGACCGACTTCGACGCCGAACTTGCCAAAACCCGCGCGCTCGTTGCCGATCTCGAACGCCAGCGGCGCGACGCGGTTGCCAAAAATGGGCCGGTCGCCGCCATCGACGAGAAGCTTGGAGACGCGCGTGACGATGTCAACGGTCTCACAGCGGCGTCGGCAATGGTGAACGGCGTGTCGCCCGAGGCATTGTCGCTGCCCGACAATCTGAAGGTAGATACCGGCTCGAAGGCGTTCGATAACAAGGTCAGGGATGCGCTCAAAAACCCCAAGCTGCTGCTCTACAAGTTGCAATCGTCCGCTTATAAATTCGCCTGGGCGCTGATCCCGTTGTCGCTGCCCTTCATGTGGCTGATCTTCGCCTGGAAACGGCAGTACAAGCTCTACGACCACGCGGTGTTCGTCACCTATTCGCTATCGTTCGTGATGGTTCTGCTCGTTGCGATGGCCCTGCTGGCCGCAACAGGGATGCCGACGGCTTGGGCATTTTTCCTGGTGCCGATCCACATGTTCCGGCAGTTGAAACAGGCCTATCTGCTCGGGTGGCTCGGCGCGATGTGGCGGACGGTAACCTTGGTGGTCTTGTCGTCGGTGGTGCTGACGCTGTTCGGTACAGCCCTGCTCGCCATGGGGCTGCTCGGCTGAGCTATTTGCAGGGGTAGCGTTTCCGCATCAGATCGTAGAGCGCGGCCTTGACGGTCGTGCGCGCCTGTACCGCTTTCGGAAGGGCGGCAAGATCGGCCATGACGATATCCGAACTCAGCTTCGCCTGCCCCTTGGGCGGCGGGCAGCCGAGATCCTTGCGGCCCTTGGCGCGCGCGGCGTCGACGTCGGCACGATAGGCGGTCGTCGCGGCCTGCATTTCGCCCCGGATGACGGGCAAGTCGGATGACATCATCGCCATCATGCCTTTGGCTTTGAGCGCCTCGGCACGGGTGAGGAACTCGGCAACCGTCATCGCATTTGCGGCGACGGGCAGCACTGTCAGCAGCGCCGCCACAGCAATCCGCCGCACGCTCACGCCCCCTGCGCTGCCGGTCCGCCAATCGCACCGGGCCGTTTCGATTTGGGCACCGACGATCCGCCCGCTGTCGGCTTGGGCTTGCCCGCATCGCGATCGGTACGGTCGGGCTGGGTGCCGTCCTTGAGCAGCGCGTCGATCTCCTCACCGGTCAGCGTCTCATATTCGAGTAGCGCATTTGCGAGCGTTTCGAGCTGGCTCCGGTTATCGGTCAGCAGCGACGTCGCCCGCGTGTTGGCCTCGTCGACCAGCCGCTTGATTTCCTTGTCGATCAGTAGTGCCGTCTCGTTCGAGATATTGTGCCGCTGCGTCTGCGAATAGCCCAGGAACGTCTCGCCCTGCTGCTCCTCGTACTGGAGCGGCCCCAACGCGTCCGACATGCCCCATTGAGTGACCATCGAGCGGGCGAGCTTGGTCGCTTGCTGGATGTCGCCCGATGCGCCCGACGACACCTTGTCATAGCCGAAGATCAGTTCCTCGGCGACACGCCCGCCCATCGAGACCGACAGGTTCGCATACATCTTGTCGCGGTGATACGAATAGCTGTCACGCTCCGGCAGCCGCACGACCATGCCCAGCGCACGACCACGCGGGATGATCGTCGCCTTGTGGATCGGGTCCGATGCGGGTTCGTGATACGAAACCAGCGCGTGTCCCGCCTCGTGGAAAGCCGTCATTTTCTTTTCGTCGTCGGTCATGACAAGCGATTTCCACTCGGTGCCCATCATCACCTTGTCCTTGGCGGATTCGAACTGGGCCATGGCTACAAGGCGCTTGCCGAGGCGCGCCGCAAGCAATGCTGCCTCGTTGGCGAGGTTGGCGAGGTCGGCACCCGAGAACCCGGGTGTCCCGCGCGCGATCCGGCGGATATCGACGTCGGGCGCGAGCGGCAGTTTCTTGACGTGGACGCCCAGAATCTTCTCGCGGCCTTCGATATCGGGCAGCGGCACCGTCACCTGACGGTCGAACCGGCCCGGGCGCAGCAGCGCGGGGTCGAGCACATCGGGGCGGTTGGTCGCCGCAACGATGATGATGCCCTCGTTGGCCTCGAACCCGTCCATCTCGACGAGCAGCTGGTTGAGCGTCTGCTCGCGCTCGTCATTGCCATTGCCGAGGCCGGCGCCGCGGTGACGACCGACGGCGTCGATTTCATCGATGAAGACGATGCACGGTGCCGCTTTTTTGGCTTCGGTGAACATGTCGCGGACACGGCTTGCGCCGACGCCAACGAACATTTCGACGAAATCCGAACCCGAAATGGTGAAGAACGGCACGCCCGCCTCGCCCGCAATGGCGCGCGCGAGCAGTGTCTTGCCGGTGCCGGGCGAGCCGACGAGCAGCGCGCCCTTGGGGATTTTGCCACCCAGTCGCGCGAACTTCGACGGGTCTTTCAGGAAATCGACGATCTCTTGCAGCTCTTCGCGCGCCTCGTCGATGCCGGCAACGTCCTCGAACGTCACGCGGCCCTCGCGGGCAGTCAGCATCTTGGCGCGGCTCTTGCCGAAACCCATCGCGCCGCCACCCGAATTCTTCTGCATCTGGCGCATGACGAAGACGGCGAGGCCGATCATCAGCACGAACGGCAGCGCCTGATAGAGCAGGATCAGCCAGATCGACGCGCCCTCCTCGGGCTGGCCCTGGAACACGACATTCGCTTTGGTCAGCCGGTCGGTCAGCGTCGGATCGTTCACCGCATAGGTCTTGAACGTCTCGCCGTTCGACAGCGTACCCGAAATCACCGTGCCCGAAATCTTGACGTCCTTGACCGACCCCTCCTCGACCTTTTGCAGGAAGGTGGAATAGGCGATGCCCGTCGATGGCGTCGCGCGTGAGCGCGTGTCGAACACCATCACGAACGCGGCAAGCGCGATCAGGATGGCGGCCCAGATCGCCAGGCTCTTCATCCAGGGATTGGGTCCATTGCTGCCGGTCGGCTGCTTGTCGTCGTTCATGGTCGGGTCGGCCTTTCGACAGCCAAGATAGGCATTCGCAGGTTAATGGCAATGGAACGGCTCAGCCGGTGCGTCCGGTTGCGCGCTCGGGAGCCAGCCTGAATACCCAGCCGGTCCCGCGCGCATCGCACGCCACGCCGTCGAGTGTCGACTTTCCGGCACCGCGCAAGGTATTCAACAGGCGTGTGACTTTGGGGCCATCGAGCTTTGCCTTGGCATTCAATAGCCGGATGCACCCTGCCACAACCCGCCGCTCGATCTCCGGCGGCAAATCGCGGGCGTCGAAAATTAGCTCATCGCCCTCGCGCACGACCCGCTCATTGCCGACCCGGCGGCTCGCCCACGCCAAGGCTTCGTCGGCTTCGTCGAGCGCTGCCGCCATCGTGACCGCTGCCAGCGGGTCGAGCCAGTCAGCGGTTGCGAGCGCCTTGCGAAGCCGCGCACGATCGTACCGGTCGTCCCGATTGCTGGGATCGTCGATCGCACCGAGTCCCGAGGCACGGACAATCCCGACGAGTTCGTTATGTCGCCAGCCGAGCAGGGGGCGCACGACATTGCCATTACGTGCGCGGATACCCGACATGCCCCCAACGCCCGATCCGCGGTTGAGCCGCATGACGACGGTTTCGAGCTGATCGTCGGCATGATGTGCCGTCATCAGCCAGGCCAGCTTTTGCCCGCTCGCCCATTCGCGGAGCTGGGCGTAACGCAGTTCCCGCGCCCATTGCCCCAAATTTCCGCGACGCCGCCCGGGCAGCGTCAGAACCGTATGGCGAATGCCGAGATCATGGCAGATCGCCGCGACAAATTCGGCCTCCTCGGTCGACTCGGGGCGCAAGCGATGATCGACCGTCGCCGCCTCGACCGACGCCCCGAAAGTGGCATGGGCGAGCAGCAGCAGCGCAAGGCTATCGGGCCCTCCCGAGACCCCAAGCCCGATGCGTTCGTCGCGCGCGACCGGCGCGACGCGGCGGCAATCGCTCAAAAATCGGTCGAGAAGCGCCTCAGGCGGCGCATTTGGCGTCGGCACGGCCCTTGGCGGCGCGCGCCTTTTGATCGGCGGTGAGCTTCGCGGCGTAGACATCGTTCAGTTCGTCGAAAACCTTGCAGGCGTCGGCAGGCTTTTTGAGCTTGACGAGCGCCTGTCCCAACCAGGCGAGGCTGTCGGCGGCACGGTCGCCGCGCGGTGCCTTTTGGTAATTGTCGTAGAATGCCACACTGGCGAGCGCCGGCTTGCCCTCGTCGAGATAGGCACGACCGAGCAGGTTCTGGGCGTAGCTCCAGCGCTTGGCAGTCACCGGGTATTTGGCGGTAAATTCCTTCAGCTTGGCTTGCGCCTCCGGATAGAATTTCGCCGTGTAGAGGCGAAAGCCATAGCTATAGGCGTCCTCCTCGGCATCGCCGGTCGCGGGGACTTCGACGGCTGCAACGGCGGCCTTACGCGCCGGATCGGCCTTGGCAGGCGCGGGGGTCACGGCGGGTTTAGTCGCGGGAGCGACAGGCTTCGGTGTCACCGGCTTGGGTGTCGTGGAAGCAGCGGCGAGCACCGGCGTCACACTGCTGGCGGGGCCGCCGGTTGCGGGTACGCCAGAGGTCGAAGATGTCCCGGACGTTGCGCCGCTGCCCTCCAGCGTTGCCAGTCGCGCCTGCACCTTGGCCAGCGCATCTTCGAGCTGCTTGATCCGGTACCCGTTCTGCTCGCTGGTCCCGGTCAGCGCCGACAGCGACTTCTCCAGTGTATCGACGCGGGTGGTGAGGTCCGACAGCGGCGCACTGGCGGGATTGCCTGCGGACGTCGTGGACGTCGGCGCGGCAGAAAGATCGGGCTGCACCGGCGCACCCTGCGGGAACACGGTCCGTTGAACCGCTTTCATTTCCTTTTCGAGCTTCCCGACGCGCAGGTCGAGCTGGCCGGTCGCCGTCTGGGCAATACCGGCGGTGGCGACACCGGTCAGCAGCAGGGCGATAACAGCGGCAGCTCTGGTCATCTTCACGTCCGATCGTGTCAATTCGGTTGCGCGGCAGCCGCATTCAGCGGTGTCGGGGTGGTCGGAACTGCGGTATCGACCACCGGCGGGCGCGCGGCAAGGGCCGCAGCGGTCAGAACCACGTCACGGATCGTTTTTTCAGGAGGCCCGAGCGGCGCGACCGCGCTGCCGCCGACCGCGACCTTCAGCGCATCCGGGCGTCCGGTGCGGATCATCGGCGTATCGGCATCGCCCGGAACCGGCCAGGTTTCACCCGCCGCCATCTCCTTTTCGAACAGCACCTTGTCGTTCTTGTCATAGATGCGCAGCCACACCGGCGCAGTCGCGGTCAGGACGACCTGGCCGGTCGACGGGGCAGCCACCTGTGGCTGCGGCGTGGCAGGCGCGGTGGCAACCACCGGCGGCGGGGCCGGTTCGGGGCCGGGCGCGCTGGCATCGCCGAACGCCATGCTCTTCCACACGAAATAGCCGATCAGCAGCACCACGGCGATGCCGGCCGCCGTCCATGCCAGCAAGCGCGACGGGACGCGGGTCGGATCGACCGGCTCGTAAGGTGCAGATTCATTGGCCTCGAGGGGCGCGCGACCGAGTTCCGCGCGCAGATCGCGCGCGACATCGATTTCGTTCAGCCCGACCGCGCGCGCATATTGGCGCGCAAAGCCGAGCGCATAGGTGATCGAGGGCAGACTGGCATAATCCGACCGCTCGATGGCCTCGAGATGGCGCATCGGCACGCGGGTCTTGGTGGCGATATCGCCCAGATCGAGCCCGCCGGCGAGCCGGGCCGCGTGAAGACGTTCGCCGACGCTGTGGGGAAACAGCCCGGCGGCCTCGGCCCCGCTCTCGGTCACGCCGTCGACCATTGAATTCTCTCCAGGTCGCCGCCTGCGTCCCGTGACGTCCGACCGAAAAGCTGTGTCACAATTGATTGCACCCGTGTCAACCGGACCGGCGCGCAGTCACAATCGGCAACAATTACGACAGTTCGACACCCGCCGCCTGTGCCCATGCGGTCAGGTGCGCGCGCATATCGGCAGGGGGTGCCGCAAGCACGGCAGGCAGAGCGGCCCGCAGCGCCGCGACGTCGAGCGAGCAGATCATCGCCTTCACCGGGCCGATCGCGGCAGGCGTGATCGACAGCCGGTCGATGCCGAGGCCGATCAGCGCCATCGCCTCCAGCGTCCGTCCGCCCATTTCGCCGCAGACGCCAACCTGTACCTTATGGGCGTCCCCCTCGCGCACGATGCGCGCGAGGAAGCGCAGGATAGCGGGACTTAGCCAGTCATAGCGTTCGGCGAGTTTCGGGTTGGCGCGGTCGGCGGCAAACAGGAACTGGGTCAGGTCGTTGGTGCCGATCGACAGGAAATCGAGCTTCGGACAAAGAATATCGAGCACTTCCGCCAAGGCCGGGACTTCGAGCATTGCGCCGTAACGGATCGACGTCGGCAGGCGTTTGCCGCGCTCGTGCAACCAGTTCCGCTGCGCTTCGAAAATCGCCTTGGCCTCGTCGAACTCCCAAGGCTCGCTGACCATCGGGAACATGACGTTGAGCGTCTTACCCGCGCTCGCCTCCAGCAGCGCGCGCGCCTGCGCCTTCATCAGGCCACCGCGTTCGAGCGCGACGCGTAACGCGCGCCAGCCCATTGCGGGATTCTCTTCCTCGTCGGCGCCTTCGGCGTGAAGATAGGGCAGCGCCTTGTCGCCGCCGATATCGACCGTGCGGAAAATGACCGGACGTTCGCCCGCCGCGTCCAGCACATCCTTGTAGAGCCGCTGCTGGCGTTCGCGCTGCGGCATGGTCGCCGACACGAGAAACTGGAATTCGGTGCGGAAAAGCCCGATGCCGTCGGCCCCGGTCGGATCGAGCGCCGCGACATCGTCGCGCAGCCCCGCGTTCATCATCAGCGTAACCCGGTGACCGTCCTTCGACACCGGCGGCACATCGCGGAGCGCCTGGAACTGGGCACGGCGCTTCTGGCCGATGGCGAGGCGCGTCTCGAACGCATCCTCGATAGCGGTCGTCGGACGGCACACCACGCTCGCCTGGCCAACGTCGAGCAGCAACAGATCGCCGTCGACGACATGCTGACGCACATCCTTGACGCGCCCCAGCACCGGCACGCCCATCGCCCGCGCCACGATGGTGACGTGCGCGGTCAGCGAGCCTTCCTCGAGCAGCACGCCCTTCAACCGCCGCCGGTCGTATTCGAGCAATTCGGCGGGGCCCAGATTGCGCGCGATCAGGATCGTGTCCTGCTTCAGCCCCTGCGACGCCGCCGTCCCCAATTGCCCCGAAACGATCCGCAGCAGCCGGTTCGCCAGATCTTCCAGATCGTGCATCCGGTCGGCGAGCAGGGGATCGTCGATCTGGCGCATCCGCATGCGGGTGCGCTGCTGGACGCGCTCGATGGCAGCCTCGGCGGTCAGCCCGCTGTCGATCGCCTCGTTGATCCGGCGACCCCAGCCCTCGTCGTACGCGAACATCCGATAGGTATCGAGCACTTCGCGGTGTTCGCCGTCGCCGCCGAATTCGGCCTGGCTCGCCATATTGTCGATCTGCTCGCGCATCTTGGCAAAGGCGGAATAGACGCGCGCGCGCTCGGCCTCGGTGTCTTCGGCCACGGTATGCTCGATGACGATGCGCGGGTTGTGATAGACGGCAAATCCGCGCCCCATCCCCTCGACGAGTTTCAGACCCGAGAGCCGCTGTCCCTGCGTCTGCGGTGCCCGCGTGGCATTGGCACGGCTGTCATCGACCAGACCCGCATTGGCGATCAGTTCGGACAACACCATCGCGACGGTCTGCAACGCCTCGATCTCGACTTCGTCATAGGGGCGCGGATCGGCATGCTGGACGCACAGCACCCCGACGGCGGCCTGACGGCGCACAATGGGCACGCCCGCGAAGGAGTGGAACAGATCCTCGCCGGTCTCGGGCTTATAGGCGAAGTCGGGGTGGCTGGTCGCTTCGTCGAGGTTGAGCGTCGCGACGTCCTGCGCGATGGTGCCGACCAGCCCCTCGCCGAGCGCCATACGGGTGACGTGCACCGCCTCCTGCTTCAGGCCGCGCGTCGCAAACAGTTCGAGCAGGCCGTCGCGCAGCAGATAGATCGAGCAGACCTCGCTCTGCATCGCTTCGCCGATGATGTTGACGACCTGGTTGAGCTTGGCCTGCGCCCCCGTCCGCGCCGCCATGACTTCGTGCAGGCGGGTCAGGATTTCGCGGGCAGAGGCGACGGCAGCGGGCATGGAGCAGGGCTAGCAGAACCGCCCCCGCTGTCCAGCCAACACTATCTTGTGCCGAGCGCGGCTTCGGCCTGCTCCACCAGTTCGGCGAGGATGTCGGCGACGGGCTCTTCCTTCGTCAGCATCCCGACCGATTGCCCCGCCATCAGCGAACCGCCCTCGACATCGCCGTCGATCACCGCACGGCGCAGTGCCCCGGCCCAGAAATATTCGATCTGGAGCTGTGCCTCGTTCATATCCACCTTGCCCTCGTCGAGCAGGCGGGCGACTTCGATCTGCTTGGCGGTGAACGCCTCGGTCCCCGCGTTCTTCAGCGCGCGCACCGGGATGACCGGCAGGCGCGGGTCGATCTGGACGCTGGGCATGGCGTCGCGGGCATTGGCGCGGAAAAACGCTTTCTTGAACGCCGGATGCGCAATGCTTTCGGTCGCACAGGCAAAACGCGTGCCGAGTTGAACCCCGGCGGCCCCCATTTCGAGATAGCCGGCAATCGCCTCGCCCCGCCCGATGCCGCCCGCGACGAACACGGGGACTTGCGTCGCGATCTCGGGCAGGATTTCCTGGGCCAGTACCGAGGTCGCGACCGGGCCGATATGCCCGCCCGCTTCATGCCCCTCGATCACCAGCGCATCGACACCCGAGCGGATCAGCTTCTTGGCCATGACGAGCGCAGGCGCGAACGCGATGACCTTTGCCCCCGTTGCCTTGATCGCATCGAGCGCGCCCGCCGGAGGAATGCCGCCCGCGAGCACGATATGGCCGATGCCATGCCGCCCGCACAGCGCGATAAGCTCGTTGAGATGCGGGTGCATGGTGATGAGGTTGACGCCGAACGGCTTGGTCGTCCGCTTCCTGGTCTCGGCGATTTCGGTGTCGAGCAGATCGACCGTCATCGCCCCGCACGCGATCAGCCCGAACCCGCCCGCGTTGGAGACGGCAGACACCAGATGCCGCTCGCTCACCCACGACATCGCGCCGCACATGATCGCAGTTTCGCTGCCGAGGAAATCGGTGCCGCGCTGCATGAGGGATTGTAGGGCACCCGACATCATTTTGACTTCTTTCCGCCCAACTGGCTCAACCTAAGAATGGTGTAATCAAGCTCGCACCAGATATTATCTGACTGGTCGGACGGCGGGACGCACCGTTCCTGCATCGTGAGCTTCCAGCGCTTTTGCGCTTGCTGCAGCTTAAGTCGTTCTTTCGCAGACGCCGTCCGCAACAGCCAAGTGTATCGTGTAGCGAGACGTTTGGCTTGAATCCCAAGTTCTACGGTCGTGCAGTCGACGTCGGGGCGTCCGGTTGGGGCGGGATCTTTCAGGCACTCACGATACGCAGCGGTGTAGTAGGGGCGAAGGCCATCGATGGTTGGCTCGGCATGGCCAGACGTTGCGGCTGCTAACGCGAAAATAGCCGCTGCTGCGATCAACCCGCTTCCTCCGCATCCAGCCCGTACGCCGTGTGCAGCACCCGAACCGCCAGCTCGGTTTCATCCTCGTGGATCAGCACGCTGACCTTGATCTCCGACGTCGTGATCGCCTGAATGTTGATGCCGCGTTGGGCGAGCGCGGTGAACATCGCCGACGCAACGCCTGCATGGCTCCGCATCCCGACGCCGACGACCGAAATCTTGGCGACGCGGGTGTCGTGGACAATCTCGCCATAGCCGATGTCGCCCTTGGCCTTGTCGAGCAGATCGAGCGAGCGGGCAAGGTCCGACGCCGGGACCGTGAACGTCACGTCCGTCGAGCCCGTGCCGTGCGAAATGTTCTGGATGATCATGTCGACGTTGATCGAGCCGTCGGCGAGCGGCGTGAAGATATTGGCGACCGCACCGGGTTTGTCCGGCACATTGGTCAGCGTGATCTTCGCCTCGTTCTTGTCATGCGCGATGCCGGTGATGAGCTGGCGTTCCATGTCGTCTCCTAATTCTGCATCGCCGACGATCATCGTGCCGGGCAAAGTGTCTGCGGCGGGAGCGTCGGCGGGATCGTCGAACGACGACAGCACCTGCACCCGCACGCCCTCTTTCATCGCGAGGCCGACCGAGCGGGTCTGCAGCACTTTCGCGCCGACGCTCGCGAGTTCGAGCATTTCCTCGTACGTGACACGCTTCAGCTTGCGCGCGCGCGGCACGATGCGCGGGTCGGTGGTATAGACCCCGTCGACATCGGTGTAGATGTCGCAGCGGTCGGCCTTGACGGCGGCTGCCACTGCAACTGCGGAGGTGTCGGAGCCACCGCGACCGAGCGTCGAAATCCGGTTGCCCGGTCCCATGCCCTGAAAACCGGGGATCACCGCAACTTCGCCGCCCGCCATCGCTTCACGCAAGGCTGCTGTATCGATGTCCTCGATCCGTGCCTTGGCATGGGCGTCGTCGGTGCGGATCGGCATTTGCCAGCCGAGCCAGCTGCGCGCCTTTACGCCCAGCGCCTGAAGCGCAATCGCCAGCAGTCCCGAAGTCACCTGCTCGCCCGCCGCGACCACCACGTCATATTCGCGCGGGTCGTGCAGCGGCGATGCCTCGCGGCAGAAATTCACCAGCCGGTCGGTCTCGCCCGCCATCGCCGAGACGACCACCGCGACTTCGTTGCCCGCATCGACCTCGCGCTTCACGCGCTGCGCCACGCTGCGGATACGCTCGGTCCCCGCCATCGACGTGCCGCCGAATTTCATTACGATCCGCGCCATAGTCCGCGCAACTTCCCCCTTTGGTCTTGAAGCGCGGCCCTGCTAGCTAGGGGGCATGACCGACGCAAGCGTGGCCCCGACAACGATATCTTCGCACGAGGCAAGCCATTTCGGGGCGCTCGCCGCCGACTGGTGGGATCCCAAGGGCTCATCGGCAATGCTCCACCGGCTCAATCCGGTTCGGCTGGGCTATATCCGCAGTGCCATCGACCGCCATTTCGGCAGCGACGAAACGGCGCGGCACCCGCTGGCGGGCAAGCGCGCGCTCGACATGGGCTGCGGGGCAGGGCTGCTGTGCGAACCGCTGGCGCGGCTGGGGGCCGACGTGACCGGCGTCGATGCGGCCCCCGAGAATATCGCGGCGGCGCAGCTTCACGCCGCCCACGTCGGTCTGTCGATCGATTACCGCAGCGGCGACACCGGCGCGGTAGCGGGGGAGCGGTTCGATCTGGTCACGTCGCTCGAAGTGATCGAACATGTCAGCGACCCCGCCGCATTCGTGGCGGGGCTGGCGGGCGCGCTGGCGGAAGGGGGGCTGATGGTCCTGTCGACGCCCAATCGCACGCCGCTATCGCGCCTGACGATGATTACCGTCGGCGAGGGGCTCGGCCGAATTCCGCGCGGCACCCACGACTGGGACAAGTTCATTGCGCCAGACGAATTGACGGCGTTGCTGGCCGACGCGGGATTGAAAGTGATCGATACGACCGGCTTCGCCTTTGATCCGGTGCGCGGGGCGCGGCTGACCGACAATCTGTCGCTCGATTACTTCGTAACGGTGGTCGCGGCCTAGAAATCCACCTTGTCGTAGTCCGCAGGCGGCGCGATCCCCGCCATCCGCTCGGCGAGCAGCGGCCGGAAGCTGGGGCGCGATTTCAAGCCCATATACCAGACCCGCGTATTCTCGTGCGCGCGCCAGTCGATGCCGCCGAGATAGTCGGCGACCGAGATATGCGCTGCCGCGGCCAAATCGGCGAGGCTGAGCGCGCTGCCCGCAATCCAGTTATGCCGGTGGAGCAGCCAGTCGACATAGTCGAGCATCTCGTTGGCGGCCTTCATCGCCTCGCGCAGCGCCGCCGTGTCGGGCGACATGCGGTGGACGATACGCTTGTACATCCGCTCGCCCAGCAAGGGGCCGGTGACGGCAGCATGGAATTGCTCGTCGAACCATGCGGTCAGGCGGCGGATTTCGGCGCGGTCGGTCGCGGTTCCCGAAATCATCTTCGACTTTTCGACCGTCTCCTCGAAATATTCGCAGATGGCGACCGAGTGGATTAATTTGGTCCCGCGTTCCTGATCGACCATGACCGGGGTCTGGCCGGCGGGATTGAGATCGATGAACTCGTCGCGCCGCTCCCACGGCTTTTCGAGCTTGAGTTCGTAACCCACACCCTTTTCGCCGAGCAAAAGCCGGACCTTGCGCGAAAACGGACACAGCGGGAATTGGTGAATCAGCCACATATCGGGGGTGCTTTAGCGCAAGCGACCCCGAATTCTACTCCGCCGCTACCAAATGTTCGCGGTCGTCGAGCGGATGGGCCAGCCGCGACAACATTTCCTTCGGCACGACCTGCCAGAACTGGTCCCGCCAGCGGTCCCAGTCGTCGAGGATCGCGTTCGACCATTTGCTGTCGGTCGCCAGCGCATGTTCGGCGATCAGCGCGCGGCATTTGGTTTCCCAGTGCAGCGACGACAGCCGGTTCCAGGTAATCGTCTCGGCATTGGCGCGCGCGGCGAAATTGCCCTCCGTATCGAGAACGAACGCCATCCCGCCCGACATGCCCGCGCCGAAATTCTCGCCGACTTCGCCCAGAATCACGGCGGTGCCGCCGGTCATATATTCGCAGCCATTCGCGCCGCAGCCCTCCACGACGACTTCGGCTCCCGAGTTCCGCACGGCGAAACGCTCGCCCGCCTGCCCTGCAGCGAACAGCTTCCCGCTGGTTGCGCCGTACAGCACGGTGTTGCCGATGATCGTGTTGTGCTGGGTTTCCAGCGGCGACGATACCATCGGGCGCAGCGTGATGATGCCGCCCGACAGCCCCTTGCCGACATAGTCGTTGGCGTCGCCGAACACTTCGAGCGTGATCCCCTTGCACAGGAACGCGCCGAGCGATTGCCCCGCCGACCCGCGCAGCCGGACCTGGACATGATGGTCGTTGAGCGCCGACATCCCATAGAGCGAGGTGATTTCCGCCGACAACCGCGTCCCGACCGCGCGATGGGTATTCCGCACCGTATAGGTCAGCTGCATCTTCTCGCGCCGTTCGAATACCGGTTTGGCGTCGTGCAGGATTTGCGCGTCGAGGCTGTCGGGCACCGGGTTGCGGCCACCGGGTACGTTGAACCGGCGCTGGTCGTCGTCGGCATCGACCTTGGCGAGGATCGGGTTGAGGTCGAGGTCGTCGAGATGCTCCGCGCCGCGGCTGACCTGGCGCAGTAATTCGGTGCGGCCGATCACTTCGTCCAATGACTTCACGCCCAGCCGCGCGAGGATTTCACGGACCTCCTCGGCGATGAAGGTCATCAGGTTGATGACCTTTTCGGGCGTGCCGGTGAATTTCTTCCGCAGCCGCTCATCCTGAACGCAGACGCCGACCGGGCAGGTGTTCGAATGGCATTGCCGCACCATGATGCAGCCCATCGCCACCAAGGACAAAGTGCCGATGCCGAACTCCTCCGCCCCCAATATCGCGGCAATCACGATATCACGCCCGGTTTTCAGTCCGCCGTCAGTGCGAAGTTTGACGCGGTGGCGCAGACCGTTGAGCGTCAGCACCTGATTGACCTCGCTGAGGCCCATTTCCCACGGCGTGCCGGCGTATTTGATGCTGGTTTGCGGCGACGCGCCGGTGCCGCCGACATGGCCCGCGATCAGGATGCAGTCGGCGTGTGCCTTGGCCACGCCCGCCGCGACGGTGCCGATGCCTGCCGACGACACCAGCTTCACGCACACCCGCGCGCGGGTGTTGATCTGCTTGAGGTCGTAGATGAGCTGCGCCAGATCCTCGATCGAATAAATGTCGTGATGCGGCGGCGGCGAAATGAGCGTCACCCCCGGGGTCGAGTGGCGGAGCTTGGCGATCAGCTCGGTCACCTTGAAGCCGGGCAACTGCCCCCCCTCGCCGGGCTTGGCCCCCTGCGCGACCTTGATCTCAATTTCCTCGGCCGAGCCCAGATATTCCGCCGTTACGCCGAAGCGCCCGCTCGCGATCTGCTTGATCGACGAATTGGCGTTGTCGCCGTTGGGATAGGGTTTGAAGCGTGCCGAATCCTCGCCGCCTTCGCCCGAAACGGCCTTGGCACCGATGCGGTTCATCGCGATGGCGAGCGTCTCGTGCGCCTCGGGGCTGAGCGCGCCCAGCGACATGCCTGGCGTCACGAACCGCTTGCGGATTTCGGTGATTGCCTCGACCTGATCGACCGGCACCGGCTCCTTGGCGTAATTGAATTCAAGCAGGTCGCGCAGATAGACCGGCGGTAAATCGCGGACGCCGCGCGCGAATTGCAGATAGGTCGAATAACTGTCGGTGCCGACGGCGGTCTGCAACAGGTGCATCAGCTGCGCCGAATAGGCATGCGCCTCGCCCCCTGCGCGCTGACGATAGAAGCCGCCGATGGGCAGCGTCGCGACGCCGCTGTCGTACGCCGCCTCATGCCGCTCGTGCGCGTTGATGTAGAGCGAGGCATAGCCCTCGCCCGAAATCTTGGCGGGCATGCCCGGGAACAGATCGTCGACCAGCGCACGACTGAGGCCGACCGCTTCGAAATTATAGCCGCCGCGATAGCTGGAGATCACCGCGATCCCCATTTTCGACATGATCTTGAGCAACCCCTCGCCAATGGCCGAGACATAGCGCGCCACGCAGGTCGCAAGCGTCAGATCGCCGAACAGCCCGCGCGTGTGGCGGTCGGCAATCGACGCCTCGGCCAGATGCGCGTTTACCGTCGTGGCACCCACGCCGATCAGCACCGCGAAATAATGCGTGTCGAGACATTCCGCCGAGCGCACGTTGACGCTGGCGTAGGAGCGCAGCCCTTTTCGCACGAGATGCGTATGGACCGCAGCGGCGGCGAGCACCATCTGGATGCCGACGCGGGTTTCGGACACCGCCTCGTCGGTCAGGAACAGCTCACTGCGCCCCTCGCGGATCGCCTGTTCCGCCTCCGACCGCACCCGCGCAATCGCGGCGCGCAGGCCGTCCGCGCCTGAATCTGCATCGAACGTGCAGTCGATCTCGGCGGCGACCGGACCGAAATGCCCCTTCAGCCGCGCCCAGTCCGCGTTCGACAGCACCGGGGTGTCGAGCACGAGCACCCGGTCGCGCCCCGAATCCTGATCGAGGATGTTGGCGAGGTTGCCGAAGCGTGTCTTGAGCGACATCACCTGCCGCTCGCGCAGACTGTCGATCGGCGGGTTGGTGACCTGCGAGAAGTTCTGGCGGAAGAACTGGTGGATCAGGCGCGGCTTGTCCGAAATCACGGCGAGCGGCGTATCGTCGCCCATGCTGCCGACCGCTTCCTTGGCGTCCTCGACCATCGGCGACAGGATCAGCTCCATGTCCTCGAGCGTCATCCCCGCCGCCACCTGTCGCCGCGTCAGTTCGGCCCGCGACAGCGGCACGTCTGCCGCGGCGACCTCCGACAGGTCCGTGAGCTTCAGGAAATCGCCGACCATCTCGCCATAGGGCGCTTCGCCCGCCAGCTGGTCCTTCAGCTCGCGGTCGTGGAAGAGTTTGCCCTCTTGCAGGTCGACCCCGATCATCTGGCCCGGGCCGAGTCTGCCTTTGGCTATGACCGTCGCCTCGGGCACCACGACCATGCCGGTCTCGCTGCCGACGATCAGCAGGTCGTCGTTGGTCAGCGTATAGCGCAGCGGACGCAGCGCGTTGCGGTCCATCCCCGCGACCGCCCAGCGACCGTCGGTCATGGCGAGCGCGGCAGGGCCGTCCCACGGCTCCATCACGCTCGCCAGATAGGCGTACATATCCTTGTGCGCCTGCGGCATGTCGGCCTTGGCCTGCCACGCTTCGGGGACGAGCATGGTCTTTGCGGTCGGCGCGTCTCTCCCCGAGCGGCAGATCACCTCGAACACCGCATCGAGCGCAGCGGTGTCGCTCGCGCCCGCCGGAATCACCGGTTTGATGTCGTCCGATGAATCGCCGAAGGCGAGGCTCGCCATCCGGATTTCATGCGCCTTCATCCAGTTCTTGTTACCACGGATGGTGTTGATCTCGCCGTTATGCGCCAGCGCGCGGAACGGTTGCGCCAGCCACCATTGCGGGAAGGTGTTGGTCGAATAGCGCTGGTGGAAAATCGCGACGCGCGAGGTGAACCGTTCGTCGGTCAGGTCGGGGTAGAACACCGACAGGCTCTCGGCGAGGAACAGCCCCTTGTAGACAATCGAGCGGCACGAAAGCGAGCAGACGTAGAAGCCCTGGATCTGCGCGGCGATGATCCGCCGTTCGATCCGGCGGCGCACAAGGTACAGGTTCTTTTCGAACTCCTCGATACTGACCGCATCGGGCGCGGGGCCGGCGATCATGATCTGCTCGATCTCGGGACGCAGCGATTGCGCCTTGCGCCCGATCACCGAGATGTCGACCGGCACCTGCCGCCATCCGTAGATGGTGTAGCCCGCGTCGATGATTTCGCTTTCGACAATGGTGCGGCAGCTCTCCTGCGCGCCGAGATCGGTGCGGGGGAGGAAGATCATGCCGACCGCGAGCCGCCGGTTCGGGATCGGCTTGTGCCCGCTGCCGACAATCGCGTCGTCGAAGAACGCGAGCGGCAAATCGACATGGAGTCCCGCGCCGTCGCCGGTCTTACCATCGGCATCGACCGCGCCGCGGTGCCACACGGCCTTCAGCGCCTCGATGGCCGATGCCACGACGCGGCGGCTCGCGCGCCCATCGGTCGCGGCGACGAGGCCGACGCCGCAGGCATCGGATTCCATGTCGGGGCGGTACATGCCCTCGGCGGCGAGACGTTCGCGCTGGTCGGTCATTTCTTCATCTTCTTCGGGTCGATGCCGAGCAGGGCGGCGAGCTCGGCACGCTCGGCCTCGGTCAGGTCGGCATATTTCTTCGCTTTCGGCAACGATGCCGCAGCCTTGGCTGCGGCACCGACCAGCGTCGGCATCGCTTCCATAATCTTGGGCATCTGTGCCTGCATCCGCCCCATCACCGCCGGGTCCATGAACAGCAGCATCTGCTGTCCGGCAAAGCTGTTGCCGGTCGGGGTTGCAAAGAACGTCTTGAGTTCGCCCAGTTCGGCAGGCGTGAACCGGTGCGCGAGCGATTCGGCGAGCCCCGCGCGCAAGTCCGGCTCCATCTTTTCGAACAGCGGGATCATCCCCTTGAACATGCCGTCCATCACCAGCCGCATGCGTTCCTTGAACGCCGGATCGAGGATGGCCATGACCTTGTTCACGGTGGCCTTGTCGAGCTTTGCCGCTGCGTCGGTATCCAGCCCATAGGCCTTCACCAGATCGCCCAGCGGCATGTTGCCCATCTGGTCGATCATGCCCGACATCATCTTGGAGAAGGTGTCGCCGAGCATTTTCCGGTACGTGCCGTCGGGAAACAGCTTTGCCGCGATGTCGGTCGCGACCGGCGAGGGTGCGGCGGCCGGCGGCGCGTCATGGGTTGCCACCACGGTCTGGGCCGACAGCGGCGTGGCGAGTGCAAGCGTGGCCAGAGCGATCATCGTCTTCATGCAGCCAGCCTTTCCTGCTTCGCCTTTGCCTTCAAATACCCGTGCATGCGCTCGGCCACATCGCGCCCGTCGCGCACGGCCCAGACGACAAGGCTCGCGCCGCGCACGATGTCGCCGCCCGCGAACACGCCGTCGAGGCTGGTCATCATCGTCTTGTGGTCGATCCGCACGGTGCCCCAGCGCGTGACGCCAAGGTCGGCGCTGCCGAACAGCTTGGGCAAATCTTCGGCGTCGAACCCCAGCGCTTTGATGACGAGGTCTGCGTCGAGGCGGAACTCGCTGCCGGGATCGGGTTCGGGCGCACGGCGGCCGCTGGCATCGGGGCGTCCGAGACGCATCTTGGTGGCGCGGACGCCGCTGACGCCCTCCGTCCCGTCGAACGCTTCGGGCGCGGACAGCCAGACGAATTCGACGCCTTCTTCCTCGGCGTTCGCCACTTCGCGTTGCGACCCCGGCATGTTGGCGCGGTCGCGGCGGTAGAGGCACTTCACCGACGCCGCGCCCTGCCGCACCGCCGTCCGCACGCAGTCCATCGCGGTGTCGCCGCCGCCGATGACGACGATATCCTTGCCGCGGGCATCGAGCGACCCGTCATCGAACGCGGGCACGGCATCGCCAAACCCCTTGCGGTTCGAGGCGGTCAGATAATCGAGCGCATCGACCACCCCCGGCGCGCCGACGCCCGGTGCCTTGATCGCACGCGGTTTGTAGACGCCGGTGCCGATAAAGACCGCGTCGTGTTTCTGGCGGAGTTCGTCGAGCGTCGCGTCGCGGCCGACTTCGAATCCGTGATGGAAGACGATGCCGCCCTCGCGCAGCCGTTCGACGCGGCGCATGACGACGGGCTTTTCGAGTTTGAACCCCGGAATGCCATAGGTCAGCAGCCCGCCTGCGCGGTCGTAACGGTCGTAGATGTGCACCTCATAGCCGCGCACGCGCAGCAGCTCGGCAACCGTCATCCCCGCCGGTCCCGCGCCGATGACGCCGACCGACTGGCCCTTCGACGGACCCGGCACAATGGGTTCGACCCAGCCTTCTTCCCACGCCGTGTCGGTGATGAACTTTTCGACCGAGCCGATGGTCACTGCGCCATGGCCCGAAAACTCGATGACGCAATTGCCTTCGCAGAGACGATCCTGCGGGCAGATACGGCCGCAGATTTCGGGCATCGTCGAGGTCGCGTTCGACAGCTCATATGCCTCGCGCAGCCGCCCCTCTGCCGTCAGGCGCAGCCAGTCGGGGATGTGGTTGTGCAGCGGGCAATGCACCGAGCAATAGGGGACGCCGCATTGCGAGCAGCGCGCCGACTGGTCCTCGGCGCTCTCCACGGCATAACGGTCCGCAATTTCTCGAAAGTCATCCATACGCGCGGTCGCGGCCCGCTTGGCGGGATAGGCCTGGTCGCGGTCGACGAACTTCAGCATCGGGTTATCGGCCATCATGCCCTCCGACGGGCGCGGATAGAGCGATTCCCGATAGAGTCAAGATTATAGGTCAGATATACTGACTTAACTAATCGGGGCCGCTTCGGCTCAACCCGAAACCGGCCCATATCGCCGACTCGATAGTCCTGAAACGGCCCTATCGGTTCATCAGCCAGATCAGCGCCGCGCTGCCCGCGACAATCCGGTACCAGGCGAACGGCGCAAAGCCGTAGCGCGTCACCACCGCCAGAAACGCCTTGATCACAAGATAGGCGACCACGAACGACACGACGAAGCCGACCCCGATCAGCTCGAGCGCCTGCGGGGTGATCGCGTCGCGGTGCTTCCAGAGTTGCAGCACGGTCGCCCCGGTCAGGGTCGGCACCGCGAGGAAGAAACTGAACTCCGCCGCGGTCTTGCGGTCGACCCCGAACCCCATCGCGCCCAAAATCGTCGCACCCGAACGGCTGACCCCCGGCACCATCGCGAGGCACTGGACCAGCCCGACGATCACCGATTGGCGCAAGGTGACATTGGCGACGCCGCCGGTCTCCACCGGCCGCGCAAAGCGTTCGACCAGCAGGATCGCGACCCCGCCGATGATCAGCGCCCACGCCACGACCACCGCGTTTTCGAGCAACGCGTCGATATTGTCGGCGAACGCCAGCCCGACCACCACCGCGGGAAAGAACGCGACCAGCAAATTGCGCGTAAACGCCACGGCTTGCGGCTCCCACCGCATCAGCCCGCGCAACACGTCCATGAAGGTGCGCCAGTAGAGCACGACAATCGCGAGGATCGCGCCCGGCTGAATCGCGATGTTGAACAACGCCCATTTCGCCGCGTCATAGCCGAGCAACTCGGTCGCGAGGATGAGGTGACCGGTCGAGGAGACGGGCAGAAATTCGGTCAGCCCCTCGACGATGCCGAGGAGGATGGCAGTCACAAAATCCAAGGTTTCAGCCTTTCGCTTCGGCAAAGCGCCCGTGGCGGCGATAGCGGACGAGCCAGCCGTCGGCGACCGCCTCGAGCGGCGTCGGCACCACCCCCAGCGCGCGCAAACCGTCCGCGCCGGTCACCACCGCGTCGGATTGCAGCATGATCCACTGGTCGCGCGTCATCGGCGCGCCGGGCAGCCAGCCGGTCAGCGACGCCATTGCGCCCGCCACCGGATCGGGCATCGCCACGAACCGCTTCGTCCGGCCGGTCGCGTCGGCGATCCAGCGGTTGAGCGCCGCCATGGTGAACACCTCCGGCCCGCCGACCTCATAGGTCTTGCCAGCGTAAGCGTTTTTGGGACCCGCCGGATCGCCAAGCGCCGCGACCACGGCGTCGGCCACATCGGCGACATAGATCGGCTGGAACTTCGCCCCGCCCCGGATCACCGGCACCACCGGCAAGGTCGCGATCAGATCGGCGAAGCGGTTGATGAACTGGTCCTCGCGCCCGAAGATGGTCGAGGGGCGCAGGATCGTCGCGCCCGGAAACGCCGCCGCAACCGCCGCTTCGCCCGCGCCCTTGGTCGATCCGTAACGCGAGGCCGACGCCGGATCGGCCCCGATGGCGGAGACATGGACGACAGCCGCACACCCCGCCGCTGCTGCCGCGGCACCGATATGGCGCGCGCCCTCGACATGGACCGCGTTCAGGTCGCCGCCGAACGTCCCGACCAGATTGACCGCCGCCGTCGCGCCGTGCAGCGCCCGCGCGACACTGTCGGCGCGGGTGATGTCGGCGGCAATGAACTGCGTCTGGCCCAGCCCGCCTTGCGTCTTCAGATACCAGCCCTCGCCCGGATGCCGCGCCGCGATCCGCACCCGCGCGCCCGTCGCCAGCAGCGCGCGCACGACATAGCGCCCGACAAAGCCGCTGCCGCCGAATACTGTTACCAACCGATCCGTCATGCACGCGCTCCGCTCATCCTGCGCCGCCCCCTAACGCCATTGACACCGCGCGGGAAGCACCGCTAGGGGCCGCCGCCTACCTGAACACTTACGTTCTCTGTGCCCAGATGGCGGAATTGGTAGACGCACCAGCTTCAGGTGCTGGCGATCGCAAGGTCGTGGAGGTTCGAGTCCTCTTCTGGGCACCACCGCGCAGCGCGGGCACGATTTAACTGCGTTAAATCGCCCACGCGCCAGCGCGGCCGGCCTCGCCGACGGCGAGGACCGACGGGACGGGCTTTGCCCGGCCCCGCATCATTCTGCGGCTGCGCGCGCCTCATATCCAAAATCTCGGTCGATCAGAGCAGGTGAATCCCCCGACCACTCCAGCCGACGTGTCATGCTCGCCAAGTCCGGCGCGCTCGTGACGAACCGCTCATCGTAACGAAGATACAGCGTCGAGAAAAACTTCTCGATCCGAAGCGAGCTTTCGTTTTCGGGGTAGTCAGCAAGCAAAGCACCCTTTGCACCCGATGCCATCTCAACCAGTCCCATGCCGATAGCTTCGTATCGACTGACATCATTCCGGATACCCCGTCGACCCGCAAGTTCTCTCAGTGCATTGTGAAATCGCATAATTCCGGCAGCCAGTTCACCCCCGCGCGCGAAGGCGAGGTCGTTAGCAGCCAGTTCCGCAGACGGATCACCCACTGCGTCTGCGGCTAGTTCGAGCGAGGCGTCGATGGCACGGTTTGCACGAAGCAGCACCAGATAGCCGAGCACTAGTGCGGGATACGTAATGTGAAGATTGGTGCACTCGCCAATCGTTTCCTCCATGCGATTGGTCAGATTCCGGAAAGCCCCCGTCACACCCTTGCAGGAAACGGCGATCACCGGACCAATGCCGTCACGAACAACCACAACATCGACATTCTTGGTTTTCAATCTACCGAGAACCGTCCGCTCGCCGCCGCCGCTCAAGCTTTCGTCGATGTGCAATTTCAGGCGCTGGCGCTATTGAAAGAACTCCACCCCCTGACCGGCAATGGAAGGTATCTCTTCCCGTCATTCCGGCCGCCTCGCCAGTGCATGTCGGAAAACACCATCAACGCGGCATTGCGCCGACTGGGCTACAGCCGGGAAGAAATGACGGCACACGGCTTCCGGGCCATGGCCGCGACCCTGCTCAACGAGATGGGCATCTGGAACCCGGACGCCATCGAGAAGCAGCGCGCCCACCTCGACACCTCGATGGTGCGCCGTGCATACACCCGCGGTGAATACTGGGATGAACGCGTCCGCATGATGCAACACTGGTCCGACTATCTCGACCAGTTGCGGGATGGCGCGAAAATCCTGCGGCCGGACTTCGGCAAAGGCAAGGTCACGCCAGGCTAGACGCCGGTCAGCGCTTTCACGTGCCATCCTTCAGCACCGCTTCGACCTCGCGCCGATACTTGCCGCCGTCAAGGACAGGCAAGGCCGCCGCGACGCGATCGAGAAACTCCGCAGTGAGCATCGTCTTTGCGGTACCGAAGACGTCTGGAAGGACATCGCGCAACGTCAATTCGCCGGGCGGCAGTTATCGAGCCACATCATGTTCTTGTATTCATCGAACAGGGCGAAAGTGCCGGTCAACTTGACGCTGTTTCCCTTGCGCAATGACAGGCCATAGGCCTTTTGCCCCTTGGCCATCATGCAGCCGATGTCTGTCTTGAACCGGGGTTCGCCGTGAAGCGGCCGCAAGATCAGTTCGTGCTGTTCGGGAATATCGAACTGGACGCGGTAGGTCCCTGAATCTGCCGAGACATAGGCAACGCGTCCGGACACGGTGAAGGACTTGCCCTTGTAGCGGAGCGGGATTGAATCGGCGCTGACTTGTGTCTCGCGCGACAGGCGCTGCGACAGAACGAACGCGTCCATGACAATCGGCCCTGCGCTCGATACGGCGGTCCGTGCGCGTGCGGCTGCGACGAGTCCGGCCTTGCCGCCCTTCAGCTGTGCCAGCATCTTGCACAGCTCCGCGCGGGCACCTGCGGCACCGGCGACCATGCCACCCGGCAGTTTCGCGAGCAGCTCTACCTGACCGTTATTGCCCGCCTGCGTCGCGGTCACGATGATCGGAAAGGCGCGTGTCGCCCCGCCGCTGGCGGGTTGCTCGATCAGCATGCTTCCCGAATCCGCTTCTTCCTCAAGCACGTCATAGCCGCCGGTCACCGCGATGCCGCGCATCTGGCCGATCGCGCTTTGCGGCGACAGGTCGGGCACCTGCACCGACGCGCGAAACTGGATCCCCGACAAGATGCCGTCGCCCTTTTTTGCGAAGCTGTCCTCGCACGTGGTCGCAGATGCGCCCGTGGCGATCACCGACAATGCGGCAAAGACGATGACTCGGGACATATCAGGTCTCATTTAAGATGAAGCGGGTGGGGAAACGCGCGCCCGACGCGGGCGCGCATGTTGCAAGCGAAAGATCATAGCTGCGATCAGCAAGGTGACAGGAAGGACATACCAACTGCTGCCGGGGATGCGCTTTGCATTGGTGAAGACGAAAAACAGCCAGACGAACCACAGGCCGAAGCGATGAAGCTGCTTCCAGCGGCGGGCGCCCAGCCAGCGGACGACCGGATCGAACGAGGTGGAGGCGAGAAGACCGATGACCACATAGGCAATGCTGCCCGCAACGATCGCACCGGTACTCGACAGCGACCAGAACGTCGCCCAGTCGGTCCGGGCGAAGACAACGATGGCACTCAGGTGAACGGCATGCGACATGGCGAAGGCAAGGCCGAAAGCGCGCCGGTTCCGCACCAGCCAGCGAGCGAACGCGCCCGGCCAGTGGTTGAGCACGGCTGACGCGACGAAGGCCACAAGAAACAGCCCGAGCGATGTGCGCGCGGTGGCGCGGATGATCAGCCGATACCCCTGTGTATCGAAACCGACCGCAGTCAGGAAGGCCAGCGCCATGACCAACAGCAGCGCGCTGAGCAGCCAGAACAGCGGCCATCCGTTGAGGAGCCGCAGCACGATGCCGCCGCCCCTTTCGCACGGCGCAATGACCACGGCCGAAGGAAAGTCGTTCGCCAATGCAGCGGTCAATACAGACGATGGGTGCGGTTGGCCCAGGCGGTGACCAAAAGGCAGGTCATCAACAGCGCGCTGTATTCCCAGCCTCCGGTCCCCGGGCCGACGACAAAGAACCCGGCGCGCGCGTGGAACAGTGCAACACCGGTGGCATAGATGAAGGCGAGGATGAAGCACACCGGCCACACGCCGATCCGCAAGACCAAGAGCAGTGCACCGCCGACCTCGGCAAGGTTCACGAGATTTGCCAGGACAAACCCGGCCGGAAAGCCATGGGCGGACAAGATCTCGCCCAGCTTGGGCAGACTTCCCTCCGCCCAGCGATAGATGCCATGCGTGAAGATGATTGCGGCAAGCACGAACCGCAGCGCCTCTGTTCCAGCGCTGTCAGCCGACCACAAGCGTCGAGGGGCGAGTACGATGTCCACGACGAATGCTGTTGCCGCGCGGTCGGGCAACGACAACATCGGCGGGACCAGCGACACGAATCTGCGGGCGAACGACACCGGACGTTGCAGACCATGGCGATGCGTCATAGCGAACCCCATGCGTCGGCTGGCCAGACTCACATTGCTTCTCACCCTGTGGTGGTCCGCCGTCGCCGCCATCTATTCCGAAATGCTGCTCCCCATGGCGCGCGTCGCACGGCCGGACCTCGACTTGGGCCGGGCGCTCTTCGCCAACTGGATGGGGTGGCTGGTTTGGGTGCCGGTCTCGCTCGTCACTATTGCCGCAGTGGGCCGAAACCCCTTCGAGCGGGAAAAACTCGTCCCGGCGCTGGCAACGGCGGGCGGCTGTATCCTGATTGCCATCTTCGCGCGGGCGGTCTTCGTTTACCGGGTCAACGACATTGTGCCGCTCTGGTATCTTGCCAAGCCCGCATTCCTGGCAGTGCTGCTCGACAGTGCCCGCAACAACCTGATCCTTGCAAGCCTCGTCGTCGGCACGGCTCATGCCCTTCACTACAGCCGGGCCAATACGGAGAGCCGTTTTCAGATCGCCGTGCTGGAAACAGGGTTGGCGCGCGCGCGGCTGGATGCGCTGTCGGCGCAGCTCAATCCGCACTTTCTGTTCAATGCCCTCAACACCATTGCGGAGACGCTTCACGACGACCCGCAAACCGCAGACGCCATGATCGTCAGCCTGGCATCGCTGTTGCGGCAGAGCCTCGACCGCCACGGCGAGCATCTCATCCCCTTGTCGGATGAGGTTGCGTTGATGAGCCATTATTTATCGCTCCAGAAAATGCGGCTCGGTCGCCGTCTGTCCGTCGATATCGATATCGCCGACGGCTGCAGCACGGCGCACGTCCCGCCGCTGATCCTTCAGCCGCTCGCCGAGAACGCTATCGTCCATGGCATCGGCAGACAGCTGGACGGCGGACGCGTCCGGCTCGAAGCCGACGTCCAGGCCGAACGCTTGCGCCTTCGGCTGACCAGCGACGGCGCTCTGATGTTCGACAGCGCGGGAGCCGTCGGCATAGGCCTGAGCAATGTCCGCGAGCGCCTGACGGCATTATTCGGCGACCGCGCCGAACTCACGATCGGTACCATTGCAGGCGGGCAGACGCAGGTCGTTATCATTCAGCCGCTTACGGCTGCGGCATTGCCATGAAGCTTTGGAACATCGCCATTGTCGACGATGAACCGGTGGCGCGCCAGCGGCTGCGTCGGTTGATCGGCATTCGGGACGACTGCCGCATTATCGGCGAATATGGCGATGGCGCAGCGATGTCGGCGGCGCTCCGTGCCGTTGACGTCGATCTTGTCATGCTCGACATCGACATGCCCGGCGCCGATGGTTTTGCTAGTCTCGCAACCCTGCCCGATCCGAAGCCGCTCGTTATTTTCGTAACGGCGTTCTCGGACTTTGCTGCTCGTGCCTATGATATCGATGCCGTCGACTATTTGTTAAAGCCCGTGTCCGGCGAACGTTTGGGCGAGGCGATCGGACGAGCGGAACGACGACGGCGTGCAAGTCGGTCGGGGGAGGCAATCCTGCCGACTTCGACCGCTATCGTCCGCTTCGCTGTCCAAGGCCGCGTTTACCTCATCGAGCAGGCTAGAATTTCGACCGTCCGGGCTCTGGGCAACTTCGTCGAAATTACGACTGATATCCGACGCTATGAATTGCGCATGACGCTTAGGTCGGCATTTGCGAAACTCGATCGTGACGCGTTCGTTCAAGTGCACCGATCATGGGTCGTGGCACGTCATGCGGTCGTGCAGACTACTTCGCTTCCGGGCTCAAGGGCGGATATCCTGCTGAAGGATGGTCGCCGCATTCCGCAAGGGCGAGCATTCTGCAATTGGTAGGAATTTCGTCAAAGCCTTCGCCGGCGTTCCTGGCACTCGATCCGCGCAGTTTGTCGCAAAACGCTGCCGTGTGGCGGCATTCATTCACCCCAGCTCCACTGGCGGCACAATGCAAATTTTGATGCTTGAATGGGAGAAAATCCCATTCTTGCATAGGCATCGTCTTCGGTGTCGAGCCAGCCCAGATTTTCCTGGTCGGGCTCCCCGCCGATGCCGATCATTCTGCGGCGATAGTCCCTGAGCGCCTCAACGCTTCCCGCCGGCGCGCCGCCATAGTCCCGAACATCGATCTTCCCGATCCAGTGTTAAATGGAATCCTGATAGAGCGCTGGTCTCACTGTTGCCCAAGCCTGAACGCCAACGTCTATCACCTTCGCATAGCTTGATCGGGATGATGACGCGGATGCGCCTCGGCTTATACGACGCGTGACGGCCGACAGCGCTCTTTTGCTGCGCCGAAACGGGGCTATGCTTCGCGCCTACATCGGTTGAGCACGGAGCATGGGTCCAGTGGCAGAATACAGGATCGGGGTCAGGATCGGCCACGGCGCACAGCTCATTGTCGGGATCATCGTTCGGTCGGCCGATTATTACTATATAGACCACAGGTCGGCGGAAGGACTGGTGGGCATTGCCGACAGGTTCGGCAAGGGCTCGGTCGAATGGTTCGATGTGCTGAGCGGCCTCAACCGCCTGATCGAAAGCGGTGCCGACCTGACACCGCTCGGCGACGTTTACATGGAATCGCCGTGGCAGGCGGTGACCGATACGAGTTCCGGACATGCCGTCGGCGCCTATTTCGAGCGCGCCGGCGTCCGGCTGAGAGTCAGTCTGGAAAGCGTCGGCAACAGCGCCGACTATGTGATCGTCGCGAACGCTTTCGTGGCGCGCGGTACCGTCGCCCGCGACGAGGTCGCACAGATGATCGCGCATGTCCGGCGCCGGTCCACCCGATCCGTATCGGGGGGCGATGCTGCGGCAACCGGCGATCGGCCGGTCCCGATGATCGAGGCGATCGACGAGGCGTTGACGACCATCCGGGCGTCCGGCGATCCCGACGGCGTTCAGCCGGTCGCGTTTCTCGACACAGCGCTCTCTTCGTTGTTGGGATACGAAGGCTGGGCGACGCCGCCGGTCGCCAGCGCCGCCGTCGCGCTCTCGCAGTAGCTTGCCAGATAGGAGGCGAGCCACGTCACGAACGCGCAGGCAAGCTTTGGCGACGGGCAGATGTTCGACCCGTTTTGCGGCGGGGCAAGGAGCAGCCCTGCCGCATGGGCACTTTCCAATATGCGTCTGAGCTGGGTCCGCGAAGTCCCGAACTCCTTGCCGAAAGCGATCAGATCGATAGTCACCGGGGTGCCATCGTCCTGTCGTAGCGCCAAGGCCATGGCGCGCGCGAGCAACATCCAGCCCCCGTCGCGCGCGGCGAAGTGCTCGACTTCGGGAAATGCGCCAAGCGGTTGCCACCCGGCGAGCAGCTTTTCGGCACCCCCCTGTCGCATCATGCGCCCCAGCCCGGGAACCTGCGCGCGGGCAGCCACGAGACCGGCAGTCGGCATGGCAGTGTCGATCAGCTCGAAGATGCCGTCATTCCATTGCTCGACCGTTTCGACAAAATGCGGCGTGGGTTCGAGCCGGACGATTCGCCGGTCGGCGTCCGCCAGGTCGCGCGCCAGATAGCCGCCGACGCGCATGATGTTGAGAAAGGCAAAGGCGCGCCCCGCACTGGCCAGCCCCAGCGTGGCACACACTCGCTGGAAATTGGCCAGCGTCAGGCCGCCGCGCGGATCGGCCGGGTCGCGCGTGTCGTGCAGGTGGAGCAGGAACACGATCATCTGGAACCGCCACGCCTCGGGCACCACCTTGTTCAGGATGAAATGGTTGCCATAGAACGGGCCGCTGATCGCATCGTAGCGCAGGACCACATCGAGAAAGGTCGGCGCGTTCCGGAACGCGAGAATTTCAGGCCATTCGATTCCAACAGGACGCGATCCAACCCGGGCTGCGAATAGCGCGTCGAATTCGTCGAGTTGCCAGCGCGTCGGCATCCTCTGCGTCCCCCTACATCGACGTGCACAACGCCCCGATGCACCGCCCCCTGCGGCAATGCACACAGCGAGATACAGCGCAGCCGACAATTTTCAAACGATTGCAATCTGTGTCGCTTCCGACGCCAGAAAAACCACTCCAGAAATGGACCGTTGCTTCTGTCGATTCAGTGATAATGTTAATTAAGTTGGATTCGTGCGGATTCGTGTGCATGAGTGTTACGAATGCGGACAGGGACGGCACTTGCAGCGTGCAGTCCATAAATGCGTGATCGAGTAAAAGTTGTTTAGGGGGACGTATGGCTGACAGGGTGACGACAACGGGCAACCGCGCGCGCAATGAACAGGCCGGCACGGTCCGGCTCCGGAAGAGCCGCTTCCTCGTTGGCGTCGCGTCGATCGGTCTGACCGTGATGCCCGGCCTGCTTCAGGCTTCGGCAACTGTGTCGGGCGTCGCTATCGCACCTGTCGCCGCGATCCCTAACACCCTCGGCGATCTGGCCGACCAGATCGTTCAGAATCCGCAACATATCGGCGAACTGGTTCGCGTCCATGCTCGGCGTCTCGACCTGGCCCGGAGCAATCCGCAGCAGCTCGACGAGCTGGTCGCCCGACTGACTACAGCTGTCGGCCAGTCGCGTGGACGCGGGCCGATCATGGCGATCCTGCTCGATGCGGCTAATACATCGGCACCGGTACCCCGCCTCGCCCGGGCAGCCGCAGTGCCGTCGCGGGGCTCCGCGAGTGCAGTAAGCGCAGTGTCGCCAGGGATCGTTGTTGCGGGGATTGCCGTGATCGCAGGCGGCGTGCTCGTCGGACGCGAAATCGGTCGAAGCCGGACGGTGACCACACCGACGCCCACGCCGACCGTAGTCACGCCAACGCCAACGCCAACACCGACACCCACGCCCACACCCACACCCACGCCGACACCCACGCCCACACCCACACCCACACCCACACCCACACCGACGCCCACGCCCACACCCACGCCGACGCCCACACCCACGCCGACGCCCACGCCGACGCCGACGCCCACACCGACGCCGACGCCCACACCCACACCCACGCCGACGCCGACGCCGACGCCGACGCCCACGCCGACGCCGACGCCCACACCGACGCCGACGCCCACACCGACGCCGACGCCCACACCCACACCCACGCCGACGCCGACGCCGACGCCCACGCCGACGCCCACGCCGACGCCCACACCCACGCCGACGCCCACGCCGACGCCGACACCGACGCCCACACCCACGCCCACGCCCACGCCGACGCCCACGCCGACGCCCACGCCCACACCCACGCCGACACCGACGCCCACGCCCACGCCGACGCCGACGCCGACGCCCACACCCACGCCGACGCCCACACCCACGCCGACGCCGACGCCGACGCCGACGCCCACGCCGACGCCGACGCCGACGCCCACGCCAACGCCAACGCCGACGCCGACGCCCACGCCGACACCGACGCCCACACCCACGCC
This sequence comes from Sphingomonas sp. SUN039, assembly GCF_024758725.1. NCBI lineage: Bacteria > Pseudomonadati > Pseudomonadota > Alphaproteobacteria > Sphingomonadales > Sphingomonadaceae > Sphingomonas > Sphingomonas sp. SUN039. The sequence continues at coordinate 3,007,955 of NZ_CP096972.1, read as the reverse complement.
GACGCCGACGCCGACGCCCACACCCACGCCGACGCCGACGCCGACGCCCACACCCACGCCGACGCCGACGCCCACGCCAACGCCGACGCCGACGCCGACGCCCACACCCACACCCACACCCACACCAACGCCCACACCGACGCCCACACCGACGCCGACGCCGACGCCGACGCCGACAGCAGTTTTTGTCCCGACGACGCGCACGCTGAACGCGGCCACGGCTGAGACATTCCGGACGGACGCCGAGTTCAAGGGCGTGACGTTGTCGCCGGACCGGGTCGCGATTGCCGCGAACACCGGTGACGCGACCGGCGCGATGAACCCCTATGAGCGGGCCAAGGTCCACATCGCCTATGGCTATGGCCTGAGCGGTGCGGGTGTGAAAATCGGCATCGTCGATTCAGGCTTTAATATCGTCGGCGGACAACCCGTGCACAACGAGTTCGATGGCACCGGAAAGTTGGTAAAGCTTGTATCCGCGCCACCGATCGCCAGCGACGCGCACGGAACCCATGTGTCTGGTCTCGCCGCCGCCCAGCGCGACGGTCGGGTTATGCAGGGCGTTGCCTATGGAGCGACGCTCTATCTCGGCGACACCGATACGTCGCCCACCGGCTTCAAGGGCATTTTCGACGAGTTCAGGACACAGGGTGTCCGTGTGTCGAGCAACTCCTATGGCGTGCCCATCGTTGCGGGTTCGACTGTGGCGTCGCCTTTCAACCCGGTTCAGACGACGGCGACCGGACTGGAGGTCACTGCCAAGAATGTGATCGCCTATCGTACAGCCCAAGGTATTACGACCGAACAGGCGCTGGCCAACATCCACGGCGGCACTGCTGCTGAATGGACGGCCGCAATCGCCAGTTTCAAGGCATTCCAGGATGCCGGGGGCGTAATCGTTTTTGCCAATTCGAACTATGGTGCCAACGACATTGCCAATGGCCGCAAGGGTCTCGACGATGTCGACGACATCACGGGTCTTCCGCTGCTGGCGCCTACATTGCAAGGCGGCTGGATTGCTGTTGCCAACGGAACGTCGCTCGGTCTCGCCACACAGGCAAACGGGGCCGGCGACGTTGCGGCCAGCACTGCCAAGGAGAACAATATCGTTCTTAATTCGGCGCAGTGCGGGCTTGGTGCCAATTTCTGTTTGACGATGGACGGGACAGCCGCGTGGTCAGGGTCGAACACCGGCATTGCGAGCTATACTTCGCAGACCGGCACATCGCAGGCGACGCCGATGGTCGCGGGGATGCTCGCGCTGTTGCGCGAGGCTTTCCCGACCGCCAGCTCCGCCGATCTTGCAGCGCGCTTGCTGTTTACAGCAGACAACAAGTTCTTCGTGAACAACAACACCGTCTCGACGATCACAACCGCCAGCTACACCAACGCCAATGGCACGATCACGCACCGCGTCAGCAATATCTGGGGTCATGGTTTCCCGGATATGCAGGTCGCGCTCAATCCGGTCGGCGCGACGGCGACCGTCACCGCGTCCGGAGTCGCGATCGCCCGATCGAAGGTGTCCGGGACCGTTCAATTGGGCAGCGCATTCGGCAGTGGCGGGTCGACACTCGCCAGCGCACAGTATCTCTACAACGACCAGCTGAACGGCGTGTTTGCTGCCAGCCTTGCCGGAAACGTGGCGTCGACGCCCGAGAACATGCTGGCCACGACGATGGGCGAGCGGATGCTCGAGCAAAGCGTCGTGTCGGGGTCGAACGAAAAAGGGTTGTCGTTCTCTTTCGGGCAGGCAGTCGTTCCCGACAGCAGCGGAACCCGCGCGCGGATCGGCAATGTCTTCTCGCTGACCCAGCAAGTCGGTGTCGATGGCCGTGTCGCCTTTGGCAGCGGGTTGAACGTCGACAATAGTCTGGGCTTTGCCTCGCGACATTCCACGTTACGCTCCGCGACGGTCAGCGACCGCGCGATGGGCATTCCCCTGCTGTCGCTCGGCAACCGGCCCCAGAACTGGGCAGCGACGGGGATCGATACGGGCAAGTTCCGCACGAACTTTGCCGTATTCTCGACGGCAGGGTCGCTCACCAAACGTGAGGCGGCGTTGCTGACCAGCGGTGGCCGCAACGACGGTTTTGTCGCCGACGTAGTCGTTGGTGCACCCGGGCGGTTCCAGCTCAACGTCAGCGCAGGCCAGATGCGAGAGCGCGATGCGTTCCTTGGCTCGCGGGCGAGCACGGCGTTTGTCGGCGGGAGCGCGATGAGTCAGTTCGCGCGGGTCGGCTTCCTCGCGCCGCTCAGCAGCAAGTTCGCCTTACAGGCCAACTATGTGACGGCCTTCACGAGCGTTCGCGCCGCCACCGACGGCCTGTTCGCCGGCTTCTCTAAACAGCGGACGGAAGCAATGGCGCTGAGCCTGATCGCGGACGATGTTGTGACGCGGGGCAGCCGCCTGACGCTCGGCGTGTCGCAACCGCTGCGCCTTGCAAGCGGCACCGCCAGCCTCAACCTGCCGCAAAAGGTGCTGATCCGCGCGCCGGGCGATTACAGCTACGGGTACGACACGAACGGCGTAAATCTGTCGCCGTCGGGGCGTGAAGTCCGCTATACGATGGACTATAGCCAGCGCCTGTCCGACACTGCGCGCTTCTCGCTGTCGGGCATGGCGATCAGCCAGCCCGGGCATAACGCGAATGCGCGTACTGGCTTTGCCGGAATGGCCAGCCTTAAGCTAAAGTTCTGAGGTGTTCGCGCTGGCGCTGCTCGCGGCGGCGGTCGGGCTGGCGGTCGGTCCCGAAGGTGCCGATCCACGCAGGGTTGCCGACCAGGGACTCGGTCCCGGCATCGTCGGACGGATGGCGGTCGTCTTTCCCGATCCGGCGCGCCGAACGCCACGCGATCGGGCGACCATCTATCTGAAACTGGGCGGATCTTGGTGCCGGGTCGGCTCCGGCAACTATGTGCGCGGCTCGAATTTCGTAGATCGCGGCGGGTACAATCCCAGCATCCGGCTGATCGACCGCCATGAGCGCGCGACCGACCTGTCATGGCGCGACGGTCGGCTGGTCCTGATGCGTCGCGGCCAGCACGTGCAAACACTCGACGTGCCCGCCAACGGGTGCAAATAAGCCAGTATGGACTTGATCTGCTATCTTTACGACGGCTGGAAACCGCGCATCCGCCCCGCATCTTCACGTCGGGACTGGATGGATGCGACGCCTGAGTCCTTCGCTTACCGGTGCCTTCCCCTCAACATAGCTAACGCGCACGGGTGGGAAATTCTCAGCCCGTGTGGATTCGAGGCGGCTTGGAACGGCGGCGCGGATGCGTCCGACGTGACCCTTCGTGCGGATAGCGGCACCGCCGACCATGATGCGCCGGTGGCGCTGTTCGGACAGGGCACGCTGACCTTTCACATCGCCGGGCTGTTCCGCACGCCGCCGGGCTGGAATCTGTGGGTCGGCGGGCCGCCCAACAGCGTCAAGGACGGGATCGCGCCGCTGGGCGGGATCGTCGAGACCGACTGGTCGCCCTATACCTTCACAATGAACTGGCGCTTCACGCGTCCGAACCACTGGGTGCGGTTCGAAGCGGACGAGGTTATCTGTCACCTGTTCCCGGTCGAACGCCGGGTCGTCGAGGCCGTCGTCCCGCGCCTCGTGCCGATCGACGACAACCCAGCACTGAAGGCCGATTTCGAAGCGTGGAGCGCCAGCCGCGACGCTTTCCACGTCGAAGTGCGCGACAACCCGCCGTCGCGACCCACCGACAAATGGCAGAAACTCTATTACCGGGGGTCGTGTCCTTCGGGCAAAATCGGGACCGACGACCACCAGAGCAAATTGTCGCTCCGCCCGTTCGTGCCGCCTGACGGTGCAGCCCCGGTCGGGGAAGCTTCACCCGAAGTTTCACATGCCGAACCTCTCCCGTCGGCGAGCGCTCAGGATGTCGCGCTGGCCAAGCGCAACTGGCTGATGGAAACGCGCACACGGCTCCGCGCCCTGTCGCCGTCGGCCTCGGCGCTGTGCCACTATCGCGAGATCGACCGCCAAACCTTCCTCGACCGGCATTATGCGACCAACCGGCCGGCGCTGCTGAAAGGGGTCGTCGCGCACTGGCCCGCCGTTCCGCGCTGGTCGCCGGACTATCTGCGCCGCACGATCGGCGACCGGCCCGTCGAGTTTCAGGGCGACCGTCGCGACGACCCGCGTTTCGAGCTCGACAAGGACGCGCATCGCCGGACAGCGCCTTTTACCGCCTATCTCGATATGGTCGAGGCCGAAGAGGCGGGAAACAATGCCTATATCACGGCGTATAACTCCGGACCGAATGCCGAGGCACTGGCCCCGTTGATGCCCGACATCGGGACGCTGGAGGCGTTTCTCAATCCGGCGGACCCGGGATCCAAGGGGATGTTGTGGATCGGCCCGGCTGGCACGTTCACGCCGCTGCATCACGATTTGACGAACAACCTGTTGATCCAGATCACGGGGCGCAAGCGCGTCGTGCTCGTCTCGCCCGAAGACACGCCGAAGCTCTACAACGAACACCATGTGTTCAGCCGCGTCGGCGACCTTGAGGGGAATCTGGACGCTTTTCCCTACACGGCTGCCGTTACGCCGCTGGTCGCCGACCTCGAACCCGGCGATGCCTTGTTCATCCCGATCGGCTGGTGGCATCAGGTCCGAGCGCTCGATTTCAGCGTATCGATCACCAATACCAATTTTGTTTGGCCCAACAGTTTCTACCAGTCTTATCCCGCCTGAATTTCAAATAGTCGAAACTGGCAGAACCGCACGATTCAAGGTTGCTCTCGGCCTAGGCCTGTCGGTACCTTTCGATCTCCCTCCCAATTTCAGGGAGTTGGCGCTCCAAACAAATGCGGCGGCCGTTTAGCATTGCTGACCGCGACTGCGTCGGTCCAGTTTTTGGCGTCTATCCCCTTCGCGCACGTCGGTATGGATATCGTCGGTCAGGTCATGCCGCAAACCGCCCCGTTCGATCGCCACAGCACATCTCCGGGCAAGGGCACCGCTCCAAGTTGAGGCGATTTTTTCCGATCCATTGTCTCATACAAGCTCGGCAGAATGTTGGTTTCGCTGTTGGTCATTCGTCGAGTGTTCATAAGGAAATATCATTATAATCAATATTTTATCGCCAAACATCTAATACTGCCGCCACGGCCAGTCTTCAGCTGAGTCGAAAAACGTGAACGTCATTTCGCGATTGCTTTTGGGCCGCTTGCTGCCATTCAGCTTATCGGCGGTGTGGCACGGTAAGCGGAAATGGCAGAGAGCGATTTCAAACACAACCGATCGCCGCCATTGCATTCGTTCCGTTAGGCCAAGTAGCCGTCCGATAGCTGCCATCCATTCAAAGCGACAATCGGCCATCACCAAGACGGGAATCGGGCCGTTGCAGACCCGCAGCTTTTGGCAGCAGCTGATGGCATTGCCGCTCTTACTCGCCCTGCCGTTACGGCTGGCGTCGCCATTCCGGTCCAGTTGGGCGTGTGGAAATGCCAAACGCATCCTCACATTCTGCTACAGCCTGCCTGCCGCTTCGCCCTACAGCACGAAATCCGTGTCCGCGAAGACGTAACCCGCCCCCGCTGTCACGAGCAGCGCGAAGTCGGCAATGCCGTCGCCGTTCACGTCGCCTTCGACGTTGAAGACGCCGCCGCCGATATCTGTTGCCCGCAATTGTCCGGCGACGTTGCCGAAGGCCGCATTGCCGATGAAGCTGAACGCGTCGTCGGCACCGCCCGTGATCGCGTCGATTCCCGACAAGTCGATTTTATCGCCTGCCGTAAAGTCGAGGATGCGGTCCCGCGTCGCGGTCGTCGCGCCGAAGGAGTCGGTCAGCCTGTCATACAAGAAGGTATCCGCGCCCGCACCGCCGGTCAGCACATCGCCGCCACCGCCGCCGTAAACCCTGTCCGCACCGGCACCGCCGGTCAGCGTATCGCTGCCCAGCCCGCCGAACATGACCAGCTTGCCATCCGTTTCGGCCGATCCGTTGATCGTAATGCCCGTCGTGACGTTCAGGCCCCACACGGTCTTGGTCGCGCCCGCCGCCGTCCATACATCGGTCAGCGTGATGTTGAATGTATTGGTCAAGCCTGTGGGGCTGGGCAGCAGGACCAGTGTCTCGACATCGGCATTCGCACCAATCGACACCGTGTAATTACCGTCGAGCGCGAGCTGATCGTTCGTGCCGGCACCGCCGGTCACCGCATCGCCCGCGCCCCATTTGCCCGGGCCGAAGTAAAAGCCGTCGTCCCCCGCACCACCGGTAAAACTGTCGGTGCCGAGGCCGCCATAGACCCGGAAGCTGCCGTTGGTCTCCGCCGATCCGTTGAAGGTGAAGCTCTCCCCCGCGCCCAGATTGCCACCGAAAACCGACAGCACCTGACCCGCCGCGACATTGGCGTCGTCGGTCGTGATGTCATAGCCGAACCCCGGCAGCGCGGCGACAATCTCGACCCCGGTCAGTGTTGTCGCGCCCAGCACCAGCTTGTTCGCACCGGTATAATTGCCCTGCAATCCGATCTGGTCGTTCGTCCCCGCGCCGCCATCGACGATATCCGCTGCCGAAAAGGTCGCGCCGAAGAAGAACGCATCGTTGCCGTCGCCACCGCCGGCGTTGATCGGGCTTGCGCCCCGCTGGCTGAAATCGAAGCTGTCGTCGCGCGCGCTGCCGGTCACACTTTGCAACGCGCCGCCCGCCGCACCCAGCAGCGTGACCTTTTCGACATGTGCCGGAATGGCATAGCTGGTCAGCGTGGTGCGGACTTCGTCAATACCCTCGCCCGCCAGCTCGGTGATCACATCGCCGATATTATCGACATTATAGATGTCGTTGCCCTTGCCGCCGATCATCGTGTCGGCCCCGGCACCGCCATCGATGCTGTCATTGCCGATGCCGCCGGTGATGGTGTTGGCTCCGCCATTGCCTACCAAAGTTGCGTTGCCGATGCCGGTATAGACGATGTTCTCAACATCGTCGGGGATAATCGCCAGATCGCGTTCGATCATCAGCGTGTCCACGCCCGTGCCGCCGACGATACCCACCGCAAAACTGCCCGCACGCAGGATCAGCGTGTCGTCGCCGTCGCCGCCAATCAGCGTGACCAGCGCCGTCGCTGTCGTGCCGCTGTCGAGGATATCGTTACCGGTGCCGCCGTCCAATGTCCCGCCGCCGGTGCCGGTCAGGCTCAGCCGGTCATTCCCGCCGCCGCCGGTCAACATATCCATGCCGCCGCCGCCGATCAGCTCGTCATTGCCCGCACCACCGGTAATACTGTTGTCGAACCGGTTGCCGACCAAAGTCGCGTTGCCCGTGCCGATATAAATGATGTTTTCGATATCGTCGGGGATGATCGCCAGATCGCGTTCGATTGCCAGCGTATCAATGCCCGCGCCGCCGACGATGCCGACGCCGAAACTGCCCGCGCGCACCACCAGCACATCATCGCCATCACCGCCGATCAGCGTGACGAGGCCGGTGGCGATGGTGCCGGTGTCGAGGATGTTGTTGCTGTCGTTGCCGATCAGCGTTGCCGCGCCGGTGCCGGTGTAGATCAGGTTTTCGACATTGGCGGGCAGGGTATAGCCGCCGCCGACATAAACGCTGTCGGTGCCGCCGCCCGCATTTTCGATCAGCGTGTCGTTACCCGCATCGTCGTAGTAAATGTCGTCGCCCGCCCCGCCGAATACGGTGAAGGCCCCGCCGCCGAGCCGCGCGACATCGTTGCCGCTGCCCAGGATGAAGCTCTCCACATTGACGACGCGTTCGGTGCCGTCAATGGTCTGGATCGTTGCGGTGTCGGTATTGAGCGTGATCGGCGTGGTGAACGCCGCCATGTCGAGCCTGTCGACCCCTGTCAGCCCGTCGATCGTCACGTCATTGCCCGCCGGATTGACGCGCACGTCATTGCCGGGGGTGAAGCCCAGCGGATCGGTGACGGTGAAATGCAGCGTCTGGCGCAGCGGCGCGGTGACGCCGTCGGTAACGGTCAGCCGGACGGTAACGCTGCCCAGATCGGTGCCGCCTGGCGTGCCCGAAAAGCGGCGGGTCGCGGCGTCGAAGCTGAGCCAGGCGGGCAGGCCGGTGACGCTGTAGGACAGCACGTCGCCCGCATCGGGATCGACAAAGCTGCCCGCCGGAATGGCATAGGCAAAGGCGCGGTTGAGCAGTGCCGTCTGGCCGCCAAGCGGGGCGGTGAGATCTGGCTGGCGGTTGGCCGACGCGGTGCGTGAATGGCCGAAAATGATCGAGCTATACACCCCCCCGCCGGTGCCCGCCTGGATAACGAAATCGCCAAAACCGTCGTGATTGATATCGCCGATCGAGTCGACATGACTACCGCCGCCGCCACCGGCAAAGCCGTTAAAGAAATCGACACCGGGCCGACTGCGAATATTGGACATCTCATCCCGCGCGCCAGGTCCGCCATAAATGATATAGGCAGTCCCACTCTGCGGCGCACCGACGATCAGATCGGCATAGCCGTCGTCGTTGATATCCGCGATGGCAATACTGGAACCCAGCGATTCTGGGACATGACTGCTTATCCGCAGATGCGGGGGCCCTCCCCGCAGATCAAAATCGCTGAAGCGCGCAGCGCTACCATAGACCAACTGGACGCTAGGCCCGACGGAAAACGAATTTGTGAGAGCGAAATCAACCGAACTGGTGATGACGAAATCACTAACGCCATCGCCGTTGAAATCGCTGCCACCCGCCAAGTCCGTGCCAAGCTGATTATACGCGTACCCGCCGGTCAGAATAACCCTATTCAGTACGCCGTCGGCGCGACCATAAGCGATATAGGCAACCCCGGTTTCATCGCCATTAAAAAAGACACTTCTCAACGGATTGCCGATCAATACATCGTCAAATCCATCCGCATCAATATCGCCGATTCCGGCAATGTTAAGGGCATTATCGGCGTTGATAGTGATACGGGCAACGCCCACTGGCTGCCCCGCAAGACTGATAGTGCCGCCCATGTTGCGCCCGAAAAGGACAAAGGTAGGCACAGGCCAGATGGCAACGCCAGATCCGCTGTGAGTGTTCGCGGTTCCGATCAGCACATCGCCCCGTCCGTCGCCGTTGATGTCGCCGCCGCGTGCGACCGACACCCCGATGGGATATTCGCCGGTTTCTCCAAACATGCGGATGCCCGCCGCCGGCGCGAGTGTGGCAAGATTGATCGTCCCACCCGCGCTCCCGCTCCCGAAAACGACATAGGCAGTGCCCGCACTGCCCTCACCGGGCACGCCGACCACGATATCGGCAATTCCGTCACCATTGAAATCGCCCGCGCCGCTGACGCTGGCAATCGCGCCGGGCGCGTTAATGCGGATGCCGTCGGCGGCGGACAAGTTAGCCAGATTGATTGTCCCCGCCGGCCCGCCGTTCCGCCCGAAAATCACATAGGCCGGACTGCCCGGCTGATTGGGCGCACGCACGATGAAATCGTCGAACCCGTCGCCATTGAAGTCGCCCACGCCGACGGCATCGGTCGCGCCGCCGATCGTCAGGATGCGCGTATCGATGATGGCGAGATTGGGCGTGGGGTCGGTGTCCAGCGCGCCATTGGCGGTGCCGCCGCTGTCGCGCACCTGAAAGCCGAAACTGGCATAGCCATCCAGCGTCGGTTGTCCGGGGGCGATAAGAAAGCGGAAATTCCCCGATGCCAGATCGGCAGCGCTGATCGCGTCGCCCACAGCAACTGCCCTGACGTTGGCGATGGTTGTGCCGCCGAACACCACCGATTGCCCCGGCGCGGCGATCACCAGCAGCCCGCGCGTCGGCAGCGACGAAATGATCACCGAGTTCAGCGTGTCGCCGGTATCGCCCAGGTTGAATTGCGGCGTCGTGATGGCAACCGATGTTTGCCCCGCCGGATCGATCGCATAATGGGTGTCGATGCCCGCAGGCGTGCGATTGGCGTTCAACAGGCGCAAATTGACCACTGTTTCGGCATAATCGCCGGATGCGGTGGTGCCGCTGTCCTGCGGCGTGATCGTCGTCGCGCGCACTACCACCGCATAGGCGGCGGATTCTTCGAAATTGATCCGCGCCGGATCGGCAATGGTGACGAGGCCGGTGAACGGATCGATCGCGAACCGACCGTTATTGGCAACAGTCGCGCCCTGATCGTTGGACAGGGCGGTGATCGAATAGATGAACGCGTTGGTCGGCGTGTTGAAATCGGTTGCGTTGGCGTCACCCACGAACGTGCCGGCCGGGGCGGTTTCCAACAGCGTCACACCGGGAAAGCCGGGCTGCGAATTGATCAGGATCGTCGCTTCGTTGACGTTGGTGACGTTGACCCGGAAATTCAGCGTGCGCGACAGGCCGGTCTGATCGAAAACAGCGGCGCTCAGGTCGTAGAATCGCGTTGTTTCGAAATCGAGCGGGGCCGCGACGGTCAGCGCGCCGGTCACGGCATTGATGCTGAACGGTGTGTTGGCGTTGAGCAGTTGATAGCTCAGCGTGTCGCCGGGATCGGGATCGGTGCCGGTCAGCTGTGCGACGACCGTGCCGATGGCGGCGCTCTCAGCAATCGTGCCGCCGCTCACCGTCAGCGAATCGGGCGCATCGGGCAGCGGGGCGATATCGACGTCGTAGCTGTCGTTGACGATGCCGGCCCCGAAGGGCGGCGGGAACTGGGCGGCGGGGCCCGTCACCGTCTGGGTCACCAGATCGGCATGATTGCCGCTGGCATTGGCGAGCGGGGTATACAGCGGCCCCAGCGCCTCGAGCGCCTGCCCGACATTGCCCCACAGCCCGGTGATGGTCAGCGTATGAGTGCCGGATCCGCTGACCGTGACCCCCGGTATAGGCGCGACATAGGACAAAAACCCGTCGCGCGCGGTAATCACGACGGTGATCGCCGCACTCAGGATGAACGATGGCGACGTGCGATAGCTGTTGGCACCCGGAACGGTAAAGCGGCCCGGTGCGTCCTCGGTAATCGTGATCGTGCCCATCGTCGCGTCTGGCCCGTGTGTCCTGGGTGGGGCGCTGGGCCCGTGATTCGTTTCGGTCTAACAAAACGAAAAGGCTTGTGGGCAATCCACCCAAATTTGGACAGAAAGCCTTTCGGCGCAGGGGAACGAGAGTGACGGCTTTGTGCGTCGCGGCGGACAGGCAGGACTGGGAGGCGATCCGCGGATAGTCTATTACTTTGAATCTGACGCGCGGCTTTCGCCAACATTGCGGACGTACGGCTGTTCTAGATCGACGCCTGAAAGCTGCAGTACGTTCATGCGCCTAGGACAGCGGCCCGTAGTCTGCTCCCCGCTTTTAGGGCGCTGACAAACCCCTCCCGTTGTTTGTGCGTCTTGGCCAAGGCGGTTCGTAAACTCGGCAGATGCTAACTCGTGCCTTCTCGCTAGACCGATGTCCGCGCGACAATACGACAGTCTGGATTGCGGTAAATCGACTTCGCCGCGTCACTTGCCTTCATCCGACGGGCGAACTTGTCGATGGCACAAGCGTTGGGTTGCGGGTCACGGATTACAACACTCTCCGGTTGATCGAGTGAATTCGAGTGGGAATTGGTCGCCCGCAATCCATTCGCAAACACCTGCTTCGATGTCTTCGGCGGGCTGAAAAGAAAGCGCATATCTGTTTGCACCGGCTCAAGCCTCCGCCACCCTTAACGGTAAGAACCCAATTGCCGCGTCCGGAGCAACAAATAAGCGGCAAAGCCGACCGCCACTCCCGGGAATAAGCCAAGCAGCGCGCATATCCATCCGTGCCGGGCGCTATGTGTCCGGGCTTCGAACATGATCCATGCGGTCAGTATCACCCAGCAAGCAAGCACGTCTGCGGAGTAGCCGCTGGAATAGGGATTGACGAACCCGGCGGCAAACGCGCCGAAGACATCGGGGTTGGCAATCAATGGCGGAACAACCAGCCAGCCGAAAATGGTGAGGAATATCGTTGCTGCAAGGATGATGGTCGCCTTGAAAATCTGCTCGCTCATTGCGGCCTATTCCCGGCTATCGTCACTTTTACTATGTGGGTTCCCCTAGTTTTGGGCGGCGGCGCTCGCAACCCTATGGCCGGAGGGATCGATGCCAAGCAGCCTGTCCAGCGACCAAGCACCTCCGCCCCAAGCGATTAGCGGCAGTAGCAGGCCTGCCCAGCTCAAGTGGGTCGGCCAAGCGTCGGGATAGACGAAAACTTCAATGACCAGGGTCATGCCGAGAAGCGCCGTCGCCGATAGCCTTGTGAACAGGCCGAGCACGAGCAGGATCGAGAAGACGTGCTCCGAAATCGTGGCGGCATAGGCTGCGATGTCGGGGGGGATGAGGGGCAGGGCGTAATCGGTGCGGAACAGTTCGAACGTGCTGTCGCTGAGCGTGAACCAGCCATCGACCTTGGTGCGACCCGACAGGAAGAAGATCGATGCAATACCGAGGCGCTGGACGAGCAGTAAAAGCGATTGCGGCAAAAAGGCTTCAGCAAAGCGGGCGTAGCGGTCGAAAAGCGAGCGGATCAGGGTCATCATAACAGTCCTTGGGTTTCGGGCGCGGCAAAAACGCCGCTGGCGACAAAAAACGCGAACAGGCCGCCGATGTCTGCGTGCGGATACAGCGACGCTGTGGCGATAGCGGCAGTGCCGACCATCTCGCCGAGCCGGATGCCGAACAGGAAGCGATGCGCCGCCGGTTCGATGACATGCGCCGCGACTTGCCCGAACGGGCGGACGAACAGCCCGCCTTCCGAATGCCAGTCGAGCTCGAGACCGGTCGGTGCGCCGTTCTGGTGCGCCCGCCAGACGTGCATTGCAGGCGTTGTCGCCCAGCCGAAGCGTGTGGCGGGATGGAGGCGCAGGGTCACATCGGCCCAGCCATCGGGAGCGAGGGCCGCAGCCATGTCGCTGGTCAGGGGTTCGGCGTCTGCCGCAAACAGCGATTCGATGTGCAGTCGTTCGAAGCGGGCCACGTCGGACAAATAGGGGGCGTCGCCTGCCCATGGCTGATGTTCGATCCAGTCGGCGAAGCCCGCGCCATAGCTGGCGAGAACCGGTGAGCGCGGCGGCGCGGCTTCGGCATATTCAGCGGCGATCGCGTCGAACATGGTCTGCCCGATTATGGCTTCGGCAACCGGATAGTTCGCGCGCAGTGCCTCGACTGCGCCATACAAGGCGGTGTTGCGATAGACGGCCAGCCCACCGATGCAGGCCTGATCGTCCGCCAGAGTCTCCGCGAAGCCATGCTGGAAGGTGGCGAGATCAGGCATGTTCCAGCTCGCGTACGGCTTGCGTCAAGAGATCGGCTGCGCGGTTGCGCTCGTCGAGTAGCTCCGAAAAGGGCGGCAGGTCGGCGTCGCGTTCAATCAAGGTCGGGCGCTGCCCGTTCCGCGCGATAAACCGAGCATAGAGTGCCCAAACATCGTCGGCGACGGGTGCATTGTGCCCGTCGATCAGCAGGTCGGTTGCGCCATCGGGCGTATACCCCGCGAGGTGGATTTCGCCGACAGCCGCAGCGGGAAAATCGGCGAGATAAGCGTCGGCGTCAAAGCCGAGGTTGTGCGCGCTGACCGCGACATTGTTGATGTCGAGCAACAGTCCGCACCCAGTGCGACGGACGATTTCGCGCAGGAAATCGGGCTCGCTCCAGACATGGCCGTCGAGCCCCAGATAGTGCGTGGGATTTTCGATCAGGATCGTGCGGCCGAGCGCCGATTGCGCGATGTCGACATTGCGGACGACTCGTGCAAGCGCCTCACCTGTGCGGGGGAAAGGCAGCAGGTCGGGAAAACAGCGGTCGCCGATCCGTGACCAAGCGAGATGTTCGGAAACCCGAAACGGTTCGAACCGATCGACGAGGCGCTTGAGTGCCGCGAGATGCGTGCGGTCGGGGTCGGCTGCTCCCGCGAGCGACATGCCGACGCCGTGCAGCGACAGCGGGCGTGCCGCGCGCGCCGCTTCGAGCATGGCGAGGCGCGGTCCGCCCGCAACCATGTAATTCTCTGGGTGTACTTCGAACCATAGCCCCGCCGTCGGCGACGCAATGGCGTCCCCGAAGTGATCGGCTTTCAGGCCGATGCCGACGGTCGGGTGCATGGCGTCAGGCCTTGCGCGGGGTCAGCGACCCGTTGCCCTTGGGCGTCTTGATCGCGACGCAGGTGCCCTTGGGCACATATTTCCACGAATCGCCTTGGTAATTCACGCGGCTCGAACCGGCGCAGCTGGTGCCCGCACCTGCCTTGCAGTCGTTCTTGCCGGCGAGCGAAATGCCATAGCATTTGTCCATGCCGGGTTGGGCCTTGACCGGGCCGGTCTGGGCGTTGGCCACCGACGCCGTCAGCGCGGCGAGGACGGCTGCGGTGGTGAGAGCAGTAACGGTTTTCATCTTCAATCTCCTTGGGGCTTGGGGCGGGGTGGCACGCCGCACGATCAGGGGTGTCGGCGGCGTGCCGGGAGTACCGGTCCGGGGTCGGACCGGATCACATGCCGTGATGGACGTCCGACGAAAGCAGGACGACGGCGGTTTTTCCGTGGTTGATCCAATAGTGCGAGATGCCGTCCGCCTCGCGCGCGATGTCGCCCGCCTTGTGAACGATGGGCACGGCGCAGCTGCTGCGATATTCGGTGATCTGGCCGCTGACCGTGTAGATCAGCGCGGGGCGGTCCATATGGCTGTGGAACGGCACGACGCCACCCGGCTGGACGACAAGGCGGCGGGTGCGGAGCTGGCGGTCGGCCACGCCGATTTCGGTACCCAGATCGACCGAGCCGATAACGGTGTCGGTCACGCCCTTGGGCATCGTCGGGTGGTTGGCCAGTTCGTTCATGCCGCTTTTGCCGGCAGGGCACTCGCCCGCAAAGGCGGGGCTGGCGAACGCGGCAGTGGCGAGAAGCGCGAAGGTCGCTTTGCTTAGGGTCGGATGGATCATGGTCTGTCTTCCTGTCGTTGCGAGTTGGGAGCCGGAAATGCCGGATGGACCGGCTTCCTGACGCATCGCCGGAATAAGCGGCCGCGCGGCCCCCGCCCAATCGCTTCTGCGTATCGAGTTCATGCCCAAACGGCATTTCAAACCCTCCAAGACGTGCGGCATTTCGACGGCATCACTTCTTCATAGGGACGCCGATTGTGACCATGCCTGCTACCTCGACCGATTCCGCTGCAAAGCCGCTTTCAGGGCGTGTCGCCGTTGTTACCGGATCGACCAGCGGGATCGGTCTCGGGATCGCCCATGCCCTTGCCGGGGCGGGTGCCGATCTCGTCGTCAACGGGCTGGGCGATACGGACGCCATCGACCTTACATGTGCGGCGCTGATGGCGCATGGCGGGCGCGTCATTTACGATGGCGGGAATCTGCTCGATCCTGCGGGCGCGGCGGGTCTCGTGGAGAACAGCATCGCCTCGCTCGGTCGGGTCGATATCCTCGTCAACAACGCGGGCATCCAGCATGTCTGCCCGATCGAGGATTTCCCCGTCGACAAATGGAACGCGATCATCGCGCTCAACCTGTCTGCGGCATTCCACACGATCCGCACAGCTTTCGCGCCGATGAAGGCCGCCGGATACGGACGCATCATCAACGTCGCGTCGGCACATGCGCTCGTCGCCTCGCCCTACAAGAGCGCCTATGTCGCCGCCAAGCACGGCGTTCTTGGCCTGACCAAAACGGTTGCACTCGAAGGCGCGCAGTTCGGCGTCACCTGTAACGCGATCTGCCCCGGCTACGTATGGACGCCGTTGGTCGAAAATCAGATCTCGGACACCGCCGCCGCGCGCGGGATCGACCGCGAGGCCGTTATCCGCGACGTGCTGCTCGCTGCACAGCCGACCAAGCGTTTTGCCACCATCGAGGAACTCGGCGCGCTTGCGGTGTTCCTATGCGGTCCCGGGGGTGCCTCGATCACTGGCGCCGCGCTCCCCGTCGATGGCGGCTGGACAGCGCAGTGACGGCCCCGCGCCCGCACGTCGTCATCCTCGGCGCCGGTTTCGGCGGCATGGCGGCGGCGCGCGAGCTGTCACGGGCGCATGTCGAGGTCACGCTGATCGACCAGCGCAACCATCACCTGTTCCAGCCGCTGCTCTATCAGGTTGCGACCGCTGCGCTGTCACCCGCCGATATTGCGGGTCCGATCCGCTCGATCGTCAGTGACATGCCCAATGTGCGTGTGTTGCTGGAACGCGTCACCGGCGTGGACAAGGCCGCCTGGGAGGTGAACCTCGAAAGCGGGCGGACGGTGCCCTATGACTGGCTGATCGTCGCCACCGGCGCGCGCCACAGTTATTTCGGCAATGACGCCTGGGCCGAACATGCGCCGGGTATCAAGACTATCGACGATGCGACCGCCGTGCGCTGCAAAGTGCTGCTCGCGCTCGAACGCGCCGAGACCGAGACCGATCCGGAGCGACGCAAGGCGCTGCTTACCTTTGTCATTATCGGCGGCGGGCCGACCGGCGTCGAGATGGCGGGCGCGATAGCGGAACTCGCCCACCGCTCGACGAGCCGCGACTTTCGCAGCATCACGCCGCATTGCTCGCGCGTCGTGCTCGTCGATGGCGGTCCGCGTCTGCTGGCCGCATTCCCCGAAGACCTGTCGGCGGCAGCACAGCGTGCCATCGAGCATCTTGGCGTCGAAGTGCACCTCAACGGGCGTGTCACCCATGTCGCGCACGATCATGTCGAAATCGGCGGCGAGGCGATTGCGACTTTCACCGCAATCTGGGCGGCGGGCGTGCGCGCCTCGCCTGCTGCCAAATGGCTGGGTCTGGCGAGCGACGCGGCTGGTCGCGTCGTCATCAATCCCGATCTGTCGGTGCCGAATTGCCCGAATATCTTCGTGATCGGCGACACTGCTGCGTGCGACGGTCCAGACGGACGCGCCCTTCCGGGCATTGCGCCCGTTGCCAAGCAACAAGGCAAGCACGTCGCGCAACAGATCGTGGCGACGCTACGTGGCGTCGCGTGCAAGCCGTTCCGCTATCGCCATTACGGCAATCTCGCGACGATCGGCCGCAAGCGTGCCGTCATCGATTTCGGGCGGCTCCATGTCACCGGTTTCACCGCCTGGGTGCTGTGGTCGGTCGCGCACGTCTATTTCCTTGTCGGTTACCGCAACCGCCTCGCGGTCGGGTGGAACCTGTTGTGGAACTACCTGACCTTTGCCCGCCACGCACGCCTCATCACCGGCGAGGTTCCGGCGGTCCACGCCGTCCCCTCGCTTCAGCCTGCCGAATAGGAGAGAGACATGAAAACGCTACACGACGAGATTTCGAGTTACGGCCAGACCGTCCTGGTCCTGCAAGGCGGCGGTGCGCTGGGGGCGTATCAGGTCGGCGTGTATCAGGCGCTCGCCGAAGCCGGGATTGCCCCTGACTGGGTGGTCGGCACATCTATCGGTGCGATCAACGCCGCCCTGATCGCCGGCGGCCCCGCGAACGGCGGCATCGACCGGCTCCGCGCATTCTGGAAGCGGGTCGAGAACGACCGGTTCATGGGGATGCCGCTGCCCAGCTGGTTCGCCGCTGCGGCGCGCAACATGATGGCGGTGACGACCGGCGTCCCCTCGTTCTTCCGCCCCAATCCGGCGGCGTTCGTCAGCTCGCATGCGCCTTTGGGTGCCGAAAGCGCGGGCTATTATTCGGTCGCGCCGCTTGCCGATACGCTGACCGAACTCGTCGATTTCGAACAGATCAACAAGGGGCCGATCCGGCTCACCGTCGGCGCGTCGAATGTGCAGACCAGCGAAATGACCTATTTCGACAGTCGCGATCAGGCCATCGACCTGCGCCACATCATGGCGTCGGGGGCGCTGCCCCCCGCCTTTCCTGCGGTGCGGATCGACGACCAGCTCTACTGGGACGGCGGCATCCTGTCGAACACGCCGGTTGAGGTCGTGTTCGACGACAACCCGCGCAAGAACGCGATGGTGTTCGCGGTTCACCTGTGGAACCCGCACGGCCCCGAGCCCGAAACGATCTGGGAAGTGATGAACCGGCAGAAGGACGTGCAATATTCAAGCCGCGCCGCCTCGCACATCAAACGGCAGCGCCAGCTCCACAAGCTGCGCCACATCATCGCTGAAATGGCGGCACTGGTCCCCGAGGACGCGCTGAAAAGCCTCAAGCAGCGCGGCCTGACCGGTTATGGCTGCACGACGCGGATGCACGTCATCCGCCTGCTCGCGCCCTCGCTGGACTATGAGGACCACGCCAAGGATATCGACTTCAGCGCCGACGGCATCCGCCAGCGCTGGGAAGCGGGTTACCGCCATACCTGTGAAACGCTCGAAAAAACGCCGTGGCGTGCCGAAGTCGATCCGAGCGAGGGCTTTGTGTTGCACGAGGTCTGTGCCGGAGAAATGGTCGAAACGGTTGCAGCCAAAATGTAGGCGTGCTGGCAATGCACGGCTCGGCGAGCCGTGCTAGCTGGGGAACAAGGGGGAGCAACCAGATGTCCAACCCGCTCATCGCAGCGCTCGACGATGCTGTCGTCGAGGCGCGCAGCCGGGATATTCCGCTCGGCG
Source organism: Sphingomonas sp. SUN039 (assembly GCF_024758725.1). Classification (NCBI taxonomy): domain Bacteria; kingdom Pseudomonadati; phylum Pseudomonadota; class Alphaproteobacteria; order Sphingomonadales; family Sphingomonadaceae; genus Sphingomonas; species Sphingomonas sp. SUN039. The sequence goes on along the minus strand of NZ_CP096972.1, from coordinate 2,989,483 downwards.
CGCGCCTGAGGTTTGTCGCCGATCGGGTGCGCGATCTGAGTCCGGTCTATGCCGACGCCGTCGATGTGTTCGTGGGCCGGCTGGAAAGTGTCGATGCGGGGACGAGCGCACCCCAGGTTGGCGACGTCATGCCCAGTTTCATGCTGCCCGACCAGGACGGGCGGATGGTCACGCTTGACGGGCTGTTGCGGAACGGGCCCGCCGTGCTGGTCTTTCATCGCGGCCATTGGTGCCCCTATTGCCGGTTGAACATGGCGGGCGTGGCCGAGATCGAGGCGCGGGTCGCGCCACGCGCGCTGGTGGCGATTTCGCCCGAACGCCAGCAATATACCCGCATGATGCGGTCCGATGCGGGTGCCGGTTTCCCCTTCCTGAGCGATGTCGGCAGCGGCTATGCGCTATCGCTCAACCTCGCGATCTGGGTCGACGATGCGATGGCGCAGCTGATCGCGGGCGCGGGTAAGGACATTCCCGAATATCAGGGCACCAAAGGCTGGATCATGCCGATCCCGGCGGTTTTCGTCGTCGGCACAGATAGTCGCATCATCGCGCGCCACGTCGACCCCGATTATCGCCGCCGTATGGAACTCGCCGATATCCTAAGCGTCCTCGAGCGCCTCGACAGCAAGGCGGCGTGACCAGTCGGCGGAACGCACCAGATTGAGGAGCGCTGAGGCCTCGCGCGAACGCGCGCGGCCCGCGACCGAATAAATTGCCACGGTGCGTTTGAGATCGAGCGCCGAGCAGGTCAGGTGACGGACCCTTGCGGAATTCATCGCGCTCGCCGGCATGATCGCGACCCCGAATTCGGCGACAACGAGTGCTTCCAAATCGCGATCCGAGTCGACCTCATGGGCATGGTCGAGGCAGATTCCTGTCGCATCGAGGCAGCCGGCTTCGAACTCGGCCATATCGGTGTCGGCATGGACCAGAAAACGCACGTCGCGGATCAGTTCGACATCGAGGTCGAGGTCGTTGTGCATTGCCAAGGGGTGATCGGCACCCACCACAAGATCGAATGCTTCGCTGAACATCGGCCAGCTTTCCAGCCGATCCCAGCTTTCACCCATCGGCCCGCCGATGGCGAGGTCGACCTCTCCGTTTTTGAGCATCGCGGCAATCTGCGCGCCGGTACCGCGTCGCAGTTTGAGCTGAAGCCCGGCGAAGCTGCGGTGCATTTCGGTCAACGGACGCATCAAGTGTTCGAGATCGAGCGTGCGCGACACGGCAAGCGAGAGCGACGGCACTTCGCCTTTCTTGACCTTGGCGGCGATCAACTTCGCGGCAAGCGCGGCGTCAAAGCATTGCATGAGCAACGGCTGCATCCGGTTGCCGAGATCGGTCAGGTGCGACAAGCGCCCTTCGCGGCGGATGAGTTCGCCGCCGAGTTCGTCCTCAAGCTGCTTGATCGCGCGGGTCAACGCGGGCTGCGTCACATTGCACTCCTCCGCCGCGCGCGTGAAATTCAGCGTGCGCGCGACCGACAGGAAGTAACGGACCTGTTGCATTTCCATGACGTTGCGGCCCCCTCCCGCAAAGGCCAGTTCGTCGTAACGGCATGGAAGGTTACTGGCTAGCGGTTCGCCAATTGCCGCTCGATCACCATGCCGCCGACAATGGCAAGCGTCATGCTCGCCAGCGCAACAAGCGCATAGAGATTGAGCAGTGGCAGGCCCAACAGGATGAGGCCGTCATTGCTGCCAGGAATCAGCACGCTCCCCATGCCCATCAACGCGCCGCCGGTCAGGCAGCGCGCAACCTCGGCGACCGTCGGCGCAACGGAGCGCAATCGCCCTGCTGTCCAGCCGCCTAGCAACGCCCCGACGAGCAGGGCGGCGAACAACAGCAATTTGGCTTCCGTGTTGCTTGCCATGCCGCGCGCCAGCGACGCCAGTGCTTCGGTGTAGGCCCAGCTGCCAACCGTTAGCAGCATGATGACAAAGGCGAGGCCGATAACCATCGTCGCGCGGTGCGGCGTCCAGATATGTGCTGCGAATTCACGCCGCCGAACAGCTCCGAACGCTTCGACACCGCGCCACCCAGCAAAGAGAGCAAACGGCACAACGAGCACCGATGCCGCTGCAAACAACGGCGAGGGTGCCGTGATGGGCGGCGTCGCGGTCATCCACTGGCTTGCGCCCAGACAGCCGAGAAAAAAACCGACCGGCGTCAGCACATAGGCCCATTCGCCCGACCCGAGCCGTGCAATCGCGCCGAAAACACACGCCCGGTTGATCAGCGCGCCTGCCCCGAGGAGCGCGCCGCCTGCCACCGTCGCTACGCCGACGCTGTGGCCGACAGGTGACATCCGAAGGCTGCCGAGCAAATGGGCAACTAAGAGCCCGCCCGCGACCCAAATGCCCGCCTCGACCAGCGCCACCAAACGTGTTGCGCGCCGCTGGCTTACGAGTTCGTCAATGGCCGCGACCATGCACGTTGCGCCGCGCTGGATGGCATAGCCCATCAACGCGGCGCAGACGGCGGCAATCGCAAAGGCGATGCTGGCAAGGGCAATATTATTCATGTGGGCGCTATCGGGCCGCGTCCGTTGCAATGGAAGCCGCGACTTCGCTCGCCATCTTGAACTGCGCGTTCTGGGTGGTGATGCCGTAACGCTTCGCCATGAACTTGAAGTCCGTCCAGGCGAGCCAGGTGCTGCCATCGGCTTCTTCGACGACCAGCATCCGTACCGGCCAGTCGAGCCCGGCATAGCGATTGGCCTGAAGGAACTGCACGCCGAGCGGCGGATTGCCGAAACGCACGATCACCGACTTGCCGATCGGCAGGTTCGCCTCGGCGCCCAGCGCCTGCTGATCGATGGCATCGAAATAGCGAACGCCCTTCGCTGCAATCGCGGCCTTGAGCCGGACCAGCGTCTCATCGAAGCCGTGCGTGCTGCGAACGCGGACGACGCCCTCGGCCTTGGCCGTTTGCGCGCGTGCCGCAGGGGCAGCCTGGGCCGCACCGGTGGCGGCGAGACCGCACGTCAGGGCGAGCGCGAGAAGCAGGGGGCGAGCGATCATGGGTGAATCTCCGATAGGGCCGATTATCGGCCGACGATGGAACTTTCGACTATCAGCGGCTTCAAATAAAATCCCATTGCAGCATGATCTCCATGCCGGAACGCTATGGGTTTCGATTTCGCCAGCATCGTACACCTGCATCGGCACTTCGCTATTGACTTTATGTATAATAGAATGAACGATTGAAGTGTGTGCAGTCTGGTCGAAGGGTCGAACCGGCACGTCATGAAATGTTTCGGTCTGGAGGATGTAGGCCAATGTTCGATCTATCAGGGCACGTTGCATTGATCACCGGTGGCAACGGCGGCCTGGGCCTGGCGATGGGCAAGGGGCTGGTCAAGGCCGGAGCGAGTGTCGCCATCTGGGGCCGCAATCCCGCAAAAAACGCTGAAGCGGTCGAAGCGTTGCGCGCGCTGGGCGGCGATGCCGAGGCGTTTGTCTGCGAGGTCACCGATGCGGCGCAGATCAAGTCTGCGTTCGAGGCGACCTTGGCGCGCTTCGGCAAGGTCGATAGCTGCTTTGCCAATGCCGGCGGATCGGGGCCGACGTCGATGCTGCACCAGCTTGCCGACGACAAGTGGCTGGAATTCATGGACCTCAATCTCAACAGCGTCGTGATGACCTACAAGGCCGTCATCGCGCATCTGCTCGAACGGCGGCAGGGCGGCAAGCTGATCGTCACATCGTCGGCCGCCGCCATTCTGGGCACACCGCTCCACGCCGGATATTCGACGACCAAGGCCGCCGTGGTCGGCCTGACCCGCGCGCTGGCAATCGAACTGGGGCGCGCCAATATTCAGGTCAACGCGATCCTGCCGGGCTATATCGAAACCGACATGTCGCTCGATACCTCACAAGCGTTCCGCGATGCGTGCAAGCGGCGCTCGGCGTCGGGAGAAGTGGGCAAGCTCGAGGATATGGAAGGGATCGCTGTCTTCCTCGCCGCGCCCGAAAGCCGGTTCATGACCGGGCAGACTTTGGTCCTCGACGGCGGGCAGACGATCCACCCGGGCTGAGAGCGCCGGCGGTTAGTTGCCCGGCCGCCCCGCGACTGCCCGGTGCATTTCGAGGCCCGCTGCCCAGCGACGCTGGAACCCGCGCCAGTATTTCGGTTGCTCGGCCCCGGCCATCGTCCCGTTGAGCTGTTCGGCGAACGACAGCGGCCATTCGCCCGCGTTGGCATCGACGGTCGGCACATCGAGATAGGCGCGCTTTGACGCGTCACCCTTCAGCGTCAGGTCGAGGAACGCGGTCACGAAATGCTGGTTGATCGCGTTCAGCCGCTCACTGCGCCACACCGGCTCGGTCAGGAATTCATAGGCGTTCCACTGCGTGTCCGGGTTCAGCCGGAATTCGTTCCCGATGATGTTGTGCCGCGCTTCGCGATAGACCAGCATGTGGCGCTCGGTGCCAGTCAGGTTGCGGAACAGCCATGACACGCCGTCCTTGAAATTGACGACATCGTCCTGATTGCCGACCAGCATCAGGACAGGCATTTTGATCTTCGACAGCCCATCTGCGTTCCACGCGCGGCTGTCAGGCTGGCCGCCCCAGGGCGAAACCGTGACAAGCGCCTTGATCGGTGCCGGTTGGCTGGTGGCTTCGCGCAACTGGCTCTTCGCCGCCCCGGGGATTTTCGCCATCGGGTCGCCGTCGAAGCTATAGGACGCACCTGCGGTCGCCAGCGCGCCATAGCCCCCCATCGAATACCCGATGAGCCCGATATTCTGCGGATCGACCAGATCGAGCCATGGCGATTTCCGGTCGCGCGCATTGGCCAACATCTGGGCGAGTATCTGGCGCTGGTCGAGCGTGCGGTCGACCAGCACATTGCCGAACGAGAGCAGGAAAGAGCTGACGCCTTCGACGGGCATGTCCTCATGGTCGATCGACGCGACGACATAGCCGTGCGACGCAATGTGTTCGGCGAGATTGCTGAATTGCGTGCTCCATCCGCCATAGCCGTGCGACATGATCACAAGCGGAAATTTCTTGCCCTTCAGCGGCGCGGCACCGGCAATGGCAATGCCCTGGCTGACCAGCGACAGCGGCGGCTTGCCCGGAAATTTCATGACATGGTCATAATGGACCGGTGCCCCGCCCGTAGCGGCGTCGGCCGGATACCAGATGCGGACAGGCAGGGTGCGGTCGGCGACTTGCAGATTGCCGGTCACTGCCCCCCAGCTAGTGATGCGGCTGCGGCCCGGCATCGTATAGTGCGCCACCGCCGTGCCGATGCGGAACGCTCCCGTCCGGCCGAGTTCGGGGGCTTCGCCGACCTGGCCCGCATGGACCGTCGGTGTCGTGACATAGGCCAAGGTTGTGCCTCCGATGAGCACGATCGCAAGGGTCGCGAAGAAAAATCGCCTCTTTCGCATATGCTTCCCCCTTAAATCTCGATCCGGCTTTCTGCCGATACGCGGGAAACGTAGATTAATTATAACTAGAGTCAATTATATTGGGACGAGGCACGTATTGCTGTGGCCCGTTACGCTTGCGGGGGACCATAACGTCCGATGCTGTGCTATGATGCGATGACAACGGCGGCACGGCTTGGTATCGCGGCAGTCCGCACGCCGTTTCGCTGGAACAAAGTTCGCCCATGTCGATAACCGAGGTTGCCAAGAAAACGACGCGCCGTCTCGATCCGGCAGTCCGCAAACACATGATTCTCGATAAGGCGGCCATTCTCGTCGCCGCCGAAGGCATTTCGGCGGTGACCATGGAGCGGGTCGGGCGTGAGGCGGGGGTCAGCAAGCCGCTGGTATATGCCTATTTCCAGAACGTCACTACGCTGCTCCAGGAGTTGCTGGTGCGCGACCAGCGACGCCTGTGGGAGTTGCAGGCGATTGCGGTCAGCGAGGCCAAGACATTCGACGAACTGATCCGCTTCACCACGCGTACCTACCTCAAACATGCCGAGAAGAACGGCATGCATATTCAACGGCTAATGGGCGAACCTTCGATAACCGCCGCGTTTCAGGCACTCGAACGCGAAAGCCGTCAGCGCGTCGTCGACCGGCTGGCGACAGAAATGGTGCACAATTTCAATGTGCCGCGCGACGTGGCGATCCTGACGACCGAGGTATCGATGGGCCTGACGGGCGCAGCGGGGGAACTGGTAAGCCAGGGCGTCGTCGGTCGCCGCAAGATCGAGGAGATCGTATTCTGCCTGTTCAAGGGCAGTCTCGTCGCGCTGGAGGAGAAATACGGGAAAGCGGACCTGTCCTCCGCGGCCTGATACCACCGCTGCCCATAGTGCACGTGCCTATTGCGCCTTGAGCCCACCATCGACCGGAATTGCCGCGCCGTTGACGAACGACGCCGCATCGCTCGCCAAAAACGAAACGACCGACGCGATTTCCGCAGGAGCAGCGTAACGCCCTAGAGGAATCATCGCGTTGAAATGTCCCCGCAACGCGGCAATCTCGTCGGTGTTCTTGCCGATTTCGAGATCGAGCATCATCGCGGTTTCGGTCATCGCCGGACAGATGGCGTTCACCCGGATGCCGTGTTCGGCCAGTTCGACCGCGCCGACCTTGGTCATCCCGATCACCGCGTGCTTGCTGGCGTTATAGGCAAACAGCGAGCGCCCGCCGCCGATGCCCGACACCGATGACATATTGATGATCGAGCCGCTGCCACCGCGCATGGCTTCGGCACCGAATTTCATGCCGAGAAACACGCCCCGGCAGTTGACTCGCATGACCCGATCGAATTCGTCCAGAGGATAGTCCTGCAGCGGGCACGCCGGGCCGGAAATGCCCGCATTGTTGAACAGGATGTCGATCCGTCCGAACTGAGCGCGGACCCGCGCCATGGTTTCTTCCCATGTCACTTCGTCCGCGACATCGCCTTCGCACGCAAGGAGGTTGCGACCGGCCTGCGCCACTTCGTCGTGCAGCTCGTTCCAGGGCGATCCTGCCAGATCGAGCGCAACGATATCGGCACCGTCGCGGGCGAGACGGATCGCTGCGGCCATGCCGATCCCGCGCGCAGCGCCGGTGATCAGTGCCACCTTGCCCTTGAGTCCGTCAGCGTTCGTCATATCCCCACCTCGTCTTGCCGAATATCTACCTATAATTATTACACCATAGGTCAATCAAATCGTACGTTTTGTATCTAAATTGATTGATATTTATACGTTTTTACGCCACGTGCGGCTTTGAATCAAATTCTTGCTAAATGACTAAATACATAATAAGAATCGGGAATGCCGAACGATCCGGAGCCACAGGCCCGGACGGCGGCTTGTCAGGGAATCGGAGAGGGCCTGAATATGAAATCGCTCAAAAAAAGCATCTGGTTGTCGTCGGTCATGGCAGTCGCCTTGCCGTTCGCACCCGCCCACGCGCAGGCTGCACCTGCAGCCGAGGGGGCCGCGCCGAACGACATCATCGTCACCGCGCGCAAAACCCGCGAAACGCTGCAGGATGCGCCGCTTGCCGTGTCGGTCGTCACCGGCGAATTCATCGAGCGCACCGGCATCGTGCAGCTTGCCGATGCCGTCCGCTTCGTGCCCGGTATCAGCATTTCGCCGCTCAACACATCGCGTGCGACCGGCACCAAGGTGCGCGGCATTTCCACCTTCAGCTTCAGCGATGGTTTCGAATCGAGTGTATCGACCGTGGTCGACGGGGTCGTCCTCGGCCGCGAGGCACAAGGGTTTACCGACTTTCTCGACATCAAATCGATCGAACTGATCAAGGGGCCGCAGGGCACGTTGTTCGGCAAGAACGCATCGGCAGGCGTCATCAACATCCAGACCAACAATCCCGAATTCGATTTCGGCGGCAGCGTCGAAGCGAGCTATGGCAGCTTCAACGAAACCAAGCTGCGTGGGACAGTGACCGGTCCGGTGGCAGGCGACAAGGTCGCGTTCCGCCTAACGGGTACCTATAACCGTCGCGACGGCGTGCTGACCAACGCGATTGCCGGCCAGCCCGACCTCAATAATCGTGACACTTACGCCCTGCGCGGCAAGCTGCTGTTCCAGCCGACCGATGCGCTCACCGTCGTCCTGACCGGCGATATCGGGCGCGGGCAGAACCGTTGCTGCCAGCCGACCTACCGGGTTGCGGGCCCCGCCTCGGGTGCTATCCCCTTCGCGACCAACACCGGTGTGCTGCAACTGCGCGACGCGCTTACGGCGCTCAACATCGTTCCCGGACCGGAGAATCGACGAGTGGGCGTCCGGGGCGACCGGATTTTCGAAGGCACGAAGTTCGGCGGGGTCGCGCTCAACCTGGACTATGATTTCGGCCCGGCATCGCTGACCTCGATCACCGCATGGCGCAAATGGAGCATCGACGAGTTCAACGAGGCTGATGGCGTTTCCAACTCGAACCTCAACAGCCGTAACGGCACCACGGTTGCGACCGAGCAATTCACGCAGGAATTGCGCCTGAACGGCAAGATCGGCTCGTCGATCGATTATGTCGCTGGCCTGTTCTATTTCCATCAGGATCTGGAAGCGAAAGGCCGCGTCGATATTGAATTCGGCTTGCCCTTCGCCCCATTCTTCAACGTCCGGACGCTTGCCGACCGTACGGTGGCGACGAACAGCTATGCGGTGTTCGGCGAGGCGACGTTCAACCTGTCGCCCAAAGCCTCGATCGTGATCGGCGGGCGCTACACGCATGACTCGCTGCTCGCGACCTACAATCGCCGGTCGATCGCGATCAATCCGGCGGCCCCGTTTGCGGCGTTCTTCGGCACCGACCTGGTCGGTATCCAGCCCTTCAAAAACGATAATTTCTCGGGCCGCATTATCGGGCGCTATTTCTGGACCGACGATGTGATGACCTATGTGTCGTGGTCGCGCGGCTACAAGGGGCCGGGCATCGATGTGGCTGAAAGCGTCAACGCAGCCGCTGTGCTGACGCCGGGCGGTCTGCCGGTGCTCAAGCCCGAAATCCCGACCTTGTGGGAAGCCGGGATCAGAACGCAGTTGTTCGACAAGGCGCTGACGACCAACATCACGCTGTACAGCCAGGATCTGGAGAATCTCCAGACGATCACGCAGACGGCGGTCGGCGCGGCGCTCAACATCGGTATCGACCTGTTGAAGTCGAAGGGGATCGAGGCCGAGGTTATCCTGCGGCCAAAGGCGTTGCCAGGCCTGACGCTCAGCGGTTCCTATACGCTGAACGACGTGACCATCGCGAAGTTCACCGCGAACCCGGCACTCAACGGCAAGCGCTTCCGCGACAACGCGCATGACTTCTATTCGATCGTCGGCGACTATCGCACCAAGTTCGGCAGCTCCGATTTCGAGGGCTTCCTGCGTGCCGAGTGGAGCTGGCAATCGGGCAAGAACACCGACCTGAACGGTGCGCCCTACGCCGATGTCGCGGCCTATGGCTTGCTCAACCTGCGCGCCGGACTCAATGGCCCGGGCAACCGGTACGGCATCACCTTCTCGGTCGAGAATGCGACCGATCAGGTTTACGCCCATTACATCCTCGGCAGCTCGTATCGCCAGCTCGACGGGACGTCGGCGACGCAGTTCATCGGCGATCCGCGGACGTGGAAGGTCACGTTGCGCGGCAAGTTCTGAACGGCAGCATTTTCGACCGGAGGCTGTGCCCGGACAACTCCCGGGCATGGCCTCCTGTGCCCCTTGAGCGCATAGAGGAGCAGCGATGATCAAGGGCATCCACCATGTGACGCTCGTCGTCTGCGACCTAGACGCGGCGCAGCGCTATTATGGGGCAATCGCGGGCATGAAGCCGCTGCCCGGAGCCGGTGCGGCAGCGCTGGCAGTCGTCGATCGCCAAATCGGCGGGATGGGCTTCGATCATTGCCTGCTGGCGGGGCGCAATGGCTATCTCTTGCTGGTCGCGCCGCACTGGACGGCCGGCGCGCCTGCACCCGTCGCCAACCCGATCAACCGCCCGGGCATCCGCCATTTCTGCGTGCAGAACCACGATGTCGCGCCGCTCGCCACCGCCGTTGCCGCGCAGGGCGGCAGCCTGATCGCTGCTCCCCTCGATCTCGGCACCGGCAACCAATATGCCTATGCACGCGATCCCGAAGACAACATCATGGAGATCGAGGGGCTGCCCTATGCCCCGGTCGGTGAGCCGACATGGCTGGCGCATGTGGCGCTGGTGACGCGCGATATGGACGCGGCAGTCACATTTTACAGCGCCCTGTTTGCAACAGAACCCAACAGCCGGGGCCGGTTCGGGCCGGGGCCGCAGCTCGACCGGATGGGCGGGCTGGTCGATGCGCAGCTCGAGGGTGCATGGTTGCCGGCGGGCAATCTGCAGCTCGAACTCTGGCAGTTTCATACACCGACGAGTCCGACGGAACCGGCGCGCCATCCTTTCGACTCCGGCTACGGTCGCCTATGTCTCGAAAGCGACGATCTCGACGCGGACGCGGCGCGGCTGGTCGCGCTTGGCGGAGCGCTGTTGACCGAGAGTCTGGAAAGCGACCGGCTCCGTGCGATTCTCGGCAGCGATCCCGAGGGTAACCTCATCGAGATCGTCGAGCTGCGGACGGCGGGTGCGGCGTTGGCAATCGCAGCATTGGCGGACCCCGACATCTGCGCCCGGGTCGAAGCCGGCCGGTGACTGGGCGGCCTTGTCGGCAATCAAGGTTTGACCGCCGAAGCGAGCTGATATATTGACCTTTTATATAATAAAGCCTGAGTCGTGGTTGACCGAAGCAGTTACATCCTAGCCCGACGCAAGATCGGCACACCGAGAGGAGATGGACATGACCTATGCAGGCACGCGGCGCATTATCGACGTCGACAGCCATCTGATCGAACTCGAAAACTTCCTGCTCGACACGGCGAGCGCCGACGAGAAGGCCAAAATTCCGTCTATGCTCGACCAGAAGCCGGTCATCCAGAAGCGCGAGCGGCTGGAACTGGGCCGCGAACAATTCCTTGCCCGCCAGGGAGATGCCGCGCTGACGGCGGAATACGAAGCGCAGATTCTCGATAATACCAAGGTCGGCTGGGGGCGACTGGGTGCCTTCGATCCCGTCGAGCGCGCACGCGCCATCGACCTTTTCGGCTATGAAGTGCAGCTGGTGCTGGCGACCTTCACCTTCCACCAGTTCTACCACGATCCCGATGCAGCCGTGCGTGAAGCAGGGGCACGCGCGCTCAATCGCGCGATGGGCAATTTCTGCAAGGACGACCGCCGGATGCGCGCGGTCGGCTATGTCCCGCTAGGCTTCGGCCCTGACAAGGCCATCGAGATGATCGAACAGGGGCTGGCCGACGGGTGCTATACGTTCGCGGTCGACACCAACGAGGGCAATGATGCGGGGCGGTCGTTCACTCATCCCGATTTCGATCCGGTCTGGGCAAAATTCGTCGAGCACCGCATTCCCGTCGTCACCCATGTCGCGATCAACGGCCATTACGATCCGGTTTCTCCCAGCTTCAAAAACAATGGCCGCGTGTTTCACGAGATCGGCGACGATGCCCCGGCGGGTGAAATCGGCGTGATGACCATTGCCAATTCCGTACAACTGTTTCTCGGCGCGATGATCTATGATGGCGTGTTCGAGCGCCACCCTGCGCTGCGCGTCATCTCGATGGAGCACGGCTGCCTCTGGCTGCCCGGCTGGCTCAAGATGATCGATTTCACCGCCAATGTGTTCAAGCGCCTGCGCCCGTTTGCGGAACTGCCTTCGGTCACGGCCAAGCGCCACATCAAGGTCGCACCGTTCGCGGGCGAGCCCGTCGGTTGGGTGATCGAACAGGTCGGCCCGGGCATGCTGGTCTATGCCTCCGACTATCCGCATCCCGAAGGATCGGGCGATCCGATCGGCAAGTTCGAGGAAACGATGACCGATTGCGACCAGGCAACGCTGGACGCATTTTACTTCGACAACATGGCCGAAGTCATGAATCTCGCCCGCGCGTAACCGACACGCTCACGAAGGACACCATAGATGCTAGCCGAAGCGGCACCCGAAATCGCCGCACAGCGCGCTTACCTACAAGCCGAAAACGGCATCAAGGGGCTTGAAATCCTCGGGGCCAACGATGTCGAGCGCGCGGTCGATCTGTTCCGCCGCGACGGCTTCGTCGTCATCGCCGATGTGCTGACGGCCGACCAGACCGCGTTCCTCGCCGCCGGGTGCAACGAGGTCGCATCCGAAGTGCTCGCGCTCGACGCGACGCGGAACGGCAATCGCGGATCGCACCGCTATTCGTTCGGCGGATCGAGCCTGACGCGTAGCCAGCTTCATCGACCCGAATGGCAGATGATGCTGGACATTCCGCTGGTCGATACCCTGGTGACGGCGATTTTCGGATCGCCGCATTTTGCCCTGCGCGCGGCAAGCGGCGATTTCTGCCTGCCCGGCGCGACTGGTTACCAACCGCTGCATTCGGACGTCAGCGACTGGCGCGGCCCGGGCGTGTCGCCGTTCAGTTCGTTCCACGACCCGCGCGGGCAGCTGACCATCCGCGATCTGCCCTGCCCCTATGTCTGCGTGAATTTCCTGCCGCAGGACGTGACACGGCTCAACGGGCCGACCCGGCAAATTCCGGGGACGCAGCATTCGCGTATCCCCATCCCCAGCCTCGAAGACGAACCCGAGTGGATGCGGCTGAGCACGGTCTGTCCGGCCCCCGCCGGTGCGATCATGGTCCGCGACGTCCGCGCCTGGCATGGCGGCACGCCCAATGTTTCGGACGCGATGCGGGCGATCCCCAATCTCGAATTCTACGCACCCTGGTTCCACGAGCCGATGGTGCCGGGCATCGCGTACGCCGATTACCAGCGACTGTCCGAACGCGCGCGGTATCTGACCCGATTTTGCGTAGCGGATTCGGGTGCCGAACTGCGGACCGGTGCGACGCTTTGGGCACCGTGACGTGAAATACCGGCGGCTTGGTCGCACAGCCCTTCAGGTCAGCGAACTGTGTCTCGGCACAATGAATTTCGGTCCGCGCACCGACGCGCAGGAAAGTCACGCCATCCTCGACGCAGCGGTCCACCTCGGGATCAACTTCGTCGACACCGCCAATCAATACGGCGGCGAACTCGGCATCGGGACGACTGAGACGATCCTCGGCCAATGGCTCATACAGGACCGTGCGCGCCGCGACCGGATCGTGCTCGCGACCAAAGTCCATGAGCCGATGTCCGACGATATCAACGACCGCGGCCTGTCGGCGCGACACATCGTCATGGCCTGCGAGGCGAGCCTGACGCGGTTGCAGGTCGATCATATCGACCTGTATCAGCTCCACCACATCGATCGCAGCGCGCACCCTGAGGAAATCTGGCAGGCCGCCGACCGGCTGATCGCGCAAGGCAAGATCGGCTATCTGGGGTCGAGCAATTTTCCCGGGTGGAAAATTGCCCAGACCAATGAAAAGGCCATCGCGCGGGGGCGGCTCGGACTGGTGTCCGAGCAGAGCCTGTACAATCTGGTCGAGCGCCGCGCCGAACTCGAGGTCATTCCCGCCGCGCGCGACTATGGCATCGGGGTGATCGCCTGGAGCCCGCTCGCAGGCGGGCTGCTCGCGGGACCAGCGACCGACGCCGGGGGCCGGCGCCAGTCGGATGCGGTCCGGCAGGCGCAGGTCGCGCGGGGTGACCAGTTGGCGCGCTATGCCAGCCTGTGCGCCGACCTCGGCGAGACGATGAGCGCTGTCGCGCTGGCTTGGACACTGCATCAGGACGGGATTGCGGCGGTCATCGTCGGACCGCGCAATCGCGCGCAACTGGCCTCGGTCGCGAATGTGCCGGACTTATGCCTGAGCGCCGAGGTGCTCTCCGCCCTCGACGCGATCTTCCCGCCGTGCGGCCCTGCACCCGAGGCCTATGCGTGGTGAGAACCACGCATCGCTGGCAGACCGGCACTGTGCCGGTCACGGGCGGACATCTCGCCTGGCACCGCATCGGCGGCAACGGCCCTGCGCTGGTGTTGTCGCACGGGCTGACCGACAACGGCCTGTGCTGGACCCGCTTTGCCGAGGCGCTGGAGAACGAGTTCGACATTGTGATGCTCGATGCGCGCGGGCACGGGGCAAGTTCGCGGATGCCGCAGTGCGACACGCCCAATCCCGGGCAGGATATCGCCGAAGCTATCGACGCGCTCGGCCTCGTCGCACCCCTTGTCATGGGCCATTCGGTCGGGGCGCGTGCCGCTGCCGCCTTTGCCGCTGCCAACCCTGGACGCGCGGCGCGTATCGTTCTCGAAGACCCACCGCTGTTGCCGCCCGCCAGTTCCTCAGAGATGCGCCAGCGCCGCGCGCGTTTCCGCCAGCAGGTCGCCGAACTCCAGTCGATGTCTGCACAGGAAATCGCGGCCTATGGCCACGAGCAATCGCCCGACTGGGACATCGACGAATTTCCCGCTTGGGTGGAGGGAAAGCAGCAGGTCGATCCGCAAGCCTTGCCCGAATTTGCGACACCTTGGCAGCAGGACTTCGCCGCAATCACCGCGCCGACGCTGTTGATCTGCGGCGAGCCAGATCGCGGCGGCATGGTCACGCCTGCGCTCGCGTCAGAAGCCGAAGCGCTCAATGCCAATATCCGCACGGTGCGGATCGAGCGCGCGGGGCACAATATCCGGCGTGAAAACTTTGCCGATTATGTGACTGCCGTGCGCGCGTTTCTGCGCGACGGCGGCGTATAACCATATGACAACGACAATGGGGAGAGATGCCGTGGCGACAACCGAAGCGCCGGAGGAATCCGGACTCGCCATGCGACCGTCGCTCCCGGTCAAGCTGGCCTATAGCCTGGGACAGGCGGCACAGAACGGCGGGTTCGATGCCGCCATTGCCTTTATCTTCTTCTATTATTCGGCGGTGCTGGGCCTGTCGGGCTCGCTGGTCGGCGCGGCGCTTGCGGTCAGCCTAGCGTTCGACGCGGTGGTCGATCCTGTGGTCGGCTCATGGTCTGACAACATAAAATCCCGGCTCGGCCGTCGCCTGCCGCTGATGATCGCGGCGATTCCTCTGATATCGTTGTCGGTCGGCCTGCTGTTTTCGCCGCCACACGGGCTGGGTCAGACCGGACTGTTCCTGTGGCTTGCTGTGATGTCGGTTGCGGTCCGCAGCTTCATTTCGCTGTTCAACGTGCCCTATATCGCGCTCGGCGCCGAAATGGCGACCGGCTACGCGGAGCGCACCAGCATCGTGGTCTATCGCGCGCTGGCGGGTCTGTTCGCGAGCGTGGCGGTGACCGCGATCGGTTTTTCAGTTTATTTCGCGCACGGCGGCCTGCAAAGGCCGGAGGGCTATCCCGGGTTCGGCTGGTCGGTGGCGGCGCTTCTGTTCGCCTGCACGACAGTGTGTTGCCTGGGCATCCGGCGCTATGCTGCCGCCTTGCCGCAACCCGATCAGGCTCCCGGCTCGATGCTGCGTCGCCTGCCTTCCGAGTTGAAAGAGATTTTCGCCAACCGCTCGTTCCGTCTGCTGTTCATTTCCGCTGTCGTGATCTTTGCCGCGATGGGGGCCAACGCCAGCCTCAACAACCACGCCTTTGTCTTTGTGTGGAAAATGCGAAGCGAGACGATCCAGTTCATCAGCTACGCCTATCTGGTCGGTATTCTGCTCGGCGTGCTGGGCGCGCCCCTGATGCAAAAGCTGATGGAGAAGAAATATGTGGTCATCGTCGGCTTCCTGCTGCTGATCGCCAACTGGGTGGCGCTGCAAGGAGCGATGCTCGCGGGGCTTTATCATCCGCTGGGCGATGCGGCGGTACTGCCGATGCAGATCAATTCTTGGGTGGCGGGCATCGGCACGGGGTTCGTCCTCGTTGCCTACCCCTCGATGATGGCCGACGCCGCCGACGAGCACGAATATCTGTTCGGCCGCCGTCGCGAGGGGCTATATTTTGCGGGGCTTGGCTTTGCCGGCAAGGCGGCCACCGGGCTGGGCGTCATGGTCGCGGGCGTTGCGCTGGACATGATCCATTTTCCCCGCAGCATGGGCCATAGTGTCGGCGCCTCCCTGCCCGAAGCGATGCAATTCCGGCTCGTCGCGATCTGGGGACCGGTGCCAGCGATCATCGCCATCGTGTCGCTCGTCATTCTGGCATCGTACGGCATTACCCGCGCGCGGCACGACAAAATTGCTGCCGCACTAGGTCGCTGAGCGTCCACGATTGCGAGACGATGGATTGCATTTTGGGACCCGAACCACCCAGCGGAATCAAATGAGGGTATTTTTGGGGGCATCTGACCCAAAACGAAAAATAGCTAAGTTCATGTTATCAAAACGATAATCGAATTTTGCGAGTCCTCTTCTGCACCACACGCTGCGCCAGGATTTAGCGGAGCTAAATCCAGCATTACGCAGCGTGTGCGGCCGGCGTCGCCAAAGCGACGACCGACGGGACGGGCTTTGCCCGGCCCCGCCTTCTTTCCCGCCGCCGCGCCTCAGCGACGCCGCCTCACGCAGCTTCCCCCTCGTCGAGCGGCAACACGATTTCCTTCATGATGCGGTCGGTCTCGATCAGGATTTTCACGATGCGCTGATAATGGCCGATGTCGTCCCATGACAGCGTCCGCCCGCGCCGGTCCTTCAGCCATTTCTGGGCAGGGGTGTAGCCGCCGATGGGAAACGCCCATGATACCGGCGGCACGGCATCGAAATGCTGGTCCTTGTTGATCCAGACCTTCCCGTCCTCGAACTTCGGATACCCCGCCGCCACCACGTCATCGCCGTCCCCGACATAGGGATAGGGCGTGTCGTCGATGGCTGCGGCTTCCATCAGGTGCAGCCGCCGCAGCGCTTCGCCCTTTTCGCTGATATGCGCGAATACGTGCGCGCTCGGCGGATAGGGGATGCGCGGGAAGTCGATTTTCAGGAACTCGGCATAGGCGCGCCGGTAATCGGGCGCATGCAGCACGCCATAGATATAATCGAACACCCTGACCTCGGACGGCCGCGCATCGCCGGATGCGGCGCGGAAGTCGTCGTCGGGTCCGGCCTGTTCGGCAGGGTCGATCCCAGCGGCGGCGCAGATGGCAGCGTAAAGTTTGGGGTCGAGGTTTAGGGTGCGGTTTTTGGGGGCGAAGGCGTCGGCCTGAGCCGACGCCTCGTCTGGAATGAGATACAAAGGCAAAAAGTAGGACTGATCGTAGCGATTGCCGGTCTTGTTTGAAATCATGTCGACCGAGACGAACGCGCTAAAGTCATCAGCCGTCATTCGCGGGCAAAGGAGGCTGATGTTCCGCCCGCCAAGAACATGCCTTACCGTTTCCAGCCTATGCCGGTCGATCAGCGATGTGTCGTAGTAGATGCTTTGATAGTCGAACGGCCTGTATTGGATTGGCTGCACCAAACGGTCGTCGAACCGACCAGATCTCGCATTGGTCATATTCCAACTTGGGCTTGATGATATGTCGTAGGTTGTCGCAACCTCGCTGTCGGTGAGCTTCTTATCGAAAAATGCTGATATGCGCTGCTTCAATGTCGGAGCATCTAGATCGATTACGAACTGATCCCGATGTGTTTTTACGCCAGTGTTCTTTTCAACGAAGAGGTCGGTCAGTTTGAAGCCGCTGTTATAGGTTTCCAAGCTGGCCCCATCGAGGTTAGACAGCAGGAAATAAGGTGCACTCGGCGTAATTTCAGTCAGGTGTGGGTCGGCCACGTTAAGCGCGTGGAGAGCAGCATTCTTGGAGCTTCGACTTCCCCAGAGGTCTGCGTGCCGGACCGACGCCGGTTTGCGGTCAGAACTGGTTCGAACCCATCCCACCAAAACGCAAACACCTTGACGAATGTCGAACACGTTTTGATCAGGACCGCCGTCGGGCGACCGTTCCTCCTTGTTGGCGTTTCCGTGCAGGTCCAGCACGCGAATGCCGACAAATGTCTGCAGCAAATGACGGCGCATTTCCCGAAAGGTCGGATTTGTCAGGTAACCGTGATTGGTGATCATGGCGACCACGCCTTGCCCATTCTTGCTAACTAGATACTCAGCCATCCGTAGGAATTTGACGTAGTCATCATTGATGGGCTGCAGATTGCGCTCGCTAAGCTGCTTGTAAGGTCCAATCAGACCAGTGATCCAAGCGCCTTGGTTGGAAGAACTTATCGAATAAGGCGGGTTCCCCATCACGCACATGATCGGCGTCTGGCGCTTCACTGCACTTGCGCCGCGCGCTTCCTCGGCGAGAGGCTGAAAAAACAAGTCGCGCACTTCGCGCTCGGCGGGTTCCAATGCGTTTGTCAGCCACACCGACAGGCGCGGCGGACTGGCGCTTGGTTTGTAGCCGCTCTGCGTAAGCTGCATGTCGAGCTTCATGTGGCACATGGCATAGCTCGCCATCAGCAGTTCGAAGCCGTGCAGGCGCGGCAGCAAGTCCGCCTCGACATAGCCCGACCATTTGCCCGGTGCGCGCGCCTTTACCCGGTCGGAAATCAGCTGCACCGCCTTGGCCAGAAAAGTGCCGGTGCCGGTTGCCGGGTCGAGAATCTGGACCTTGTGAACCTCGCGCTTTGTCGTGACCGCCTTGCCGGTCTTGGGGTCGTTGGTGCCGGTGTCCCAATCGACCGTCACCTTGCTGGTATCGGCGAGGCCATCGACCAGTCCGAATTCGGTTTTCAGCACGTCGTCGACAGCGCGGACAATGAAATCGACGACGGGTTCGGGCGTGTACCAGACGCCCCGGCTCTTGCGCTTTTTGGGGTTATAGGCGGCAAGGAAGTCTTCGTAGAAATGCACGAAGGGGTCGTTGCGCGCGGTGAACTTGCCATAGCCTTCGAACAACGAGTGCGGGTCGCTGGCGCGCATGACCTGAACCAGATCGTCGACGATGTATTTCAGGCGGTTCGGCAGGCTGGGTCCGGCGATATATTCGAACAGCCCTTTCAGAAACGGGTTCGACGCGGGGAGCTTTTCGAGCGCCTCTGCGCGGCTGAACGTGTCGAGGCTGTCGTCGTGAAAGCGCGCGGCGAACATGCCGTAGGTGATGGTTTCGGCGTAGATGTCGGCGAACTCGTCCGGCTCCAGCGCGGGCAACAGGTTCGCTTTGAAGCTCTTGAACTGGCCGCCGAGGCCGGACCGGAATTCAGGATCGTCCTTCAGCGCGATGCCGACCTCGTCCTTGATGATCGCGGCCTTGGCGGCCATCATTTCGGCGAGCTTTTTGGCCGAACGGATGCTGATCGGTTTGGCTTCGGCGAACAGCTTGAGCTGGCGCGCCAGTTCGTCGAAGCAATCGGGCTTCGGCTGCAGCCCGCCCAGCTGGCCCATGAAGTCGGCAATCGAGACGAAGTGGACCTGCACCCCTTCGCGAATGAATTCGAAATCGACGCCGTTGGTGTAGATGAGATTGGGATAGGCGCGCTCGTAACGTTTGCGCTGTTCGACCGAATATCCCTTCAGCCGAATGACGTCCTTGTCGATGTCCTTCGCCTCGGCCCAGCCGACGGGAACGCCGCCCCGGTCGAACAGGAAATCGGGCATGCCGGCTTCGGACTTCTTGGGTTCGTTGATGACCGACAGTGCCGGGTCGATGGCGGCGAACAGCGCCTGTAGCGCGGGGCGATAGCTGTGCTCGGTGGCCGAACCGCTGGCATAGGTTTTGCGGACGCTTTCGAGATAGGCTTCGACCTGCACGCAGTTACTCCCCTTTTGCACAGCCTAGCGGACAGGGGGCGGGGGGCAAGGTGGAGAAGGCCAGGCCCGCGCCGAAGTGAAAAGGTGTTCGGGGCCGAGGGTTTCGATTGCCGGGCGCAGGCCTCGGCTTAACCGAAGCCCCCCTACCGCAGGCCGCCCTCCGTAATCCCGCGCCATTCGGCTTCGTGGCTGCCGTCGTGGTTCGCCATGCCGGGCTTGGTCAGGCAACCGCGCGGAGCCACGAAGCTGTCGATCCGCCGCTCGGGCACTTCGCGCCAGCGGATGTTGAAGGCGAAATTGACCGGAAAGAAGCACAAAGACGAATAGGGCAGATGGTCGTGGATCCACCACGCCAGTTTCGTCCAGTCGTGGGCGTGCGGATAGCGGTCGATGAAGCCGGGCACGGTGATGCACGCCGTCGCGCCCATCAGGCCGCGGTTGTCGAGCTTGTCCCAGATATGTCCCGCCCAGCTGCTTTCGTTGGTCGAGCAATTATAGGCGGGCTTGCCGCCGCGCATCAGGCGGTTGCCGAGCGCGTTGACCTCGCCGGACCGATACGACCCGCGCACCGCGATCCGCCCGAACGCGTCCTGCAACGGCTCGAGCAGTTCCTCGCACAGCCGCGTACCCGCCGCGATGGCGAGATCGGGATCGTCGGGGATGTTCGGCAAGCCGTGGATCGCTGCGATCTCCGAAAACAGGAAATCGCGCATGAAGAAGGATTTCGACAGGCGGACGCGCCCGAATTTGGTGAGCGCCTGGACGCTCGACGGCGGCCTCATGCGCTCAAACCGGCCATGACCGCCCGTCGATGGCGCGGATTTCGATCCCGGCGAGCGCCTCCGGGTCGAACAGCCGGGCATTGACGCCCATCCGGTCGAGATCCGCGAGCAGCGGCGTCCAGTGCGTCGTGCAGCCGCAGGCGGTGCACCAGTGCGTCGCCAGACAGGGCGTGGGGGTATCGCCGCGCACATAGGCGTGCGTGGTGCCCTCGACCTGCACTTCGCCGGGACGGAAATAGGCCCAGATCGCGCCACGCTTGGTACACAGGCTGCAATTGCAGTCGTTGATATAGTCGGGGCGGCGCGGGATGGTGAGCCGCACCGCGCCGCAGTGGCAAGCGCCCGCGAGCGCGCCCCCGCTCAAGCCGCCAGCTTCCTCAGCACATAATGCAGGATGCCGCCGTTGTTGAAATACTCGACTTCATTGGCGGTATCGATGCGGCAGAGCGCGGTGAAGGCGAAGGTCGAGCCGTCGGCGCGGGTGACGTTGACCGTCACGTCCTGACGCGGCGACAGGCTGGCGACGCCGGTGATGGTGAAGCTGTCGTCGCCGGTCAGGCCGAGCGTCAGGCGCGTGTCGCCATCCTTGAACTGCAGCGGCAGGACGCCCATCCCGACGAGGTTGCTGCGGTGGATGCGCTCGAAGCTCTCAACGATGACCGCGCGGACGCCGAGCAGGTTGGTGCCCTTTGCCGCCCAGTCGCGCGACGATCCGGTGCCATATTCCTTGCCGCCGATGACGACGAGCGGGGTCTGGTCGGCCTTGTGACGCATCGCGGCGTCATAGATCGGCATGACTTCGCCGTTGTAGCGCGACATGCCGCCCTCGATACCGGGGACCATTTCGTTCTTGATGCGGATGTTGGCGAAGGTGCCGCGCATCATGACTTCGTGATGGCCGCGCCGTGCGCCGTATGAGTTGAAGTCGGCTTTGCTGACCTGATGCTCCATCAGCCATTTGCCGGCGGGGCTGTCCGCCTTGATCGAGCCGGCCGGCGAGATGTGGTCGGTGGTGATCGAATCGCCGAGGATCGCGAGCGGCTTTGCGCCGAGGATGTCGCTCACCGGGGCAGGGGTCATCGACATGCCGTCGAAATACGGCGGGTTGGCGACATAGGTGGACCCTGCGCGCCACTGATAGGTGTCGCTGCCGGTCACGTCGATCGCCTGCCAGTGGACATCGCCCTTATACACATCGGCATAGCGCGCGCGGAACATGCTGCGGTCCATGCACGACGCCATCGTCTCGGCGACCTCGGCGTTGGTCGGCCAGATGTCCTTCAGATACACATTCGCGCCGTCGCTGCCGGTGCCGATGGGGGTGGTGATGAAGTCCTCGGTCACCGTGCCCTTCAGCGCATACGCCACCACCAGCGGCGGGGAGGCGAGGAAGTTGGCGCGCACGTCGGGCGACACGCGGCCCTCGAAATTGCGGTTGCCCGACAGCACCGAGGCGGCGACGATGTCATTGCCGTTGATTGCGTCTGAGATCGGCTGCGCGAGCGGGCCGCTGTTCCCGATGCAGGTGGTGCAGCCATAGCCGACGAGGTTGAAGCCGACCGCGTCGAGATGTTCCTGCAGGCCCGCCTTCACGAAATAGTCGGTCACGACCTGCGATCCGGGCGCGAGCGACGTCTTGACCCAGGGTTTGGGCTTCAGGCCGCGCTCGTTCGCCTTTTTGGCGACCAGACCGGCGGCGATCATCACGCCGGGGTTCGATGTGTTGGTGCAGCTGGTGATCGCGGCGATGACGACGTCGCCGTCGCCGATGTCGTGGTCCTTGCCCTCGACCGCGACGCGTTTGAAGCCATCATGCTTGTAGACCGATGACAGTTCGCCGTTGAACACATCGTCGATCTCGCTCAGCGCCACCTTGTCCTGCGGGCGCTTCGGCCCGGCGAGGCTCGGCACCACGCTCGACATGTCGAGTTCCAATGTCGAGGTGAACACCGGATCGGGCATGTCGGGCAGGCGCCACAGGCCCTGCGCCTTGGCATAGGCCTCGGTCAGCGCGATCTGGCTCTCTTCGCGGCCCGTCAGGCGCATGTAATCGAGCGTCTTGTCGTCGATGCCGAAGAACCCGCAGGTCGCGCCGTACTCGGGAGCCATATTGGCGAGCGTCGCGCGGTCGGCGAGCGTCAACGAATCCAGCCCCGGCCCGTAATATTCGACGAAGCGCCCGACGACGCCGTGCTTGCGGAGCATCTGCGTGCAGGTCAGCACCAGATCGGTTGCGGTGATCCCCTCCTGCATTTCGCCGGTCAGCTTGAAGCCAACCACTTCGGGGATGAGCATCGACACCGGCTGGCCGAGCATCGCGGCCTCCGCCTCGATCCCGCCGACGCCCCAGCCGAGCACGCCGAGGCCATTGATCATCGTCGTGTGGCTGTCGGTGCCGACGCAGGTGTCGGGATAGGCGACCGTTGCGCCCGAGGGATCGACCGAGGTCCATACGGCCTGCGCGATGTTTTCGAGATTCACCTGATGGCAGATGCCGGTGCCGGGGGGGACTGCCTTGAAATTGTCGAGGCTCTTCGACCCCCATTTCAAGAAGTCGTAGCGCTCTGCATTGCGGTGATATTCGATTTCGACATTCTGTTCGAACGCCTTGGGGTGGCCGAATTCATCGACCATGACGCTGTGGTCGATGACGAGATGGACGGGGACCAGCGGATTGATCTTGGTCGTGTCGCCGCCGAGTTTCGCGATCGCGTCGCGCATCGCCGCCAGATCGACGACGCAGGGGACGCCGGTGAAATCCTGCAACAGCACGCGCGCCGGGCGATACTGGATTTCGGCGTCCGATGTCGGGTTCTTCTGCCAGTCGATCAGCGCCTGGATGTCGGCGGTCGATACGGTGAAGCCGCCATCCTCGAAGCGGAGCAAATTCTCCAGCAGCACTTTCATGCTGAACGGCAGCCGCGAGATGTCGCCGAGCTTCGCCGCGGCCTTTTCCAGGCTGTAGTAGGACACCGTCTGCCCCCCGGCGTCCAATGTGCTGCGGGTGGCGAGTGTATCTTGGCCGACGGCGGTCATGGCGGTTTCCCCTGCTCGATGATGAATGAGTCGGGGTGGCCCTTAGCAAGCGGGGGCGGGGAGGCAAAGGAAAGGGGGTGTGCTGGGGCGAAAGGTTCTTAAAGGTTAGCCCAAGGAACGTGTTTTTCGACACTGTCCAAAACTCACGAAAGCCCCACGACGTGGGCGGAAAACCCCGTTCAAGCGTTCTTTAGGCGCGGTGAACCGTTGGGCTCGGATGTGGAATCTACAGTTTGAAAGAGCCGCAGCCTCGCGTCGTGACGGAACTCATGCTGACCGCATATGGGCAGCCCGGTGCAAGTCGGAAAGGGGTTTGGCAAACCACATCCCGTCATTCCCGCGAAAGCGGGAATCCAGCTTCTTCCTTCCTCATTCTTTGCGCCTTATTCTTCCTTTGCGCCATTGCGTGAAACATCGGCACGCTGTCGCCGCACGAGTTCTGCTTGGAATGAGCGCAAGGGTTTCACGCAAAGGCGCAAAGGAAGAATAAGGCGCAAAGGGAGAAGACGCTGGATTCCCGCTTTCGCGGGAATCACGGACATCAACCTTCGTCGGAAAGGATCAGATGTCCGACCACCCGTCGGCCTCACAATTGGAGCGGTGATAAAGAATGATCGTCAAAATATCGGCGAGCATCATCCTGTGGCCGGTTTCCATCATATCATAGTGAGTCTGATCGCGCTTTAAAGCTGCTGCCACTCGGCCGATAGCCGAAGTCAGTAACTCACCTTGATCGATGTCGTAAAAACCTCCCTGTTCTAATGTCCAGCCGTATTCCTCACCAACCCATCTGCCGCCCACTTTAGCAATTTTTGAACCGGGTTGAGACGCGAGATAACGTGCTACTACATCTTCGTTGTCGTGGTAACGCGGTGAAATCGCCGTGTCAGCGATATCATCGATCATCAAGTTTAAGGATTTGGCGAAGCTGCCTTCCTCGCTCTCATAACGGCGGGTAGTGTGATCCCAAGTTGCTTCCCAATTTCCTTTGATGTGAGCCAGTGGGTGCAGTACATCGTGGTCGAGCAGGTCGCTCCACGCGAAAAAATCCCTTACCGTATCGCGGGGTGGATTTTGCGGTTGCACGTTTCTCATTTTGTCACCCCCTAATCATCCTCATCCTCATACCCGACCAGATCTAGCGCGCGGGCCTTGATCTGGTGGAGCTGGCACCAGTGGAGCAGCGCGTCTTCGCGACCGTGGGTGACCCAAACTTCCTTTGGTGCGATTTCGCGGATCGTGCTGGTCAGTTCGTCCCAGTCGGCGTGGTCGGACAGGACGAGCGGGAGTTCGACGCCGCGCTGCACCGCGCGCTGGCGGACGCGCATCCAGCCGCTGGCCATGGCCGTGATCGGGTCGGGCAGGCGGCGCGACCAGCGGTCGCCGAGCGCCGAGGGCGGCGCGACGACAATGGCCCCGCGCATCTCTTCCTTCGAGGCGACCAGCGCGGGGCGGAGTTCGCCCAGATCGACGCCCCAGTCGCGGTAGAGGTCGCACAGTTTCTGCATCGCGCCGTGGATATAGATCGGCGCGTCGTGGCCCATGGCGCGCAGTTCGGCTATGACGCGCTGCGCCTTGCCCAGCGCATAGGCGCCGACGAGGACGCAGCGGTCGGGCTCGGCGGCGAGCGCGGCGAGCAGCTTTTGCATTTCGCTTTGGGTGGCTGGATGGCGGAACACCGGCAGACCGAAGGTCGCCTCGGTAATGAAGATGTCGCACGGCGTTACCTGAAACGGCGCGCAGGTCGGGTCCGCGCGGCGCTTATAATCGCCCGACACGATGACGCGCTCGCCGGCATATTCGAGCAATATCTGTGCCGAGCCGAGGACGTGACCCGCAGGCAGGAACGTCGCGCGCACGCCGTTCAGATCGACGCTGTCGCCATAGGGTACGGCGATGCCGCTGGTCTGCTCGCCATAGCGCGCAGACATGATCGCCAGCGTCTCCGGCGTCGCCCAGACCGCAGCGTGCCCGCCACGCGCGTGATCGGCATGGCCGTGGGTGACCAGCGCGCGTTCGACCGCGCGCGAGGGGTCGATCCACACATCGGCAGCGGGAATTTGGATGCCGTGCGGATGCGGTTCGATCCAGGAGCCGGGGCGTGCCATCGCGCCGATGTGGGGGCTGTACGCACGCTGCGCCAGCTTTACCCGGTGCAAAGTCTTTGGCACCATTGGGTGTGACAGGCCGCAAAGGCCGAACGAAGGGGAAATATGGGTCGCACCATCATGTTGAGCGCTGCCGTTTGCGCGCTCGCTATCGCATCGACACCGGCACGCGCCGCATCGGACTATGTCCAGTGCGACGGCCAGGCCAAGGGCATGGATTTCGCCGAAGGGCTGGCGCGCTTTACCGTTATCCTGGGGTCGCTGGGGCTGTTCGGTTCGCCCGAACAGGACAATGCCGCCGAACGGCGGTTCGGGCAGGAGGGCGTCGACGCCTGCACCCGTGCGGTCGACGACGGGCGCGGCAAGGGCAATGATCTGCGCCGCTCGCGGCTGTTGCTCGCGCGCGCCATCCACCATGTCGAGGCGAAGAACCTCGACGCGGCGCTTGCCGATGTGCGGCAGTTTCCGGCGATCGGCGGCGAAAAGGCGGCCGACCCGCTGTTCCTCCGCAGCTTTGCGCTGTCGGCGCTCGAGCTCGAAGCCGCCGTGCTGTTGCGTCAGGGCAAGACGGCCGAGGCCGAAGCGGTCGCGCTGAAGATGGCGGCGGCCTCTCCCTATGACCTTGCCAATCTGGTCCGCGTGACCGGCTATCTCGACAAGTCGCTGCCGGTGAGCGCGGCCAAGCGCGCCTATTTCGCCAATGTCATCCGCCTGATGCCCGAATTGCGGCTGAGCTGGGCCGATGCATTGCGCTGGCAGGGCGATTACGGCGCCGCCGGGGATGAGGCGGGCGCGGTCGTGGCGATGCTCGCCGACAAAGATGCCTCGGCGCAATTGATCGCGGGACAGGCGCTCGACCTGTACATGGCCGGACGCGCAGGTGAAGCGGACGCGCTGGCCGCCAGAGCGCGCAGCGACAACGATACCCGCGCCGCCTCCGAAACGACCGATGCGGCCAAGGCGGTGATCACCCGCACCGACGATTTGCTGGCATTCGCCAGGATCGTCGTGGCCATGAAGGCAGGGCAAACGGCCGAGGCGCGGCGGATGTTTGCGGCGCGCGAACGCTGGCTGTCGGTGCCCGTGCCGACGGTCGCCGATGTCGCGGCGCGACTGCGCGTCGGCGCGGCTCCGGCCGAACTGACCGGTGCGCTCGCCCGCGATCCGGCGGCGCTCCGCAGCGAGGCGCTGTCGGGCGAACTGACACGGCGCACCAATGAGGCGGCGCTGAAGGCGATGTACCGCACCATTCGCCCGTATCTGTCGCCGGGCAATTACAGCGCGCTGTCGAAGAATGTGAACGAGACGGCCAAATCGAAATACATGCCGGTGAAGCAGGACACGCTGCCCGGCGAAACCGTGACGGTGACCGGCGGGATCGGGGTGGCGGGCGGCGAGGCGGTGTTGCTGCACAGCGCGCTGATCGCCCGGGCGCGCGGCAAGACCGCGTTCGCGATCGTGCCGTTCCGCAGCAGCCTGTCGACCGCACGCGTGCTCTTCGAAAATCCGGGGACGTCGAAACTGCCGAGCTCAGCCTATTTTGCGGCGGATGCGGTGGTCGCGGCGCTCGGTCCGCGCTTCGTCCCGCCGCCAAGCAAGTAGCGCCGACGGACAAGGCGGGGCATGACGGCGGCGATGTCCGCTGATTTGCCTGCAATTCTGGAAGACTGGTTCGCGGCCAAGGGCTGGGCCCCGCGGCGGCACCAGTTCGACATGCTGGCGGCGGCGCGCGCCGGGCGACATGCGCTGCTGGTCGCGCCGACGGGATCGGGCAAGACGCTGTCGGGGTTTTTGCCGACTTTGGTCGAGTTGGTGGAAGCGCCGCGCGAAGGCCTCCACACGCTCTACATCTCGCCGCTCAAGGCGCTGGCGGTCGATATCCGGCGCAACCTGCTGACCCCGATCGAGGAGATGGGCCTCGATATCACGGTCGAGACGCGCACCGGCGATACGCCGTCCGACCGCAAGAAGAGGCAGCGGGAGCGCCCGCCGCATATCCTGCTGACGACACCCGAATCGCTCAGCCTGTTGCTGAGCTATCCCGATTCGCTGCTGATGTTCCGCGAACTCAAGACCGTCGTGATCGACGAGGTGCACGCGTTCGCGACCGGCAAGCGCGGCGACCTGCTCAGCCTGTGCATGGCGCGGCTGTCCGCAATCAATCCCTCACTGCGCCGTGTCGCTTTGTCGGCGACGGTGGCCGATCCGGACTTGTACCGCGCCTGGCTGTCGCCGGGGGGCGATATCGATGCGGTCACGCTGGTGCGTGGCGAAGCGGGGGCGGAGCCGAAGATCGGCATCTTGTTGCCACAGGGCCGCGTCCCCTGGGCCGGGCATTCAGGCCGCTATGCCGCGCCACAGGTCATGGAGCAGATCGCGGCGCACCAGACCACGCTGATCTTCTGCAACACGCGCGCGCTTGCCGAACTGATCTTTCAGGATTTGTGGAAGGCGAACGAGAAACAGCTGCCCATTGGTATCCACCACGGGTCATTGGACATCGAGGCGCGGCGGCGGGTGGAGGCGGCGATGGGTGACGGGCGGTTGCGCGCTTTGGTGTGCACGTCGAGTCTGGACTTGGGTGTCGATTGGGGCAGCGTCGATTGCGTGATCCAGATGGGCGCGCCCAAGGGATCGTCGCGGCTGCTCCAGCGCATCGGGCGGGCGAACCACCGGCTGGATGAGCCGTCGGAAGCGATGATCGTGCCGGGTAACCGCTTCGAATATCTGGAGGCGCGGGCGGCACTCGATGCGGTCGAGGCGGGCGAACTGGACGCGGATGTTTTCCGCAGCGGGGCGCTCGATGTGCTGGCACAGCATCTGATGGCCTGTGCCTGCGCCGCGCCGTTCGACGAGGGCGCGATGCTGGCCGAGGTGCAGGCGGCGCTGCCGTATAGCGCGCTCGCCCCCGAGCTTTTTGCCAGCGTGCTCGATTTCATTGCGACCGGCGGCTATTCGCTGCGGGCCTATGACCGGTTCCGGCGGCTGGTAAAGGGGCCGGATGGCATGTGGCGGATCACCCACCCGCGCGTGATGCAGCAGCACCGGATGAATGCGGGGATCATTGTCGAGGCGGCGATGCTGACCGTGCGGTTCAAGAACGGGCGCAAGCTGGGGCGGGTCGAGGAGGGGTTCGCGGCGAGCCTGTCGGTCAAGGATACGTTCTTTTTCTCGGGGCTAAGCCTGGAGGTCGAACGGATCGATACCGAGGATGTCATCGTCCGCGCGACCAGCCGTCCTGCACGCATCCCGAGCTATGGCGGCGCGCGGATGCCGCTGTCGACGCGGCTGGCCGAACGTGTGCGGCAATTGTTGCACGACTCAGGGGAATGGGGCCGGTTTCCGCCCGATGTCCGCGAATGGCTCGAGATGCAGGCGCTGCGCTCGCGGCTGCCGACACCCGGCGAGTTGCTGGTCGAGACGTTTCCGCGCGACGGCAAGCATTATATGGTCGCCTATCCGTTCGAGGGGTGGAACGCGCACCAGTCGCTGGGGATGCTGCTGACCAGCCGGATGGAGCGGCGCGGACTGAAGCCGCTGGGGTTTGTGGCGAATGACTATGCGCTGGCGACCTATGCGCTGGAACCTGTCACCGATCCGCGCCCGTTGTTTTCTGCTGACATCCTGCGCGACGAATTCGACGACTGGGTGCAGGGATCGCATCTGCTGAAGCGGGCGTTTCGCGAGGTAGCGGTGATCGGCGGGCTGGTCGAGCGGCAGCATCCGGGCAAGCGCAAGACCGGCAAGCAGGTGACGTTTTCGACCGACCTGATCTACGACGTGCTGCGCCGCTACGAGCCCGACCATTTGCTGTTGAAGGCAGCGTGGGAAGATGCGCGGGCGAAGATGACCGATGTCGGGCGGCTGACCGCGCTACTCGACCGGGCCGAGGGGACGATCCTGCACGTTGACGTGCCGCGCGTCACGCCGCTGGCGGTGCCGGTGCTGGTAATGATCGGGCGCGAAAGCGTGCCGCAGGGGACAGCCGACGATGCGCTGCTGGTCGAGGCGGATGCGCTCGCGAGAGAAGCTATGTCGAAGTGAACCGCCGCCCCGGCCAGGCCGGGACGGCGTATTCAAATCATTCGCCCGGGTTTAGATTCACTGCGGCATGCTTGCCGCGGCGATCGACTTCGAGTTCGAACGACAATTTGTCGCCTTCGTTGAGCGTGCTCATCCCCGCGCGCTCGACCGCCGATATATGGACGAAGGCATCGGGCTGTCCGTCGTCGCGCTGGATGAAGCCGAAGCCTTTCATCGCGTTGAAGAACTTGACCGTGCCGGTCGCCTTTTCGCCGGTCAGTTCGCGCTGCGGACCACCGCCGCCGCCACCGCCGCCATAGCCGCCGCCCGCCGGACGCGGACCCGCATCGCGGTCGCGCGGCGGGCCACGGTCGGTGACCGGCATCGGTTCGCCGTCGATCTTGAGCTCGGTCGCCGAAATGCGCCCGCCCCGATCGACGAGCGTGAAGCCGAGCGGCTGACCCTCGGCCAGCCCGGCAAGGCCCGCCTGTTCGACAGCGGAGATGTGGACGAACACGTCCTCGGCCCCATCGTCACGCACGACAAAGCCGAAGCCCTTTTGCGCGTTGAAGAATTTGACGACTCCGGTGCCTTCGCCGACGACCTGGGCAGGCATCCCGCCGCGCGGTGCGCCGCCGCCGCCACTGAACCCGCCGCCACCGCCGCCGCTGCGGAACCCGCCACCGCCGCCGCCGCCGCCGCCGTAACCGCCGCCACTGTTATAGCCGCCACCGCCGCCACCGCCGAAACGATCACCGCCGCCTGCCCCGCCGCCGTAGCTGCTGCCACCGCCGCCGAAATTATCATCACCGAACTTATCGCGTCCGCGCCCGCCGCGATCGCCGCGGCGTCCCTTGTCGAAACTCATGCCTGAATCCGTATTCCTGTAACTCGCCCGCCATCGTTCAACGAAAAATCCATGCCCAGGACGACGGACACAGGCCTCTCGGGCGCGAATCGCTTTACGCCAGTTCCGTGGCGTAATGTAAAACGGGGCAATCTGCGAGCGGTTTTAGCCGCAATAACGGTCGCCTAGATCAGGAAGGTCGCCGGATCGGGCATCGCGATGCGTTTCTGGGCGTTGAGCAATGCGACGATCGACCTGACCACGACCCAGACGGTGACTGCAATCAGCAGCAAAATGCCGATCCCGATGATCGAGGTAATGACGCCGACGACCGACGCGGCGAGCGCAATCCAGAAGGTGCGGATGAGATAGGTGTAGTGCGTCGCTTCCCATGGCTCATGGGCCTCGTTCCGCCAGACATAGGCGAGCACCACGCCGACCAGCCCGGTAATGCCTGTGACCAGTCCGGCGAGATAGAGCAGCGCAATGATGGTCGGCCGGTTGAAGTCGAAACCGCCGGGCGGGTTGCTGGCCATGGTCTTTTCCCCCTGAAAGTCGAAGCACGGAGCTTGCAGCGAGGGACCGGGCAATGCAAATGCCATCCGCAACCCGTAACGGAGCGCCGCGCTTGACCGTCCATTGCCATGAAGAAGACCTGCCCGCCGGTGTGCTCGCACCGGGGCCCGTGGCGGTCGATACCGAGACAATGGGCCTGCACCCGGGCCGCGACCGGCTGTGCGTCGTCCAGATTTCGGACGGGCAGGGCGACGAGCATCTCGTGCGCTTCGGTGCGGGCAGCGATTTCGCCGCACCCAATCTGCGCGCTGTCCTGGCCGACCCGGCGCGGCTCAAGCTCTATCATTTCGGGCGCTTCGATCTGGCGTCGATCGAGGCCTATCTCGGCATCGTGGCCGCGCCCGCCTATTGCACCAAGATCGCCTCGCGGCTGGTGCGGACCTATACCGACCGGCACGGCCTGAAAGAGATCGTCCGCGAATTGCTGGGCATGGAATTGTCGAAGGCGCAGCAGTCGTCCGACTGGGGATCGCCGGTGCTGACCGACGCACAAAAGGAATATGCCGCGTCCGATGTGCGCTATCTCCACCGGCTGCGCGACGAACTCGACGTGCGACTGGCGCGCGAAGGGCGCGCCGAAATCGCGCAGGCCTGTTTCGATTTTCTCCCCCACCGCGCCCGGCTCGACCTGATCGGCTGGCCCGAAATCGACATTTTCGCCCATGTCTGAAGCCGCCAGCCTCGAACGCGACCAGCGAATGCGCTGGGCACGTCCCGGCAGCAGCCACGACCGCAATGTGCGCGTCGCCCGCGTGGCGCTGCCCGCCTTTGTCGGGGCACTTGCCGCGATCCTTGCGATTGCGCCATTGACCCAGCGGGCCGAAGTGAGCTTCGTCCTGTCGAAAGACCGCGTCGCGATGGCCAAGGAACGGCTGCGGGTGACACAGGCGCAATATCGCGGGCAGGACGACAAGGGGCAGGGCTTTACCCTGAATGCCGGATCGGCAGTGCAGGCGACGTCGAAAGTGCCCGTCGTCCAGCTCGGCAATCTGTCGGCCGAACTGGCGAGCGCGACCGGACCCTCGACCATCGTCGCCCCGCAGGCGCGCTACAATCTCGATTCGGAAAAGCTCGATGTAAACGGGCCGCTGACCTATTCCTCCGCAGACGGATATAAATTGTCGACCAGCAACGTCGGGGCGGACCTCAACACCCGCCAGCTGTCGAGCGCGTCGCCGGTCACGGGCCAGATGCCGCTCGGCAATTTCAGCGCCGGCAATATCCGCGCCGATCTGGGATCGCGGACAGTGACGCTGGGCGGTCGTGCGCGCTTGCATATTGTGCAAGGCGCGATCAGAGCGCGGTGATGATGTCGAAAGCCTTGCTCGCGCTTGCCCTGCTGGTCGCAACTCCTGCCTCGGCGCAGGGGATCAAGAACCATAATTCGAACGCGCCGGTCGATTTCGAGGCCGACCGCATCGAAGTGCAGGACCGCGCCGACCGCGCGGTGCTCGCCGGGAATGTGAAGGTGCGCCAGGGCGGTCTCGCGCTCGACGCCGCGCGGCTGACAGTCGCCTATACCGGCGCGATCACCTCGGGGAACCCGACCGTGCAGCGTCTCGATGCCTCGGGCGGCGTCGTCGTGCGGAGCGCGAGCGAAACCGCGAGCGGCGAATTCGCGAGCTACGACCTCAACCGCCGCCTGATTACGATGATCGGCGGGGTGACGCTCAACCAGGGATCGAACGTCCTGCGCGGCGGACGGCTGGTCATCGATCTGGCCAGCGGTCGCTCGATCGTCGACGGGCGGTCGTCGGGCGGCACCCCGGGCGTGACCGGTGGCACCGGCGGGCGGGTCACCGGTCGCTTCAGCGTTCCCCAGCGCAACAACTGACCGCTTCGGCGCAATCCGCCGTCCCCGTTATGCAATTATCCTGCCAATTGCGGCAATCGTAACCTTCCTTTAACCACGGGCTGCGACCTGACGGAGCTGTAATGTCCGACGCTGACACTCTTGAGCGGCCCACAGACGGCCTGAACCACGGTACCGGCGGCGCGGGGCTCGAAGTCGTGTCGATTGCCAAATCCTACGACCGCCGCGTCGTCCTGTCGGACGTGTCGCTGTCGGTCGGCCCCGGCGAGGTGCTGGGTCTGCTCGGCCCCAATGGCGCGGGCAAGACGACGTGTTTCTATTCGATCATGGGGCTGGTGAAGCCCGATTCGGGTCGCGTCACGCTCGACGGGACGGAGATCACCGGCCTGCCGATGTATCGCCGCGCGGTGATGGGCCTCGGCTATTTGCCGCAGGAAACCTCGATCTTTCGCGGCATGACGGTCGCGCAGAACATCATGTCGGTGCTTGAACTTGCCGAGCCCGACAAGGCGGTGCGTGCGGCGAGGCTCGACAAATTGCTCGGCGAATTCCACCTCGACGGTTTGCGCGATTCGATGGCGACGGCGCTTTCCGGGGGCGAGCGGCGGCGCTGCGAGATTGCCCGGGCGCTGGCGGCGGACCCCTCGATCATGCTGCTCGACGAACCGTTCGCGGGAATCGACCCGATCTCGATTGCCGACATCCGCGCATTGATCGTCGATCTGAAATCGCGCGGCATCGGGGTGCTGATCACCGATCACAATGTCCGCGAGACGCTCGATATCTGCGACCGCGCCTGCATCATCTATGACGGTCGCGTCCTGTTTGCGGGTACGCCACAAGCGCTGGTCGCCGACGAGAACGTGCGTCGCCTGTATCTGGGCGAGAGTTTCTCGCTCTAGCGCCATGGGCATGGGTCCGCGCCTCGAACTGCGGCAAAGCCAATCGCTGGTGATGACGCCGCAGTTGCAGCAGGCAATCCGTCTGCTCGCGCTGTCGAACCTCGAACTCGAAAGCGTCGTTGCCGAGGAAGTCGAGAAAAACCCGCTGCTCGAAGTCGGCGAGCAGGACGTGCGCGTGACCGCGGACCGCGAAACCGGCGACGAACCCGCGCCCGATCCCGCCACAGCCGACGAGCTGATGCTGGCGGGCAAAAGCGACACCGACGCGCCGCTCGACGCCGATTTCGCCGCCGACACCTTTCACCACGACAGCGCCGCCGACAGCGGCATTGGCGGCAGCGCTTCGGGCGAAGACGTGGATTTCGACAGTTTTGCAGGGGCAGAGGAAACGCTGTCGGACCATCTGATGGCCCAGCTCGGCATGACGCTCGATGGCGCAGCGTTGGCGATTGCGCGGGTCATCGTCGATGCGCTCGACGATGCGGGCTATCTCACCGAAACTCTCCGCGACCTGTCCGACCGTTTGGGCGTGCCGCTGGCACAGGTCGAAGCGGTGTTGGGCGCCGTACAGAACTGCGACCCCACCGGGGTCGGGGCGCGCTCCTTGTCCGAGTGCCTCGCGCTGCAGGCAAAGGAGGCCGACCGCTACGACCCGTGCATGGCCGTGCTCATCGACAATCTCGAACTGCTCGCGGCGGGCCGCATCGCGCAATTGCAGCGCATGTGCGGCGTCGACGACGAGGACATGGCCGACATGATCCGCGAGCTGCGCGGCTATGACCCGAAGCCCGGCTGCCGCTTCGGATCGTCGCGCATCGAATCGGTGACACCCGATGTCTATGTCTCGCAAGGCAAAAAGGGCTGGCAGGTCGAGATCAATTCGGGGTCGCTCCCGCGCGTGCTCGTCGACCGGCGCTATCACGCCGAGCTGGCGGCGGGCGCCAAGGACAAGGCCTCCAAGGCCTGGGTCGCCGACATGCACGCCAACGCGAGCTGGTTGGTCAAGGCGCTCGACCAGCGCCAGCGCACCATCGTCAGCGTGACCGCCGAAATCGTGAAGCAGCAGGAAGCGTTCTTCCTTCACGGCGTCGCGCATCTGCGCCCGCTGGTGCTGCGGACGGTGGCCGATGCCGTCGGCCTGCACGAGTCGACCGTCAGCCGCGTGACCAGCAACAAATATCTGAGCTGCGCGCGCGGCGTGTTCGAGCTGAAATATTTCTTCACCAGCGGCATTGCGAGCGCGGACGGCGGCGAAAATGCCTCGGCATTGGCGGTGAAGGCAGCTATCAAGACGCTGATTGCGCAAGAGGCCGCCGACGCGATCCTGTCGGACGACACTTTGGTCGATCTGCTCAAGGAACAGGGGTTCGACCTGGCGCGGCGGACGGTCGCGAAATACCGCGAAGCCATCGGTCTGGGGTCATCGGTGCAAAGGCGGCGCGCGCGGGCGATTGACGCGAAGGCGGCTTGAGCGCGCTACGAATTTGCAGTCGCGGTGAAGCAGCGGACCGGTTTCACGCAAAGGCGCAAAGGAGAAGGGAAGGCGCCAAGTAGAGCGCATATCTCTCGTCATTCCCGCGAAGGCGGGAACCCAACTCCTGAACGGGCAGCAGGAGTTGGGTTCCCGCCTTCGCGGGAATGACGAGGATGGGTCCAATCCCTTCGCGCCTTTTCCTTCTTCTTTGCGCCTTTGCGTGAAACTCTTCCCGGGTTAGCGTCATGTGCCGGACACATTCGACGCACAGCGGCGCAGCAGGGGAGATTGCCATGATCCGCATTGCCGACCAGCTTATCGACCGCCGCCAGTTGTTCGCTACCGCCGGCTTCGGCATTGCGGGCCTTATCCTGCCCGGCGGTGCGGCGATGGCGCAGGCGTTGCTGGGGCTGACCGGTTTCACCCACAATGTCGCAAGCGGCGAACCCGGACCCGATTCGGTGCTGCTGTGGACGCGCTACGTGCCCGCAGCCGGTGGCCCGGCCAAGGTGCGTGTCGAGATTTCGGAGAGCCGCGACTTCGCGCGTGTCGTCGGTGGCGGGCAGATGGTGACCGGGCCGTGGCGCGACCATACGGTCAAGATCACGGTCGATGGCCTCGCCCCCGGCAAATGGCACTGGTACCGCTTCATCGGCCCCGACGGGGCGATCTCGCCGGTCGGGCGCACAAAGACCTTGCCGGTCGGCAAGACGGCGAAGTTCGATATCGCGATCTTTTCGTGCGCCAACCTCGGCTATGGCGAATTCAACGCTTATGGCCATGCGGCCGCGCGCGACGACATCGACCTTGTCCTCCACATGGGCGATTATTTCTACGAATATGCGCGCGGTGGTTATGACAGCGGCACCAAATTCGCGCAGCGGATTTTTCCGGCAGGCGAAATCCTGAACCTCGCCGATTACCGGTTGCGCTACGCCAGCTATCGCAGCGATCCGCAATTGCAGGCGCTGCACGCCGCCTATCCGATGATCCCCAACACCGACGACCATGAAGGCGCCAACGATAGCTGGGAAGGCGGTGCGCAGAATCACCAGGCCGACGAGGGCGACTGGACCAACCGCAAGCTTGCCGCGATGCAGGTGTGGCGCGAATGGCTGCCGGTCGGCGAGCAGCCGTGGAAGACATACGAGATCGGCGACTTGGCGACCTACTACCGCACCGACACGCGCATGATTGCGCGGTCGAAGCCCTATGACGCTGGCAGTTTCATGCGTGCGGCCGATCCGGCAAAGGCCTTTGCGGAATTCCATGACGGGCCGTGGCGCGATCCGGCAATGACGATGCTCGGGACCGAGCAGGAAAGCTGGCTGTACCACCGGTTTGCACAGGAAAAGGCGTTGTGGTCGGTGCTCGGCGTTGGCACGAACATGGGGTATAACTATCTGCCCGAGACCGCGATGGCGACGATTTCGCCCGATTCGCCGCAGCGCAACCGCGACTATGTGAAAACCGGGGTGACGGCGGCGAAAGCCGGCCTGCCATACAATTTCGACAATTGGGGCGGCTATCCGGCGGCACGGTCGCGGCTATTGGGCGCGGCGCAGCGGCACGGACGCGACCTCGTGGTGGTGACAGGGGATAGCCATAATGGCTGGGCCTATGATCTGCCCGAAGGCGGCAAACCGGCGGGGGTCGAATTCGGCGGCCACAGCGTGACCTCTCCGGGTTTCGAACAGTCGACCAAGGGCATCGACCCGAAAACAGTTGCGGCGGCGCTGATGAACGCGTCGAATCCGGAGCTGCGCTGGGTCGATACATCGAATCGCGGCTATATGCGCCTGTCGCTGACCCCGCAGGCCGCGACCAATGAATGGGTGTTCATGGATACCGTCCTCGACCTGTCGCGCGGAACCAAAGAATCGAAGCGGATGCGGGTGCGCCCCGGGCGGCGGACGCTGGAAGCGGTGTAGCGATATCGGTGGGACGCGGCTTGTCGCAGGGGCGCGCTTGCGGCTAACCGGTGACGCCAAGCACAGGGCAGCGATCCGCCTGTGCAACCGGAGTTCATCGTGACCGATCCAATCGTCATCGTCAGCTACGCCCGTACCCCCATGGGCGGTTTTCAGGGCGCGCTCGGCAGCGTTGCCGCCACCAGCCTCGGCGCGACTGCGGTCAGAGCCGCGATCGAGCGCGCAGGCGTTGCGGGCGTCGATGTCGACCAGATCGTGATGGGGTGCGTCCTGCCCGCCGGTTTGGGGCAGGCCCCGGCACGGCAGGCGGCACTGGGGGCCGGGCTGCCGCTGTCGATCAACGCGACCACCGTCAACAAGATGTGCGGATCGGGCATGCAGGCCGCGATGATGGCGCACGACATGCTGGCGGCGGGGACGGCGGATGTGGTGGTCGCGGGCGGCATGGAGTCGATGTCGAACGCACCGTATCTGCTGACCAAGCACCGCGGCGGCGCGCGGATCGGGCATGATGCGGTCAAGGACTCGATGTATCTCGACGGCCTCGAGGATGCCTATGATCCCGGCAAGCTGATGGGCGCGTTCGCCGAGGATTCGGCGCGCGATTACCAATTCACCCGCGAGGCGCAGGACGGCTATGCGCTGCGTTCGCTCGACCGCGCCAACGCCGCCATCGGATCGGGCGCGTTCGCGGGCGAGATCGTCGCCGTCGAGGTGCAGGCACGCGGCGGCAGCACGATGGTCGATACCGACGAACAACCGGGCAAGGCGCGCCCCGACAAGATTCCGACGCTCAAGCCCGCCTTTGCCAAGGACGGCACCGTCACGGCGGCGAATTCCAGCTCGATCAGCGACGGCGCGGCGGCACTAGTCCTGACCCGCCAGAGCGTGGCTGAGGCCAAGGGCCTGCCGATTGTGGCGCGCGTTGTCGCCCATGCCGCCCACGCGCACGAGCCGTCGAAATTTACCACTGCCCCGGTGCCTGCCATCCGCAAGGTACTCGAGAAGGCAGGCTGGAGCGTCGACGATGTCGATCTGTTCGAAGTGAACGAGGCGTTCGCCGTGGTCGCTATGATCGCGGCCAAGGAACTGGGCATCCCCGACGACAAGCTCAATGTGAACGGCGGCGCGACCGCGCTCGGCCACCCCATCGGTGCTTCCGGTGCGCGGATCATGACCACCCTGCTCGGGGCACTCCGCAATCGTGGCTTGAAGCGCGGCGTCGCCTCGCTATGCATCGGGGGCGGCGAAGCGACCGCGATGGCCGTGGAGCTGGTCTGACCAAGGACATTGCCTCGATAACCAGGGACGGAGAGCGTGCAGCCCTGTCTGCGGCGCTGCGCCGTGTTGCCGAAGGCGACCGCGCCGCGCTTCAGGAGGTCTATCGCCGGACCTCGTCGAAACTCTTTGGCGTGTGCCTGCGTATCTTCCCCGAGAAATCCGATGCGGAGGACGCGTTGCAGGACGCATTCGTCAATGTCTGGCAAAAGGCGGGGAGCTTCGATCCCGCGCGCGCCAGCCCGATCACCTGGCTGGTGACGTTGACGCGCAACCGCGCGATCGACCGGTTGCGCGCGTCGGGCAAGCGGCTGACTGCGCCGATCGAGGCGGCGTATGACGTCGCCGACGACACGCCCGATGCCGAGGCCTGCCTGATCGCGGCGGACGACCGCGCGCGGATCGCGACCTGTATGGAGACACTGGCTTCGGGGGATGCCACCATGATCCGCACCGCCTTTTTCGAAGGGGCCACGTATAACGACATCGCCGACCGCGCCGCGATGCCGCTGGGTACTGTCAAGAGCCGCATCCGCCGCGCACTGATGAAGTTGAAGGATTGTCTGGCGTGAATCCGGACGACGATATCCTCGCCGCCGAATATGCGCTCGGGCTTCTCTCGCCGGAGGAAGCGGCGGCAGCGGAACTGCGGATGAAGACCGACGCGCCGCTCAGCCTGCGCGTGACGTGGTGGCGCGATCAGCTCAGTCCGCTTGCCGACGAGGCCGTCGCCGAGCCCGACGTTCATGTCTGGCGCGGCGTCGAAACGCGGCTGGGCGTCAATGACAATGCCCCCGATGCGGCGCGCCCGTGGAAATGGGCGACGGGCGGCATGGGTGCAGTCGCGGCGGCCTTGCTGGCCGTGATTGCGTTGCGCCCCGGACCTGCGCCGCTGCCTGCGTCCGTGCCAGCTTCGGTTTCGGAACCACCCGCGCCGATTGTCGCTAGTCTATCGGGTGAGCGCGGCATGGCAGTGACAATTGCCTATGAGTCTGGAACACGGCGTATGCTTGTCACGCCAGTTAAGCTGGATCCCGGCAAAGGGGATGCCGAGCTGTGGATCATTCCCGCCGGGGCAACCGTGCCGGTTTCGATGGGCGTTATCGACGCCGACCGCGCCACAACTTGGATAATGCCCGGCCCCAACAGCGCGGCTCTCGTCGGCGTCGGCGCGACGTTTGCGATCTCGCAAGAGGCCAAGGGCGGTTCGCCCACCGGCAGCGCGCAGGGCCCGATTGTCGCCAGCGGAAAGATTATTCGCGTTTGATTTTCATCGGATGCGTCCGGATGGGCGTCTCCTTCGTATCTGCCCCGTAGCCCTCCAGAGGCTGCCGCTAGATTTCGAGGAGTATCCCCCATGAAGACCCTGTTCCGCGCTGGCGTCGCCGCGCTCGCGCTCGCAACGCTGTCCGGCCCCGCGCTTGCCAAGCCGATGATGAAAAACCCGATGGTCGGTGGTGCCGCGATGTACCCGACGAAAAACATCGTGGAGAACGCCGTCAATTCGAAGGACCACACGACTCTGGTCGCCGCCGTCAAGGCTGCGGGCCTTGTCGAGACGCTGATGAGCGCAGGCCCGTTCACCGTTTTCGCGCCGACCAATGCCGCCTTTGCCAAGCTCCCGGCCGGGACAGTCGAAGCGCTGGTCAAGCCCGAGAACAAGGGCACGCTGACCGCGGTCCTGACCTATCATGTCGTTGCGGGCCGCATGACCGGCATGGATATCATGAAGGCGATCAAGGCAGGCGGCGGCAAGGCCGTGCTGACCACGGTCAACGGCGGCACCCTGACCGCCAGCATGATGGGCAAGACGCTGATGCTGACCGATGCCAAGGGCGGCATGAGCCATGTCACCATCGGCAATGTCATGCAGTCGAACGGTGTCATCCACGTCATCGATTCGGTGCTGCTGCCGTAAAGGCTTTGCGGGCTTAATCCTCCTGCCCGCATCGGTGGGGTCCGGCGTTCTCCACCCCCCCAATTCGGGAACGCCGGGCCCCGTTTTTGCGTCTAGGCTTGAGTTTCAGCCGTTCCGCTGCTACGCGCGCCGCTCTTCACCTGCCGTGACCGGCGGGCGATTCTCTATTCCAGTTACGGAGCCGTCGGTTTTTTATGCAGATCATGGTGCGCGACAACAATGTCGACCAGGCGCTTCGGGCGCTGAAAAAGAAGCTTCAGCGCGAAGGCGTTTATCGCGAGATGAAGCTGCGTCGGCACTATGAAAAGCCGTCGGAAAAGCGTGCGCGCGAGCGTGCCGCCGCTGTCCGCCGCGCCCGCAAGATGGACCGCAAGCGCCTCGAGCGCGACGGCGTTAAATAAATGTCCGAAGTGACCGCGGTCCCGATCGCGCCCACCAAGCGTAGCTGGCTGGTGTGGCTGGTCGGTGCGATCGCGGTCGCGGCATTGTTCGGCATCGTGCTGGCGTGGACCGGTACGGCCAAGACTGTTGCCGAAGCCGGAACCGCCGAGCAATTCCTCGCCTGGCACAAGGGGCGCCCCGGTGTCGTGACGACGGCGAGCGGCCTTCAGTACCAGGTTATCAAAAAGGGTGAGGGCGGCGCGACCCCGACCGACGCCGATGTGGCGCTGGTCAATTACAAGGGCAGCTTGCGCGACGGGAAGGTCTTCGACCAGGCCCAGCGCGCGCCGTTCCCGGTAACCGGCGTCGTCGCCGGTTTTTCCGAAGCGCTCAAATTGATGCCGCGCGGTTCGACCTATCGCATCTGGATCCCGCCGACGCTCG
The DNA here is from genome assembly GCF_024758725.1 of Sphingomonas sp. SUN039. Classification (NCBI taxonomy): domain Bacteria; kingdom Pseudomonadati; phylum Pseudomonadota; class Alphaproteobacteria; order Sphingomonadales; family Sphingomonadaceae; genus Sphingomonas; species Sphingomonas sp. SUN039. Next base: position 2,948,385 of record NZ_CP096972.1, on the reverse strand, counting down.
GCTATGGCGCACAGGCGCAGGGCGATGCGATCCCGGCCAATTCGCTGCTGGTGTTCGATGTCGACATGATCGATTTCAAGAACCAGGCCGAATTGCAGGCGCAGATGCAGGCGATGCAGGCACAGGGACAATTGCCCGGAGTCGGCGCCCCGCGCTGAACGAGGCACGGCTCAGCGCTGCAGACCTCAACCCAATTCGATAGACAAGCGATTAGGTTCACCCGAAGCCCCAAAGACACCGCGCTTGGGGAGTCTTCGGGGCTTCGGGTGAACCGTTTTTCCGATTTGTCAGCGCGGCCAATGCCTGCGGCGCTGGTTTCCGTACCGGTCAAACGATACGCCAGCCCAGCGTCTGCCCCGCATGGAACGGCACGATTTCCGTCCCGACCAGCGGCAGCCGTTCGGGGACGGTCACGGCGCGGCGTTCGAGCGTCACTGTCCCCTCGTTGACCGGCAGCCCGTAAAACGCCGGACCATGGAGCGACGCGAAGCCCTCGAACCGGTCGAGCGCGCCTTCCTCATCGAACACGGTCGCGTAACTCTCCAGCGCGAAGGGCGCATTGAAGATACCCGCGCAGCCGCAGGCCGATTCCTTCACGCCGACCGCATGCGGCGCGCTGTCCGTGCCAAGGAAGAACTTGGACGATCCCGATACCGCCGCCGCGCGCAGCGCCAGCCGGTGAACCTCGCGCTTGGCGACGGGCAGGCAATAGGCGTGCGGACGGAGGCCGCCGTCGAACATCGCGTTGCGGTTGATGTGCAGATGCTGCGGCGTGATCGTGGCGGAGAGCGTCAAATCGCCCGCCACCACGAAATCGGCGGCTTCCTTTGTCGTGATATGCTCGAACACGGTCTTGAGTGCGGGAAAATCGCGGCGCAGCGGCGCGAAGATGCGGTCGATAAACACCGCCTCGCGGTCGAACACATCGACGTCGTGCCCGGTGACTTCGCCGTGGATCAGCAGCGGCATCCCCGCCTTCTGCATCGCTTCCAGCACGCCCCGGATGTTGGCGATATCGGTAACCCCATGCGCCGAATTGGTCGTCGCATGGGCGGGGTAGAGTTTGCACGCCGCGAAGACGCCGGTTTCGAACCCGCGCACGATCTCCCCGGCATCCGAACTGTCGGTCAGGTAACAGGTCATCAGCGGTTCGAAATCGGTGTCGGTCGGCAATGCCGCCATGATCCGCGCCCGAAACGCCTCGGCAGCGGCAACCGTCGTCACCGGCGGCGACAGGTTCGGCATGACGATGGCGCGCGCGAACTGTGCGGCGGTATAGGGCGCGACCGACGCCAGTATCTCGCCATCGCGCAGATGGACGTGCCAGTCGTCGGGGCGGCGGATGGTGATGCGGTCGGTCAACGACAACTCCGGCTTGGGTATTGGTCGGCGAGTCCCTAGCTTGGCCGAATGACATCGACCACCCTGCCCCCGACTTTGCCAACGACTTTGGCCGACCGCGCCCTGATCCGTTTGTCGGGCGAGGGCGTCCGTGATTTCCTGCAAGGCCTCGTCACAAATGACGTGTCGGGCAAATTGCCGGTCTGGGCGGGATTGCTGACACCGCAGGGCAAGGCGCTGTTCGATTTTATCGTTTGGGCCGACGGCGACGATGTGCTGGTCGATTGCGAAGCGACGCAAGCCGAGGCACTGGCGCGACGGCTGAAGATGTACCGGCTACGGCTGCCGGTCACGATAGAGATCGATCCGGCGCTCGCAGTGCATTGGGCACAGGATGGCACAAGCGGCGTCCCCGACCCGCGCGATGCGCGCCTGGGTCGCCGCTGGATCGGGCCGCCCGACTCTCCTGTGACCGGCTGGCACGCGCATCGTCTGTCGCACGGGATCGTCGAAGGGCTGGCGGAACTCGGCAGCGATGCGACCCTGTGGCTGGAGGCGAATGCCCGCGAGCAGAACGGCGTGAGCTTCACCAAGGGCTGTTATGTGGGCCAGGAAAACACAGCGCGGATGCATCACCGCAGCAAGGTCAACCGACGTCTGGCGGTGGTGAAGGCGGACGCGGAGCCCGAGGGCGCGCGGGCGTATTATCCCGAACTGGGCCTCGCCGTGGTGCGCGAACGGGTCGGCTGAGTAACTTCTTCGCCGAGCGCCAGCGAGGTGCTCCTTCGAGCGAAGCGAGAAGCAACACAATCTGACCGCCGTTCTCGCTAACGCTCGGCGAGGGGCATCACTTCTGCAACCGGGCTTCGATCTCGGCGATAAGGGCATCGACGGTTGACAGCAGGTCCAGCCGTTCCGCCGACACCAATGTTTCAACCTGCCCACTGCGCTCGACGAGCACCACGGGTAACGCGAGGTCGCGATAGGGCGAATCGTCCTTGTGATAGAACATGCTCGGCACCGGCAGCGCCTTCAGCCACGCCCGCCAGCGCGGGTCCATCGTGAAAGCACCATAGGTGATCGCGCACAGGCTGCACGGATAGGTCGACGGCGACAGCGTCTTGTGCACCGAATCCATGATAGCCTGCGCGATGCCGCCATCGGCGTTGTAAATGAAGATCAGCCGGTCGGGCGGGTCGATTTGCGTATCTGCCATAATGTCAGGAATCCGATCCCCATCCAGACGATATTGAGGACAGCGGAAGGCAGCGCGCCGTTCCAGCCGCTGTTGACGACGAACCCGGCGGCACCCGCGACGTTCATCCACTGATAGGCGCGCGACCTGCCGTCCAGCTTGCCGGTCGAGAGCAGGATATAGGCGGCAAGGATGAGCAGCGCTCCGGCCCAGCCGACGGCTTCGATCAAGGGGGTAAATACTGTCATGTCGCGCCCCCTAGACCCTGTCACTGGAACCGGCCAGACTTGGGCGCAAAGGGGACTGAAAATGCAGCGAGTTTTGCTGGCCGCTATGGCGCTGACGCTTTCGGGGACGGCGCTGGCAGGCCCGCCCACAGCCGAGCGCGAGGCCGCCGCCTATGTCGCGCACATCGCCACGATCGACAGGGCAGGACCACGCCTCATTAGCGTCATCGCGGTCAACCCCGACTGGCGGGCGCAGGCACGGGCACTGGACCGGGAGGCCACGCGCGGGCCGCTCCATGGCAAGGCAATTCTGATCAAGGACAATATCGAAACGAAGGACCGCATGGCGACCACGGCGGGGTCGATGGCGCTTGCTGCCAATTTCGCCAACCGCGACGCGCCGCTGGTCGCGCGACTGCGGCGCGGCGGGGCGCTGATCCTCGGCAAGACCAACCTGTCCGAATGGGCCAACATCCGATCTAGCCGGTCGATGAGCGGGTGGAGCGCGATCGGCGGCATCGTCCGCAATCCTTACGCGCTCGACCGGACGGCATGTGGCTCGTCGAGCGGCAGCGGAGCGGCGATTGCGGCGGGCCTGGCATGGGGCGCGGTCGGCACCGAGACCGACGGGTCGATCGTTTGTCCGGCGTCGATCAACGGCATTGTCGGGCTGAAGCCGACCGTCGGCCTCGTGTCGCGCACGCATGTCGTGCCGATCAGCCATTCGCAGGATACGCCGGGACCGATGACACGGAGCGTGCGCGACGCCGCGCTGATGCTGACGGCGATGGCGGGCAGCGACGCCGCCGATACGGCGACCGCACAGGCCGACACGCGCAAGGCCGACTATGCCGCCGCGCTGACCGGCAGTGTTGCGGGCGTGCGGATCGGCGTCCTGCGCGGTCAGGTCGGCGACAATCCGGCGGTGAAGGCGGTGTTCGAAGCCGCGCTGGCGAAGCTCGCGGGTGCGGGCGCGGTGCTGGTCGATATCGCCAGGGTCGATGTGCCACCGGGGCTGGGGAAGGCCGAAGGGCTGGTCCTTTACACCGAGCTTAAGGTCGATCTCGACGCCTACCTCGCGACGACGCCGACGACGGTGAAAACGCGGACGCTCGCCGAGTTGATTGCTTTCAACCGCGACCATGCCGCGAAAGAGATGCCGTTCTTCGGACAGGAAACCTTCATCAAGGCACAGGCGACCAAGGGATTGAGCGATCCCGACTATCTCGCCGCGCTGAAACTGTCGCGCGACGGCGCGCGGGGCGTGCTCGACCGGCTGATGGCCGATAACAAGGTCGCGCTGCTCGTCGCACCGACGCAGGGCCCCGCCTGGATGATCGACCCCGTGCAGGGCGATCAAGCCGAAGGACCGAGTGCCTCCTCGCTCCCCGCCATGTCGGGCTATCCGCATCTGACCGTGCCGATGGGACAGGTGATGGGCCTGCCGGTCGGGCTGTCGTTCATGGGTCCGGCGTGGAGCGAGGGCGCGCTGCTCAACGCGGGCGATGCCTATGAGCGGGTGCGCGGACCTTTCCCCAAACCGACTTTCGCGCGGACAGTATCGGCGACGCTCGATCCGCCGCGCCGCTGATCGGCGGCGATCTCCCCTTCCAGCTCGAGCAATTCCTCGCGGACGTGCAGCACCGCGACGGCGATCCGCGTCTCGCGCAGGAACAACACCATCGCGCTCGCCAGCAGCGCGATGGCGACGACAAACAATACCGCAATCGCATCGCCCAGATTGAAATCGATCAGCTCGCCGACGAACAAGGTGATGACCAGCAGGCAGACCGCGAGACCGCTGGCCGTCCCGAGATAGATCGCCCGGCTGGCGAGGTTCATACGCTTTTCGATGACGCGCAGTTCTTCGACGAGGCGGACCCGTTCCGCGCCGCGCGCCGCGCCGTGCAGCGCCTCGATATCCCGCGACCGGTCGACGACGCGGGCGAGCCGTCCGGCAATCACATTCAGGAACGCCCCGATCCCCGCGAGCAGGAAAACCGGCGCAATCGCGAGCTGGATCGTACGCGCCATATCGGACCCGTTAAGCAGGTCGTTCATGCGCCGGCCCTCGCATCGAAGGCCGCCAGCGCGGTGCGGACGCTGTCGGGCAGAGGGCGCGGGCGGTGGTCGGACAGGTCGATATGGACGGCAACGAGTTCGATGCTGGCGCGCAGATCGTCGCCCGTTCCCGCGCCATGGATTTCGACGAGGGTCGTCATGCTGGTCGTGCCTAAGCGCGGGGTGCGCGCCATCACATCAATTTCCTCATCGGCGAGGATCGGCTTGCGGAAATTCACCTCGGCCTTGGCGACATGGCATTCGACCGGCGCGTCGTTCCACAAGCCGGCCGCACGGATCGCCCGCCAATATTCGGTGACCGCGACATCGGCATAGTCGAGGTAGCGCGCGTTGAAGACGACCGCCTGCGGATCGACTTCGCCCCAACGGACGCGGAACCGGCAATGGTGGGCGAAATCGGCGCGTGCCATCAGCGAAGCTCCACGAGATTTCTCGCTTCAAGCTCGCTCACGACCCGCGTCCAATTCAATTCGAACAAGGCGAGCAGTTTGGCATTTGCGAGGTTGCCGCATCGGACCCAGACGACGCGTTCGACCGAGGCACCATATAATACGACAAAATCGTCGTCCTTTGTGACCAATACGGCTTCCGTTGCCCGCACCATTTCGCAGATGAAGTCGTCCGGCTTCGACCTCAATCCGTGGTCGAACACATGCGATGCCGTGCAATCGGCTTGCTCACCAATCCAGCGGGCAAGTGCCGGCGGAAGTTGTTCGTCGACGATGAAGTTCAAACGCTCAGTCCGGCCAATCTCATTCGGCTGCAATTGCGAACGGGTGGCTGCTCAATTCCGCGCCATAAGCCAAACAGGCCTTGATATCTTCGTGCGCGACATAGGGAAAATCAGCCACGATCTCGTCGGCGCTATCCCCGGCGGCCAACGCGCCAAGGATATCGACGACGCGCATACGGGTGTCCTTGATGCACGGCTTTCCCCCGCATACGGCAGGGTCTGCGCTCAATCGAGGATAGCCGGGGATTTCCATAGGCATTTAATACGCCAAGTCGGAATCAACCGCAAACCTACGCCGTCCGCGCGCCGGTATTCACGCCCATGCTCGCCAGATATTTCCGTACATTGCGCGCCGCCTGGCGGATGCGTTGTTCGTTTTCCACGAGCGCAATGCGGACGAAGCCCTCGCCGTCCTCGCCGTAACCGACACCGGGCGCGACCGCGACTCCGGCATGCGTCAGCAACTGCTTCGAGAATTCCAGACTGCCGAGATGCGCGACCGCAGGCGGCAGCGGCGCCCAGGCGAACATGCTCGCGCGCGGCGGCGGGATGTCCCAGCCCGAGCGCGCGAAGCTTTCGACCAGCACGTCGCGGCGTTTGTGATACAGCTCGCGGTTCGTCTCGACGATGTCCTGCGGGCCGTTGAGCGCGGCGCAGGCGGCGGCCTGAATCGGCGTGAACGCGCCGTAATCAAGATAGGATTTCACACGCGTCATCGCCGCGATCAGCTTCCTGTTGCCGACCGCGAAGCCGATGCGCCAACCCGCCATCGAATAGGTTTTCGACAGGCTGGTAAACTCGACCGCAACGTCCTTTGCACCCTTCACTTGCAGGATCGAGGTGGTGGGGCAGCCGTCGTAATAGAGCTCGGAATAGGCGAGGTCGGACAGCACCCACACCTTGTTCTCGCGTGCCCAGGCGACGAGGCGCTCGTAGAAATCGATGCCGACCGTCTCCGCCGTGGGGTTCGACGGATAGTTGACCACGAGCACCGACGGGCGCGGCACCGTGAATTTCATCGCGCGGTCGAGCGCCTCCCAATAGCGTTCGTCAGGGGTGGTCGGCACGCTGCGGATGGTGGCCCCGGCAATGATGAAGCCGAAAGTGTGGATCGGATAGCTGGGGTTCGGCGCGAGCACGACATCGCCGGGCGCGGTGATCGCGGTGGCGAGACTGGCGAGCCCTTCCTTCGACCCCATCGTCACCACGACTTCGCTCTCGGGATCGAGATCGACCCCGAATCGCCGCGCGTAGTAATTCGCCTGCGCCTTGCGGAGCCCCGGAATGCCGCGCGATGCCGAATAGCCGTGCGCGTCGGGTTTCTGCGCGACCTCGACCAGTTTGGCGATAACATGCGGCGCAGGCGGCAGGTCGGGATTGCCCATGCCCAAGTCGATAATGTCCTCGCCGCCCGCACGTGCCGCTGCCCGCATCGCGTTGACTTCGGCGATGACATAGGGCGGCAGGCGCTTCATGCGGTAGAATTCGTCGGACATTATTCTCCCTTTCGACGATGCTCCTTACGCCATTCACGCGCGAACGTGAATCCCGTATGGAACGCCAAGGACGAGGAGTCGCCGATGGCCGATAATCCGGCACCGATTGCCGAAACAACCGGGGCATCTGCCCCCGATCTGAAGTCCGGCGTCCGCGCCATCCTCGACGGCTGGGGCGCAATCCTCAAGCCAGTTGCCGAGGCAAACCGTGACAAGGTCGATCCGCGTGACAAGAGATTCTCCGCGCCCGAATGGGACCATCCCGTCTTCGACCTGATGCGGCAGGGCTATGCGATCATGGCCGAAACGATGATGGCGACGATCGACAATGTCCCCGGCGATCCCGACCAGAAAGCGCGGATGACGTTTGCGATGCGGACGCTGGTCGAGGCGATGTCGCCGGCCAATTCGCCCTTCACCAATCCGGTCGCGCTCGACCGGGCGCTGGAGACCAACGGCGCGAGTCTGGCCGCCGGGTTCCAGCATCTGATGACCGACATGCAGCGCGGCCAGTTGACGCACACGTCGCCGACCGCCTTCGAAGTCGGCGTCAATATCGCGACGACACCGGGCAAGGTCGTCCACGAAACGCCGATCTACCAGCTGATCCAATATGCGCCGACGACGCCGACGGTGGCGAAAACGCCGCTGGTGATCTTTCCGCCGTGGATCAACCGCTTCTACATTCTCGACCTCGCGCCCGAGAAAAGCTTCATCCGCTGGGCGGTCGCCGAAGGACTGACGGTGTTCATGGTCAGCTGGAAATCGGCCGATGCGTCGATGGCCGAGGTGACCTGGGACGACTATATTGCCGCACAGATCGACGCCATCGACACGATCCGCGACCTGCTCGACGTGAAGTCGGTCCACACCATCGGCTATTGCGTGGCGGGGACGACGCTGGCCGCGACGCTGGCGGTGCTGGCGGCCAAGGGGAAAGCGAAGAAGGTCAAGTCCGCGACCTTCTTTACCGCTCAGGTCGATTTCAGCGAGGCGGGCGAACTCCTCAATTTCGTCGATGACGCCAATATCGCCATGATCGAGCAGCTGTCGTCGGGCGGATTTCTCGACGGTCGCTATCTGGCGCTGACCTTCAACCTGCTGCGCGGCAAGGATTTGATCTGGGACACGGTCATCAAGAACTACCTGCTGGGCAAGGACTATCCGTCGTTCGATCTGCTCCACTGGAACGGCGATACGACCAACCTGCCCGCGAAATGGCACAAGGCCTATCTGACCGACCTGTATCGCGACAACCGGCTGGTCGTTCCCGGGGCGATATCGGCGCTGGGCGAAGGCATCGACCTGACGAAGATCGAGACGCCGGCCTATATCCAGTCCGGCCGCGAGGACCATATCGCGCCGCTGGCAAGCGTGTGGAAGCTGACCGAACACCTGCGCGGGCCGTTGCGCTTCGTGCTGGCCGGGTCGGGGCACATCGCCGGCGTCGTCAATCCGCCATCGGCGCAGAAGTACCAGCACTGGATCGACGGGCCGATGACGGGACTCGACGATTTCGTGGCCGGTGCGACCGAGGTCAAAGGAAGCTGGTGGCCCGACTGGATCGCCTGGATCCGCGATTTCGGCGCAAGCGAAGTGGCTGCGGAAGGCGCACGGATACCGGGCGAAGGCAAACTCGCCGCCATCGAGGATGCGCCGGGACGCTACGTCAAGGCGCGCTAAATTCATCAAGTTCGCCCATATCGATGAGCGGGGGCGGGCGCGCGGCGTAACGTTTATGTTGCAGTGCAACAAAACCCTTGCAATCCTGATTCGTTGCGGTATATTGTGCACTGCAACATAAGTTCAGGAGGCCGTTTTGGCCAAAGTTCCGACGTCGAAAAAGCCGGTGACCAAGGCCTTGAAGCCCGTTGTTACCGCAGCTGCGAAGCCGGTGGCTGCTGCCCCCGCCGTCGCGAAAAATGCCCCGGTTCCGGCCAAGCCCGTTGCGGCGAAGCCGGTGGTTGCCGCTGTCGTGGCACCCAAGCCGGTCGAAGCCGCACCGGTCGTCGTCCGCAAGGTCGAGCCGGCGAAAATTGCCGAGACCGCGAAGGTCGAGGCCGTCAAAGCCGAAACCCCCGCAGTCGAATTGCCCAAGGTCGAAGCCGTCAAGGTCGAGACCGTCGTTACCGAACCCAAAATCGAAACCCCTGCCGCTGCGCCAGTCGAGGCTGCGGCTCCCGTGAAAGGACCTACCATGACCGATACCGTAAAGAGCGTTGCCGAAGACATGCAGAACCGCGCCACCGCCATGTTCGGCGATGTGAACGCCCGTGCCAAGGACGCCATGTCGAAGGGCACCAAGGCAATCGAAGAGCTCGTCGAATTCTCGAAGGGCAATGTCGAGGCGCTGGTCGCTTCGGGCCGCGTCGCCGCCAAGGGCGCCGAGGACATCGCGAAGTATTCGGCCGAGTACGGCCGTACGTCGGTCGAGAAGGCCAATGCGACCGCGAAGCAGTTCGCCGCCGTCAAGTCGCCGACCGAATTCTTCCAGCTGCAGGGCGATGTCGCCAAGCAGACGCTGGACGCGCTGGTTGCCGAAGGTTCGAAGTTCACCGAGAACTATCTGAAGCTGCTCGGCGAGATCGCCCAGCCGATCTCGAACCGCGTTGCGGTCGCTGCCGAGAAGGTGAAGACGACCGTCGCTGCCTAACTTCGTAGCGTAAGCGTAGGAAAGGCCGTGCCGGGCGACCGGCGCGGCCTTTTCTTTGCCCGCCACCCTTGTCGCACGGCCCCGCTTTGCCATATTCTGCGGAACAGATGATTCCGCAGATGGCCTCAGACGACAGATCGAATGACGACGGACGCGGCACCGGTGTCGGCGTTGCGACGCGGACGCGTACCCGCACCAAGCAGCCGCAGCCCTATAAAGTGCTGATGCTCAACGACGATTACACGCCGATGGAATTCGTCGTGCTGTGCCTGCAGCGCTTTTTCCGCATGAGCCTGGAGGACGCGACCCGCGTGATGCTCCACGTCCACCAGAAGGGCGTCGGGGTATGCGGCATTTTCAGTTACGAAGTCGCCGAAACCAAGGTGACGCAGGTCATGGACTTTGCGCGGAGCCAGCAGCACCCGCTGCAATGTACGCTGGAGAAGGCGTAGCGCGTGATGCCGTCGGGTTCGGCCTTTCTTCGAGCGTAAGCGAGAAGCCCGACCGAGCGCCAGCGAGGTTTCCTGCCGCAAGCAAGCATTCTCGCTGACGCTCGAAGGAGCACCTCGCTGGCGCTCGGCGAAGAGCGACTTCATATCCTCGTTGTCCGCTTGGCGCGACGGCCGGGGCCGCCGCGCCTCACATGGATTAACGGTGCAGGTCGAACCGGTCGGCTTCCATCACCTTCACCCAGGCCGCGACAAAGCCCTGGACGAAGCGTTCGGCCCCGTCGTCGCTGGCATAGACTTCGGCCAGCGCGCGCAGTTCGGAATTCGACCCGAAGACGAGGTCGGCACGCGTCCCCGTCCATTTCGGCTGCCCATCGACCAGCGCCTCGAACGTCTCGGACTGGCGGTCGAGCGGACGCCAAGTCGTGCCGAGCGCCAGCAGGTTGACGAAGAAATCGTTCGTCAACGTGCCGACCCGGTCGGTCAACAGCCCGTGCGTCGTCCCCTTGTGCGTCACGCCCAGCACGCGCAGACCGCCGACCAGCATCGTCATTTCGGGCGCGCTGAGGTCGAGCAAATTGGCGCGGTCGACCAGCAGATATTCGGCAGGCAACCGGCTGTCGGGGCTCTTGTAGTTGCGGAAGGCATCGGCGCACTGTTCCATATGCGCGAACGAGTCGACATCGGTCTGGCCCTGCGTGGCATCGACCCGGCCCGGCGTGAACGGCACGGTGATCGTACGCCCCGCCGCCTTTGCCGCCAGCTCGATGCCGACTCCGCCCGCAAGCACGATGATGTCTGCGACCGACACTGTCTTGCCACCGCTGTTGAACCCCGCGGCAATCGCTTCGAGCTTGTCGAGCACCGGGCCGAGTGTCGCGGGGTCGTTGCCCGGCCAGTTGCGCTGCGGCTCGAGCCTGATCCGCGCCCCATTCGCCCCGCCGCGCTTGTCGCTGTGGCGGTAGGTCGAGGCCGAGGCCCAGGCGGTCGAGACAAGCTGGGTGACCGACAGCCCGCTGTCGGCGATCTGCTGCTTGAGCGCCGAAATGTCGTTCGCGTCGAGCGGCGCGCCGTTCGGCGCGGGCAGGGGATCCTGCCACAACAGGGTTTCGGCGGGGACCTCCTTGCCGACATAGCGGCTCTTCGGCCCCATGTCGCGGTGCGTCAGCTTGTACCAGGCGCGGGCAAAGGCGTCCGCGAATCCGTCGGCGTCGTTCAGGAAGCGGCGCGAGATCGTCTCATAGGCAGGATCGACCCGCAGGGCGAGATCGGTGGTCAGCATCTGCGGCTGATGCGTCTTCGACGGATCGTGCGCGTCGGGAACCGTCCCCGCGCCGCCGCCATTTTTCGGCTGCCACTGGTGCGCACCTGCCGGGCTCCTGGTCAGTTCCCACTCATGGCCGAACAGCGTCTCGAAATAGCTGTTGTCCCATTTGGTAGGCGTCGGTGTCCAGGTGACTTCGAGGCCGCTGGTGATCGTGTCGCCGCCATGCCCGGTGCCATAGCTGTTCTTCCAGCCCAGCCCCAGTTCCTCGAGCGAGGCCCCTTCGGGTTCGGCGGAGACATATTTGCCGGGATCGGCAGCCCCGTGCGTCTTGCCGAAGGTATGGCCACCCGCGACCAGCGCCACCGTCTCCTCGTCGTCCATCGCCATGCGGGCAAAGGTTTCGCGGATGTCGCGCGCCGACGCGGCAGGATCGGGATTGGCATTCGGTCCTTCGGGATTGACGTAGATCAGCCCCATCTGCACCGCCGCCAGCGGGTTTTCGAGCTCGCGGTCGCCGGCATAGCGTTCGTCGCCCAGCCATTCGGCCTCCGGACCCCAATAAACGTCCTCATCGGGCTCCCACACATCGGCACGACCGCCCGAAAAGCCGAAGGTTTTCAGCCCCATCGATTCGAGCGCGACATTGCCGGTCAGCACGAACAGGTCGGCCCAGGAGATCGACTGGCCGTATTTGGCCTTGATCGGCCAGAGGAGCCGCCGCGCCTTGTCGAGGTTGGCGTTGTCCGGCCAGCTGTTGAGCGGGGCGAAACGCTGTTGCCCACCGCCCGCGCCGCCGCGCCCGTCGGCGACCCGGTAGGTGCCCGCCGCGTGCCACGCCATGCGGATCATGAACGGACCGTAGTGGCCGAAATCGGCCGGCCACCACGGCTGCGACGTCGTCAGCATCGTGGCGATATCGGCCTTCAGCGCGTCGAGATCGAGCGCGGCAAAGGCAGCGGCATAATCGAAATCGTCGCCCAACGGGTTGGCGACGGCAGGGTATTTGGCGAGGATGCGGAGGTTGAGCCGTTTCGGCCACCACACCTGATTCTGGCCGCCCTGGGTCGGATGTGCGACCCGGTCGTGCGCGATCGGACATTTGAGGCCGGCGGCGACCGCGCCGTCGGTGTTCATTTCGGCAACAACGGCATCGTCATGATTTACTTCGGCCATGTCAGCTCTCCTCTGGCAGGTTGCACATCACTTACGAATTCGGGTCGGCCGCCGCCGCACAGGGCGCGCAGAGTCCGCGATAGATCACTTCGGCCTCGTCGATGACGAAACCGCGCGCGTCCGACGCCTCAAGGCAGGGTGCCGAGCCGACCGCGCAATCGACATCGGCGACCAGCCCGCAGGCACGGCACACGATGTGATGATGGTTGTCGCGCGTCCGCGTCTCGTAGAGCGCGGCCCCGCCGTCGACGACGTCGATCCGCCGCAACAGCCCGGCGCGGGTCAGGTCGGCAAGGCAGTCATAGACAGCCTGATGCGACACACCCGGCAGGACGACCGAGACCGCCTCCAGCACCGCAGCGGCGCTCGCATGGGGCTTGAGATCGACGGTCGCCAGAACGGCAACCCTTTGCCGGGTGACGCGCAGCCCCGCGTTGCGAATCAGATATTCGGTTTCAGGGCGCGGCGACTCAGGCACGGATCGAACATATCCGTTATTTTGAATCATTCAAATAAAGAATTCAGCTCCGTCAGCGCGGCGACGGGTAAAGATAACGCGCATCGAATTCGGCGATCCGGTGCAACGCGGCGAGATCGTGGACAACGACTTCGCCGCCTGCAAAACTGACGATCCCGCCTTCGCGCAAACCGCGCAGCACGCGATTGGCATGGACATTGGTCATGCCGCAGGCCGAGGCGAGATCGGCCTGTTGCATCGGCAGCGCAAAGCGCAGGCCGTCGCTCAGGCCGACCATCTGCAGGCGTAGCCCGATTTCGGCGAAGAAGTGGGCGATGCGGCCGTTCGCCCCCAGCCGCCCCAGCCGGAAAATCCATTCGCGGTGCATCGCGGCGTCGAGCAAAGTGCTGAACCACAGCAGCCGCCCGAGATGGGGATAGTCGATCACCAGCCGCTCGATGGTCGTGTGCGGATAGCTCGCCACCGTGCACGCGGTCAGCGTCGCGACATCATGATCGAGCTCGTGCATCGGATAGCCGTGCAGATCGACGAAATCGCCGGGCACATGCAGTGCGACCAGCTGGCGGCTGCCGTCGAGGCCGTCCATATAGCGGCAGACGAACCCGTCGACGAGCAGCATGCTGCGCTCGACGCGGTCGCCGTGGCGAACGAGATCGTGGCGCGCTGGAAAGGTAAGCACCGACCCGATCGAGCTTTCGAGGACGTCGATTTCGGCCGCGCTCAGCTCTTCGCGGTGGCGGCCCATCAGGAATCGACCGGTTAGCATGTCCGTTCCCTACCCGATGCGGACTCGTTTCGCACTTGATCTATGTTGTTTGTCCGAAACGATTTTTCGGCCACAGCCCCGCCTCCCATTGTTCGGGAAGAGTGAAGGAAAGCGTAGATGACGGCAATCGACAAGGACTATTATGTCCGGCGGGCGCAGGAGGAACGTGCGCGTGAAAAGGCGGCAACGACACCCTCATCCCAAAAGGCGCACGCCGAACTGGCCCGGGAATATGAGAAGATGCTGCGCGACCTGAAGGACGAACCGGCGCGCTGACCTGCGCTCGCTTGCGCGCAGGCGCGGGCACGCTTAACCCGCGCACATGGACCGTATTCTCATTCGCGGCGGCAACAAGCTGTCGGGCCGTATCCACATTTCGGGCGCTAAAAACGCCGCGCTGACGCTGATGCCGTGCGCGCTGCTGACCGACGAGCCGTTGACCTTGCGCAACCTGCCGCGCCTCGCCGATGTCGACAGCTTCGGGCATTTGCTCAACCAGCTCGGTGTCTCGACGCAGATCGAGGGCGCGCGGCCCGAAGATTTCGGGCGGGTGATGACGATGCGCGCGGCGCGCGTCACGTCGACCATGGCCCCCTATGACATCGTGCGGAAAATGCGGGCGTCGATCCTCGTGCTCGGGCCGCTGCTCGCGCGGATGGGCGAGGCGACGGTGTCGTTGCCGGGCGGCTGCGCGATCGGGACGCGACCGATCGATTTGCACCTCAAGGCGCTCGAGGCGTTCGGCGCGGAGATCGAGATCACGCATGGCTATGTGAAGGTGAAAGCGCCGAATGGCCGTTTGCCGGGCGGGCGGGTGCGCTTTCCGGTCGTATCGGTCGGAGCTACCGAAAATGCGCTGATGGCGGCGGCCCTCGCCAAGGGCACCTGCGTGATCGAGAACGCGGCGCGCGAACCCGAGATCGTCGATCTGTGCCGCTGCCTGGTGGCGATGGGCGCGCGCATCGACGGGATCGGGACGGAGACGCTGACCATCGAGGGGCGCGACCGGCTGCACGGGGCGACCTATGCGGTGATGCCCGACCGGATCGAAGCCGGCAGCTATGCCTGTGCTGCGGCGATCACCGGCGGGTCGGTCGATCTGGTCGGTGCCGATTACGACGAGATGGGGGCGACGTTCGACGCGCTGCGCGAAGCAGGCGTGACGGTGACGCATGAACACGGCGTGGTGCGGGTGTCCGCCACCGGCCCGCTCGCCCCGCTGACCCTGTCGACGGCGCCTTATCCGGGCTTTGCCACCGACATGCAGGCGCAGTTCATGGCGATGCTGTGCAAGGCCGAGGGCGCGTCGATGCTGACCGAGACGATTTTCGAGAACCGCTACATGCACGTGCCCGAACTGGCGCGCATGGGGGCCGATATCACGGTCACCGGGCGGTCGGCGCTGGTGCGCGGCGTGCCGGTGCTGACCGGTGCGCCGGTGATGGCGACCGACCTGCGCGCGTCGATGTCGCTGATCATCGCGGGGCTGGCGGCGGAGGGTGAGACGCAGGTCCAGCGGGTCTATCACCTCGACCGCGGTTACGAGCGGCTGGAGGAGAAGCTCGCGGCGGTGGGGGCGGACATCGAGCGCGATTCCGACGGTTGAGGTGACCGAAGCCGATTTTCTCGCGCTCCTCCGCCCGCTGGCCACGCATCCGGCGGCGCGGGGATTGCTCGATGATGCCGCGGTACTGGGCGATTTGGTGTTCACGCACGACGTGCTGGTCGAAGGGGTGCATTTCCTACCAGATGACCCGCCCGAGGACGTCGCGTGGAAATTGCTCGCGGTGAATTTGTCGGACCTGGCCGCCAAGGGAGCCGCGCCGTTGGGCGTGCTGCTCGGCTATCCGCTGGGCGATCCCGATTGGGATGCCGCATTCGTGCGCGGACTGGAGGCGGCGCTCGCCGGTTTCGAGGTCGCGCTGTTCGGCGGCGATACGGTGAAGGGGCCGCGCGTGCTCTCGCTGACCGCCATCGGGCGCGCGGCGGTGGCCCCTGCGCGCAGCGATGCGCGGGCCGGGGATGCGTTATGGGTGACGGGCGTGATCGGGTGCGCGGGGCTGGGGCTGAGCGGCGATCCCGCGTACCTCGACGCTTACCGCCGCCCGGTGCCGCGCCTTGCCGAAGGGCTGAAATTGGGTCCCATCGTCACCGCGATGATGGATGTGTCGGACGGCCTGTTGATCGACGCGCGACGCATGGCCGTGGCGAGCGGGCTGGCGGTCGAGATCGACCTCGACGCGGTACCCGTGGCGGGCGAGCGGATGGCGGCGGTGACCGCAGGCGACGATTACGAACTGCTATTTGCCCTGCCCGCCGGGGTCGAGCCGCCGGTGGCCGCGACCTGCATCGGCAGCTTTGCAATCGGCAGCGGCCTGACGCTGCGTGACGCCACCGGTCCGGTCGCGCTGCCCGAAAAGCTGGGATGGCAGCACGGCATATAAACTTGCCTTTATGTGTGACGCCCGCCTATAGGCCCGCTCGAAAATGCCGCGCGGGGTCGATTGCGCGTGCCGGATATACGGGGAAGAACTCGCCATGAACTTCATTCTGATCGCCATTTTGTGCGGCTTTGCTGCCGTGCTCTACGGCATTGTCACCAGCCGCCAGGTCCTCTCGGCCTCGCCGGGCAACGCCAAGATGGTCGAGATCGGCGCGGCAATTCAGGAGGGCGCGCAGGCCTATCTGACCCGCCAGTACCGCACGATTGCCATCGTCGGCGTTGTCGTCGCGGTGCTCGTCGGGGTTTTCCTCAATGTCATTCCGGCGGTCGGCTTCGTGCTCGGCGCGGTGCTGTCGGGCGCAACCGGCTTTATCGGGATGAACATCTCGGTACGCGCCAACGTCCGCACCGCGCAGGCGGCTTCGGTCGGCCTTCAGGAAGGCCTGACCATGGCGTTCCGTGCGGGGGCGATCACCGGCATGCTGGTGGCGGGCCTCGCGCTCCTCGCGATTGCGGTGTTCTTCTGGTATCTGACCGGTCCTGCCGGCTATGCCCCCAATGACCGCACGGTCATCACGGCGCTGACCGCGCTGGCACTCGGCGCGTCGCTCGTGTCGATCTTCGCGCGTCTCGGCGGTGGTATCTTTACCAAGGCTGCCGACGTCGGGGCCGATCTGGTCGGCAAGGTCGAAGCCGGAATCCCCGAGGACGATCCCCGCAACCCCGCCGTCATCGCCGATAACGTCGGCGACAATGTCGGCGACTGCGCGGGCATGGCCGCCGATCTGTTCGAAACCTATGTCGTGACTTTCGGCGCGACGATGGTGCTGGTCGCGATCACGCTGGCGGCGACGACCAGCGCGGCGGAACTGATGGCGCTGATGACCTTGCCGCTGCTCGTCGGCGGTGTCTGCGTCCTGACCTCGATCATCGGCACCTATTTCGTGCGTCTGGGTTCGTCGAAGAACATCATGGGCGCTATGTACAAGGGCTTCCTGGTGACCGCGATCCTGTCGGCGGTAGCGATCTGGTTCGCGACCGATGCGGTGCTCGGCGGCATGGAAACCACCATCGGCGCCAGCGTCGACGGCACCGGCGGCTTTACCGGGCGTATCCTGTATTATTGCATGTTCCTGGGGCTGGTCATCACCGGTCTGCTGATCTGGATCACCGAATATTACACCGGCACCAACTACCGCCCGGTCCGCAGCATCGCCAAGGCGTCGGAAACGGGCCATGGTACCAACGTCATCCAGGGGCTGGCGATCAGCCTCGAAGCGACGGCGCTGCCGACGTTGGTGATCGTGATCGGCATCATCGTCGCGTTCAAGCTGGCGGGCCTGATCGGCATCGCCTTCGCCGCGACGTCGATGCTGGCGCTGGGCGGCATGGTCGTGGCGCTGGATGCTTATGGTCCGGTCACCGACAATGCGGGCGGTATCGCCGAAATGGCGGGCATGGACGACAGCGTGCGTGAAAAGACCGACGCGCTCGACGCGGTCGGCAACACGACCAAGGCCGTGACCAAGGGCTATGCCATCGGTTCGGCGGGTCTGGCAGCGCTGGTGCTGTTCGCGTCGTACACGGCGGACTTGCGCGAGTTCTTCCCGCAGATGAATGTCAACTTCAGCCTCGAAAATCCGTACGTGATCGTGGGTCTCCTGCTCGGCGCGTTGTTGCCGTATCTGTTCGGCGCGATGGGCATGACGGCGGTCGGCCGTGCAGCGGGCGAAGTCGTCACCGACGTGCGCGACCAGTTCGCCAAGAACCCGGGCATCATGACCTACGAGGTCAAGCCCGATTACGCCCGCACCGTCGATCTGGTGACCAAGGCGGCGATCAAGGAAATGATCCTGCCGTCGCTGCTGCCGGTGCTCGCCCCCATCGTGGTCTATTTCGCGATCTATGCGGTTGCGGGGCAGGCCGATGCATTTGCAGCCCTGGGTGCACTCCTCCTCGGCGTGATCGTCTCGGGCCTGTTCGTGGCCATCTCGATGACCTCCGGCGGCGGCGCGTGGGACAATGCCAAAAAGTACATCGAAGACGGCAACCACGGCGGCAAGGGCAGCGAAGCCCATAAGGCCGCGGTCACCGGCGACACGGTGGGCGATCCGTACAAGGATACGGCGGGCCCGGCGGTGAACCCGATGATCAAGATCACCAACATCGTCGCGCTGCTGCTGCTCGCAGCGCTCGCGCACGGGGCGATGTAACACAGGTGTAAATAGTTATGCGGCGGCCTTGTCGGCTGCCGCCCCGATACGCTAGCCCCTCCGCAATCAACCGATTCCGGAGGGGTTTCCGTGTCCAGATTTCTTGCAGGCCTGCTAGTTTCAGTCGCCGTCGCAGCGGTGCCGACAGTCGTTAAAGCACAAGGCGCGAGCTCTCCCAATGCCATTTCAACCCCGGCGGCTGCTGCCGCCGGACGTTATCCGATCTGGGTATTTGGGAAGAAGGTCGCATTTCGCGGTCCGAGCATATCGCCAGACGGCACGAAGCTCGCCGTGCAATTTGCCCGAAACGGAAAGGGCGCGATCGGCATCATCGACCTCGCAAAGCCCGGGACGCCACCAACGTTCGTCATGTCGACCGATGAAGTTAGAGAAACGGGTGATAGGACGGTCGATGGTTATACGTGGGTCGGAAACGATAACATAGTAATTACGCTGATTTCCCGAGAAACGATTGGCGGACAGCTAGGCGACGTCACTCGGCTAATCGGTTATAACCTGAATCGCAAAAACGTCATTCCGCTTGCGTGGGACGGAGCAGTCTTTTCGGCTGACGACGTTCTCTACATCGACCACGACAAGGGCACTTTTCTGCTCCAACGCGAAAGCAATGCCTATGGCACTGAAATGATGCGAAATCCTGAGGTCGTGTCAGTGGACGTCAACACCGGCAAGTTCTCGGTCGTTCAGCGTCCCAATGCGATCGTCGGGAACTGGCATGCAGATGCGACCGGCGTGATCCGCGCCGCCGACGCAGGAGATAGCAGCACCGACACCTCTGGTAGGCGCCGCCTTCTTTATCGCTCGAACGGTAAAGAGCCGTTTCGCACAGTGCTGAATGAAGCCGATGCTACTTTCACGGGAACTCAAGTCACACCGTCCTTCTTCCTGCCGGAGCCTGACAGCGCATTGTCGCTCAACAATAAGGACGAATATCGTCGGATTTATAAGCTCGATATGAAGACAATGAAGCTCGGCGACGTCGTATTTGAGCGCCCGGGCTATGATGTGGGCGGCATCGTGACGAATTGGGACGACACCAAGGTCATTGGATACCGATACACCGATACGCGTAATCGGACCGTATGGATCGACAAGGACTGGCAGGTTATCCAGTCGCTAATGGATGAACAATTCGGGCGAGGAAATGCTCAAATCGCGTCGCGCGACAAGAAGGATGAAAAGCTCGTCTTCTATGTCGCGAAACCCAGTCAGCCGGGTGGTTACTATCTGTTCGACACAGTTTCAGGAAAACTACAGTTGATCGGATGGCGCGATGCCGTATTTAAGGACGCAGACCTGAACCCTTCGACGATGATCACCTACACGGCACGGGACGGGACCAAGATTCCTGCGCTCGTCACCCTTCCACGAGCACGTCTCGGCCAGAAAAATCTTCCTGTTGTCGTCCTGCCGCATGGAGGCCCCTTTGGCCTTCGTGATCGAGAGTCCTTCGATACCGAAGGGTCGTGGCATCAGGCGCTTGCCGAGCAAGGTTATGTCGTAATCAAGCCTAACTACCGCGGGTCGGGCGGCTATGGCAAAACCTTCACACTCAAGGGCCGCACTCCCGAGGGCTATGGCAAGACGATGCAAGACGATCTCAACGATGCGGTCGCGTGGTTCGCCAAAGACGGCCTGATCGATCCTAAACGGGCCTGTGTCATGGGCTGGTCGTACGGCGGCTATGCTGCAGCACGTGGCGCGCAGCGGGATCCCGACCTATGGCGTTGCGCGGTCGCGGGTGCGGGCATTTACGACGTACCGATGATGACACGCTGGGACAAGGAACACCTGAGCACCTTCAGCGCGAAATTCCAGGCGACGTCGAACGATCCTGAAGGCATATCTTCAGCACGTCATACCGACAGTAAGTGGGCACCGATCCTCATCGTTGCCGGCCTCCGCGATCAGCGCATTCCCATCGAACAGTCGCGGACGCTGGTGTCCCGGCTGAAGGCATCTGGCAAGAAGGACGGCGTCGATTTCCGTTACGTCGAGCAACCCAAGGGGACGCACCAACTTCCTTACGAGGAACTTCATGTGCAGTGGCTTGAGGAGGCGCTGGGCTGGCTCGAGCGTTGGAACCCCGCCTATGTAGCAACCGACAAGGACAAGCCGTTGCCTTTTATTGCCGTCGACATGTCTTTAAAACCGAAGGCGATGTGACCGGTACTATCCGGTCACCGCGCTTCCCTTCGCGCAACCCTTCGGCTATGGGGCCGTCACTTTCGTGACACAGGTGTGAAAAGGGCTGCATGGCCAAGGAAGAACTTCTCGAAATGCGCGGCACGGTGCTCGAGCTGCTGCCCAATGCGATGTTCCGCGTGAAGCTGGAGAACAACCATGAGGTTCTCGGCCATACGGCGGGCAAGATGCGCAAGAACCGCATCCGCGTGCTGACCGGCGACGATGTGCTGGTCGAAATGACGCCCTACGACCTGACCAAGGGCCGCATCACCTATCGCTTCATGCCGGGTCGCGGCGGCCCCGGCCCGTCCTGACCTGCGTCCGGGGAAACCCGGTGCGTTTGATCCTCGCCTCCGCCAGTCCGCGCCGCCTCGATCTGCTGGCGCGGATCGGCGTCGTTCCCGATGCCATCGACCCTGCCGACTTCGACGAGGCCCCGTTGAAAGACGAGACGCCGCGCGCCCATGCGGTGCGGCTGGCGCGCGACAAGGCGCTTGCTGTGGCGGCTCGCCATCCGGGCAGCGTGGTGCTCGCCGCCGACACGGTGGTGGGGGCGGGACGCCGCATCCTGCCCAAGGCCGAGGATGAGGGCGTCGCGCGGTCGTGCCTGACCCTGTTGTCGGGCCGTCGCCATCATGTCTTTACCGCTGTAGCCGTCGTCGATGCGGAGGGGCGGTTGCGCGAGCGGCTGTCCGACACGCGGCTGTCATTCGCGCTGCTGACGCCTGTAATGATCGACAGCTATATCGCGGGCGGTGAATGGCGCGGCAAGGCGGGCGGCTATGCGATCCAGGGGACCGCCGAGGCGTTCGTGCGCGATCTGGCGGGCAGCCATTCGGGCGTCGTCGGGCTGCCGCTGTTCGAGACGCGTAATCTGCTGCGCAGCGCCGGAGTCGTCGTTGTCTGAGTGGCTCTACGAGGACGGCATCGGCGAGGCGCGGGCCGCGCTGGTCGAGAATGATTGCATTGTCGAGGCACTGATCGAGGTCGAGGGAACGGGGCCGCGCGCCGGGACGGTGGTCGAGGGGCGGCAGACCGCCATTGCGATTCCCGCGCAGCGCGGGTTCGTCACACTTGCAGACGGCAGCGAGGTGCTGGTCGAGCCGCTGCTGCGCGCGTGGACGCAAGGCGCGCTGGTACGGGTCGAAGTCACCCGCGAGGCCATTCCCGAACGCGACCGGGCCAAGCGCGCGAAAGGGCGACCCGCGCCCGACACGGCGCTGGCCGACGGACCGGGTTTGCTGGCCCGGATCACGGCAACGGGAATCCCGGTCCGCACGCTGGCCTTACATGAACCTGACGTCCTCGAAGCTGCGGGGTGGAGCGAGCTGATCGAGAGCGTGCAAACCGGCCTGTGGTCCTTTGCGGGCGGCGAATTGCGGATCAGCCCGACCCCGGCGATGACCCTGATCGACGTTGACGGGCATCTCGAACCCGCCGGGCTCGCGCTGGCGGCAGCGACGGCGGCAGGCAGGGCGATCCGGGCGTTCGGCATCGCGGGGTCCATCGGCGTGGATTTTCCCACTCTCGGCGGCAAGGAGGCACGCACCGCCGTCGCCGCCGCCTTCGATGCCGCGCTGCCACCGCCGTTCGAGCGGACAGCGGTCAACGGTTTCGGTTTCATGCAAGTCATCCGGCCCCGAACGCGCGCCTCGCTGATCGAGCATGTGCAGGGCGATCCAGACGGGCATGCCGCCCGCGCGCTGCTGCGCCGGGTGGGGCGCGAGGGACGGACGGGGGCAACGACCTTGGTCGCGCACCCGCGCGTCACGGCGGTCCTCGACGCCCACCCCGACTGGCTCGACCGGCTGGCCCGACTGCTGGGCGGACCCATCGGCTTGCGAAGCCAGGCGACGACGCCCATGTCGGGCGGATATGCCGAGCGCGCCTAAACCCTGTCCGATCTGCGCCAAGCCCCCGGTGCCCGCGCACGCCCCGTTCTGCTCGCAGGGGTGCCGCGACCGCGACCTGCTGCAATGGCTCGACGACGGCTATCGCATCCCCGGTCCGCCCACCGATGACGCAATGGACTCGCTCGGGCTGGACAGGGACGATATCGCCTCGCTATAGGCGCGGCCTTCGCGGGCGTCTGCTCCGTGTGCCCGGGTAGCTCAGTTGGTAGAGCATGCGACTGAAAATCGCAGTGTCGGCGGTTCGACCCCGTCCCCGGGCACCATTTTCTCCCAGACAGCAGCGGGGCAATCGCTAGGCAGCGAGCCGCCCCGCCACCATCCGCGCGATGGCGGCAAAATCATGGACAACGACCGGTGCGCCCGCACGGCGCAGGATCGCCTCATGATCGGGTCCGCAATGCTGCCCCACAGCCAGCCCGACGACCTGCGCGCCCGAGGCGACCGCCCCGGTGACGCCTACGGGCGAATCCTCGATGATGAGGGTGCGGGCGATATCGGTACCGATCTGTGCGGCGGCATGGAGATAGATGTCGGGGGCAGGCTTGCCGCGCGTCACATGCTCGCGCCCCGAATAGATGTGGGGGCCGAAGGCGTCGCGCAGCCCGATGTGTGCCAGATGGGTCTCGATCCAGTGGGAGGTGCTCGACGAGGCGATAGCGCGCGGCAGGTCGCCGGACAGGCTGCGGACGAACGCGATTGCCCCTTCGACCGCGTCGATCCCCTGTGCCAGCACCCGCGCATCCTCGGCCTGACGCTCGGCGTGGAAGGCATCGGGGACCGGCCCGCCGATATGCCCCGCCACTGCATCGAGAAAATCGCGACCGCCGAGTCCCACGAACTTGGCCAGTGCCTGATCGACCGTGGTCGGGTAGCCGAGCCCGGTCAGCGTCCGCGCAATCTGGAGATTGCCCGCATATTCGCTTTCGATCAGCACGCCGTCGAAGTCGAAGATAATCCCGTCGATGTTCATCCCCGCGCCCCGAACAGCGCGGTACCGACGCGGATGTGCGTCGCGCCAAGGGTAACGGCAGTCGCATAGTCGCCCGACATGCCCATGCTGAGGCCCGGCAAGCTATGGTCGGCAGCGAGCTTGGCCAGAAACGCGAACCATGGTGCGGGGTTAAGACCGGCAGGGGGGACGCACATCAGCCCCTTGACCGGCAGTCCGGCATCACGGGCACTGGCAAGGAGTGCAGGCAGCTCGCCGACCGCACAACCGCCCTTTTGCGGCTCGTCGGCGAGGTCGACCTGGATGAAGCAGTCGGGGAATTTGCCGTTCTGCGCCATCGCCTTGCCCAGCGCCGCGACCAGCGAGAGACGGTCGACCGAATGAATGGCGTCGAACAGCGCGACGGCCTCGGCGGCCTTGTTCGACTGGAGCTGGCCGATGAGATGGAGTTCGACACCGGGATAATCGGCGCGCAGTCCGGGCCATTTGACGGCGGCTTCCTGCACCCGGTTTTCGCCGAAGACGCGGTGTCCGGCCTCGAGCAGCGGACGGATTTCGTTGGCGCTGTGCGTTTTCGACACCGCGATCAGCGTCACGGCATCGGCGGAACGCGCGGCGCGCAGCGCGGCCTTGTCGATGGTCGCGCGAACGGTGGCTAGACGGTCGGCGGGAGTTGCGGTTTCGGTCACGCGCCGCGCTATAGGAGGGCGATGCGATCCCGCAAAGCACCCTTGCCCCGGCTGTGGCTGATGACCGACGAGCGCGGCGGCGACCCGGTCGTGCTGGCGCGGAAATTGCCCAAGGGTGCCGGAATCGTGTTCCGGCACCATGCGACGCCGGCCGGGGAGCGGCGCACGCTGTTCGAGCGGGTCAGGCGCGTGGCGCGACGGCGGCGGCTGGTAGTTTTGCTGGCAGGAATGCCCGGGCAGGCGCGGGCATGGGGAGCCGACGGCGCGCACCACCGTTCGGCCTTGCCGTCGAAGGGACTGCGGAGCGTTGCGGTCCATAACCGGTGCGAAATGGCGCTGGCCATGCGGGTCCGGGCCGATCTGGTCTTCATCTCGCCAGTCTTCGCGACGCGCTCGCATCCGGGCGCACGGTCGCTGGGCGTCGTGCGATTCGGGTTGCTGATCGGCGACCAGCGTCAGCGCACGATTGCGCTGGGCGGCATGACTGCGGCTAAATTCAGAAAGCTAGGCGGAATGGGGGCCCAAGGTTGGGCCGCAATCGACGCGTTCAACTAATTAAAAGCGGAACGCAGTGCCCACATAGACCGCCTGGCTGTCGCGGCGGGTGTCGCTCTGCGGCAGCAACCGGTCGCGGTCGGCGCGGTAACGGACGCCCGCCGTCACATCGAGGTTGCGCGTCAGCGAATAGGAACTGCCGAAATCGACCGACACGCCCGACCCGCCGAGAACTGTCCGCGCCGCCGGACCCGACGTGCGGTCCGCCGCCACCTGAACCCGCGTCGTCAGGCGCTTGGTGGTGTAGCTGACCCCGACATCGACCGTCTCGCGGCGTCCAAGGCCCGCCAGGTCCATTTTCTGCATGTCGCCGGTAACCGCGAATTTGCGCCAGCCGACCGCGGCACCCAGATTATAGGCAATCGGCGCGATCGACGAGGTTGCGGGCTGAACCAGATCGGCCTGATCGCCGACCGCGTCGGGACGATTCGTCCGCGCGCGCACCGCGACCGTCACCGAACGGTTGAGCCGCACCGACGAAGCAGGCGTGAAGCGAAAGCCGCTGCTCGACAGACCCGAACGCGACAAGGCGGCGGCAAGCCGGGCATCGGTGGCGGCGGGGGTGAACGAACCGATTCCGTCGCGCAGACCGAGCGAGGCCGGTGCCTTAGCCGGAAGCGCTGTCGTCGAGGCACCGAAGGCAGGCGTCAGCAGGGCGAGCGACGCCACAAGGGCACCCCCTGCCAGTCCTGCCAAAATCCGCCCCTGCGTCATCGAACGACTCGATTCCCTGTGTTTTTCCGATGCCTAACATAGGCCGTGTACGATTCGGTTCTACCCCCGGCCGACATTTATTGCGCCGCTGTTGCACCAGGCACACACATTGTAACGCCCGGAGCAATCGATTTTGCGCTCGTCCGGCAATCCGCCCCCCCAATCCGCGATGACGATGCCGTGCTTGCGGGCGCGGCGATAGCGCACTAACGCTCTTCGCCAGCCTGCCAAGGCCCGATATCCAAGGACAATTCCGCCGATGATCCGCCGTTCCGTACTCGCCGCGATGATATTGGTCGCCCCGCTCGCTGCCTGTGGCAAGAAGGAGCGGCCCGGCCGCGTCGCCGATCTCGCCGCATCGCGCACGACGACGATCGGCATCAACAGCTATTTGTGGCGCGCTGCGCTCGACACGGTCAGCTTCATGCCGCTGGTCCAGACCGATTCGAACGGCGGCGTCATCGTCACCGACTGGTACGCCAATCCGAATTCGCCCGGCGAGCGGATGAAGCTGACCGTGACGATCCTCGATCAGGACCTGCGCGCCGATGCCGTCCGCGTCGCCGCCAGCCGCCAAGTGCAGCAGGGCGGCGGCTGGATCGACGTGCCGGTGCAGGCCGCAACGGTGCAAAAGCTCGAAGACATCATCCTGACCAAGGCCCGCGACCTGCGCCGCAACGCCATCGCGGGGTAACGCTTCCCTTATGAGTACGCGCTTCAACCCGCTTGCCGCCGACAAGCGCTGGCAAGCCGAATGGGAGGCGCGCCAGTCGTTCGCCGCCGATTCGTCGAGCCCCAAACCGCGCGCCTATGTGCTCGAGATGTTTCCCTATCCGTCGGGGCGCATCCACATGGGCCATGTCCGCAATTACGCGATGGGCGACGTGCTCGCGCGCTACAAAAGGATGACGGGGCACGAAGTGCTCCACCCGATGGGCTGGGACGCCTTCGGCATGCCCGCCGAAAACGCGGCGATGGAGCGCAAGGTGCATCCGGGCGACTGGACCCGCGCCAATATCGCCGCGATGCGCGCGCAGCTGAAGCGGCTGGGCCTGGCGATCGATTGGTCGCGCGAACTCGCGACCTGCGAACCTGACTATTACGGCCACGAACAGGCGCTGTTCCTCGACCTGTACAAGGCGGGGCTGGTTTACCGGAAAGAGTCCGCCGTGAACTGGGATCCGGTCGACATGACCGTGCTCGCCAACGAGCAGGTGATCGACGGGCGCGGCTGGCGGTCGGGCGCGCTGGTCGAGAAGCGCAAGCTGAGCCAGTGGTTCCTGAAAATCACCGATTTCGCCGAGGAACTGCTCGAAGGCCTAGATAGCCTGGACCAGTGGCCCGACAAGGTGCGGCTGATGCAGGAAAACTGGATCGGCAAGTCGAAGGGCGTTCGCTTAAGTTTTGCGCTGTCCGACGGCAGCGACAGCATCGACGTCTACTCTACCCGCCCCGATACGATTTTCGGCGCGAGTTTCCTCGCCATCGCCTGCGATCACCCGATTGCGCAGGAAATGGCAGTGCGGCGGCACGCGCTTGAGGTGTTCATCGAGGAGTGCCGCAAGGGCGGCACCACGGCGGCGGAGATCGAAACGGCGGAAAAGCTGGGGTTCGACACCGGGCTGACTGTCGATCACCCGTTGATTCCCGATGCAAAGTTGCCTGTGTTCGTCGCGAATTTCGTGCTGATGGACTATGGCACCGGCGCGGTCATGGGCGTGCCCGCGCACGACCAGCGCGATCTGGATTTTGCGCGCAAATACGAACTGCCGGTGCGGCGGGTCGTAGCCGACGGCGATGACGTCGATCCTTATTTCCGGGGCAACACCGCGTTCAACGGCGACGGCGTGATCGTCAATTCGGGCTTTATCGACGGGATGTCGGTCGGCGATGCCAAGGCCGCCGTCATTGCGCGCGCCGAAGTCGAAGGCTGGGGTGAGGGGCAAACGCAATACCGGCTGCGCGACTGGGGCGTCAGCCGCCAGCGTTACTGGGGCACGCCGATCCCGATCATCCATTGCGAGTTCTGCGGCGTGATGCCGGTACCGCGGTCGCAATTGCCGGTGGTGCTGCCCGAGGATGTGACGTTCGACATCCCCGGCAACCCGCTCGACCGCCATCCGACGTGGAAGCACGTCGCCTGCCCGAACTGCAACGAACCTGCGCGGCGCGAGACCGACACGCTCGATACCTTTGCCGATTCGTCGTGGTATTTCATCCGCTTCGCCAGCCAGCCCAAGGATGCGCCGTTCGACCGGGCGGAGGCCGAAAGCTGGCTGCCGGTCGGGCAATATATCGGCGGGGTGGAGCACGCGATCCTGCATCTGCTCTACGCACGCTTCTGGACGCGCGCGCTCAACCGCATCGGCAAGATCGGGATCACCGAGCCTTTCACCGGGCTGTTCACGCAGGGGATGGTGACGCACGAGACGTATCGAGCTCGACTCGAAAGGGCCGAAATAGAGGCTGTTGCTGCTGGGAACTTGGAAACGACCACAACCTATATGTGGGTTGCTCCAGATGAGATTGCTGAAAAGGACGGCAAACTCGTCTGGCCAGCAATGATGGATGCTCCTGTGGAACGCGGTCGCATCGAGAAGATGTCGAAGTCTAAGCGCAACACCGTCGATCCCGAGCCAATGTTCGACCATTATGGTGCCGACGCGGTGCGGTGGTTCATGCTGTCCGACTCGCCGCCCGAACGCGATTTGCCGTGGAGCGAAAGCGGAATCGAGGGGACATGGCGCTTCGTCCAGCGCCTGTGGCGGTTGTTCGACGCGGAAACGGGCAACGCGGGCGCGGATCCGGCCATCGACCGTGCGCTGCACCGCGCCATCGCGGGCATCGGCGCGGATATCGACGGTCTGGGCTTCAACAAAGCGGTCGCCAAGGTCCACGAACTCGCCAATGCCATCGAAAAGGCCGCACCGTCCGCGTCGCGTGACACGGCCATCGAAACACTGATCCGCCTGATCGCGCCGATGTTGCCGCATCTGGCCGAGGAAGCCTGGGCGGCGCGCGGGAACACCGGGCTCGTCGCCGACGCGCCCTGGCCCGAGGCCGATCCGGCGCTGCTGGTCGAGGACTCAATCACCGTCGCACTTCAAGTCAACGGCAAGCTGCGCGATACGATCACCGTCGCCAAGGGGACCGACAAGGCCGAAATGGAGCGCCTCGCGGTCACCAATGCCAAGGTATTGGCGATCCTGGCGGGCGCGACGCCGAAGAAAGTGATTGTCGTGCCCGACCGCTTGGTCAATCTGGTGGCATGACCCGCTCGCTTTTCCTCGCGCCCCTGCTCCTGCTCTCGGCCTGCGGTCTTCAGCCGCTGTATTCGGGCGGCAATGCCGGGCCGGTCGCGGCAACGCTCGCGGGCGTGTCGGTCGCACCGATCGAGGGCAAGGCGGGCTGGCTGATGCAGGCAGCACTTGCAGACCGCATTCAGGCCGCAGGAAGCCCGCGCTACAGCCTGAAGGTCGAGCTCGACGACAAGATTACCGGCTTCGGTGTGCGCCGCGACGATGCGGTGACGCGCGAACGGCGGACTCTGCGCGCGCGCTATCAACTCGTCGAGACAGCGACCGGGCAGACCGTGCTCGACGCGACCGCCGGATCGGACGCGGGGATCGACGTGGTGTCGTCGGACTATGCGACGATTGCTGCCGAGAATTCGGCGCTGGAGCGTTTGACCGGGGTCGTCGCCGACCAGATTGTCGCGCGTGTGGCGCTTTATGCCCGGCGAACGGCGGACGCGCCGGCCAAGTGAAGGCGAACGAGGCCCAGATCGGGCGCGCGCTCGACGCCCCGGGCTCCGACTGGAAACTCGCGCTGCTCTACGGACCCGACGAAGCCGGATCGCGCACACTTGCCGACCGGCTGGCCGCCGCGATGGGCGCCGATGCCGAACGGGTCGATCTCGATGGCGCGACGCTGAAGGAAGACCCGGCGCGGCTGCCCGATGAGGCAACCGCGATCACGATGTTCGGCGGCCCGCGCTGGATCCGCGTCACCGGCGGCGAGGAATGCCTGCGGGCGGTCGAGGCGCTGCTCGACGCGCCCGAGGGCTGCCCCGCCGTGCTGGTCGCGGGCAATTTGCCCAAGACCTCGGCACTGCTGAAACTCGCACTGGACGACAGGCGCGTGCTCGCTTTCCAGAGCTGGAAGCCCGAGGGGCAGAAGGCCGACGCCATTGCCACGCAGACCGGCCGCGCGATGGGCGTGCGGCTCAGCCCCGATGCGGCGCGGTTGCTGGCGGATGCGACGCAGGGCGACCGCGCGCTGATGATGCGCGAGCTCGAAAAGCTCGCGCTTTATGTCGATGCCTCGCCCGATCGCCCCCGCCCGGTCGAACGCGCCGATATCGAAGCCGTGGGCGCGGCCATCGACGTGCGCGAGGCATGGGACACGGTCGATGCGCTGTTCGACGGCAAGGTCGCCGAGCTGGCGCAGGAAATTTCGGGCGAGGCGGCGGTCGAGGTCATTCCCGGACTGCGGGCGGTCAACCGGCGCGCGCTGATGGTTGCGCGCGCCCTGTCGGCGCGACGCGGCGGGCAAATGCCGCGCGGCAACAAGCGCGAATTAGATGCCGTCGAGCGTGAGGCGCGCCACTGGTCGCCCGACGCCGCCGCGACCGCGCACCGTCTGGCGATGGAAGCCGAAGCGGGCGTCAAGATGCCGGGGACAGCAGGCGACGTGCTCGCCCATGCCGCGATGCTGGGCATGGCCCGCGCAGCAGCGCGGCGGCGCTAGACCGGCCCGCCGCTCAGCCGCTGGCAGATCATGTCGAGCTGATCGAGCGTGGCATAGGACACGTTCACTGCCCCTGCCCCACCCTTGTGGCTGATCGCGACTTTGAGGCCCAGCAGGTCCCCAAGTTGCCGTTCGAGCAGCGCGATGTCGGCGTTCGAACCGCGTTCGGGCATCGATTTATATTCGATGGGTGCGGGTTTTTTCGCTTTTTTTACAATGGCTTCGACCGCGCGCACCGACAGGCCTTCGGCGACGATTCGCTCGGCCAGCGCTTCGGCACCATCGAACCCCACCAGTGCACGGGCGTGGCCCATCGACAGCCGTCCGTCAGCCACCATCGCCCGCACCGGCGCGGGCAGGTCGCCCAGCCGCATCAGATTGGCGATGTGGCTGCGCGACTTGTGCAGCAACTTGCCCAGCGCATCGGCGCTGTGGCCATGCAGGTCGATCAGGCGGCGATAGGCCTCGCCTTCTTCGATGGCGTTCAATTGTTCGCGCTGGATATTCTCGATCAGCGCGATTTCGAGCGTCGTCCCTTCGTCGAAAACGCGGACAATGGCAGGAATGCTGTGCAACCGCGCCGCCTGCGCGGCCCGCCAGCGGCGCTCGCCCGCGACGATTTGATAACGATCGCCGACGGGGCGCACGACAATCGGCTGAAGCACGCCGCGCGTGCCGATCGACGCCGCGAGTTCGCCCAGCGCTTCTTCGTCGAAATGGCGGCGGGGCTGGCCGGGGTGCGGGGTAATATCGGCAATCGCAATTTCGCGGACGCCATCCAGGCGGTTGGTTTCGACCGGCGTCGCGTCGCCGAGCAGCGCCGACAGCCCGCGCCCTAGTCCCGGCGCACGGCGCTTTGGCGTGATTGGCTCAACGTTGTCGCTCATGCCGCTTTCGCCTGGACGAGCGGCGGCAGCCGACCGAGCAGTTCACGTGAAAGCGCCATATACGCCTCCGAGCCGGCACAGCGCATGTCATAGATCAGCGCGGGCAGCCCATGGCTCGGCGCTTCGGACAGCCGCACGTTGCGCGGGATGACGGTCTGGAATACCGCATTGCCGAGGCAGGCGCGCACGTCCTGCGCGACCTGTTCGGTCAGGCGGTTGCGCCGGTCGTACATGGTCAGCGCGACGCCCAATATGCCAAGCGATGGATTGAATTTGGCACGAATGCGCTCGATCGTCTGGAGCAACTGCGACAGCCCCTCGAGCGCGAAAAATTCGCACTGCAGCGGCACCAGCAAAGACTGCGCCGCGACCATCGCGTTGATGGTCAGCAGGCCGAGCGACGGCGGGCAATCGATCAAGCAGATGTCCCAGCGTGCATCGGCGGCCGCACCGAGCGCCAGCCGCAGGCGATCGGTGCGGTTCTCGTAATCGACGAGCTCGATTTCCGCGCCCGACAGGTCGACGGTCGCCGCGATCAGGTCGAGCCCAGGCACTTTGGTCGGGATCACGGCCTCGGCCAGCGTGCAGTCGCCGGTCAGCAATTCATAGCTCGACCGCAACCGGTCGCCGTGATGGACACCAAGGCCGGTCGACGCGTTCCCCTGCGGATCGAGGTCGATCAGCAAGGTGCGCCAGCCCATCGCGGCGAGCGCCGTGCCGACGTTGATCGCCGTCGTCGTCTTGCCGACGCCGCCCTTCTGGTTCGCGACGCAAATGGTAATCACCGTCGCACCCCTTTAGGTTTGACGCCGTGCGCGACGATAATCGCGCTATCGGGATCGGTGACGCTCGGTTCCATGTGAAAATTACCGTGCCACGTCGTCGCCACCGACGCCAGTTCTTCCGCCGCTGAACGACCCTTTGGCAGGATCCAGCATGTTTTTCCGTGGGAAAACCTGTGGGCAAGTGCGAACAGACGCGGCAGCGGCGCGAACGCCCGCGCCGTGATGACGTCGACAGGCGTCTCCGGGACAAGTTCGAGCCGCGCGGCCTCGATCCGGACGTTATCGAGTCGCAGGGCATCGGCGGCGCGCTGCAGCCAGTCGGTACGAAGCCGTCGCGACTCGACGAGGATGACCGGCGCTTCAGTGAGAATGGCCAGAACCAGTCCCGGCAGACCGGCCCCGCTGCCTAGGTCGAGCCATGACCCGGCATCGGGCGCAAGCCGCCAGAGCTGCGCCGAATCGACGATGTGGCGCGCATAGACATGATCGAGGCTGGCCGCGCTGACGAGATTCTGGCGACCATTTTCCTCGTGCAGCATCTCGACGAACCGGTCGATCCGCGCCAGCGTTTCACGTGAAACACCCAGATCGGCGAGCCATGCCTTTGCCGCATCCTCATCCATGGGCGCGCTTGGCCGTCACCATGATGGCAGCCAGCGCCGCGGGCGTCACGCCGCGTACCCGTCGCGCCTCGCCCAAAGTGCGCGGACGCGCGCGGGTCAGGCGTTCGACCATCTCGTTCGACAGGCCGGGAATGCTTGCCCAGGCGAGGTCGTCCCCAAGGTTCAATCCGTCACTCGCCGATAGGCTTCGCCGCTCCGCTTCTTGGCGAATCAGATAGGGTGCATATTGGGCGTCGACGGCGATTTCGGCGGCGACATCGACGGGCACGTCTTTGGCTCCGGCCATCGCACGGTCGAGATCGTCGCGGCGTTTGGTCCACCACTCTTGCCGCGCCTGACCCACACAGCCGACCGCCACACCCGCGTCGGTCAGCCGGGTCGGGGCATTGTCCGCCCGGAGCGCCAGCCGGTATTCGGCGCGCGAGGTCAGCATGCGATAGGGTTCGGTCGCGCCCTGCAAGACCAGATCGTCGATCATCACGCCGATATAGCTTTGCTCGCGCCCGAGCCGCAGCGGCGCGGTGCCCCGCGCATGAGCCGCAGCATTGACGCCGGCGACCAGCCCCTGCGCCGCCGCTTCTTCATAGCCCGTAGTGCCGTTGATCTGCCCCGCGCAGAACAGCCCCGACAACGCCGACAGCCCCAGCCGATGGTCGAGCGCACGCGGATCGAGATAATCATATTCGACCGCATAGCCGGGAACGACCACGTCGACCGCTTCGAGCCCCGCTATCGTCCGCAGCATGGCGACCTGCGTCTCGACGGGCAGCGATGTCGAGAGACCGTTCGGATAGATCAGGTGCGAGTCGACTCCCTCTGGTTCGAGAAAGACCTGATGCCCGTCGCGGTCGCCGAAACGCAGCACCTTGTCCTCGACCGAAGGACAGTAGCGCGGCCCCTGCCCCTCGATCGCACCGGAGAACAGCGGCGAAGCCTCGAGACCTGCGCGGATCGCATCATGCGTGGCCAGGTTGGTCCGGGTAATCGCACAGAACAATTGCGGCAGCGCGCGCTGGCCCAGCGGCGACATCGTCCAGCCGTCTTCGTCCGACAGTTGCCGTTCGAGCCGCGACCAATCGATGGTCCGCCCGTCGAGCCGTGGCGGGGTGCCGGTCTTGAGCCTTCCGATAGGCAGGTTCAGCGCACGCAGCTGATCCCCCAGCGTTGTCGCCGCCCGCTCGCCGACGCGCCCGCCGACCTCGGTTTCGCGGCCACGAAACATCTTCGCATTCAGGAACGTGCCCGTCGCCAACACGACCGACGATGCGGCAATTACCGTCCCATCGTCGAGCACGACCCCGGCGACTTGCCCCGAGGCGAGATTCAGCGACGCTACCCCAGCTTCGATGACGTCGAGGTTCGGAATCTCCGCCAAGAAAGCGTGAATGGCGGCGGCATAGCGCGCGCGATCCGCCTGGATGCGCGGCCCCTGCACCGCAGGCCCCTTCGACCGGTTGAGCATCCGGTAGTGAATAGCCGCCCTGTCCGACGCACGCCCGATCAACCCGTCGAGCGCATCGACCTCACGGACGAGATGCCCCTTGCCCAGCCCACCGATTGCCGGATTACACGACATCGCCCCGATCTTCGCCGCGTCGAAGCTGATAAGTGCCGTCCGCGCCCCGCAGCGCGCCGCAGCAGCCGCAGCTTCGGTTCCGGCATGGCCGCCGCCGACAATGATCACGTCATAGGTCACGGCAAGCCCTTAACGCGCTCCCGTTTCACGTGAAACTCATTTCCCGATGCAGAAGCGACCGAACAGTGTGTCGAGCATCGCTTCGGTATCGGCGGCACCGGTAATGCGGTCGAGCGCGCGCATGGCGGCGCGGAGGTCTTCGGCGCGGAGCACATCGTCGCTCTGGACACTGGCGCCGGTCAAGGCGGTGCTGGCTGTGCGGATATGGGCCTGCTGGACCGTAGTCAGCGCGAGGCTACCGATAGCGGGGAGGAGGAGACTCGCGCGCTCGACGAGCAGCGCGATCAATGCAGTCATGTTGTTCCCGGTAACGGCGGACACATTGAGATCGGTCGGCAGGCGCGCGCCGCCGAGATCGCTCTTGGTCCCGATGCGAAGAACGTGATCGCCTGCAGGAGCCTCCGCCGGTTCGCCGAGCCATAGCAACACGTCGCTGCGCGCGATGGCAGCCTCGGCGCGCGAGATACCGATGGCTTCGATCGCGTCGTCCGTGGTGGCGCGCAATCCGGCCATGTCGACAAACACGACCGGCATGCCACCCAGGCTGACCGGCGTTTCGATGACGTCGCGGGTGGTGCCCGCGACCGGCGAGGCGATCGCGGCCTCGCGGCCAACCAACGCATTGAGAAGCGTGGATTTTCCGGCATTCGGCGGTCCGGCAATGCCGATCCGGACCCCGTCGCGGAGGCGTTCGGCGGGCGGGTTGGCAAGCGCCGCTCCGAGCTCGTCCGCCAACACGCCGCAATCCCGCCGCAGCCCCATGTCGCCGTTCCCGACATCGTCCTCATCGGCAAAATCGATCTGCGCCTCGGCGCGCGCGGCGAGCTGCAGCAGGCGCGCCTGCCAGCGTTCGACTTCGCGGCGCAGCCCGCCCTCGGCCAGCACCAACGCCGCCGTGCGCTGGCGTTCGGTTTCGGCGCTAAGGAGATCGGCAAGTCCTTCGACCTGGGTGAGATCGAGCCGCCCGTTCTCGAACGCGCGACGGGTAAAGGCGCCGGGTTCGGCGGAGTGCAAGCCGTCGATCTCCGACAACGCCGCCTCGACCGCCGAAACGACCGCGCGTCCGCCGTGCAGGTGCAGTTCGACCAGATCCTCGCCGGTCGCGGTGTGGGGTCCGGGGAACCAGAGAATGAGCGCGGTATCGAGCAACGCGCCGCTGTCGGGATGCCGCAACGGCCGCACCACAGCCATCCGCGGATCGGGCACGGCCCGACCGGAAAGCGCCGACAGCGCGTGCACCGCACGTGGCCCACTGACCCGAACAATCGCAATCGCCGAAGGCAATGCCCCGGTCGATCTTGCAAAGATGGTGGGTCGCTCCGTCACGACTTGGGACGCGCCGCAGGGCATCGGATTTGTTTCACACGAAGCTCACGAAGACGCGAAGGACGAAGAGCGAAGGAAAGGGGACGAACCTCTTTGTGCCTTCGTGAGCTTCGTGTGAACCACGCTCTGCTAAAACCGACCAAAAGCCTGCGGCGCAAAGGGTGCTATTTCTTGCCCGCACCCGTCACATTGTCGAACAGCTGGGTCCACATCTTCATGCCGGTTTCGCCCATCGGCATCCAGTTTTTCATCATGCCCTCCAGCGTGTCGCGGGACACGCCGCCGGTTTTCACCACGTCGAGCATCTGGCCGATATAGGCATCGTGCACCGGCGTCAGGTCGGGCAGCCCCATGAACCGCCGCGCTTCCTCGGGCGTGCAATCGACGTCGACGGTGATCTTCATGGGTTCGTCCCCTTCGCGCGCCGTTATGCGGGCAAGACGGACGGCCCGCAAGCCAGCCGCTCAGCCGCCGATCAGCGCCTGCGCCGTCGGCGCGAAGTCGTGCCAGCCGTCGTAGATCATCTTGCCCGCGACATAGATGATGATGATGAGGCCACCCCAGGCGATCCAGCGATAGCGCTCGATATATTTGGCGATGACGTTGGCCGCGATCCCCATCATGGCGACCGACAGGATCAGGCCGATGACCATGATGCCGGGGTGTTCGCGCGCCGCGCCCGCGACGGCGAGGACATTGTCGAGGCTCATCGAGACATCGGCGACCGCGACCGCCCAGGCGGCACTGGCGAAGCTCTTGGCGGGGCGGATGCCGCTATGCTCGTCGCCCGACACTTCGTCGGAACCGCCGGGCGCGCCCTTGGGCTGCAACTCGCGGTACATCTTCCACGCGACCCACAGCAGCAACAGGCCGCCGCCGAGGACAAGACCGTATTCCTTGAAGCGTTCGAGGCCGTAGAGCACCGCAACCGCGAACACGATCCGCAAGAGGAGCGCGGCGAGGATGCCGATCGCAATGACTTTCTTGCGCTGCTCGGGCGGCAGACCGGCTGCCAGCGCACCGACGATAATCGCATTGTCGCCCGCCAACGCGATGTCGAGCAGCACGACCGTGCCGAATGCCGTCATGGCCGACGCCGTGCCGATGTTCTGGAAGTCGGAGACGATATGGCTCCACAGCCACGACATCGACATGGGTTCGGTCGCGACGGCAGCGAGTATCGGCATAAGGGTCAGCATGGGGACGTAACGATCCCGGCGATCAAGAGTTCATCGAATCGAAGAAATCCTCGTTCGTCTTCGAGTCCTTCATCTTGTCGAGCAGGAATTCCATCGCGTCGGTGGTGCCCATCTGCATGAGGATGCGGCGCAGTACCCACATTTTCGAGAGCTTGTCCTTGGGCAACAGCAGTTCTTCCTTGCGGGTGCCCGACTTGCCGACGTCGAGCGCGGGGAAAATGCGCTTGTCCGCGACCTTGCGGTCGAGGACGATTTCGGAATTGCCGGTGCCCTTGAACTCTTCGAAGATGACTTCGTCCATGCGGCTGCCGGTGTCGATCAGCGCGGTCGCGATGATCGAGAGCGAACCGCCCTCCTCGATATTGCGCGCCGCACCGAAGAAGCGCTTCGGCCGTTGCAGCGCATTGGCATCGACGCCGCCGGTCAGCACCTTGCCCGACGACGGCACCACCGTGTTGTAGGCGCGGCCCAGACGCGTGATCGAATCGAGCAGGATGACAACGTCCTTCTTGTGCTCGACGAGGCGCTTGGCCTTTTCGATCACCATTTCAGCGACTTGAACGTGGCGCGTCGCGGGCTCGTCGAAGGTCGAGGAGACCACTTCGCCCTTCACGCTGCGCTGCATGTCGGTGACTTCCTCGGGCCGCTCGTCGACGAGCAGGACGATCAGGAACACTTCCGGATGGTTATCGGTGATGGCCTTGGCGATGTTTTGCAGCATCACCGTTTTGCCCACGCGCGGCGGGGCAACGATCAGCGTGCGCTGACCCTTGCCCTGGGGCGAGACGAGGTCGATGACACGCGCCGACTTGTCCTTGACGGTCGGGTCGAGCGTATCGAGGCTGAGTTTCGATTCAGGATAGAGCGGCGTCAGATTGTCGAAATTGACCCGGTGACGTACCGCTTCGGGGTCGTCGAAATTGACGGCGGTCAGCTTGGTCAGCGCGAAATAGCGTTCGCCGTCTTTGGGCCCGCGGATTTCGCCCTCGACGGTGTCGCCAGTGCGCAGGCCATGCTTGCGGACCTGATTGGGCGAGACATAAATATCGTCGGGGCCGGCGAGATAATTCGCTTCGGGCGAGCGCAGAAAGCCGAAACCGTCCTGCAGCACTTCGATGGTGCCGATGCCCATCACCTGTTCGCCGTTTTCGGCTTGCTCTTTCAGAATCGCGAACAGCAAATCCTGTTTGCGCAGTGTCGACGCGCTTTCGACGCCCAGCGATTCGGCCATCTCGACCAGATCGGCAGGCGATTTTTTCTTCAATTCTTTCAGATGGATCATGTGTATTTCCGGGAGATAGGCAACGCCGTAAAGGGTCGCGCGAGGACGCCGAGGACCGGCACTCGATGCAGCAGACAGGACGTCGCTGCTGGCGAGGATGTCGGCGCGAGCGGCACGAAAGTCAAGGCTTCTAGAACGGGCGGACGATCACCAGAATGACGATGACGATGGTGGCCAGGCTCGGAATCTCGTTGAGCAACCGCAATGTCCGGCCCGACGCCGTGCGCTGCCCCGCCGCCAGTTTGCGGGCGTAACCGACCATCCACATGTGGAACCAGGTGAGACCGACGACGCTCAGGAATTTCAGGCGGAACCACCATTCCCCCGATGCGCCAATGTTCACGATCAGCGTCAGACCCAGGGCCCAGACGGCGACCATCGCCGGATTCATGATGATGGCGATCAACCGCGCCTCGCGGTGCGCCCAGAGTTTTTCCTCCGCCGAACCGGGTGCCGCTTCCTGATGATAGACCAGGAATCGCGGCAGCATGAACAGACCCGCCATCCAGAAGATCACGAACACGACATGCGCGGCCTTGACCCACAGATAGGCCGATCCGAGCATACCGGTGCCGAACCAGTCGAACATGGTCTAGCGGCCCCGCACCTGCGCCAGCACGGCTTCGACATGGGCAATCGGCGTGTCGGGCACGATCCCGTGGCCAAGGTTGAAGATATGCGGGCGGCCCGAAAACGCTTTCAGGATGCGGTCAACAGCGTCGTGGAGTTGCGGCCCGCCCGTAACCAGCGACAGCGGATCGAGATTGCCTTGCACCGGCATGCCTGACGGCAATGACGCATGCGCCCATTCGGGATCGACCGTTTCGTCGACGCCGACCGCATCGACCCCGGTTTCGCGGGCATAGGCAGGCAGCTTGCCGCCGGCACCCTTGGGAAATCCGATGACAGGCGTGTCCGGATGCGATTGTTTGAGCGCGGCGACGATCTTCGCATTCGGCGCGATCACCATCTGCTCGAACTGGCGCGGTGACAGGCTCCCCGACCAGCTGTCGAACAGCTGCACCGCATCGGCCCCGGCGTCGATCTGCGCGCGGAGATAACCGATCGTCGTCTCTGCAATCGCATCGAGCAAGGCTGCGACACGCTCGGGCTCACGGTAGCTCAGCCGCCGCGCTTCGGCCTGTTCACGGCTCCCCTGCCCCGCGATCATATACGTCGCAACCGTCCAGGGGCTGCCCGCAAAGCCCAGCAGCGCCTTGTCAGGGGCCAGAGCCGCCTTGACCCCTGCAACCGTCCGGAACACCGGCTCGAGCCGCTCAGGCGCGGCTGTGAGGCTTTCCAGCAAGGTATCGAGCAGCTTGGGCGCCAATCGCGGGCCTTCGCCTTCCTCGAACCACAGATCCTGACCCATCGCATAAGGCACGACGAGGATGTCGGAAAACAGGATCGCCGCATCGAACCCGAACCGTTTCAGCGGTTGCAGGGTGACCTCGATCGCTGCTTCGACATCATAGACAAGGTCTAGAAAACCACCCTTTTCGGCGCGCAAGGCACGATATTCGGGGAGGTAGCGGCCCGCTTGACGCATAAACCATATCGGAGGCCGTTCGGTCGCTTCGC
Organism: Sphingomonas sp. SUN039; assembly: GCF_024758725.1. Taxonomy (NCBI): domain Bacteria; kingdom Pseudomonadati; phylum Pseudomonadota; class Alphaproteobacteria; order Sphingomonadales; family Sphingomonadaceae; genus Sphingomonas; species Sphingomonas sp. SUN039. Next base: position 2,908,713 of record NZ_CP096972.1, on the reverse strand, counting down.
CGTTTAACACGGTCATGATCGGCACGTTTATCGGGTCGGCCAAGCGGTCTTCCTATCCTAGATTCTTAGAGAAGGTTGATGAGAGTTGATGGGCGTCGATTGACGGGGTTTATGCGGTGTTCGGGATTCTGCCAACAGTTTGACCCGTGGCGATCCGCAGATACCCGCCGATTCGCGCTGATTCGCACCCGTTATCCACATGTGCCCGGGCAAATGATGCGGCTGTGCATGACTCGGGGGAAAGGCATTCAGCCATCGGGGGCGATAACCCTGCCGGATTCCGCCCGCACCGCTGTCTTTGCGCTTTTCCCGCGACTTGTGCACAGGGGCCGGCGTGGCGCGGCTTCATCTCCATCTGCTGTCGGACTCGACCGGCGAAACGCTCGAAACCGTGGCCAAGGCCGCGCTGGCGCAGTTCGACGATGTCGAATCGATGAAGCATTTCTGGCCGATGGTCCGCAGCGAAGGCCATTTGCAGCGGATCATGGGCGATATCGGCAAACACCCCGGGTTGGTGCTGTTCACGTTGGCCAACCATAGTTTGCGGCGCAAGCTCGAGGATATGTGCGCGGCGGCCGGGTTGCCCGCTCTCGCGCCGCTCGACGCCGTCACCGATACGCTGTCGTCGATGCTCGGCCAACAGATGACCGCGCGGGTCGGCGGACAGCATACGCTCGACGCGGCCTATTTTGCGCGCGTCGATGCGATCCAGTTCACCATTGCGCACGACGACGGTATCGGCTGGGAGAATTGGGAACAGGCCGACATCGTGCTGGCCGGCGTCAGCCGGACCTCGAAGACGCCGACATCGATCTATCTCGCCAATCGCGGCTACAAGACCGCAAACATCCCTATCGTTGTCGAATCGCCGCCGCCCGAGCTGCTTTACGACCTCAAAAATCCGCTGGTCGTCGGTCTCGTCACCAGCGCCGACCGGTTGATCCAGATCCGCCGCAACCGGTTGCTGTCGCTTAACCAGGCCCCCGAAACCGATTATGTCGACGAGGATAAAGTCGCGGCAGAGCTGGCGTACGCGCGGCGGATGTTTGCCGACAATGCCTGGCCGGTGATCGACATGACGCGGCGGTCGATCGAGGAAGCAGCGGCCGCAATCATCAACCTGTGCAACGAACGGCGCGGCACCGTCTGATGCTGGTGCTGGCGTCGACCAGCGCGTCACGGCGCGCGATGCTGAGTGCGGCAGGGGTTGTGCACGAGGCCGTGTCGCCGGGCGTCGACGAGGACGCGGCGAAAGCGGCGCTCAGGCATCTCGACGGGCGCGGGCTGGCCGATGCGCTTGCCGAACTCAAAGCCGTCAAAATCTCGTCGCGCCGTCCCGGCGACCTCGTTCTTGGCTGCGATTCGACGGTCCAGCGCGACGATGGGTTGCTGATCGACAAGCCGGGCGAAGGGCTGGCTGAACAATTGCGCGCGCTATCGGGCCGCACGCACCGGCTGCACAGCGCAGTTGTCGCAGCGGAGAATGGCGTGCCGGTGTGGCGGCACGTTGCCCGGGCGACGATGACGATGCGCGCACTGTCGGACGATTTCATCGCCGGGTACGTCCTGCGCGAGGGCACGGCTGTCGCGGGCTGCGTCGGCGGTTACCGGATCGAGGGCGCGGGCGTGCAGCTGTTCGACCGCATCGACGGCGACCACTGGACGATCATGGGCCTGCCGCTGCTGCCGCTGCTTGGCTGGTTGCGCGTGCGGGGCATGCTGGCGTCATGACGCGGCCCTATGCCGAGGTCATCGGCGACCCGATCGCCCAGTCGAAGTCGCCGGTCATTCACAATTTCTGGCTGGAGAAGCTCGGCATCGATGCCGAATACCGCCGTTGTCAGGTGCGTCCGGACGAGCTCACCGATTATTTCGTCCAAAGGCGGGGCGATGCCGCCTGGCGAGGGTGCAACGTTACGATGCCGCACAAGCTCGCAGTAATGGATCTGGTGAGCGACCTGTCCCCGCTTGCGCGAAGGGTGGGAGCCGCGAACGTCGTCATTCCCCAGGACCTTGGGCTGGCGGCGGGCAATACCGATGCGACGGGATTTGCCGAGCCACTGGCCGGCAGGCGTTTCGACCATGCCATTGTCGTCGGGGCGGGCGGGGCCGCGCGTGCCGTGCTCGCGGCGCTGGCGGGACGGGCGACATGGATCACGATCCTCAACCGTGATGCCGACAAGGCGCAGGCGCTGCTCGACGAGCTCGTCCCTGCGGGCGCTGCGACCGCGCTCGACGGCACGATCGACCAGCCTGCCGACCTTCTCGTCAACGCCTCATCGCTCGGCATGGCGGGTCAGCCCGACCTGCCCGATCTTGAGCGGCATGTCATGCCGGATGGGCTGGTTTACGATCTTGTCTATGCGCCGCTCGAAACGCCGCTCCTGAAGGCGGCACGCGCTCGGGGTCTGGCGACCATCGACGGGCTGGAGATGCTGATCGGTCAGGCCGGCGAGGCTTTCGAGCGTTTTTTCGGGGCACCTGCGCCGCGCCAGTACGACGCCGAGCTCCGCGTGTTGCTTACCCCGGATCGGGGTCCGCGGCAGGCCTTATGAAAACCGTCGGCCTCACCGGCTCCATCGGCATGGGCAAATCGACCGTTGCGGCGATGCTGCGCGACCTCGGCGTACCGGTGTTCGATGCCGATGCGGCGGTGCATGAATTGCAGGGTCCGGGCGGGCGACTCGTCGCTGAAATCGAATCCGCCTTTCCGGGCACCACCGGGGCGATGGGCGTGGATCGCCAGAAGCTCGGCGCGCTGGTGCTCGGTGACGATGCAGCGCTCGCCCGGCTGGAGGGTATCGTCCATCCGGCAGTGGCGGCGGACCGGGCCGCTTTCCTTGCCGCGCACGCCGATGCACCGCTCGTTGTGTTCGACATCCCGCTCCTGTTCGAAAAGGGCGGCGCGCAGGCGCTCGAGAGCGTGATCGTGGTGTCCGCCCTGCCCGAGATCCAGCGCACCCGCGTCCTAGCCCGCCCTGGCATGACACCCGAAAAATTCGACTCGATCCTCGCGCGCCAGCTGCCCGATGCCGAAAAGCGCGCACGCGCCGATCATGTCATCGACACCGGCGCGCCGCTCGACGCCACGCGCGCGCAGGTTGCAGAGGTCGTCGCTTGTATCTTGGGACGCGAAGGCCGATAGTCGGGTCTCAATGCGCGAAATCGTCTTCGATACCGAGACAACGGGCCTCGACCCCAACCAGGGCGACCGGATCGTCGAGATCGGCTGCATCGAGCTGGTAAACCGGTGCGAGACCGGCAACACCTTCCACGCCTATTTCAACCCGCAGATGGCGATGCCGAGCATTGCCGAACAGATCCACGGCCTGAGCGATGCATTCCTCGCCGACAAGCCGCTGTTCGAGGATGTGGTGGAGGATTTGCTCGATTTCATCGGCGACGATCCGCTGATCGCGCACAATGCGATGTTCGACTACGGGTTTCTGAACGCCGAGCTCGGGGGTTGCGGGCGGCTGCATCTGCAGCGGTCTCGGATCGTCGACACGCTCGCGATCTCGAAAACGCGTCACCCGGGGGCCAAGCACAGCCTCGACGCGCTGTGCACCCGTTACGGCATCGACCGCAGCCACCGCGTCCAGCACGGTGCCCTGCTCGACGCGCAATTGCTCGCGCAGGTCTATGTCGAGCTGACCGGTGGGCGGCAGATCGGCCTCGACATGGCCGGACCCGAGCCGATCCGCCCGGCAGTCGCGGCATTGATGCCGTCGTCACCGGTTTCAGGCCGTCGTCCGCGCCCGCACCGGCCGTCCGAGGGAGACATTGTCCGCCACCGTGCGTTTGTCGCGACGCTGACCGATCCGGTCTGGGCGTCAGGCGACGACTGGGTGGCGGCGGAAGTGGTTCAGTAGCAAGGAGAAGTCGACATGGACATTCGTGTTTCCGGGCATCAGGTCGCCACTGGCGAAGCGCTCCGCACCCATGTCGACACCCGCATGCAGGGCATTGCCAGCAAATATTTCGCGCGCGCCATCGGTGCCAATGTGACGCTGGGTAAAGGGCCGCATGACAACGGCTTTTCGTGCGACATTGTCGCGCATGTCATGCACGGCGTGATCCTGAAGGGGCACGCGACCGCGATGGAGGCGCATCCCGCCTTCGATGCGGCGGCCGAAAAGATCGAGCGCCAGCTGCGTCGCTATGTCCGCCGGTTGAAGGACCATAACGGCCCCGCCGCGCCCAATGGCGATGCGCTGGCAGGAGCGGTCCCCGACAATGCCCGCTACACCGTGTTCGAAGCCGACGAGGCCGAGGAAGTCGCGAGCGACCACCCCGTGGTGGTGGCCGAGACGCGGGTCGATGTGCCCGAGGCGAGCGTGTCCGACGCGGTGATGATGCTGGACCTGCGCAACACCAATGCGCTGATGTTCAGGAACGCGGGCACCGGCGCATTCAACATGGTCTACCGGCGCGGAGACGGCACCATCGGCTGGGTCGAGCCCTTGCTTAACTGACCGATTTGGGAAAAGGGGCGCGTCAACACGTCTTCATCCGGAACATCTATGACCGAACTTTCCCACTTCTTCGCGCCCGGCGCGGTGGTGGCCGCTTTGCCTGTGTCGGGCAAAAAGCCGCTTTTTCAGTCGCTCGGGCAATTGGCCGAGCAGGTTTACGGGATCGACCAGCAAAAAGTCGTCGAGCGGCTGACCGAGCGCGAGCGACTCGGCTCGACGGGGTTCGGTGCCGGCGTCGCGATCCCGCACGGCAAGATCGACGGGTTGGACAAGGTCATCGCGATTTTCGCGCAGCTTGCCCAACCTATCGATTTCGCGGCGGTCGATGACATGCCGGTCGATCTCGTCTTCATGTTGCTGTCGCCGGTCGATGCCGGGGCGGATCATCTGAAGGCGCTGGCCCAGGTCAGCCGCGCGCTGCGCGACCGCGCTTTTGTTGCGAAACTGCGCGGGGCGTCTTCGGACGATGCGCTGGGGGTGCTGTTCGAGGGCGGCGAAACGCGGGATGCCGCCTGAGCCGGCCTCGCAAGGTGCGGCCGCGCACCACCGCGCGCTCGAATCGCTCTACGCTGCCGCGCCGATCAACCGCCTGTTCCCCTCGACGCTCAGCATCACTGGCGAGGGGACAGCGACGATCCGTTTCGATGTCGGCGAGAATGTCTATCACGCGGGCGGCGCGGTGCACGGCACGGCCTATTTCAAGATGCTCGACGATGCGGCCTTCTATGCCGCGAACAGCCTGGTCACCGACCGCTTCCTGCTGACCACCGCCTTCAACCTGTTGTTCACCCGGCCCCTGAAACAAGGGCCGGTGGTTGCCGAGGGGCGGTGGATCAGCGGGCGGCGGCGGGTGTTCGTGGCCGAAGCGCGGCTGGTCGACGCCGATGGCGAGGAAGTCGCGCGCGGCACCGGCACCTTCATGCGCTCGCAAATCGCGCTGTCGACCCTCCCCGGCTACGCCCGATGAGCCTGACATGACGGCACGCCTGACCAGCGCGATGCTGGTGTCGGCGCTGGTCCGGCGGGTGGGGGCCGAAGGCGGCAATGCCGTGGTGGTTGCGAAGGGCGATGCGACGGCGGGGTCTATCCTGCTGATTTGTCTCGACAAAGGTGTGCGGACGGCGTTCCGCGAGCGCCTGCTGGGGGTCGATGGCGGCTATGGCTGGGCCGAGGTGGGACCGAAGCCGGACGCCGATTACGAAGAGGTCGAGTCGTGGCTTTCCCGTCGCCGCGCGCGTGACCCCGACCTGTGGATCGTCGAACTGGACATCCCGAATGCAGAACGCTTCGCCGCCGAAACGAGTGGCGACGATTGACTTTTTGCAGTGCAGCATTCTAGGCAAAATCCATAAACGCGCAGTCGTGTCGATCTGGGTTTGCAAAGTAAGAGCGAACCGCCGCACGCCGTACGCAGTCGGAAGGGCCGACCGGGGCATTTGTTTCTCGCCCGGCTTATGGTCGCCCAGCCGCATAGTGCAGATTGTAGATGTTCGATTTTCTCCGGGTTGCAGGTCTTGCAACCCTTGCGCTCGGTGCCGCTGGGGCATCGGGTGAACTTCCGGCGGTCGCCAAAACCGCCTTTTCGGTTCAGGCCGTGACCACAGATCCGCTGCCTGCCGCCCCGGTAACGCTGCCGCTGCCCGAAGATGTCCGGGCCCAGGCCGAAGTCGAAGCCGTTACGCCCGCTCTTGTGCCTGCTATCGAGGAGCCCCGCGCCGAATCGCTGGCCGCGTTGGTGCGCCGCCACGCCGGGGGCGAAACCGCCGACCGCGAACAGAATTGCCTGGCGACCGCCATTTACTTCGAGTCGAAGGGCGAACCGCTCGACGGCCAGCTTGCCGTGGCAAATGTCATCCTGAACCGCGCTCAATCGGGCCGCTTTGCCTCGACCATCTGCGGTGTCGTGCTTCAGCGGGGCCAATTCTCGTTCGTGCGCGGCGGTGCCTTGCCCGTGATTTCGCGCGACAATGGCAACTGGCGCACGGCGGTTGCCATTGCCAAGATCGCACAGGACGACCTGTGGGATTCGTCGACCGAAAACGCCCTGTACTTCCACGCCCGCCGCGTTGCGCCGGGCTGGCGGATGGCGCGGGTCGGGACGATCGGCAACCACGTCTTCTACCGTTGAATTCAGCTTGCATCGTTCTTGGCCTGTTCTAGGTTGAGGCGATGCTCGCCACGCCTCAGGACCGGCTGATCGCCGCCCATGTCGTGCGCGGCACGACGCGGCTGCTCGCGCGCGAGGACTGCCTGGCGGTGGCCGAAGTGGCGCTCGGCAACGGGCGTCGCGCCGATCTGATGGGCCTGTGTCCCCGGGGGCTGGTAACGATCGTCGAGGTAAAGGTGTCGCGTGCCGACCTGCTCGGCGATGCGAAATGGACCGAGTATCTCGACTATTGCGACCGGTTTTTCTGGGCGATTCCCGCCGGGTTCGACGCGGCGCTGCTCGACCGGCCCGAATTGCTGCCCGAACGCGCCGGGCTGATCGTCGCCGACCGTTACGATGCGGCCATCGTCCGCGCGCCCGAACAGGTGCCGCTGGCCGCATCGCGCCGCCGCGCCGAAACCCTGCGCTTCGCCCGCCGCGCCGCCCGCCGCCTGATCGGCGACCTCGACGACTCAGCAATGCCCTCGCTGTAACGGTTGCGGCACGATGTAGCGTCTGCTACATATCGTGCGAATGTTGGCGACGGGAGCGCACAATGACCGGATTCCGGACCTACCTCGTTGCGATGGGACTGGCGATCTTCCTCTACACCGCCGTCGTCATCGCGAACCACGGCCCCGATCTGTTGCCGGTGTTCTTCGGCGACATGGCCAAGATGGCCTGGCCCGGCCAGTTCAACCTCGACTTCATGTTCATGCTGACCTTGTCGGCGCTATGGGTCGCATGGCGGCACGGGTTCAGTGCAGGCGGCCTCGCCCTCGCCTTCCTTGCCGCGATGCTCGGCTCGGCGTTTCTGAGCGTGTATTTGCTGGTCGTCAGCTTTCAGGTGAAGGGGGATGTGCGGGCACTATTGTTGGGGGTGCGGGCGTAGGTCGCGGCTGCCTTGCGACATCACCGTAACCGCAATATCCTCTTGGCATGATCTCGGCTGCCGCTCTCGACCCCCATCGCACCGCTGTTCGCGCGCTGGCCGACCGCTACCGCACCGCGAACCCGCGCGTTTTCGGGTCGGTGCTGCACGACCGTGCCACAGCGGACAGCGATATCGATATTCTCGTCGATGCCTTACCGGGTGCGACGCTGTTCGATCTGGGCGGCTTGCAGGTCGAGTTGCAGGAACTCCTCGGCGTTCCTGTCGATCTGCTGACCGCGGACGACCTGCCGCCCCGGTTTCGTGATAGCGTGCTCGCCGAAGCCCGCCCGATATGAGCGTACCGCCGCCGGGCGAACTCGTCGGCCATATGCGCGAGGCGGCAGAACAGGCGTGTCTCTATATCGAAGGGTTGGATAAGGACGATTTTCTTGAGGACAAGCGGACTCAGCAAGCGGTCATCCTCAACCTGATCATTCTCGGCGAAGCGGCGACCAAGCTCATGGACCGCTACCCCGCCATCGCCGACGCCAACCCGGCGATCCCGTGGAAAAGCATGCGCGGCATGCGAAACCGAATTGCCCATGGCTACTACGACATCAATCTCGATGTGGTGTGGGACACGGTCTCGACGGCACTGCCGGAATTAATTGTCGTGTTGGGCGAGGCGGACGGATTGTAACGGTACGCTTGCCACGCAGCACGACTGTTTTCCGCAGTCGGCCAAATACTGCTGAGTCTTGTCGTGAGTACTAACCTGCAATAGGCTCAGCGAATGAGCGCGACCTACGACCACCCACCTGAGTCGACAAGGGCGCGCTACGTCATCCGATTTCAGCGAGCGGCGCGTGACGCCGGAACATTGGCACCATATTTCGATAGCGACAATTTGGGCGATGCGACCCGCCAGCTTAAGGATGCCTATCGCCTATCGACGCGGAATTGTCGGTATTGGATCGAGATTGTGTATCAATGACGTAATTATCGATGTTCTAATTAAATTGAAGTGCAGTATTTTAGATAAAGTTTCCTACTGTCGCTCCCCCAGCTCGCCATTTATCTAAGATGTAATCGAGCACTTCCTGATCATACACCAGTGAGCACATAGCCATTATCTGAGAACCTGCAATCGTTAAGCGAACCTGACCCATTTGAATCTTTTTTTCAGAATTCAGTGTAACAATTACTAATCGATTCGAATATGTCATAGGGATTTCTTGGGTTTTTGCATTAACCTCAAAACCAGCTATATGATTGAAATCCAATAGTCCCAGATCACTTAGATCTGAAAGATACTCAAAATCTATCCCATTTTTACCAAAAATAGGATTTTCTAGATCGTCTACAAACACCATCAATCTGTTACCGATAGAAAAACAGAATCGAGTCAGTTTCTGAAAATTTGCTGCTTCTGTTCTTCCCAACGTTGACAATAGGTCAATTGTCTTTTTATTATAACTTCCGGGATGATTGGCTTCTCCTGCTAGTATCGCTGACCAAATTCTTTGCATTTCACTATCGGATACATTTCGACACCGAGCAAAGAACTCGGTTAGCCAATCCTCCTCGATATCCTGTGGGCGCGCGCTCTCTGAGACAAACTCTGTTGCCTGAGCAGTTATTGATTCAATGTTTTCCTGCCGACGCCCCTCTTCTTTGACCAACCGCTGAATCGCTCGTTGCTCAACTTCAGTTACTTCAATCCGCGCCTCCGCCCGTGCGATATCTGCACGGCCTTCCGCGCGAGCAATACGTTCGATCTGCCAAGGCCTCGCGATCCCTCCCACGGCGTCGGAAACCCGCTCAATTAATATCTCGACCGGCTTGGCGAGTGCGCCGAGGTTTAGATTGATCAACGAGCCTTCGGACATACTCTATTCCGCCGCCACGCTCGTCACCCCGAACATGTCGACCTCGCTCACCCCGACATCCTCGTTTGCCGCCGCGTTCGCCGCTTTCGCCCCCTTACGGGCGTCGAAGCTGCCCCAGACGTCGCCCCAATTGCCACGCGTTGCTGCCTTCGAATATTCGGTCGCGCGGGTTTCGAAGAAGTTGGCGTGCTCGACCCCGTTGAGCAGCGGCGCGAGCCACGGCAGGGGGTGTTCGTCGATCATGAACATCGGCTTGAAGCCCATCTGGTCGAGCCGCCAGTCGGCGATGAAGCGGACGTATTTCTTGATGTCCTTGGCGGTCATGCCGGAGACAGGACCATCGGCGAAGGCGAGGTCGATGAACGCATCCTCCAGCCGCACCGTCGTCTGGCAGCAGTCGAGAATGTCGTCCTTCACGGCCTTGGTCAGGCACTGGCGTTCGGCGCAAAAGGCGTGGAACAGCTTGATGATCCCCTCGCAATGCAGGCTTTCGTCGCGCACCGACCAGCTGACGATCTGCCCCATGCCCTTCATCTTGTTGAAGCGCGGGAAGTTCATCAGCATCGCAAACGACGCGAACAGCTGAAGCCCCTCGGTGAAGCCGCCGAACATCGCGAGCGTTCGCGCGATATCCTCATCGCTGTCGACGCCGAAGGTGCCGAGATAATCGTGCTTGGCCTTCATTTCCTCATATTGGAGGAACATGCCGTATTCGCTTTCGGGCATGCCGATGGTGTCGAGCAGGTGCGAATACGCCGCGATATGCACCGTTTCCATATTGCTGAACGCGGCCAGCATCATCTTGATCTCGGTCGGCTTGAACACGCGGCCGTAATGTTCGTGATAGCAATTCTGCACCTCGACATCGGCCTGGGTGAAGAAGCGGAAGATCTGCGTCAGCAGGTTGCGCTCGTGATCGGTCAGCTTCTGCGCCCAGTCGCGGCAATCCTCGCCCAAAGGCACTTCCTCGGGCATCCAGTGAATCTGCTGCTGGCGTTTCCAGAAGTCATAGGCCCACGGATATTCGAAGGGCTTGTACTGGTTGCGCGCGACGGTGAGGGACATGAGGTTTACTCCGGACAGCTATTTTTTAAGAGGAACATCGACGACGGTAAGACGAGGCTCGCCCCCACTGTAGACATGAAACCAAAACGCCTTTTGTGACGGTTTTGCAGCAGGAGCGAACTTCATACGCATGGCAGAGATTTCGCAGAACCGTTCGGCAAGCCCAGGCGTATCATTAGTTGCCAGCACTTCGCACAACCCGGGCATCCCTTCCTTCGAGACGCTCAACAGAAGTAACGAACTTTTGGTTTGCGCTAGGGGAGTCGTGGGGCGCCCGTCGCCGGGAGAGGGTGGCGCACTCGGTATCATAAACCAAGCAGGCAGATACAGTCCGAGCTTTGCCATCCGCTGGAAAGGATCATTTATCATATGCTTGACGCCCTGAGCATAGGCGTCGGGCGTGAAAAAGCTGAAGGCAACCAATATTGCCATCAGCGAAAACAGGCTCAGCTTGCGGCGTCCCAGCTGTGGAGCGTCCACGCGTACGCAATCAGGATTATTGCCGCTGCGGCCAGCATCGTTGCCGCGATCCGGTGACGATAGATCGCGGCTTCGGTCCGCGCCCGGCGCCGGACCAGCCATATCGACCCCGCCGTACACAGCAGCGCGACGAGCGCCATCAACAGGGGTGCAGTCATCCCGGGGTCCTTCGCATGGCATCGCTGCACCCAATGGCGCGCCAATGCGTTGGGTTCCCGTCACCCCCGCAAAGGAGTTATTTTCATGGTCGATCTTTCCCGGATCAAGGAACATGACGAAGTCATCGGCGCCGATGGCGTCCATGTCGGCACCGTCGACCACGTTGACGGCCACCGCATCAAGCTGACCAAGGCCGACAGCGGTGCCGAGGTTGTCGAAGGCAGCGGAGGCCATTCCGGACATCACCATTATATCTCGACCGGGCTGATTGCTGGCGTCGAGGACGGCAAGGTCCGCTTGTCCGCCAACGCCGATGTGGCGATTACGTTCGAGGAAGAAGAACAGGACGGCTGAACCGCCTGCCCACGACACGAAGTCTCGCGCGCCATCACTGGCACGCGAGGCATTCGTCGTAATCCTTGGTCTCCAGCTCGATCACCGGCGGCAAGGCGGTGTTGTCGGCTTCGACTCCGCCCGCAAAGCCTGCGCGCTGGACGCTTTTCGAGCGCAGATAATAGAGCGACTTGATGCCCAGCTCCCACGCGCGGAAGTGGAGCATCAGCAAATCCCATTTCTCGACATCGGCCGGGATGAACAGGTTCAGCGACTGCGCCTGATCGATGAACGGCGTGCGGTCGGCGGCGAGTTCGAGCAGCCAGCGCTGGTCGATCTCGAAGCTGGTTTTGTAGGTCGCTTTTTCGTCCGTATCGAGGAAGTCGAGGTGCTGGACCGATCCGCCCTGTTCGAGGATCGAATTCCACACCGCGTCGCTGTTCTTCGACTTGGTCGACAGCAGCTTTTCGAGATACGGATTGCGGATCGAGAACGACCCCGACAGCGTCTTGTGGGTGTAGATGTTCGCCGGGATCGGCTCGATGCACGCACTCGTCCCGCCGCAGATGATGCTGATCGACGCGGTGGGCGCGATCGCCATCTTGCAGCTGAACCGCTCCATCACGCCGCGTTCCTCGGCATCGGGGCAGGGGCCGCGCTCCGCCGCCAGCAGCATCGAGGCTTCCTCGGCCTTGGCGCTGATGTGCTTGAAGATTTTCAGGTTCCACGACTTCGCCATCGCGCCCTCGAAGGGCAGATTGCGCGCCTGCAGGAAGCTGTGGAAGCCCATGACGCCCAGACCCACCGAGCGTTCGCGCGACGCGCTGTACTTGGCGCGCGCCATTTCGGGCTCGGCGCGGTCGATATAGTCGGTCAGGACATTGTCGAGGAAGCGCATGATGTCCTCGACGAACATCTTGTCGCCGTTCCATTCGTCCCAGGTTTCGAGGTTGACCGACGACAGGCAGCACACCGCCGTGCGATCGTTGCCGAGGTGATCCTTGCCGGTCGGCAGGGTGATTTCGCTGCACAGGTTCGAAGTGGAAACCTTCAACCCCAGTTCGCGGTGATGGCGCGGCATCGCGCGGTTCACCGTGTCGCCGAAGACGATATAGGGCTCGCCGGTCGCGAGCCGCGTTTCGACCAGCTTCTGGAACAGGCTGCGCGCATCGACCGTCTGGCGGACGCTGTTGTCCTTGGGACTGCGCAGCTGCCATTCGGTCCCGTCGCGTACCGCTTCCATGAATGCATCGGTCAGCAGCACGCCGTGATGCAGGTTCAATGCCTTGCGGTTGAAATCGCCGCTGGGCTTGCGGATTTCGAGGAACTCCTCGATCTCGGGGTGCGACACGTCGAGGTAGCACGCGGCCGACCCGCGGCGCAGCGACCCTTGCGAAATCGCCAAGGTCAGCGAGTCCATCACGCGCACGAACGGAATAATGCCGCTGGTCTTCCCGTTCAGGCCGACCGGTTCGCCGATACCGCGCACCGCGCCCCAATAGGTGCCGATCCCGCCGCCGCGCGCCGCCAGCCAGACATTCTCGTTCCAGGTGTCGACGATCCCTTCCAGGCTGTCGGGCACCGAATTGAGATAGCAGCTGATCGGCAGCCCGCGCCCCGTGCCGCCGTTCGACAGCACCGGCGTCGACGGCATGAACCACAGCCGCGAGATGTAATCATAGAGCCGTTGGGCATGTGGCTGGTCGTCGGCATAGGCCGACGCCACGCGCACAAACAAATCCTGATAGGATTCACCAGGCAACAGATAGCGGTCCTTCAGCGTCTCCTTGCCGAAATCGGTGAGGAGCGCATCGCGCGAATGATCGACCTCGACCGCGAACAGGCGCGGATGCACGCCCTCGATCGGCGCGGCATCGGCCTTGGCCGTCGCCGTTGCGGCGCCTGCCATCGCCTCTGCGATCAACTCCGCCGTGTCCGCACTCATGTCCGCTCTGCCATCGTTATCCCTGAAATCCATCGCCCCGATCCCCGTTCCGCCGCGCCCGTTTATTTTCGACTCACATCCGACTCGGGGCCAAACCCCGATCCTACACGTTTTCGGGGCTGCGAGCGAACAAAACGGGAATTTTCCCCGTTATCCACAGCGCGCAGGTCGCCAGTGCGGAATCAAGGTCCGCAAACGCGACATACAAGCTGTAGTATTGGCTCCCTGCCCCGAACCGCTAGCTATAGTGGCTCAACCATTTTGAGACGCAAGAGGGTAAATTACGGTGTCACCATTCGGTTCGTCGCAGATTCGATTCGTTTCGTCGTTGCTGCACCGCAGCGACGCGCCGGACTTGCGTCGTTTTCGTGACGCGCAAGGGGGTATGGCGCGCAGGAAAAAAGATTTCTTGCGACACAGTGATTTACGATTCGACGTTCACAACGCCAGCGATACGGTTATCCGGTCGCCCTCGACCAGTTTCTCGGACTTACGCACAGCGGCCTTCACCGGCAGCAAATAGCCTTTGACCTCCTTGCTCGGGAACAGCGAGGTGCGCCACTCGGTGCCGCCGATGCGGGCCGTCACATAGACCGATCCCCAGGCCGCCATTCGCCCCGGCGCGGCGGCACGAATCGCGTCGGCGATATCCCCGTCGATGGTGACGAAATGCCACGCCATCGTGCTCGCGGTTCCGTCCTTGGTTTTCCCGCGCCACAGCCAGAGCGGCCCGGTGAAGGTCCAGCTGCCCCCGGCGGGCACGCCCTCGCCCAGTTCCTCGCGCAGGAAACGGATCAGTTCGGGATCGGTGGGCAACTGGCTTTTCACGGGGCGCTCCGGCGCATAGGGGCAGGTGACCATAGCGGGGCCGAGCCATGACCGTCACCATATCCGAATCCGATCTCATCGAAAGCGTCGCCGACGCACTGCAATACATCAGCTATTTCCACCCGATGGATTACATCCGCGCGCTGGGTGCCGCGTACGAGGTTGAACAGGGCCCCGCCGCGAAGGACGCCATCGCGCAAATCCTGACCAACAGCCGCATGTGCGCCGAGGGGCACCGGCCGATCTGCCAGGACACCGGCATCGTCACCGTGTTCGTCAAATGGGGCCAGCAGTGCGTGCTCGACAGCACGCGGTCGCTGCAGGGCGTAATCGACGAGGGTGTCCGCCGCGCCTATCTCCACCCCGAAAACAAGCTGCGCGCCTCGATCCTCGCCGATCCCGCCTTCACGCGGGTGAATACCAAGGACAACACGCCTTGCGTGATGTCGGTCGAAATGGTCCCGGGCGCGACCGTGAGCATCGACGTCGCGGCCAAGGGCGGCGGCAGCGAGAACAAGTCGAAGTTCAAGATGCTCAACCCCAGCGACAGCATCGTCGACTGGGTGCTCGAAATGGTCCCACAAATGGGCGCGGGCTGGTGCCCGCCGGGGATGCTCGGCATCGGCATCGGCGGCACGGCGGAAAAGGCGATGTCTCTCGCCAAGGAATCGCTGATGGGCCATATCGACATGGCCGAGTTGAAGGCGCGCGGCCCCCGCACCGACGTCGAGAAGCTGCGCGTCGAGATTTTCGACAAGGTCAACGCGCTCGGCATCGGCGCGCAGGGCTTGGGCGGGCTCGCGACGATCCTCGACGTCAAAATCCTGGATTACCCGACGCATGCCGCGTCGAAGCCGGTCGCGATGATCCCCAATTGCGCCGCGACCCGCCACGCGCATTTCACTTTGGACGGCAGCGGGCCGGTCTTCCTAGAAACCCCGAACCTCGACGACTGGCCCAAGGTCGACTGGCAGCCCGATGCGGCGTCGATCCGCGTCGATCTCGACACGCTGACCGCCGCCGACGTGCAGGGCTGGCAACAGGGCGACCGGCTGCTCCTCAACGGCAAGATGCTCACCGGCCGCGACGCCGCGCACAAGCGCATCGCGGATATGCTGGCGAAAGGCGAGCCGCTCCCCGTCGAATTCGCGGGCCGCGTCATCTACTACGTCGGCCCGGTCGACCCGGTCGGCGAGGAAATCGTCGGCCCCGCCGGCCCGACGACGGCGACGCGCATGGACAAGTTCATGGACATAATGCTCGAGCAAGGCCTGCTCGCCTGCGTCGGCAAGGCCGAACGCGGCCCCGCCGCAACCGCCGCGATCGCCAAGCACAAGAGCGCGTACCTGATGGCCGTCGGCGGCGCGGCCTACCTCGTGGCACGCGCGATCAAGGGCTCGAAAGTCGTGGGCTTCGCCGATCTCGGCATGGAGGCGATCTATGAGTTCGAGGTGAAGGATTTCCCGGTGACAGTCGCGGTGGATAGCGCGGGGGCGAATGTCCACACGCTCGCGCCGCAAATGTGGAGCGCGAAGATCAGGGAGGAGCGGTTGCTGGAGGGGGTGTGAATCACGTCTCCTCGAGATCGTCCTTGCGTCCGCTTGCAGGTGCAATCCATTCAAGGACAATCGTCGGCAGCATCATTCCTGATCCAGTGAATGACATGATCAGGAAAAAGCCCTTAATACCGCCTTTCAAATCCATATAAACTATAACCGGTAGAAGCAGGACAATCGCTCCGAATATCATCAGCACATAGCTGGCTTCATAGGCGCGGCTGCGCAAGCCGAGTTCGCGTTCGTCGAGATCAGGCCGGTCGTCGTTCCACGGCAGACTAAAGCGGACAATGCGTTCATAAGGCGAAGCACGCACGACGCACTCGAGTACCAAAGCAGCGACCCAAAGGATTAAGCCCGCAGTCCAGATCGGTCCTTCCAACCTGTCCATGCCGATCATGAATGCGCCGACAAACATCGCGAGGCACGCCGCGACCCCAAGTCCTGCTCGATGATTTGTAAAGGTCTTCATCGTGGCTCTCCCGCCGTTTTGAATGCTGGTGCTATTCATCGTCATCGACCGGCGCAGGCATCGTCCAGCTCAGGGCGAGCATCGATACGTTCGCGGCAATGCTGATCAGGAAGATGTAGAGCAGTTGCCAATGCGTCGGCTCGGTCGGTTGCCAAATCGGCGGAAGCATCCCGCTGAGCGAACGCACCATGCAGCCGACAACGACGAGAGTGAGCGCCCAGCTGACACCGATCAGCCGCGCCTTGATATAGCTCGCCCGCTCGCGCTCATCGTAGGGCGCATTCGCACTCTTGCCCCGCATCGGCCCAAACCACTGCACTATGAGTGTGGTGACGAAGGTCATCATCATAACGGAAAGGGCAAATTTCGATCCTGCAATAGCCATGGCCAATGCGACGACCGATGCCGCGATTAACAAGGCCGGCAGAAATTTTCTCGGCCGAGGCCGCTGATTGACCTCGCCGCGCATCATCGCCGGGAAGGGCGTCTTTTCCGAAATGGCATCCAGGCGCCCTATGATACGATCAAATGAATTCGACATCGTTATTCTCCAGTCCGTCGCAGCACCGCCGCGACGCTTTCAAAAGGCTCGAAGGAAAACATCAGCTCGACCCGGACATCAAAGTAAGCGGCAATCCTCATACCGAGCTCGAGACTCGGGTTGTAATCGCCCCGTTCGAGGTAGCCGATAGTCTGTGGGTTGACCCCAACCGCCTCGGCCAGCTCCTTACGTGAAATACCGCACTCGGCGCGAAACAGGGTAATGCGATTATGGATATAGGGCACGAAATGTCTTCTGAATCATTGTTTCATTGTGTTTAAACAACATATTATAATTCTTGTCAACAGATCCTCCTACGCACGTGGTCTAGCCTCCTTCGCCTGCTGCCACGCGCTCGACGCTTTGTCCGCCCGGTGCGCGCTCCTGCCCAGCAGCAAGGCCGGCGTTTGCCTTGGTGCAGTTCCTCCGCCGTCCGCACGATGTGCCGCGCGCAGGTGACGGGTTGTTTGGCGTCAAGGGTTCGGTAATGAACTCGTTGCGACCGAGCAGAGTCAAGCTTTGCCACCGCGCCACCGCCGCTACATCGGCGGTCAGCGCCGCGCGCAGGTCGTCGGGGAGCGGGTGGGCGGTGCCGTCGTGGAGCGTGTCGGGCATAGTGTTAGACTGTCCCTGAGGGCGGGCTTGCACAATTCCTC
Source organism: Sphingomonas sp. SUN039 (assembly GCF_024758725.1). Lineage (NCBI taxonomy): Bacteria > Pseudomonadati > Pseudomonadota > Alphaproteobacteria > Sphingomonadales > Sphingomonadaceae > Sphingomonas > Sphingomonas sp. SUN039. The sequence continues at coordinate 2,891,294 of NZ_CP096972.1, read as the reverse complement.
CCCAGCGAAGCGCATGGGAGGTGCCCGCAGGGCGGAGGGGCCGCCGCGTTCAGCGGCGGACGGTGTTTCGGGTGGCGAGACCGTCGCTCGCTGCGCTCGCGCCCCTCCGGCGCATTCGCGCCACCTCCCCTGCGCTGCGCTGGGGAGGAGTTCTGCGGTCGTCGAAGATCGCTCAGCAGTTCTCGTATTTCCAGTTCCGCTTCTTGCCTTCGACCAGCCATTCGACCGTTTGGGCGACCCGCGCCGCGACCGTTGCCTCGCGTTTCGCCTCGCCGACCCATTCGCAATATTCGCGGCGGTGCGAGGGGGCGAAGGCGTCCCACGCTGCCTGCGCTGTCGGGTTCGCGGCAAGGGCGGCTTGAAGCGCCGGCGGCACGGGGAGCTCGGCGCGCGGCTTTCTCTCGGTCATGTGTTTGGGCGCGATGCCCGCGTCGATCAGCGCGCAGGCCTTGCGGACCATGTCAGCCAGCTCAGCATCGGGCGGCAGGTCGGCCAGCGACGTCAGCCGCCCGAACGACTCCATGGCGCTGTCCTCGACCTCGGACAGCCCGGTGACGGCCGCGCCATGCCAGAAGCCGAAGGTCGCATGCCCCTTGAACGCCGCCATCCCGGCGACGAGCTTCCCCTTCCACAGGAACGCCGGGTGCGACCATTTGACCGCTTCTTTGATGCCCGGCTGCGCAGCGTGGACGATGTCGCGGGCGTGGTTCAGGATCGGCTGCGCGAAGGCGGCGCGCGACGCGATATAGGCGTCGATGGCGGGTAAACATTGCGGGTCCATATTGCCTCCCTCAGAGAGCAAGGGACTGTCCCCACTTGGGGACTGTCCCTCTTTACCTTGGCAGGGGACAGTCCCTAAGTGGGGACAGTCCCCGATCTGCTAACCGACTGGCACGCATTTGCCCGTGCCCGGTCCGGCAACGACACGGCCGGGCTTGGCACCGGTGTGCTCGCCATCCTTCAGCACCTGCACCCCGTTGACGAAGACGTGGCGCATACCGACGGCATATTGCTGGGGTTTGGCAAAGGTCGCGGTATCGCCGACCGTCTTGGGATCGAAGATCGCCATATCGGCGTAATTGCCGACTTTCAGTGTCCCGCGCCGTGCAATCCGCAGATTCTCTGCCGGAAGCCCCGACAGCCGCCGCACCGCATCCGCCAAGGTCAGCGTCTTTTCGTCGCGGGCGTATTTGCCCAGCACCCGCGCGAAATTGCCGTAAGCGCGCGGGTGCGTGCTCGACAGCATGAACACGCCCTCATTGGCCTGGCTAGATGCGTCCGAGCCGAAGCTCATCCACGGCAGCGCGGTTTCGCGCGCGACGTTTTCCGGGCGCATCGAGACATAGGCGACCTGGATGCGCGTGCCGTCGGCGACGATCAGGTCGGCCATCACCTCTTCCGGCCGCTGGCCGCGTTCGCGCGCGACGTCGCCCAGTGTCTTGCCGACCAGCGGGCGCAGGGCGGCGGTCTTGAAGGCGAGCAGCGTGACCTTGTCGGGTTCGTTGACGACGAGGCTGGTGTTCTCGCCGACCTTGCCCTCGCGCATTTCGGTCAGCGCCCGGGCGCGCAATTCGGGCTGCTTCAACCGCGCGACCCACGCCTCGATCCCGCCTTCCTGAATCCACAGCGGCATCGCCGCGTCGAAGCCGGTCGAGCTGGCCGGATAGGTGTACATGTCGGCGGTGATTTTCAGGCCGCGCGCCCGCGCCGCCTCGACCCGCGCGATGGCGGCGTCGATCTTGCCCCAATTGGCGCGGCCCGATTGTTTGAAGTGATAGATTTCGGCGGGTGCGCCCGATTTTTCGGCGATCTCGACCAGCTCGTCGATCGCTTCGATCAGGCGCGGCCCCTCGTCGCGGATATGGCTGATATAGCTGCCGCCGCACGATCCCGCCGCCTTCATCAGCGCGATCAGCTCGGGCGTCTCGGCATAGCTGGCGGGGGCGTAGATCAGGCTGGAGCCGACGCCCAGCGCGCCCTCGTTCATCGCGGTGCGGACAAGCGCCTGCATCCGCCTGAGCTGCGCGGGGGTGGGATCGACATCGTTTTCGCCGAGCACGTTGATCCGCACCGTCGTCGCACCGACGTAGCTGGCGATATTGGGGGTGATGCCGCGCATCGTCAGCCAGTCCTGATACTGGCGCAGGCTGGTCCAGCCGATGGGGAATTTGATGTCCCCCTGCCGCCGGGTGGCGTTGGCTTTCATCTCGGGGTTGAGCGGTCCCATCGACGAGCCTTCGCCCATCACTTCGAGAGTGACGCCTTGTTTGGTGTCGCTCATCCCGCGCCCGTCGGCGATCAGCGATTCATTGGCCCAGCTGAGCATGTTGATGAAGCCGGGTGCGACGGCGAGGCCCTTTGCATCGACTGTGCGTTTGGCCGTGCCGCGTACTTTGCCGACCGCGACGATCCGGTCGCCCTTGATCGCAACATCGCCCTTGTATGGCGTGCCGCCGGTGCCGTCATAGATCGTCCCGCCCCGGACGATAAGGTCATAGGCGGGCGGGGGCGCGGCGCCCGTGAGCAGCAATGCGGCGACGATCGGTATCCGGCGCATGGTCATTTCCCCTTGGCTAATTGCTCCTCGACCGGCGTAAACGCCGAATGCGCGCCTTTGCCGGTCGCGTCGTCGGGCACGGCGGTAGCAAAGAACGCCACGCCCTTGCCGCGCTTCCTGTCGATCCACAGCCCCGAGCGCAGCCCGTACGCCTCGCCCGCATGGCCGATGCGGCGCACGCCGTCGCCGAACAGGTCGTCATGGCAATCGGGCATGTTGGGCGTGGCGAGGATCTGCACGGCGAGGCCATAGCTGCAATAAAATCCGCCCTCGGTATCGCCATTGCCGCCGTCGAACGTCCAGTGCGGCTTCGCCATTTCGGCGAGCGAGGCGGGTTTGAGAAAGCCGGCCCCGCGCTTTACAAACAGCTGCCCGATCCGTGCCAGATCGCGCGCCGAAATCCGCATGCCCCCCTGCGGGCTGAACAGCGCACCATTGCTGCCGGGGGTGTAGGCGTTGAGGTCGCAGGGCGTCGTCGCTTGCAACAGCCGAACCGGGCAGTCGGGGCGCAAGGTCGCAAAGCCATCGGTCCGCACCGGCCCGCCTGCGTCGTAAAGCACGACCTTGCGTGCGAGCTTGGCGTCGCTGCACATTGTCCAGTTGTAGCACGCGTCGATCTTCAGCGGCTTGAACACCAGCCGCGCCATCAACCGGTCGAACCGCTCGCCGGTCGCCGCCTCCATCACGCTGGCAATCACCGGGAAGTTGAGATTGCTGTAGCGGAACCAGTTGCCGGGATGGTGCTCAACGTCCCACGCCCGCCGGTCGCCCAGCCGGGCGCGGACGCTATCCCCGAGCGGGATCGCGTAATCGGCATCGTCGCGCAGGCCCGAGGTGTGCGACAACAGCATCCGCAGCGTCATCGGCACTTCGGGGAAGTCGGGATTGCGCAGCGTCCAGCCGAGATAGGCCGACACATCGCGGTCGAGGTCGAGCTTGCCTGCCTCGACCAGCCGCATCACCCCCAGCGCGACGACCATTTTCGACACGCTGGCGACGCGCACCGGATCGTCGACAGTCGCGGCGCGCGATGTTGTCTTGTCGGCGATCCCCGTCGCAGTTGCGTGCGTGATGCGCTGCGCATTGAACTCGGCCCGCGCGGTGGCGACAGGCGCGGTCGCGACGCTTGCCGTTGCAAACAGAAACGCTATCGCTGTCATCACAGTCAGAGTGGCGAGGCGGGATGCGGCGCGCAATAGTATATGTGGGGCGCGGCCTGTTGTGGCTGGCGGTGGCGCTGTGCCTCGCGATCGTCATCGTCCCCAAATTCCTCGACCGCATCTATTATCAGGGGCCGGTCAGCGCGCACTACGACGGCGCGCGGTTCTTCAATCCCGATGGCGACGATACGCTGGCCCCGCCGGGCGGGCGCAGTCGCGGTAATTTCCTGATCCGCTATCTGTTCGGCACCGACGAACGCCCGCCGTGGCCCGACAAGGTCGATGTCACGCCTGCCAAGCCCGAGCGCCGCGTCGAGGGCGAACGGATGGTGGCGACCTGGGTCGGTCATGCAACCTGGCTGATCCAGACCAATGGGCTGAACATCCTGACCGATCCGATCTGGGGGCCGACTGCAGGCCCCTTCGGCTTCGGCCCGCGCCGGGTGGCGGAACCCGGCATCCGTTTCGAGGATTTGCCGCCTATCGACCTCGTCGTCATCAGCCATAATCATTACGACCACATGGATTTGGGAACACTCAAGCGGCTTTGGGACCGCGACAGCCCGCTCATCGTGACGAGCTTGGGGAATGATGCACTGATCCGCAGCATCGGCGCACAGGCGGTTGCGCTCGACTGGGGCGAACGCCGGGGCGTCGTGAATCGGTGCTTTGTGCCACCGGGTTACCCTCAGGTTAAATGTGAGCCGAAATTGAAAGCGGAAGTCGTCGTCACCCGCAACCATCATTGGGGCAGCCGCTGGTTCGCCGACCGCAACCGGGCGCTGTGGTCGAGTTTCACGGTCGTGCTGCCCAAGGGCGGCAACTTGTTCTTCGCGGGCGATACCGGCATGGGCGACGGGCAATGGCCGCGCGAGGCCGCAAAGCTCGGCCCCGTGCGCCTCGCGCTCATCCCCATCGGCGCGTTCCGCTTCGTGCCCGGGCAAATGGGCATCGGCAGCCATATCGGCCCCATCGACGCCGCCGAAGTGTTCGACCGGCTCGGCGCGGCGCGTGGCCTCGGCATGCACTGGGGCACGTTCCGGCTCAGCTACGAGGCGTACGACACGCCGCCGAAACTGCTCGCCGAAGTGATGAAGTGCCGGGGTCAGACCGGGTTTGCGACGTCGGGGATCGGGGTGCCGGTCGAGGTTGCGCCCTATGCGAAACCGATTCCGGCCAAGCCTCAGGGCGATCTGGCAAGCTGCCTGAAATCGCCTGCGGTTACAGCGCTGCGTTGAGACGTTTTTCTTCGCCGAGCGACAGCGAGGTGCTCATTCGAGCGTTAGCGAGAAAGCGCGGCTTGCGGTGGAAGACCTCGCTCGCGCTCGGCCGGGCTTCTCGCTTACGCTCGAAGAAGAGCGAGAATCGAAGCCGGAATCACCGGCTCCCCGGGCGCCCCGCGCGCATTTCTTCGGTGCGCTCGATGCGCTCGGCCATCACGTCCCATGCGGCGGCAGCGCGCAGGCAGCGGTCGCGGACATTGTCGAGGGTGGCGGCGGCGGCATCGGTCGCGGCCTTGGTCGCCTGGGTGCGGTAGAATTCGAGAGGGCTCATGGCTGGATCGAATCCTTTTAGTAAGACGTAGAAAAGAAAACGGCGGCGGCAGGGTAAGCCCCGTGCCGCCGCCGCCGGTAGCTTGTTAGGCCGACTGCAGGTTCACAGCCGAGGTCTTGCCGCGCTTGTCGGTTTCGAGCTCGTAGGTGACGCGCTGGTCCTTATCGAGGGTGCGCATGCCGGCACGCTCGACGGCCGAGATGTGCACAAATGCATCGCCCCCGCCGCCTTCCGGCGCGATGAAGCCATAGCCCTTGTCGGCATTGAAGAATTTAACGGTTCCGGTGATCATATCGGGCATTCCTTAGTCCGAATTGACGGGCATGGTCCAAAGGCGGGCCATCCCGGCGTCGTGAAGCAAGTTCAGGGACAAAGGGGGGCGTAAGCGGCCCGATATCCGTCGCAGGCGACGTTCAGCACAACCGGTATAGGGCGTGCGGCCCCAAATAGCAAAAAGCAGCTATCAGAGGTCGACGGCAAGCTGCGCGACGAACGTTCGGCCCGGTGAATAGGTGAAGCCGCCGCTGTTGCTGACCAGCCAGCCATATTCGTTGAAGACATTGGTCACCTGTACGCGGAACAGCGCCGCCATGCCGCCGATGCTGGTGCGGTAGCGCGTGCCGAGCGCCAGCGTCGTGCGCGCCGGGGCGACCAGCCGGTTCGCCGTGTTGCCGACCCGCGACGACAGGCTCTCGATCGCACTGTCGAACGACCAGTGCGTCTGGCCCGCCGGTTTCCAGTCGAGATTGAGGATGCTCCGCCGCCGCACCGAGCCGACCGGACGCGGGCCGATACGCCCGCTCGTCACCGCCTCGCCCGAAATACGCGAATCGAGCAGCACGGTCCCCGCGACCATCGACAGGCCCGGCAGCAACGTCCCCGTCAGCGACAGTTCGACCCCGCGATTGTCGACGGTGCCGAGCTGGCCGAAGCGGAGCGCCGGATCGAGGCCGAAATAGGGTTTCTTCACGCTGAACACGCCCGCGACGAGCGTGATCCTGGGCGTGACCGCGACGCGCACGCCCGCTTCGGCCTGTTCGGTGATGATCGCGGGCGGGGCTTCGTTGCGGTTGGTGGCGATATCGGGCGCGATCAGGCTTTCCTCCAGCCCTTTCACATAGCCGCCGAACAGGGTGAGTTGCCGGGAGAGCACAACCGATCCGCTTATGTTGTAGAGCATGGGCGTACTCGACACGGCAAGGTCGGCGACCGCAGGATTGGCGAAATCGACCGCCTTGCGATAATCGCTGCGCGAGACCGACAGGCTGAGCGCGCCGCGTCCCGGCCAGTTGAGGCTGTATCCGACCCCCAGCGTCATCTGTCGCACGCGGTCGTGGTCGTTGGCGCCCAATGTATAGCTCGGCCGGGCGCGCAGGTCGGGCGCGTTGACGGTGCTCGCCCCCAGCGCAATCGTCGCCTGCCCGCCGAAATCGCGGTCCTTGGCGCGGCCCCGTGCCGAGGCGATCAGCCGGTGCGTGACCGGCCCGGTCGCAAAACTGCGCGTCACGCGCACCTCGCCCGACACCGACACGTCTGCATTGTCCGCGTCCGCAATGATAACACGGCTCGCCACGCTGCCGTCGGGCCGCACGCCGCGCATCAGGTCGGAGAACGACGACCCCGTGACCTTGGCCGAACGGAAGACGCCCGCCTCGATCCGCCAATCGCCCAGCGGCAGTTTGCCGACAAGGCCGCCGAGATTGGAGTAGCTGCTCTTGCGATCCCAGTCCTGCCCGAGGAAGATACCGCGCGCCATCGCGGGTGGCAGCTCGTCGCCTGCCGGGAACAGATTCGGTATTGGATCTTCGTCCCGTCCGCCGAAACCGCCGAAAAAGCCGACCAGCTCGGCCCCGCTTTTGCCCTGCCAGCGCAACGTCGCGCCATAGCCGCGCAGGTTGTTGTGCCCGCCTTGCGGCTGGGCAAAGCGCCGCGCGATCAGGTTCGCCGACAGCGCCAGCCCGGGTGCCAGCGGAATATTGGCATCGAAAGAGCCGAACAGCCCGCCGAAAGCCGCGCGCTCGAACTCGACGCCGAACGCCAGCTTGTCGGGCGTTTCGCGAAGCCGGTAATCGACGACACCGGTGGGTGCGGGGAAAGGAAATCCCTGCGCGGTGATGCCGACGCGGATCGTCGATCCCTCGATCAGCCGGCTGGTCGGACGTTCCTGCTGGTCGAAATACAGGCCGTCGATGCGCGCATTGCCCGCCTCGACCGGATTGAACCCGCGGACATCGTCGTTCTGGTAGAGGCCGATACGCTCGTTGCCGATCTGGCTGCCGAACGCATCGCTCGCCGAAGTGACGGCATTCTCCTGCGTACGCTGCGCGCCTGCGGCGGTGGCCCCGCAGGCGAACAGGGCCGCGCAGGTCGCACGGCGCAACGATCGACGCAAAACCAGTCCCCTATTTGGTCGGTGCCGTCCCCGGATAGGCAATGCCGAGCTGGGCCAGATAGCTCGGATATTTCTTCGGATCGTAATAGAATTTTTCCATCGAAGGACGCAACCGCCGCATCGTTTCGGTATTGAGCCAGATCGCGGGCTTGTCCGATGCGGTGATCACCGGATCGTATTTCTGGTCTTTCAGCTGGACGTTCTGCTGATAATCCTTCGCATCGGCGATCAGCTTGGGCGTGGTCATCAGGTCGAGCACGGTCATCGCCACCGCCTTTGCCCCTGCGACCGCGCCCTTGTGGGCGATGGGCGTCGCCATCGCGATGGCGCTTGTCTTGTGGTGGCCGATCATGCTCGGGATGTTCGACGGGTAACGGATCGTGATCGTCGGCACGTTCCACATGATGTCACCGATATCGTCCGACCCGCCGCCCGTCGGCACGCGTTCGTTCGTCGGTCCGTTCATTTCACCGATCGTCGTGGCCAGCGGTTTGATCGTGCGCTTGAGTCCGGTCTGTACGGCCTTGGTGAACGCCTGGTCGTCGTCGGTCCATTTCGGCATGCCGACCGCCTTGATATTGGCATAGGCGGCATCGGCCATCGGCTTGTTGCCATAGTTCGGTGCGGCATAACCAAGCACTTGGCGCGTAACCGTCGTCTCGGTTGCCTTGGCGGCGGATTCGGCCACCGTGTTGCCGATTTCGTACAGGTCTCGGACCTGCTGGAACCCGTTCTGGCGGAAATAATACCACACCGCCGCCCTGTCGGGGACGACATTGGGCTGCCCGCCGCCGTTCGAGATGACATAGTGCATGCGCTGGCTGAGCGGCAGATGTTCGCGGCGGTAATTGAGCGCGACGTTCATGATCTCGACCGCGTCGAGCGCCGACCGCCCGTCCCACGGGTTCCCCGCGGCGTGCGAGGTCGATCCGGTGAACGTATATTCGACCGACACCAGCGCGTTGCTGCCGCCCAGCCCCCAGCTGGTCGAAAAATCGCTCGAGACATGGGTGAAGATGTTCGCATCGACGCCCTTGAACAGGCCCTCGCGGACATAATAGGCTTTGGTGGCGAGCAGTTCTTCGGCGACGCCGGGCCACAGCATCAGCCGCCCCTTGATCCCGTGCTTGATCATCGTTTCCTTGGCGGCGAGCGCGGCGGCGATGATCAGCGGCATCCCCGAATTATGCCCCTCGCCATGTCCCGGCGCACCCTCGACCATCGGCTTCAGCGAGGTGATGCCGGGATATTGCGAAACGCCGAGCAGGCAATCGACATCGCTGCCGAGCGCAATCAGCGGGCCGCCTTCGCCCCAAGTCGCGGTCCAGGCGCTCGGGATGCCCGCGACTCCCTTGGTGATCTTGAACCCGTTCTTGGCGAGAATCGCGGTCAGATATTCCTGCGTCTTGAACTCCTGGAAACCGGGCTCGGCAAAGCTGAACACCGAATCGACCATCTCCTGGACGAGCTTGGCCTTGGCATCGACAAGTGCTGCAGCTTCGGTCTTGAGCGCGGGGTCGGCCTGGGCAAAGCCGGGGCTGGCAACGATCGTGGCAGAGGCAAGCAACAGGGCCTTGGCGTAACGGCAGGTGCGGTTCGGCATGGGATCTCTCCTTGACGGCGGCTTGGGCGGGTGGACTAGAGGCTGAAGCGGACACCGAGGCGGAACACGCGCCCCAGCACATCGTAGAGCAGCCGGTTGGTCTGCGGATAGGCGGGCGTGTTGTTGCCGGTCGGCCCGTTGCCGACCAGCGCCGGATCGACGTTGAAGACGTTCTTGACCGCCAGAAACACCTGTCCCTTCGCATTGTCGATCTTGAACGAATAGTTGATGTTGAAATCGGTGTAGAAGGTGCCCGCGATCCGGTTCTGGTTTACCGTGCGATTGGCGACCGTCGAGACCGGGCAGTCGGTGCTGCACACGACATAGCTGTTGTCATAGACGCCGCTGCTGACCCCGCGACCGATGACCTGAAAGCCGAGTCCGGAGTCGAAGTCGTATCCGGCCGACACGCGATAGGTCCATTTGGGCAGCCCGCCACCGTTCTGGCCCGCCGCCTCGGTCGGCACATCGACGCCGTTGTTGGTGTACAGGCTGATCGCGTTCGAGGCGAGGGCGCGCAGCGCGAGCGTGCCCGGGCCGATCTGTTTGCGATAGCTCGCCTCGATGTCGATGCCGCGCGTCTTGATGCTGACGAAATTGATCGGTTTGATCTCGATGCTGGTGACCAGCAGCCCCGGCGTCGTCACGCCGCGCCCGCCGGTCGTCGAAATGAACGAGCAGGCACTGGCGAGGTTGAGCGTATAGCACTGGTCGATCAGCGTCTGCGCGGTGAGCGACGAGATGGCACCACTCAGCGTGATGTCGAAATAATCGACCGACAGCGCAAATCCCGGCAGGAAACGTGGTGTCAGGATGACCCCCGCGCCATAGGTCTTGGCCACTTCGGGCACGAGCGCCGCATTGCCGACAGTCGATTCGTTGAACTGGTCGGCGCGAACGGTGCCGTTGGCCAGCGGCACGTTGACGGTGTTGGTGCGCCCGACACCCGGCGCGAACAACTCGCCCAGATTCGGCGCGCGGATGTCGCGTGAAATGGTGCCGCGCAGCTTGATGTCGTCGATCATCTGCCAGGTGAGGCCCGCTTTCCACGTCGTCACCGTGCCCGATGTCGAATAGTTGGTCACGCGGAACGCGCCGTTGAAATCCATGCCCTTGAAGAGTGGCACAACGGTTTCCACGAACGCTTCCTTGACGTTGTACTGCCCCTTGGTCGGCAGGTAATTGCCGTAAATCCAGGTGCCGGTGGTGACGCCATTGGCCACGATCGGCTGGAACAGCGGATCGACGAAGCCATCGACTTCCTCCTTGCGATACTCCGCGCCGAAGGCGAGCGAGACCGGCCCCGCCCAGATGTTGAACAGGTTGTTGGTCGAGAAATTAAGCGCGGCCACATCCTGCGTCAGCGACTGGGTGCGAAGCGGCTGCTGGCCATTGTACAAGACGTAATTGATCGCCGCCTGACTCGCGACGCCGATACCGAGCCGGTTGAGCGGGACGCAGCCATTGGTCGGCGCGGTCAGCGTCGAACGGCAGACGATGGTCCCGGCAGCCACGCCGATGGCGTTCCCGGCAGGCGCGAACACCGCATCGGTCGCCAGTGTCATGCGCGCCAGGTTCCACGCATTGGTCAGCAACTCGTTGGTTTTGACGATACCCTTTTGGTAATAAGCGTCCCAGCTCCATTCGGCCCCGATCGCTTCGAACTTGCCGCTGCCGCCGATGACGTAGCGATACACCTCGCGGGTGTTGTCGCTGCCCTGTGGCGGGATGTCGATATTGCTGGTGCCCAGTGCGACCGTCGAAACCCTGGTTGCCGCTGTCGGCTGGCTGGCGTTATAGGCGTTGACGCTGGCGATGAACGCGGCGGGCAGATAGGCGTTGATAAGGTTGCCGTTGGCCGTCGTCGGCGCGACCTGGATCGTGGTGCCGGTCGTCGGCGTCTGCTGGTAATAGCTCTGGCCGCGGTATGTGCTGTACGCGAACTGGCCATAGAGTTCGAAGGCAGGCGAAAATTCGTAACTCAATCGTCCGAACACACTCGACCGCTTCTCCGCCGGGAGGAGCGTCGCGCTCCCCCGGTGGCCCGCGCTGGTGATGTTGTAGTCGCCGCCGACCATCCACTGGCCGTTGGTCGGACCGAAGGCGAGCTGGTTGACCGTGGCCCGCCCGGTCGACGGGTCGATCGTCCCGAAATAGGTGCCCCGGAACGGCCCGGTGCTGATGAGGCCGCCCGGCGTGAACTGGCTCGTGCCGATGCCGGCCTAGATGAGGCGCGCCGGATAGCAGATTGTCGAGGCCAGCGCGTCGGTGCAGCTTGCCGCGACATAGGCAGGATTGTCGATCTGGAAGAACCCCGAGTTGTTCCACGCACGGTTGATCGTCTGGATGCCCTTTTGCGTAAACACCTCGCCGCTGAGCAGGATATGGCCCTTGCCCCCGGCGAACGGCAGGCCGCCCGTCACCGAAATCTTGTGATTGGCGCCATCGCCATAGGTCGTGACCCCGTATTCATATTCGCCCTTCAGCCCCGTAAATTTCTTGTCGAGGATGAAGTTGACGACGCCTGACACCGCATCCGATCCATAGGCCGAAGACGCTCCGCCGGTTACGACTTCGACCCGTTCGATCAGCGCTTGAGGGAAGGTGTTAACGTCGACCGTGCCGGTTGTGGCAGAGGCGACCGAGCGCTGTCCGTCGAACAGCACCAATGTGCGCTGGGCACCCAGATTGCGGAGATTGACGGTATTGATTCCGGCAGCGCCGTTGCTCAACGATCCGTTGCTGGTCGCCGCCGTCCCGCTGCCACGCACGGCGGGCAGCGTGTTGACGAAATCGGAGATGTTGGCCGGAGCTTCGGCCTGGAGTTCCTTGGTGCTGATGACGCTGACCGGGGTCGGCGCGCTATACCCGTCGCGGACGATGCGCGTACCGGTAACAACGATTTCGCCGCCCGCTTCGGCGGTTTCCGTCTCTGCTGTTTCAGGGACCGGAACCGGTGCCTGCTGGGCGAGACCCGGCGCGGCCCAAACGATACCGAGTCCGGCAAGCAGCGCGCGATGTGAAATGGCCATGAAGTCCCCCTTGGCTGGCAGTTCGCCTTGCTCGGGATCCTCATTGTGTCCTTGGCCATCCGGCGCGTCCTCCCCAGAACGCGGCAGCCGTCTTGACAAATGCAAGCTAGCAAGAAAGCCTTGCGCGTGTTGAGCAGAATAAGAAGAATTAAGGGGAGTTTGCGCTGAATTCTGGCATGAAAAGGGGTTTTCATGAAGGAATCTCGCGCGGTCCTGCTGGATGACGCCGACTATCGAATCATTTCCGCCTTGTCTGACGATGCCCGTGCCTCCGACGTGTCGATCGGCGAGCGCATCAACCTGTCGAGCAGCTCGGTCGCGCGGCGGCGAAAGTCGATGGAGGAAGCGGGGGTTATTTCTGGGTACGAGGTGCGCCTCGACCCTTCGCGGCTGGGGTTCAGTGGTGTCGTGGTGGTCTCGGTCGAATTGACCTCCCAGGCAGAAAACGTGCTCGTCGATTTCGAGCGCGAGGTGCTCAAAAGCACGGCCATCTCCTATTGCGGCTTCGTCTCGGGCGACACCGACTTCCTGCTGCTTATCCATGTCAGCTCGTTCAACGACTATGACGCGATTTATCGGCGCGAGCTGTCGATCCTGCCGCACGTCGCGCGCATCCGCAGCAGTTTCGTGCTGCGCCAAGTCGCGAATCGCCTCAATCCGCCTGCCATTCTGACCCGGCGCTAAAATCGCGCGCGACGCGGCGTTTATTTGCCCATTTCTTGTATGAATTCGTCAAAAACCGGCGTTCTGCCGCACAAATCGCGCAGAGTTTAGGCCCGTTGCAATAAACAATTGCCGTATTCGCCATTTTCCGGCCCTTTTACCGCACGCTAGCCGCAATCGATAGCAAGACGGCACTGGGGAGCATGTCCTGATCGCACACGGGTCGAGATCGGGGGATTTGCATGATTACACGCCGCGCAGTGCTCGACGCTCTGGGAAAGACCGGGGGCGTCGCCGCGACAGCCAGTGCGATGCAGGCGATGGGGATGTTCGGTGTCGCGAATGCCGCGCCGCTGCCCGATACCGGTGCAGGGTTCGGCGGCGGCAAATCGGTCGTCGTGCTTGGGGCCGGGATCGCGGGACTTGTTGCCGCGCACGAGCTTGAAGAACGCGGATTTTCGGTGACCGTTCTCGAAGCGCGCCAGCGCGTCGGCGGGCGTGCATGGACGGTACGCGACGGCGACAAGATCGAGATGATCGGTGAGGAAACCCAGACCGCCAAATTCTCCGACGGCGTATATTTCAATGCTGGACCCGCGCGGTTGCCCAGTTTCCACCAAGGCATCCTCGGCTATGCGCGCAAGTTCGGAGTGCCTCTCGAGGTCGAGGTCAATTCGAGCCGCTCGGCCTATGTCGTTGCCAACAACGGCGACAAATTGCGGATGCGGACCGCGATCAACGACACCCGCGGTCATATTTCAGAATTGCTGGCGAAAGCGATCAATCAGGGGTCGCTCGATCAGGCACTGACGCCCGAGGACAAGTCGAAACTGCTGCCGTTCCTCAACTTCTACGGCGATCTCGACGAGAAGGGGAATTTCAAGGGCACCGTCAGGTCGGGCTTCGGCAAGGCACCCGGGGTGCTGACCTTCGAAGAGCCGCCCGAACCTACACGGCTGGGCACTTTGCTCGCCAACGACCAGCTCCGTTCCACCTTGTTCGAAGACCAGCTCTACATGCAGGCGACGATGTTCCAGCCGGTCGGCGGCATGGACCAGATCAGCGTCGGCATCGAACGCAATCTGAAGCGCCGCGCGATCCGGGGGGCCGAAGTCCAGCGCATCCGCCACGATTCCAAGGGTGTCGAGATCGTCTTCCTCGACAAGGCGAGCGGGGCGAGCCGCACGCTCAAGGCCGATTATTGCGTCTGCACCATCCCCTTCCCGGTACTGGCAAAGATCGACAGCAATTTCGCCAAACCGGTCGCGACCGCCATCGCCAGCGTGGTCTATGACAATTCCAACAAGGTCGCATTCGAAGCCCCGCGCTTTTGGGAACGCGAGCAAATCTATGGCGGGATCAGCTTCGTTGGCGGCGAGACGTCGCTGATCTGGTATCCGTCCTGGGGTCTGCACAGCGAACGCGGCATGATCCTCGGTTGCTATAGCTCGGGCGCGGCGGGTGCGAAGTTCGTCAAGCGCCCGATCGCCGAACAGATCGCGATGGCGCGCGCCGCGATCGACAAAGCACATCCCGGCCACGGCAAGGATTGCGTCAATCCGCTCGCGGTCAACTGGAAGAAAGTGCCCTACAGCCTCGGCCCCTGGCCGAACTGGAATCCGAACCAGCAGGGACCGCAGGAATCGCACAACGACAGCGCCGAATTCAAATTGCTGTGCCAGCCCGACGGCCGCGTGTTCTTTGCCAGCGCCGCGCTCAGCCAGACGCCCGGCTGGCAAGAGGGCGGCATCCAGTCCGCCCATGCCGCCGTTGCCGCACTCGCCAAACAGGTCAGCGCCCGCGCGCCGACCGAACCGAGCCGCCTCGCGGCCTGAGACAGGAGGACAGAACCGATACTTTCCGGTGGTTTCGCAGGAACGAACCAACACAGCCGGGCATCAAGTGGCAATGTGCTCGACGCGCCGCTGACGTTCAGCCCCTATGGGATCAACGGTGGCTATTATTATGGCCGGGTGAACTTCAAGTTCCGACTTGTGCCGCGACGACCGGGGCGGGCCGCAGGGTCCGCCCCCTTTTCGATCATAGGAGAGAAGGCAATGACTTCGTTGTTCAAATTATCTGTCCTGGCTGCGACCGCCTTGTGCGGCACGTCGGCGCTCGCCGCACCGATCGTGCGCCACACTAACCCGCCACCCGCGCTCATCCTGGGCGGCGTCACCATCCCTCCGGGTGCCGAAACCGTACTGCTCAGCGGCCAGCTCGCCAATCCGATCGTCGAGGGCAAGACCGCAACGATGGAGGATTATGGCGACACCAAAACGCAGACGATAAGCACGTTCAACAAGATCAAGGCGGCGCTCGCCAAGCTCGGCTATTCGATGTCCGACATCGTCAAGCTGACGGTGTTTGTCGCCGGCGATCCGAAGCTTGGCGGCAAAATGGATTTCATGGGCTTCAACGCCGGCTATAAGGAGTTTTTCGGGACGGCGGAAAACCCCAATCTGGTTGCGCGCTCGACGGTGCAGGTCGCTGCGCTCGCCGGACCCAATTTCCTGATCGAGATCGAAGCGATTGCAGCGAAGGCGCCCAAGGGAAAATAGCTGCTCCCCAGTCCTATGCGGTCGGACGTGCGTTTCAGCCGTCCGACCGCGTACATTACACACTTGATACGATGTATCATCAAGTTTAGGGGCGGTGCAGCATTTCCAGGAGTTTCCATGCGTAAATCCGCCCTGCTCGCCTCTGCTGCTCTTGTCGCGTTCGCCGCGCCCGCGGTGGCCGAGGATACGCCGCCCGCGAATCACGCCGAAACCCCCGTCGAAATCATTGTCACTGCCCCGTTCGAGCGCGACCGGGCCGATGTGTTGTCGGGGACATCGGTTGTTACCGGCACCGAACTCATGCGCGACCTTCGCCCCACCATCGGCGACACGCTGGCGCACCAGCCCGGGGTATCGGCGACCTCGTTCGGCCCCAACGCCTCGCGCCCGATCCTGCGCGGGTTCCAGGGCGAGCGTGTCCGCGTGCTGACCGACGGTATCGGCAGCATCGATGTGTCGAACACCAGCGTCGATCACGCCGTCGTCATCAACCAGCTGACTGCCGACCGTATCGAAGTGCTCCGCGGCCCCGCTGCGCTGTTGTTCGGCTCGTCGGCCATCGGCGGTGTCGTCAACGTTATCGACAGCCGCATCCCGCGCAAGGTGCCTGACGAGGTCGTGCACATAGACGGCATCGCCAGTTACGGATCGGCATCGGAAGAACGTTCGGCGAGCGGCACCATCGACGTGCCCGTTGCGGGCAAGCTCGTTTTCCATGTCGATGGCAGCTACGCCAAGACCGGCAACCTCGACACCGGCGGGTTCATCCTGTCGCCGGCATTGCGGGCCCAGGCGCTTGCCAACCCCGATGCCGATATTCGCGGCCTGGCATCGTTGCGCGGCAAATTGCCCAATAGTGCCGCACGAACTTGGGACGTCGGCGCAGGCGCGGCGCTGATCACCGACGGCGGCAATCTGGGCTTCAATGTCAGCCATTACGACAGCCTCTACGGCGTGCCGCCGCGCTATTCGCTCGATCCCGCTATCGAGACCGAACAGGTCCGGCTCGCGGTCCAGCAGACCCGCGTCGACGGGCGTGCCGAAGTGAATATCGGTGGTGCCTTCCTCGACAAGATCCGCTTCCGCGGCAGCTTTGCCGATTACAAGCATTCGGAGATCGACGACACTGGGGCCATCGGCACGACCTTCCTCAACAAGGGCTGGGAAGGACGTCTGGAATTCGTCCAGGCCAAGCGCGGCGCGTGGCAGGGGGCGAGCGGCATCCAGGTCGCCATTCGCGACTTCGATGTGATCGGCGACGAAGCGTTCGTCCCAAAAAACACCACCAACCAGACGGGCCTGTTCACGCTGCAATCGTTCGATCTGGGGCCGTTCAAGGCCGAACTCGGCGCGCGCTACGAGCACACAAAAATCCAGGCCGACGCCAGTGCCAGGCTGGGTAATCCTGCATATATCCGCAGCTTCGATGCCTTTTCAGGCTCGCTCGGTGCCAGCTATGCTCTGAGTTCGAGTTTGAAGATCGGCCTGTCGGGATCGCACACCGAACGCGCGCCGGGGGCCGAGGAGCTCTTCCCTAATGGCCCGCACGCGGGCACCCAGGCCTTCGAGATCGGCAATCCGAATTTCAGGAAGGAAACCAGCAACGGTATCGAGGCGACCTTGCGCGGCGAAGGCACTGGCTACAGCTTCTCGCTCGCCGCCTATCACAACTGGTTCGACAACTATATTTACGAGGTTCAGACCGGCGCGGTGCAGGACGACCTGCCGGTGTTCCAGTTCAACCAGGCTTCGGCAACCTATTACGGCTTCGAGGGCGAGGCGTCGGTCAAGCTCGCCCAGCTCGGCGACTATGCGATCAATCTCGACGGCGTCGGCGATTATACCCGCGCGACCGTATCGGGTGGTGGCCCCGTCCCGCGCATCCCCCCATTGCGCCTGCTCGGCGGGCTGGAGGCGCAGTCGGACCGGATCGATGCGCGCGCCGAAGTCGAATGGACCGCCGACCAGAACCGCGTCGCCGCCTTCGAAACCCCGACCAGGGGCTATACGATGGTCAATGCCAGTCTGGCCTGGCACCCGCTCGGCAAAGGCAACCGGACGAGCGTCGTGCTGTCGGCCAGCAACATCTTCAACGCCGAGGCGCGCCGCCATGCGAGCTTTCTGAAGGACTTTGCGCCGCTTGCCGGTCGCGACGTCCGCGTCAGTGCACGGTTCGCGCTCTAGGCTCTACAGCTGGTGCCCCGTGCGGTCGCGCTTGGTGGCCAGATAGTGTTCGTTGTGCGGATTGGCGGGCAGCCGGTGCGCGACGCGTTCGATCACGGCGATGCCATGCGCTTCGAGGCCCGCGACCTTGGCCGGATTGTTGGTCAGCAGCCGCACCTTGTCTTGCCCGAGCAATGTGAGCATCCGTGCGGCAACCCCGAAATCGCGGGCATCGACGGCAAAGCCGAGCCGCAAGTTGGCGTCGACCGTGTCATACCCCTGATCCTGCAACTGGTACGCGCGCAGCTTGTTGATCAGGCCGATGCCGCGCCCTTCCTGCCTCAGGTAGAGCAGGATTCCCCAGCCGCTGCGGACGATTTCGCTAAGCGCCACGCGCAATTGCGGGCCGCAGTCGCATTTCAGGCTGCCGAGCACATCGCCGGTCAGGCACTCGCTGTGCAGCCGCACGAGCGGCGGCGAGCCGTCCGGCGAGCCGAGGATCAGCGCGACGTGCTCCGAAATCGTCTCGGGGCTGCGGAATGCGATAATTTCGGCGGCGTCGTTCGCTTCGACCGGCAGGCGCGCCCGTGCGACGATCGCCAGCCGGTCGGCGCTATCATAGGCGGCAACATCCGCGCTGGTCGTCGTGACGTCCGCCGGTCCTTCGGTCGCCACGAAGAATGCCGGCAGGATTCCGGCAAGCCGCGCCAGTTCGAGCGCGGTCTGCGCTGCTGCCGGATCGACGAGCGGCAAGGCGCGGAACGGCCCCTGAAACGGATTGGCGAGATCCGTCGCCGGATCGGCGAGCGCGCGCGCGGCAGGCAGGTCGAGCCACGGCGTCCGCGCGACGGTAACAGGGGCCGTACTGTCGGCTGCGGCCAGCTGGTTCGCCAGTTTCAGCGTTGCGGCGCGAGACCCGGCGAGCAGGATATACGCCTGTCCGTCCGGATCGAAAGCCGCCAGCCGCGCGCTGTCGGCCGTTTCGATGGCGAGCAGCTTCAGCGCGCCGACCGCCACCGGCCAGCCCCGGCGCAGCGCGTCGATAGCGCGGGCTGCGGACCTGGGATCGCTCAAGCGGCGAACTCGGTCACCAGCGGAACGTGGTCCGACGGCTTGTCCCAGCTGCGGCAGGGTTCGTGGACTTTGTGCGCGACGGCCTGCGCCGCAACGTCCGCCGTTGCCCACATATGGTCGAGCCGACGTCCGCGGTCCGATGCCGCCCAGTCTTTCGCGCGGTAGCTCCACCAGGTGTAGAGCCGCGCCGGTGCGGGCACGAACCTGCGCCCGAGGTCGGTCCAGTTGCCCGCCGCCTGCAACCTGTCGAGCGCCGCGACTTCGATGGGCGTATGGCTGACGACGTCGAGCAGCGCCTTGTGGCTCCACACATCGCTTTCGAGCGGGGCAATATTGAAATCACCGACGATCAGCGTGCGGTCGCGGACCCCTTCGGACCAGCGCGTCATCCGCTCGACGAAATCGAGCTTCTGCCCGAATTTGGGGTTGAGCGTGCGGTCGGGAATGTCGCCACCGGCGGGGACATAGACATTCTCGATCCTCAGGCCCGCAAACGCTCCCTCGGTCAGCATGATCCCGATATGCCGCGCCTCGCCATTGTCCTGCCAGTCGTGGCGCAGGTCGTCGGTAAAGGGGATGCGCGACAGCGTCGCCACGCCGTGGTGCATCGGCTGGCCGCAGATCGCGCGGTGCATATAGCCGAGCGGCGCGAACAGGTCGTGCGGAAAGTCCCCGTCGCGCGCCTTGGTCTCCTGCAGGCACAGCACATCGGGCGCTTCTTCGCGCAGAAACCGCTCGACGATCTCGCGGCGAAAGCGGACCGAGTTGATGTTCCAGGAAGCGACCTTGAGCGTGGCGGACATGGCAGGCGCCTTAGCGACCCGCCAAGTCCGATGCTAGCAGCCGCTTTACTTCGCCGTCGGTGCCGCTGCCGCCGCATTGCTTGGCAGGCCGCCGAGTTGCGTAACCAGCTTGGTATAGGCGTCGAGATAGGCGAGCAGGATCACCTGACCGATGGCCGAATCCTGATAACCGCCGCCCGCTGCGCCGCCGAATGCGCCGCCGGCAAAGCCGCCGCCGCCCGCGCCCCAGCTCCAGTCGGTCTTGCGGGCATAGCCCTGGGTCAGCGCTTCCTCTTCGGTCGTGCGTGCGTTGACCACTGACAGCGTGACCGTCGCCTCGCCCTTCTTGACGTTGATGCCGCCCGCGATCGCACCGACCGCACGGCCGAAGCCGCCGAACATGCCGCCGATGCCGCCGAGTACGGCCCCCGCGCCGCCGCCGCCCGAGTTACGGTTGGCCGTCACGATATTGGGCTCGAGGAAATAGTCGGCGGCCTTGACCTGGCCCTTGCCGAGGTTCGATCCGCCCTGCAGCTCGCCTTGATCGGCCATCGCACGCTCCATCGCCCGGCTCTGCATGCTGCGACCGCGGTTGACGAGGCCGAAGCAGCCCGACTGCTGGACGAACACCTTGATGATCGCCTCGGGGCTGCCGAGGTTATATTCGCGCCACCACTGGTTGTCGGGTTCGACGATGGCGATGGTGCCGAGCCGCTTGGTGCAGGTCGGAATTGCGCGCTCGGCGCGCTCCTGATCGCGGCGCGCGGACGACGCGCCCTTGGTCGTTCCGTCCTTGTACGTGCGGCCCGACGATGACATGTCGGTCTGGGCCAGGGCAGGTGTGGCAGCGAGCGCGGCAACGGCGACGCCCAAGATCATTCGACGCATGATGTTCCCCTCAACGCATGGGCGTCCGGCATGGCGGTACAGCCCATGAAACGACGTGCGACCCCGTTTCGAAGCGCCCTGATAGCAGCGCCGTACTGCCTTCGCCAGCGGGAATGGTACGCGGTTGCGGAATTGCCCGTCATTGCAGCAGGATCGCCGGTTTGACCGGCACCTTCGCGCTTCTTAAGCTGGCACTGCGTTTGGGAAGGCGGTCGGGCATGATCGGACACTGTCGCGCAGGGTTGCTGTTGGCGTTGCTGGGGTGTGCCGCGCCGGCGTCGCTCGTCGCTGCGCCGCCTGCCGAGGCGCCCGCTGAGACAATGGTCTGCGATTCGTCGAAAGTGAAGCTGTTCGGGTCGATGCTGCTGGGCAGCCGGTTCGACTCGGTCGCCGACAGCAAGCTCGGACGGCTAGGGATTTCGGGCCTCGACAAGCTCGCGAAACTGGCCGGATCGGTCAGCGACAGCATCGGGCGACGGCTTGACCGTGACGAGCGACGGCAGGCGCAGGCGGCGACGACAATTGCGGTGTGCCGTGGAAAGCCCGGCGAGACCGTCAAATGGGTGAGCGCAAACAACACTGGCGTCAGTGGCAGCTCGACGGTGGCGCGGCGCGATGAGCTGACCGACGGATCGACCTGCATCATGGTGCGTGACGTCGCACTGGTCGCGGGCGAAGAGGTGAAGGTGACGCGGCGGCTATGCCGCAAGCCTGGGGAAACCGGCTACAAGGCAGCGTCGTGATCAGGTGGCTGGCGATGGCGGGCGCTGCGGCGCTGCTCGTAGGCGCGGCGGACAAGCGCAACCCGACCTGCCCTGTCGATCCGAACTGGTCGACGAACGAGACGATGAAGCTGAGCTTTCGACAGGACGGCGGTCGGCGTGTCCTGTTTGCTGAAGGGGCCGTCGATCCCGGACTTCCGGCACGGCTGGCTGCCGCGTTCAAGCGATACAAGCCGATCGAGGAAATCCGGCTGCGCTCGCCGGGTGGCGATGCGCTTGCGGGCAATCAGGCGGGGGCGCTCATCCGCAAGGAAATGGCGGCGACGCGGATTCCGGCAGGCTGGACCTGTTTCAGTGCCTGCAATTTCGTGTTCATGGGCGGCGCGGTGCGGTCGGTCGATCCCGGCGGGGTCTTCATGGTCCATATGTTCACGATCACCGCCGATGGTGGCGTCCGTGCCGAGGCGATGACGCAGAGCTATGACAAGGCGGTGCAGGGGATTGCGGAAGTCGAACAGAGTTCGGCACTTCTCGCCAGCGAGGACAACGCCTTCCTGATCCGCATGGGCGTGTCGCGCAAGTTGCTGACCGAGGTGATGTACCGGCAAAAGGCGGTGCGGGGAAAAGGGCCGGACCAGTCGACCCGCCGCTGCCTGACGCCCGACGAACTGCGGCGCTACAGCGTGACCAACGCCGACTGACTTGGCGCATGCCGTGCGCTCGGCTAGGCGCGGCGGATGACCCCGCTCGACAAGATCCGCAACTTCAGCATCATCGCCCATATCGACCATGGCAAGTCGACGCTCGCCGACCGGCTGATCCAGACGACCGGCGGGCTGACCGCGCGCGAAATGTCGGCGCAAGTCCTTGATAACATGGACATCGAGAAGGAACGCGGCATCACCATCAAGGCGCAGACCGTGCGCCTCGACTGGAAGGGCTACGAGCTCAACCTGATGGACACGCCGGGGCACGTCGACTTCGCCTATGAGGTCAGCCGCAGCCTTGCCGCGTGCGAAGGCGCGCTGCTCGTGGTGGACGCGGCGCAGGGGGTCGAGGCGCAGACGCTCGCCAACGTCTATCAGTCGATCGAGCAGGACCATGAAATTGTCCCCGTTATCAATAAGATAGATCTGCCCGCCGCCGAGCCCGAGATGGTCCGCAAGGAAATCGAGGAGATCATCGGCCTCGACGCCAGCAACGCCATCCTCACCAGCGCCAAATCGGGCATCGGCATCGAGGACGTGCTCGACGCCGTCATCGAACGCATCCCCGCGCCGAAGGGCGACCGCGACGCGCCGCTCAAGGCGATGCTCGTCGACAGCTGGTACGACCCTTATCTCGGCGTCGTCATCCTCATCCGCGTCATCGACGGCGTGATCCGCAAGGGGCAGGAAATCGTCTTCATGGCGGCGGGGACCAAGCACCTCGTGGATCGCGTTGGCTGCATGCGGCCGAAAATGGAAATCCTCACCGAAATCGCCGCGGGCGAAATCGGGTTCATCACCGCGCAGATCAAGGAAGTCGCGCAGACCCGCGTCGGCGACACGATTACCGATGTGAAGCGCCGCGCCGCCGAGCCGCTCCCCGGCTTCAAGGAAGTCCAGCCGGTGGTGTTCTGCGGCCTGTTCCCGGTCGACGCCGCCGACTTCGACAAGCTGCGCGAAAGCATCAGCAAACTGCGCCTCAATGACGCGTCGTTCAGCTTCGAGACCGAAAGCAGCGCCGCGCTCGGCTTTGGCTTCCGCTGCGGCTTCCTCGGGCTCCTCCATCTCGAGATCATCCAGGAACGGCTGACCCGCGAATACGACCTCGACCTCATCACGACCGCGCCCAGCGTCGTGTACAAAGTCCATATCGCGCACAGCGACGAGACGATCGAGCTGCACAACCCGGCCGACATGCCCGAGCCGAACCGGATCGCGATGATCGAGGAGCCGTGGATCGAGGCGACGATCTATGTCCCCGACGAATATCTCGGCAGCGTGCTGAAACTCTGTCAGGACCGGCGCGGCATCCAGAAGAACCTGACGTACGTCGGCGGCCGCGCGCAGGTGACCTATGAATTGCCGCTCAACGAAGTCGTGTTCGATTTTTACGACCGGCTGAAATCGATGTCGAAGGGCTATGCCAGCTTCGACTATCACCAGACCGGCCACCGCGAGGGCGACCTCGTCAAAATGGGCATCCTCGTCAACGAGGAGCCGGTCGACGCGCTCAGCATGATCGTCCACCGTGGCACCGCCGAGGTGCGCGGCCGCGGCATGGTCGAGCGGCTGAAGGAACTCATCCCGCGCCACTTGTTCAAAATCCCGATCCAGGCGGCAATCGGCGGCAAGGTGATCGCCCGCGAAACGATCAGCGCGATGCGAAAGGACGTGACCGCCAAATGCTATGGCGGCGATGCGAGCCGCAAGAAAAAGCTGCTCGAAAAGCAGAAGAAGGGCAAGGCGCGGATGCGCGAGTACGGAAGCGTGAGCATCCCGCAGGAGGCGTTTATCGCTGCGTTGAGGATGGGGGAGGAGTGAGGCGGAGCTAATCGCCGGGAGGCAGACCGAACTTCGCCCGATATTTCCTACGACCGGCTACATTGCTGGCTCGGGTAATGTGATATTCGTTTCCGATCTGTTCGATTTCCACATCTTCGTCGGCACCAAAGGGCAGAGGAAACCCTTCCGGGAAGGTGATGAAGGCACCCTCGTCGTCACCTTCTATCCGGACAATCGCCGTGTCTGTCATAGGACATTTTTACCAGCAATTTTGTGACGTGACAATCGCTCTTGTTCCGTCTACGTTCTCCCTGGCTCTCGGCAAATTGCAGAGCTAGGGTAAGGAGGCGCAATGGGAATGAGCTTCGCCGCTCTTCGCCAAAGAGCTGGATTGGACCTTGCCGACGTGATTAGCGAATTTGCCGCGCTTCCCGAAGTGGCCCATTCGTGGGAAACCGGTGAGACGTCCCCGCCGCCTCAGGTTACGCAGTCACTGAAGCTGGTCGGCGATTTTCGCCCCTCGGTGCCTGTGTCAGCGAAGCCGGCTGCATTTCGCTTTATCGACCTGTTCGCCGGGATCGGCGGCTTGCGAAAGCCGTTCGAAGAGATTGGCGGTCGCTGTGTCTTCACCGCTGAATGGGATCGCTTTGCACGTGAAACATATGCGGCGAATTTCGCCGATGAGCATGGCGATCACGAATTCGCTGGCGATATTCGACCCTATGCCGCTGATCCGGCGAGAGTGCCGTCGCATGACGTGCTGCTGGCTGGTTTCCCGTGTCAGCCGTTTTCAATCGCAGGCGTTTCCAAGAAGAACTCACTAGGCCGTCCGCACGGTTTTCTTTGCGATACGCAGGGGACGCTGTTTCACGATCTTGCCAAGATCATTGCCCACCATCGTCCTTCGGCTTTCCTGCTGGAGAACGTGAAAAACCTTGAGCGCCATGATGGCGGGAAAACCTTCGCAACGATCCGCCATGTTCTCGAAGAAGAGCTCGACTACAAGGTTCAATACCGGGTCATCAGTTCAGCGCCGTGGGTGCCGCAAAAGCGCGAACGGATTTTTATGGTCGGCTTTCGCGACGATACCGATTTTGATTTCAGCCAGCTAGTGATTCCCGACGGCCAAAACCCGGTTTTGGGAGACATTCTCGAAAGCGATCCTTCACGCAAATATACGCTGAGCTGGCACCTCTGGAATTATCTGCGCGAGTATAAGGCAAAGCATCAGAGCGCGGGTAACGGGTTCGGCTATTCGATGTTTGGCCCGACCGATGTGTCACGCACGCTTTCGGCCCGTTATTACAAGGATGGCTCGGAATGCCTCATCGCCCAACCCGGCGGAATTCCACGTCGTCTGACCCCGAGAGAATGCGCGCGCCTGATGGGGTTTGACACCTCGACGGGGAGCGATTTCCGTATTCCCGTTTCTGATACCCAGGCATATCGCCAGTTTGGCAATGCTGTCGTCGTGCCGGTCGTGAGAGCCGTAGCCCTGCTCATGGCGCCGCATATCGTCAGTGCGCTGGCTGCCAAGGAAGGCAAGACGGCGACCGCTCGGGGTGGCTGACGTCGTTTCCTCTGCAACGCGCAGCCGGATGATGGCGGGAATTCGAAGCAAGAATACCCGGCCCGAAATCATCATTCGGCGAGGGTTGCATCGGCGGGGGTTCAGATTTCGACTTCATGTCGGGGCGCTTCCGGGGCGACCTGATCTTGTATTACCGCGCTATCGAGTGGTTGTGTTTGTGAACGGCTGTTTCTGGCATGGGCATCTGTGCCGCCTCTTCAAATGGCCGAAATCTCGGACACAATTCTGGACCGACAAGATCCACGCGAATGTTGCGCGAGACGTAGCCAACCGTGCTCTGTTGAGGTCGTCTGGTTGGCGTGTCGGGACGATTTGGGAGTGTGCGTTGAAAGGGCCTGGCAAATTGCCAATCGACAAGGTGCTGGACATCGCGTCAGTATGGTTACGAAGTGCGGAACCGGAACTAGAAATTGCAGGGCAATGAAGCGAGGACATCTCTCCGATTACTTTGAGGGCGTTGCTGTCAAGACGTTGAGCGCCGTAGAGACTGATCCTAGCCGATCACATCAACACGAGTTCGGCACGACGGAAAAAATGCGACGCTTCCTTGGCGCAAGGCAGCACAAATTTGAAGCTTCGTACATTTGGCTGTCGGGTGAGCAGGAGTCGCTGCCCGAGTACGGTTCTGCGACGATGTATGATTCTCGTCTGAATCAGCCTCATCGAGGGGCGGAATGGCGGATCTACTACGACACTAACGCAGTCACCGCGCTTATGAGAGAGGGTGATACCCTCTTTGTAGCCAAGCGATCAGACAACCATCTGATCTTTATCGTCGTGCCACAAAGCAGTGAAATCCTGAGCCAGCTTCTGTGGCTATTTGGCTTCGAGCACCAGCCCGGCTTGCGCTTTGTTGCCGCTGAATTTGAAGGTAGCGAGGGCGGAGGTCTCGATTTTGCAGCGCGGTTGATTTTGGATGAGATCGGGGTCGAGTACGAAGATCCAAATGCCAACTCTCTAGATTCAATCATTGCCCAGTTTGGCACCACGCTTCCAACAACTGCAATTTTCTCAAAACTCGCTCGCGACACGCTTCCGGAAGTGGATGCCTTTGCGTCCCCTGACCTCGCGCTCATGGCTTGGCTCGATCATGAGGAGGCCATGTTTCGACGGCTCGAAAGGAATGTTGTCCGGGAACGGATTGAACAGGGCTTCATGAGTGGCTCGGAAGTCGATGTTGACGGATTTCTGTCTTTCTCACTGACCGTTCAAAACCGCCGCAAATCGCGAATGGGGCTATCCTTTGAGCATCATCTTGCCGCCCTGTTCGATTGTCATGGCCTGAGCTGCGCTCATCCGGGGCGGACAGAGCGTGGCAACAAGCCCGATTTCATCTTTCCCGGGCAAGCGGCCTATGCTGATCCGGCGTTTCCGGTCGACGCCCTGACGATGCTGGCGGCCAAATCGGTGTGCAAGGAGCGCTGGCGACAGGTCTTGCCAGAGGCAGACCGGATCACGTCGAAGCACCTTGTCACGATCGAACCGGGCATTTCACCCGCGCAGACTGACCAGATGCGCGCGCACGACCTGCAACTCGTCGTCCCGCAAGCGTTGCATTCCAGCTACCAGCCGCAGCAGCGGCAATGGTTGTGGCAGATTGCCGATTTTATCGCATTGGTCGCCGAACGTCAGGCCACCGCAGGCTAATCCTCCCCCACCCCCACATCGCGCCAGTCGGGCTCGTCCTCGTTGTACTCCACGAAATCCTCGTCGTCGGGGATCAGCTTTTCGAGTTCGCCGATATAGGGGTCCGACTTTGCGCCGACGCTGAGGAAGGCGGGGCCGGGGTCGTCTTTGGGGAGCGTCGCGTGGTGCTGGGCGGCGGCGTCGGCCAGCATTTTCTGCATTGCCTCGATTTCGGGGAGGGTCATCTGGACGGGGTCGAAATGCTGGAGGATGGCGGCGTTGGCATCGTCCTTTTCGGCGCGGGTGGGGAGCGGGACGGTGTAGCTCGCGGGGTTCCCGCTCAGCCGGTCAGCGGCGGGGTCGAAATAGCTGGCGGACAGGCGGCGGCCGTCTTCGCTGCGCGCGTTCATGCGCAGGCAGAACATCAGCAGGCGGTCGTTCTTCTTGCGACGGAACCCCATCAGCTTGCCCGCGACGAAGACCGGGACGAGCTGCCCCTCGATCGCGCGTTCGAAGGCAATGTCCTTCAGGCGCTGGACGCCGAAGTCGAGCGCGGCTTCCCACGCGCGGCGGAACCCCTCGGCA
This sequence comes from Sphingomonas sp. SUN039, assembly GCF_024758725.1. Classification (NCBI taxonomy): domain Bacteria; kingdom Pseudomonadati; phylum Pseudomonadota; class Alphaproteobacteria; order Sphingomonadales; family Sphingomonadaceae; genus Sphingomonas; species Sphingomonas sp. SUN039. Next base: position 2,863,852 of record NZ_CP096972.1, on the reverse strand, counting down.
CCGGGCTGGCGGCGGAGGTAATAGGCGCCCTCGGGTGACATGTTGACCTGGCGGCAGGCGCGGCTGACGCTGCCGGTGTCGGCGAGCGCGGCGATGAACGCGCGCTGGCGCTCGGGCGTCCAGCCGTCATGACGGTATTTGCGGGGAACGGCGGCGAAGTCGGGCAACGGCTCGCCGTGGTTGGGGGCATTGGGGGTGCGGTCCTGCATGGTCGCTGGTCTCTCCGGCGGGAAATGCCGGAACAAACCAGAAACGATTGCTGTAGGACAGCACTATTTTGCCGGGCCGCGGGCAAAGCCCGCGTCGTCAGTCGCGCTGCCGCGCGCTGGCCGGGCATTCGCGCGGCTCTTCGCCTAAAGCGACGATTGCTACGCAATCCCCGCTTTAGTGCTCGGCGCGCTCAGCCCATATTTTCAGGAACGATTCCACCGCTACCGTGACCTCGCGGGCGATGGTTTCGGCGTCGGGGGCGGGGCCCATGGCGAGGATGACGGGCTGGAAGCTTTCGGCCTGGCACAGCGCGACGAATTGCAGCGCGGCGCGCATCGGGTCGCCCGCGCGGAGCCGCCCGTCGGCCATGGCGGCGGCGAAATAGGCGGCGAGCCGCGCCTTGCCGCGTTTGGGGCCGCGCTCCCAGAACAGGGCGGCCAGCTCGGGAAAGCGCCCCGCCTCGCCGGTGACGACGCGGTGGAGATCGATAATCGGCGCGGACAAGATCGTCGCCATCAGCGCCGACGCAAAGATTTCGAGCGTGGGCGCGACCGGTGCCCCGGGCGGGAGTTCGATCGACAGCGCGGTGCCATAACGCTCGACGATGTCGTCGACGACGGCGGCGAACAGCTCTTCCTTGCTGCGGAAATGCGACCAGAGCGTGGTTTTCGACCCGCCGACGGTCGCCGCGATCGACGACATCGAGGTCGCGCCATAGCCCTGCGCGAAAAACGCCGCGCGCGCGGTGGCGACGATGGCGGCACGCTTGGCGTCGCGCAATTCGTCGTGCGCGGACGGCGGTGCTTCGGCGAGGGCAGCTTCGGATGACATATTTGTGATACTAGATGGTATCATTGCAATTGACAACTGGTTTCGGCTGGGGCATCGCAGCGACGATACCGCGCGGTACGCCCCTTTTCGAGTCGCTTGCATGAATGCTCGTTTTGCCCTGATTGTCCCCGTGCTGCTGGCGGCGTGCGCGCCGGTGCCGCAGCTCGGCTCAGCGCCGGTGCCGCGCAGCGCGGGGTCGTTCGCGTCGGCGCAGTCGCTGCCTGCGAGCGCCGTCGACTGGCCAGTGGATCGCTGGTGGACGGGCTTCGGCGACGCGCAGCTCGATACGCTGGTTGCCGAGGGGCTTAGCGGATCTCCCGATGTGGTGCTGGCGGCGGCGCGGGTGCGCAGTGCCGAGGCGCTGGCGCAGCAGGCAGGGGCGGCGCTGGGGCCGAGTCTGGCTATCGACGGCGCGGTCGGCGGTATCAAGCAGAGCGAGAATACCGGCATTCCGCCCGCGTTCGTGCCCAAGGGAGTCATCGACAACGGGCGGCTGACGGCGGCGCTGAGCTTCAACCTCGATCTGTGGGGCAAGAACCGGGCGGCGCTGAAAGCCGCGCGGGGCGAGGCGGTCGCGGCAGCGGTCGATGCGGCGCAGGCGCGGTTGCTGCTGACGACGGGAATCGCGGCGGCCTATGCCGATCTGGCGATGTATCACGAACAGCGCGACGCGGCGGCGGCGGCGTTCGAGGTGCGGACGGCGACGGCGCGGCTGACCGCGCAGCGGGTGCAGGTCGGCAGCGAGACGCGCGGCGGGCAGGCGCAGGCCGAGGCGCGGGTGCCCCAAGCCCGTGCAGACGTGCTGGCGCTCGACGAAGCGATCGCGCTCACACAGAACCGGCTGGCGGCGCTGGTGGGGGCAGGGCCGGACCGGGGGCGGACGATCTCGCGCCCGGTGCTGCGCGCGGTGCCGGTGGGGGTGCCCGCAGGTGCCGGGATCGATCTGGTCGGGCGGCGGCCCGATCTGGTCGCGGCACGGCTGCGGGCCGAGGCGGCGGGCGACCGGATCAAGGTCGCGCGCGCCGATTTCTATCCCAATCTCAATCTGACCGCGCTGGTCGGCCTGCAATCGCTCGGCCTCGGGCAATTGTTCGATGGGGGATCGAGCTACGGCAATGGCGGGCTGGCGGTCAGCCTGCCGGTGCTCGACGCGGGACGGATTCAGGGGCGCTATCGCGGCGCGCGGGCGGATTATGATGCGGCTGTGGCGCGCTACGATGCGACGCTCGTCACCGCGCTGCGCGAAACCGCCGATGCGGTGACGAGCCGTAATGCTGCCGATGCGCGCGTGGCCGCGCTGCGCGGTGCGCTGGCATCGGCCACCGATGCCGCACGGATCGCGCGGCTGCGCTATACGGGCGGGCTGTCGAACCAGCTCCCCGTGCTGACCGCCGACGACACGCTGGTCGGCGTCCGCCGTGCGGTCGCCGACGCCGAAAGCCGCCGCACCGCGCTCGACATCGCGCTCATCCGCGCGCTCGGCGGCGGATATCGCGACACCCGACTTGCTTCAGGAGCCAAGTAATGGCCGACGCTTCCCCCAATGACATGATTGTCGCCGAAACACCTGCGGTGATCGAACCCAGCAAACGCGCGCGGTTGCTGCGGATGCTCGGCATTGCCGTCGTCGTGGCGGCGTTGGTCTGGGGCGTGTGGTATTATCTGACGCAGGCGGGGCGGGTCGAAACCGACAATGCCTATGTCGGCGCGGACACCGCGCAGGTCACGGCGCTGATCTCCGGCCCGGTCGCCGAAGTCCGCGTCGGCGGCACCCAGATAGTGCGGAAGGGCGATGTGCTGGTCGTCCTCGACCCGGCCGATGCCAAAGTCGATGTCGCGACGGCAGAGGCGGCACTATTTCAGGCGCAGCAGCGTTACGGACAGGCGGCGGCGCAGGTCGGCTCGGCACGCGCGAAACTCGCCTCGCGCGGGGCCGATATCGCGCAGGCCCGGGCACGGGTTGCCGAAGCCAATGCCGGATATGAGCGCGCACGCGTCGAACTCGCGCGGCGCGAGGCGCTGGCTGGCAGCGGTGCGGTATCTGCCGATGAATTGAGCGCCGCGCGTGCCGCTTTTGCCACTGCGCGCGCCAGCCGCGATCTGGCGGGTGCGGGCGTCGCCTCGGCGCAGGCCACGAGCCTTTCTGCAGACAGCGACCTAATCGCGACCGAAGCCCTAATCCGCGGCACCAGCATATCGACCGCACCCGATGTGGCGGCAGCGCGGGCGCGGCTCGATGCGGCCCGGCTCAATCTCGAGCGCACGGTCATCCGCGCGCCCATCGACGGAGTGGTCACCAACCGTCAGGTCCAGATCGGCCAGCGCATCGCGGCAGGGGTGCCGATCATGACGATCGTTCCCGTCGCGCGCGCCTTCGTCGACGCGAATTTCAAGGAGAGTCAGCTGCGCCGCGTCAGGGTCGGTATGCCGGTCGAGCTCACCTCCGACTTCTATGGCAGCAGCGTCGTTTTCCATGGCAAGGTCGCCGGGTTCTCGGGCGGCACCGGCGCGGCGTTCGCGCTGATTCCGGCGCAGAATGCCACCGGCAACTGGGTGAAGGTCGTCCAGCGCCTGCCGGTGCGCGTCTCGCTCGACCCGGACGAGGTGCGCGCGCACCCCTTGCGCGTCGGCCTCACGATGACCGCGACCATCGACACGCGCGGCAAGTAATTGTGAGCGCGGCGCTCGACGAGGTGCAGCCGCTTTCCGGCTGGAAGCTCTATCTGGCCGGTTTCGCGCTGGCGCTCGCCAATTTCGTTGTCGTTCTCGACGTGACGATCGCCAATGTCTCGGTGCCGCATATCGCGGGCGGGCTGGCGATCTCGCCGACGCAGGGCACCTGGGTGATTACCAGCTATTCGGTGGCCGACGCGATCAGCGTGCCGCTTACCGGCTGGCTCGCGGCGCGGTTCGGCACGGTGCGCTGGTTCATGCTGTCGTTGATCGGATTCGGGCTGTTCTCCTTTCTGTGCGGCGTCTCGCGCAGCCTCGAAACGCTGGTCGTGTTCCGTATCCTTCAGGGATTGTCGGGCGGGCCGTTGATGCCGCTGACCCAGGCGCTGCTGATCCGGATTTTTCCGAAACACATGACGGCCGCCGCAATGGGGCTTTGGGCGATGACGACGGTGTGCGCGCCGATTGCCGGACCGATTCTGGGCGGCACGATCAGCGACAACTGGTCGTGGCCGTGGATCTTTTTCATCAACCTGCCGATCGTCGGTTTCTGCATCTTCATCGCCCACCGCATGGTCAAACCGTTCGAAACACCGACGGCACGAACGGGAATCGACATTGTCGGCCTGATCCTGCTGGTGGTCTGGGTCGGCGCGTTCCAGCTGATGCTCGATACCGGCCGCGAGAACGACTGGTTCCGGAGCAGTTTCGTCATTGCCATGGCTGTGACGGCGGTCATCGGCTTTGCCGCGTTCGTCATCTGGGAACTGGGCGAGGCGAACCCGATCGTCGATATCCGGGTCTTTCGCCATCTCGGCTTCACGATCGGTACGGTGGCGGTGGCGCTGGGCTTCGGCGCGTTCTTCGCCTCGGTGGTGCTGACACCGTTATGGCTGCAACAGGTGGTCGGCTATTCGGCGACCGAAGCCGGCTATGCGACCGCGTTCGTCGGGGTGTTCGCCGTCATCATGGCGCCGTTTGCCGCGCGGCTGGTCGGCAAGATCGATCTGCGGATCTCGGTATGTGCCGGGATCAGCTGGCTCGCCGCGATGTCGCTGCTGCGCGCGGGATGGACGACCGACTCGGACTTCTGGCAATTGGCGATGCCGCAGTTGTTGCAGGGCATCGGCATGCCGTTCTTCTTCATCGGCCTGACCGCGTTGGCGCTGGCAGCGGTCAAGCCGTCGGAGACGACCTCTGCAGCCGGAATCATGAGTTTCGTCCGGACCTTGTGCGGCGCGGTCGGCACGGCAATGGCGACGACCGCCTGGGACAATGCCAGCCGCGTCAGCCGTTCGGACATGGTCGGACGGCTCAACGGCGCCGATGCGACGATGAATTCGCTGATGGCGAAGGGCATGAGCAGCGATCAGGCGCGGGCGGTGCTCGACCGGCTGGTCGATGCCCAGTCGGCGACGGTCGGCGCAGTGCAGGTGTTCTTCTACGCCTTTGCCGTGTTCATGGTCGCAGCCGGGATCGTGTGGCTCGCCCCGAAAGCGAAGGGATCGGCCGCCGCAATGAGCGCGCACTGACGGTCGTCACTGACGGCCTTCCGTACCTTGGCAAGGGACAGTCCCCGACGGGGACAGTCCCCAATTCCGGTCAGGAACGACGCTCTAGCGCGGCCCTTGCACCGGTTTCGCGACGACCGGTTTGGCCTCCATGATCTCCTTCAGGATCATCGCCGAACGCGGATCGCGCGCGGCATAGGCCTTTGCCGAAAGGCCTGCGGCATTGTCGGGCTTGTTCGGATTGGCACCCGCCGCGAGCAGGATGCGGACGCTGGCGAGATCGCGGTTCTGCACCGCGCGGATCAGCGGCGTTTCGCCGCTGCCGTTTGCGACATCGACTCCGGCGCGGCGCGCCAGCAGCGTCTGGATGCCGTCGGTCCAGCCCAGCTGCGTTGCGATCAACAGCGCGGTATTGCCCTTGCCGTCGCGCATGTCGGGATTGGCCCCGCGCTGGAGCAGAAACCCCAGCCACAGCGAATCGCGTCCCGCCGTCACGATATGCAGCGCGGTTTCGCCGGTCGATCCGTCGCGGGTGTTGACGATGACGGCACCGCTGCCGGGCTTGTTGAGGAATTCGGTGACCTTGGCCCCGTCGCGGTCCTTGACCGCCTTCAGGAAGTTATAGCTCTCGGAGAATTGCGCGTGCACCGCGACCGGTGTGGCGAGCGCCGCGAGGACGACAGCGGCGGGAAACAGTGATCGGTTGGTCATGATACCCCGGTTCATGCAGCTTCAGGACGTGGCAAGCGTCTTGCGTGGCTGTGGCTAACAACGCAAGGCTGAGCAGGTGATGAACCTGCGTCCCCCTTTAATCGCGCTGTTGTTGCTGGCCGGATGTCAGGCGGCGTCGGTGCCTGCCCCGCTCGAGGGTGCCCGCATCGGCGGGCCGTTCGCGCTGACCGACCAGAACGGACGGACGCGTACCGACCGCGATTTCGCGGGAAAATACCGGATCATGTATTTCGGCTATACGTTCTGTCCCGATGTTTGCCCGGTCGATGTCGCGCATCTGGTCGCGGGCTACCGGGCGTTTGCCAAAGCCGATCCGGCGCGGGGCGCACGGGTCGTTCCCATTTTCGTCACCGTCGACCCGGCCCGCGATACGCCCGAGGCGCTGAAGGCGTTTACCGCCGCGTTCGATCCCGCACTGGTCGGGCTGACCGGGACACAGGCGCAGGTCGATGCGACGACCAGGGCCTATGCGGTCGTCGTCCAGATCCAGAAACCCGCACCCGGCAATCCCAATTATCTGGTCGATCATAGCCGCGCCGCCTATCTGATGGACCCGGACGGCAAGCCGCTGGCGCTGTTGTCGCAGGACGCCAAGCCCGACGTCATTGCGGGCGAGCTGTCGAAATGGGTGAAGTAACCGCCCCGGCGGCCGGTCGTTTCTGGGAAGACACGCCGCTCGACAAGCTGGACCGTGGCCAGTGGGAGGCGCTGTGCGACAGCTGCGGCAAATGCTGCCTGCACAAGCTGGAGGATGAGGAAACCGGCGAACTGTTCCCGACCAATGTCGCCTGCCGCCTGCTCGACCGGCGCTCGGGCCGCTGTTCGGACTATCGCCACCGCCACGCGTTCGTGCCCGATTGCGTGCGATTGACTCCGGCCAAGCTCAAGGAGCTGGAATGGCTGCCGGTGACCTGTGCGTACCGGTTGCGCGCCGAGGACAAGCCGTTGCCGTCATGGCATTATCTGAACTCGGGCGACCCCGAAAGCGTGCACCGCGCGGGCATGTCGGTGCGGGGATGGACGATCAGCGAGACCGATGCAGGCGATCTGGAATATCATCTCGTCGACCGTATCGTCTGACCCGGTTTTGCCGGTGTTCAGTGGCGGCGGGCGGACCCGCGCGCTGACGGTCGTGCGCCGCGCGTCGGTCAAGGGCATGAAGCTGAGCGTCGATCCGCGCGATGCGACGGTCCGGCTGACGCTCGGCAAGCGCGCCGCGCTCAAGCCCGCGCTGGGCTGGGCAGCGGACAAGCGCGCCTGGATCGAGGCCGAACTGGCGCGCTTGCCGCAGGCGCAGCCGATCGTGCCGGATATGGTGTTTGGGTTGGGTGACGTGCCGGTTCGGATCGATTGGAGTGCCGCGCTGCCTAGAGCGCCCCGGCTGTGTGCTCCTGCGGAAGCAGGAGCCCTGCCGACCGTGGGAAATTTCGCGCCGCCAATGCTCCTGCGTTCGCAGGAGCACAAGGTTTTGCGGGTCGGTGGTCCACGCGAACAACTGTCTGCGCGGGTGTTACGCTTCCTGCGGAGTTACGCGCTCGACGTGCTGGAAACCGACACCCGCGCGCTCGCTGACACCCATAGTATCACCGTCAATCAGGTCGCCGTCGGCGATCCGCGCGGGCGCTGGGGCAGTTGCGCGGCGTCGGGCGATATCCGGTACAGCTGGCGGCTGATTCTGGCACCCGAGGACGTGCGGCGGGCGACCGTCGCGCATGAAGTCGCGCACCGCGTGCACATGAACCACAGCCGCGCGTTCCACGACGAGGTGGCACGGCTATATGGCGGCAATCCGTCGTCGGCGCGGCGCTGGCTGCGCGCGCACGGCACCGCGCTTCACTGGTTCGGGCGCGAGGGCTGAACGCCAGCAGGACAAGGGACTGTCCCCTCTTGGGGACTGTCCCTCCTCACGCATGGGGGGACAGTCCCCAAGAGGGGACAGTCCCCAAACTCGTTGGGAATTAGCGGGGCGGGGACTCGCGCGGCGGCACCGGTGGTGCCGCAGGGGGCGGAACTCGCCCGCTTTTCCCGACCGCCTCGTCGATGAATTTCTGGTCGAGGCGCGGCGCCGGATTGGTGTCGGGGCTTTCGACGCGTTCCTCGCCCGACTGGTCCATCGGGTCGCGGTCGGTTCCCTCCAGCCCGGTGCCCGGCGGCAGTCCTTCGTCGGCATTGCCGAAATAGGCTTCCTCATCGGGTTCGAGCTGCCATTCGGGCAGGGTGACGGCGGTCTGGAAGGCTTCGACGGGACGTTTGGCGACCGCGACGGTCATATATTGGGCGAAGGCGCGCGCGGGATTGCGGCCGCCCTGCAGCCCTGCGACGGGCTTGTTGTCGTCGCGGCCCATCCACACGCCGGTGGTAAGGCCGCTGGAAAAGCCGAGGAACCAGCCGTCCTTGTTCGACGTGGTCGTGCCGGTCTTGCCCGCCACCGGCCGGCCGATCTGCGCGGCTTTGCCGCTGCCGGTGTTCACCGCGGTTTGCAGCAGGTCGATCATCTGTGCCGCGACCTGCGGCGCGACCAGCACGTGATTGCCCTCGGCACGGTGTTCGTAGAGCACTTCGCCGCCCGCCGTCGTCACCTTGGTAATGCCGTAAGGTGAAACCGCCATGCCGTTGCCGCCGACGCTGGCGAACGCACGGGTCATGTCGATCAGGCGGACGTCCGACGTGCCGAGCACCATCGAGGGATGGGTGTTGATCGGGGTGGTGATGCCGAAGCGGCGCGCCATATCGGCGATCGTCGAGGTGCCGACCTCTGCCCCCAGCTGCGCCGCGACCGTGTTGATCGAATAGGCGAACGCCGTCCGCAGGCTGATCTCGCCCGAGAATTTGCGCGACGAATTGCGCGGCTTCCAGCCGTTGATGTCGACTTCCTGATCGACGACCATGTCGGCGGCGGTATGACCGGCTTCGAGCGCCGCCAGATACACGAACAGCTTGAACGCCGATCCCGGCTGGCGGACCGCCTGGGTCGCGCGGTTGTAGATCGAGCCGACATAGTCCTTGCCGCCGACCATCGCGCGCACCGCGCCGTCGCGGTCGAGCGAGACCAGCGCGCCTTGCGACCCTTCCGGCGTATTTGCGACGATCGAGGCATCGGCGGCGCGCTGCATCGTCAGGTCGAGCGTCGTCCACACATCGATGGGCTCTCCGGTCGGGTCGATCAGCGTGTCGAGCTGCGGCAGCGCCCAGTCGGTGAAATAGCGCACGCTGTTCTGCTGGGCCTCGGGCGCGAACACGATCTTGCCGGGCGCGGCAGCGGCAATCTGGGCATCGCTGACCAGCCCCTGTTCGCGCATCAGGCCGAGCACCACGCCCGCGCGCCCGACGGCCGCCTTGGCATCCGCCGTAGGGGAGTAGTTCGACGGTGCCTTGACGAGGCCCGCGATCACCGCCGCCTCGCCCAGCGACAACCGGTCGGCAGGGTGACCGAAGAATTTACGGCTTGCGGCATCGACCCCGTAGGCGCCGCCGCCGAAATAGACGCGATTGAGATAGAGTTCGAGGATCTGGTCCTTCGAGAATTTACGCTCGAGCGCCAGCGCGAGGACGATCTCGCGCATCTTGCGCGTCCAGGTCTTGTCGTTGGTGAGGAAGACGTTGCGCGCGAGCTGCTGGGTGATTGTCGAGCCGCCTTGGGTGAATCGCCCCTTGGTCGCGCGCACATAGAATGACCGCACGATGCCGAGCGGATCGACGCCGGGATGCTGGCGGAAACGCCGGTCCTCCACCGCGACCATCGCGGTCTTCATCGTCTGCGGCAGCTGGTTATATTCGAGCCACTGGCCGAAGCTCGGCCCCATCGACACCAGCACCGTGCCGTCGGCGGCATGGACGCGGATCATCTGGCCGTTGGGCGAGGATTTGAGCTCGGAATAGCTCGGCAGACCCGAATAGGCGACCGACACCGCGACGATCATCGCCACGATGCCCACCACCGCGCCGACCAGCCCGATGCGGATTACGCGACCGGGCCAGCCCTTCCACCAGCCGGCCTTCCACCAGCCGGATCGGGAAGAAGGAGCAGGGGAACGCACGGCCATCGGCTGCGGGGGCTACGCGCTAATCCGTCGTGCCACAAGTCGGCGCGTTGCGCGGATCACTGGCCCTCGAAATCGAGCGCGACGCTGTTCATGCAGTAACGCAGGCCGGTTTCGGCGGGGCCGTCGGGAAAGACATGGCCGAGATGGCCGTCGCATTTCGCACAACGGACTTCGGTACGGACCATGCCGTGGCTGACATCGCGGTGCTCGACGACGGCGTCGGTATCGGCGGGCTTGATGAAGCTGGGCCAGCCCGATCCCGAATCGTATTTGGCGTCGCTTTTGAACAGCAACGCGCCGCAGCCCGCGCAATGATAGTCGCCGGGTGCCTTGTTGTCGTTATAGATGCCCGCGAACGCGCGTTCGGTGCCGCCCTCGCGCAGGACATTATATTGTTCGGGCGACAGGCGCTTGCGCCATTCGGATTCGGGCAGGTCCATCTTTTCCATGGCACCTAAATGGCGACCCGAGCGGATCGGTTCAATCCCCGATCCGCGTCAGCCGCGCGGCAAATCCGGCAAGCGCAGGGAACGCGTTCAGCAGCGGCACCGCGAGCCGCGCCATCGCCGGTCGTTCGCCCTGATGCCAGAGCATCGACGCGACCGCGACGGGGCGTCGGGAGCGCGCGGCGAAGCGGCGCTGATAATCGGGGGCAGCATCGGCACCGCCCGCATGAAAGGCAGCAGCGGCAGCAGCCCCGCTGGCAAGCGCAATGCCCATCCCTTCGCCCGCCAGCGACGGGATAACGGCGGCCTGATCGCCGAGGCGGAAGAGTCCGGGCGCGGTCGAATCGGTGCGCCAGCCATAGGGAACGGCAGCAATCGCATCGGCAGCGGGCGCTTCCGACAGGAAAGCGAGTCGCTCGCCAAGCTGTGGGTGGTCGTCGCCAAGCTGGCGGAGCAACGTCGCGGCATCGCCCCCGGCCTCGGCGAAGCGCGACTTGCGGAGCGCCATGCACAGATTGGCGCTGTCGTCCTCCTGCAATAACAGTCCGGCATAGCCGCCCTCGAACAGGTGCAGTTCGATGGCGTGTTCGAGCAGTTTGCGAAGCGCAGGATGCGGGGCGAGGCGGATTCGCAGGCCCATCGGCGCATCGCCCGCCGGTTTGGGCCGTCCGAAGCCGCGCACGTCATGTTTGCCGGTCGCGAGGAAAAGCGCCTCGGGCGCGAAGTCGCCGCTGTCGGTCTTGAGGATGCCATCGGCGTAGCTGCGCGCGGTAATCCCGCGTTCGAGGACTGCCCCGGCCTCGATGGCAACCCGCTGCATCACTGTGTCCAGCCGGTGGCGCGAGACGCCGATGGCTAGGTCGGGCAGGCGGGCGGTGGCGCGTTGTTGCCGGTGAAAGACGCGGACTTCGGCAATGGGGTGCGCTTCGAGGCCGCCGACGCCCAGCCGGTCGAGCCGGTCGAGCGTCTGCCAGCTCAGGAATCCGCCGCACAGCGCATCGCCGGTTTCGCGGGTGCGCTCGATCAGGTGTGGCGACGCCCCGCCGCGCGCCAGCGCAATCGCCGTCGCGCACCCGGCAGGGCCAGCGCCCAGGATCAGCGGATCTTGGCGACGCATAGCCGGAAGGGGAAAATGCGCTCGACACGCGCGCCCGCGATGCCTGCTTCGGCAAGGATCGGCGGCCATTCATCAGGGCGGTAGCTTCGCGCGATCGAGAGTTGGCCGTCGTGGCGCACGATAGGGTGCCAGCGCATCAGGCGGGCGAGCAGCGGAAAGCCCAGATATGCGAAACCATGGCGGTGGAGGTCGTTGACGAACCAGCCCTCGGCCGATTCGGTCTCCATGAAGCGCAGGAAATCGACCAGCTGCTCATGCGTCATATGGTGCGCGACGAGGCTGGAGAGGACGATGTCCCAGTCCTGTCCGGCGAGGTCGGCATAGTCGCCCGTCCGGTAGTCGATGTTCAGCTCTGCCGGAGTTGCGTCGCGGGCCGCCAGCGCGCTGCGCGGATTGAGGTCGACCCCGACAAGCGTCAGCTCGACATGAGGGTCGCGTGCGCCCCAGCGTGCGAGCGCGCGCAGCATGTCGCCGTCGCCGAAGCCGACGTCGAGAATCTTGAGCGGCACCGGCCCGATCCGCACCCGGTGTCCCGGTCCGGCGCGGTCCTGCGCTGCACGCAACAGTCGCGCGGCTTTGCGCCCCCGCACCTCGTGGACGAAGCGCAAGGTCGGTCGCCGCGCCAGGGTCAGCGTATTCACCCGGGCGAGGTCGTGGACGACGGCGGCATAGGTCGCAGGATCGAGATCGTCGGCATCCATCAGCTCCTCGGCGATGGCGCGGCTCTCAAGCATCAGTCGGTCCAGCCGAAGCGCAGCCCTTCGGCGGCAAGCCCCGGGCCGAAGGCAAGCGCGACGCCCTGCGCCGGCCGCTGTGCAAACAGCCGTTCGAGGACGAACATCAGCGTCGATGACGACATATTGCCGTTGTCGGCGAGCACCGCCCGCGAATCGGCCAGCGCCGTCTTGTCGAGGCCGAGGCCCGATTCGACCGCGTCGAGGATCGAACGCCCCCCGGCATGGACTGCCCATCCGTCGATTGCGGCGGCGTCCACGCCGCCGGTCAGTGCTGCGCGCGTGTCGGGCACGGCGAGCGCCTCGGCAATCCGCCCCGGCACTTCGCCCGACAAATGCATGGCAAAGCCGGTGTCGCCGATCGCCCATTCGATCAGGCCGGCACTGTCGGGCAATGTCGCGGCAAAGGGGGTATCGAGTGCCAGCCCTGCGCCACCCGATTCGACAATCGCCGCCGCCGCCCCGTCGCCGAACTGGAGCATGGCGAGGAGCGGTTCGAGCGTCGTTGCGGGCTGAAGGTGCAGCGTGGACAGCTCGACGGTCACGACCAACACCCGCGCGTCCGGCTCCGACCGCACGATATGGCGCGCGGTTTTCAGGGCGGTCACAGCGGCATAACAGCCCATGAAGCCGATCAGGACGCGCTCGACCGACGGTTCGAGGCCCAGTCGCGCTGCGATCACCTGGTCGAGGCCGGGCGCGGTAAAGCCGGTGCAACTGGCCACGACGATATGGGTGATGCGGCCGAGCGTGCCGAGCTTGTCGATGGCGGCGAGCGCGAGTTTGGGCGCATGTTCGGCATAGAGTGCCATCCGCGCCGAGGTCGGCGGCATCAGGCCGTCCGCATAGAACCCGTCCGGCCCGACCGGCGATCCGCCCCCAACGGTTGTCGGCAGCACCGACCAGCGACGCCCTATCCCCGACCGCTTGGCCATGCGGTCGAACACGGCGGCTTCGCGCGGGTCGTGGATGCGCGTCCGCGCCCAGTCGATGAAGGCGGTGTGGATATCATGACCGGGCGTCGCACAGGCGATGGCGGTAAGGCGGGGCGGGACCGGCAGCGACTGTCTCATGGATAGCGGAACGCGCGACCTGCGTTCGCGGGCCAATATGGGGTAGTTAACCGATCATTGAAAGGCGCGCCTTTATGGGGCGATCATGGATCCGCGCGCGTTCCTTGTTTTGCCGTTGCTGCTGCTGGCGTCGCCGCTGGCGGCCGAGTGCCGGTTGTGCGCGCCCGATTCGGCCCCGGTTACGAAGGCAGAAGTGCGTCCGCTCAATATCGAGGTCGAAACCGCGCTGGACTTCAGTCGTGCCGCCGGCACCGGCGCGGGCGGCAGCATCGCCATCGACGAGCGTACCGGCGCGCGGCGTGTCGCGGGGCTGGCCGACCTCGGCGGGATCGCGATCAAGGGGACGGTGCGCCTGACGGGCGCGCCGTTCGCGCGGGTCCGGGTCAGCCTGCCGCCGAGCGTCCGGCTTCTTGCCCCCGACGGCAATAGTGCCGAGGCCGTCGATCTGAAGACCGACCTGCCGCCCGACCCGATGCTCGACGCGTCGGGCGAACTGCGTTTTTCGTTCGGTGGACGTCTGGTGGTGTCGGGCAGCGCGGCAGGCGAGTTTCGCGGCCGCATTCCGATTGTCGCGGATTATCAATAGGCTGTTAGCCTTCAGATGCCTCCGGAACGGCGAAATTATTGAAGCGCCGTTAACCACCCGCCGAAAGCGTTCCTGAACGGACGCCCCCCATAAGCGACAGGGTGTGATCGGGGCGTGGGGCTCCGCGCCACTCGTGATGACCACACCTTTCGGGGGACCAGATTACTATGACCAAGACTTTCAAGGCGCTCGCGCTCGTCGGCGTTGCCGCTCTCGGCTTCAGCGGCTCGGCCGCCAATGCGGCGACCGCGTCGGCAACCGCGCGTGCCAGCATCCTCAAGCAGATCACCGTCACCAAGACGTCGGATCTCGACTATGCGACGATCGTGACCGGCGCTGCCGCCTCGACCGTCATCGTGACCCCGGCCGGTGCGCGCACCTGCGGCGTCGGCCTGACCTGCACCGGCACCGCGACGGCGGCGGCGTTCACCGTGGTCGGCACTGTCGGTTCGGTGGCGACGGTTTCGGTTCCCGCGACGGTCACGCTGACCTCGGGTGCGAACACGATGACCTCGACGCTGGTGTCGTCGACGGCGCTCATCACGCTGGCTGCGTCCAACAGCTTCAACGTCGGCGGCACGCTGGCGGTCGGCGCGAGCCAGGCGGACGGTGTGTACACCGGCTCGTTCACCGCGACGGTCGACTACCAGTAAGCGATTCGTAGTTGGAAAAGGCCCGTCGCCCCCATGGGGGCGGCGGGCTTTTTCGTGCCCCGGTCAGGGTTACCGGTAATTTAACCCAAATCGGATAGGCCGTTGGACAGTTCTCAATAGTCCCGGACCCGTCTTTCATGATCCCGACCCGCACGATCGCTTTCGCCCTAGCCGCCACGATGCTCGCGCAACCGGCGCACGCGGCCGGCGACCTTCTCGTTGCCCCGACGAGGGTCGTGCTCGAAGGCGGCCGCGGGACCGAGGTTATCCTCAACAATGTCGGCAACACGCCGGCGACCTACCGCATCTCGCTCGAACTGCGCCGGATGACACCCGAAGGGCGGCTCGAAGAAGTCGTCACCGGCACCGAATCGGCCAAGGAAAAGGCCGTGCTGGCGATGGTCAGCTATGCCCCGCGCCGCGTCACCCTGCCGCCCAACCAGCCGCAGGTGATCCGCGTCGGCGCGCGCATCGCGCCCGAGCTGCCCGATGGCGAATATCGCGCGCACATGCTGTTCCGGGCGGTGCCCGATGCCCAGCCGGTCGTGAACGGCCCGCGCGAAGGCGTGTCGATCGCGCTGACCCCGATCTACGGCGTCACGATTCCGGTGATCGTCCGCAAGGGCGCGCTGAAGGCCACGGCCGCCATTTCGAATATCCGCCTCGCGCGCTCCGCCGGAGAAACCGCGCTGGCATTCGATCTGTCGCGCAGCGGCGATCGCTCGGTCTATGGGCGGGTGCGGGTGACCAAAGCCGGGGTGGCGAAGCCGGTTTATGAAGCACGCGGGATCGCGGTCTATGCCGAATTGTCGGCGCGCACCGTCGCGCTGCCGCTGCCGCCCGAACTCGCGGCGACGCTGACCGGCCCGGTCACGGTCCAGTATCTCGAAGACAATGATACCGGCGGCCTGATCGCCGAAGCCCAGGGCGTGCTGCGCTAGAGCAGCAGGGCCGGGGGCGACGATCATGATCCGGCGGATGCGAGCGGGGCTGGCGGCAATTGCCGCCATGGCGTCGCTGGCGCACGCCGCGCCGGTGCAGGCTGCTGCCTGGTCGCCGAATGCCGACGACGCCCTGCTTTTCGACGTTCGTACCGGTCCGTATCGTGTCGGCGACGGGGTACGCGGCTATGCAACGCCGACCGGCACCTGCGTCGATCTCGCCGATGTGCTGATCGCGCTCGATATTCCGATCCGCCTCGACAAAAAGTCGCGCCGCGCAACCGGCTGGGCGTTCGACGAGCGTCACATCGTGACCATCGACCGGGCGAGCGGTATAGAACAAATCATGAACAACAAGCGCGAAGTTGCGCCGGACGACATTCGCGACACGCCCGAGGGCTGGTGCGTCTCGACCGTCGCACTGTCGCGCTGGTTCGGCGCGACTTTTGCTGCCGATACCAATAACGCGCTGCTCGTCGTCAAGGCCGACCGCAAACTGCCGCCCGAAGCCGCGGCGGAGCGCCGCGCCCGCGCCGCGACGGCGCGCCCCGATGCGAGTTTCGATCTCGGACAGCTCCCGCAATCGCGGATCAGCTTCAAAGGGGCAAAGCCGCCTGCCGTGGATGTCGTTGCCAGTATCGGCGGCTTGCGCGACCGGCTCAGCGGTAACCGCCTCGACGCGCAATACGAACTCTATGCGGCGGGCGAAGTCGGCCCGGTCGCGTACAACGCCCGCCTGTCCTCGGACCGCAGCGGCCTGCCCTCGACCTTGCGCCTGCAGGCCTATCGCACCGATCCCAAGGGCGGGCTGCTGGGTCCGCTCAAGGCCACCACCGTGGCGGCGGGCGATGTCCAGGGCTTTTCGACCCCGCTGGTGGCGGTGTCGAGCGCAGGACGCGGGGCGATGATCACCAACCGCCCGGTCGAACGGTCGGACCGGTTCGACAAGATCGACCTGCGCGGCGAACTCCCGCGCGGCTGGGACGCCGAACTCTATCGCAACGGCCAGCTCATCGCCTTCGCGCAGGACCGCGCCGACGGCCGCTACGAATTTCTCGATGCGGCACTCCAATACGGGCAGAACCGGTTCGAGGTCGTGCTCTACGGGCCGCAGGGGCAAATCCGGCGCGAGGTGAAAAGCGTACCGGTCGGCTTCGACTCGATCCCGCCGCGCAAGACCTTTTACTGGGCGGGAATCAATGAGGACGGCCGCGATCTGATCGACCTCGGGCGAAGTCCCAGCTTCGGGCGCGGCGGCTGGCGCGGCACCTTCGGGCTGGAGCGCGGACTCGACGCCAGGACGTCGGTGGCCGCGTTCGCGCACAGCCTCGTCGTCGACGGCCTCGGTCGCCAGAATTATGTGGAGGCGTCGTTGCGGCGCGCGCTCGGCTCGGCATTGCTCGAAGTGTCGGGATCCGCAACGTCGGGCGGCTATGCCTTCCGCGCCCAGGCGATCGGCGAGATCAGGAAGACGCGCTACACGATCGAGACGATCTGGGCGAACGGCTTCCGTTCCGACCGGCTGCAGGCCGGGGTCACGGGCCTGCATTCGATCACCTTCGACCAACTGTTCGGTAACGGACGCTCGACGATACCGGTCAGTATCACAGCGCGGCTGACGACGCGGTCCACGGGGACCGACACGCTCGATGTCACATCGCGCGTCTCGGCCAATGTCGGGCGGGTCTCGCTCACCGGCGAGCTGCGCTGGCGCGACGATCTGGTCAAGTTCGGCCCCGATCCGCCCGGTGTCATGGAGGCAGGGCTGCTCGCCAACGCGCGGATCGGGCGGGTCCGGCTGCGCGGCGAGGCGCGCTTCCGCCTCGCCCCCGAAACCCGTTTCGACAGTGCGACGCTGGTCGGCGAATGGGCGGCGGGCAAGGCGCGCGATGCCTATGACGACAGCAATGCCTCGTGGCGCGCGGAAATCGGCTATGACCGGGGCCTCGGACGGGGCCGGGTCGGCATGGGCTATGTCCGCCGCTTCGACCGGCTCGCGCTGACCGCAAGCGCCGAGGCGGCGACCGACGGGTCGGTGGCGGCGGGCCTCAACATCGCGTTCAGCCTGGGGCCGGACCCGCGTGCCGGACGCAGCATCCGCATGACCTCCGAAAAACTCGCCTCGCGCGGGACCGCACTGGTGCGCGTCTATCGCGATCTCAACGCCAACGGGCGTCATGACTTCAGCGAGCCGTGGGAAAAGGACGTGGCGGTGACCGCGGGCCGCGTACCGGTCGACAAGCCGACCGACGCGCGGGGAGAGGCACTGGTCGACGGACTCGAACCGTTCCAGCCGGTGCTGATCGGGATCGATTCGGGGTCGCTGCCCGATCCGATGGTCCAGCCGTCGCTGCCCGGCATGGTGGTGACCCCGCGCCCCGGCGTGGTCGCGGTGGTCGAGCTGCCGCTGGTCGGGGCAGGCGATATCGATGGGACACTAGTGCGCGCAGGCGGCGGCTCGATCGAGGGGGTCGATCTCGAACTGCTCGACATCGAGCGCCGGGTGGTGGCGAAGACCCGCACCGACTTCGACGGGTTCTTCCTGTTCGAACGCGTGGCTTACGGGCGCTACACCGTCCGGATCGCGCAGCTCGCGGCGGATGCGGTCAAATTGTCGCCGGTGCTGGCGGGGGTGGCGGACGTCGGGGCGAACGCGCCGTCGGCACATCTGGGGGCGGTGGCGGCGGAACCGGCGACGGTGCGGGCGGCGGGGAAGTGAGCTGGCTGCGGAAACCATCTGGCCCCATGCGTCGCCCCGGACTTGATCCGGGGTTTGGCTTCTTCTTTTGGATGGGTGCGCCGTGGCGAAGCCACGTCGTCGGTCCTCGCTGTAGCGCGCCCGGCCCCCTTCGCTTCGCTCGGGAGTTTCGCGGCTGAAATCGTCCCCCGGACGATTTCATGTCGGCGAAACTGGTGCGGTCGAGAAGACTCGAACTTCCACGGCCTTTCGGCCACAACGACCTCAACGTTGCGCGTCTACCAGTTCCGCCACGACCGCACAGTCAAGCACCCCTGCCGGTGAGGGCAGGCGCAGGTAGGAGCGGCCCCCTAGCAAAGCGATGCGGGCGTAGCAATGCCCCCGTACGTTGCGGTCTCCGGGCAATTATTTCGCGGTCGCGCCGATGAAAACGAACTTCATCTTGATGGCGTTCTTGGGCGGATTGACCGTCGCCGAATCGAACGGGATCGACTTGCGCGGTCCGAGCGTCGCGGCGGGGCGCGGGATCGTCCAGCTATAGACGACGCGCCCCTGCCCGTCGCGCATCTCGACCAGGATGTCGTACAACGGCTGGTCGCTGTCGGTCGGATTGACGACGCGGCCCGAGACGGGGAGCACCACCGCACCGCTCGCCTGGGTGCGCGGCGCGTCGGCCTTGGCCATGATGAGCAGCGGGACATCGAACTCGCCGCCGCCGAAACCGAACAGCGCCATCACCCGCGCGGGGCCGTACCATGCAACCGCGCCGCCGAGCCCCGCCAGCACGACCGCGACCGCGACCGCATAGACCGTCCACAGCCTGGCGGGATTGCGGCGCGCCCGGAACGGCGGCTCATGGGCATAGGCGTCATAGCCCTCGTCTTCCGTCGCTTCGGGTTCGGCGACCGGGGGCAACACAGCGGCAGGAAGCGGTGCCGGTGCCACATCGGGTGTCGGCAATGGCCGTGCGACAGCAGGAGGTGCAACCGGCGCGACCGGGGGTGCGGACACCGTGGCGGCCCGCTCAACCAGATCGAGCGGCGGCAATGCGGGCGGATCCTGGAACCAGCTGTGGCGGCACGACGCGCAGCGGACCTGCCGCCCGGTCGCCCCGACGGCACTGTCGGGCACGACATAGCGCGTGCGGCAGGCAGGGCAGGACAGGATCACCGGGGTACGCGTCTCATAAGTGTCTGACGGTAAAGCACCCTTGCCGCCATGCTGGCAAGGCCGCTCTGACGTCCGTCTTTACCTAAACCCCCCGGCTATGCGATTGGCACAGAGGGCAAAAGGTTATTAGACGGGCGCGCATGGCCAATATCGTCCAGTTCGACAATGTCGGCCTGCGCTACGGCACGGGTGCCGAAACGCTGTCGGACGTGTCGTTCTCGCTGGCGAGCGGCAGCTTCTATTTCCTGACCGGCCCGTCGGGCGCGGGCAAGACATCGCTGCTGCGGCTGCTCTACCTCGCCCAGCGGCCCAGCCGCGGCGCGATCCGGCTGTTCGGCGAAGATCTGGTGACGATGCCGCGCGACCGCCTGCCCCGGCTGCGGCGGCGGATCGGGGTGGTGTTCCAGGATTTCCGGCTGGTGCCGCATCTCTCCGCTTTCGACAACGTCGCGCTCCCCTTGCGCCTTGCGGGCACCGACGAGCGCGAGATTGCGGCGCCGGTGGAGGAAATGCTGGCGTGGGTCGGGCTGTCTGACCGGGCGTCGGCGCGCCCTGCGACACTGTCGGGCGGAGAGCAGCAGCGCGTGGCGATTGCGCGCGCGGTGATCGCGCGGCCCGATATTCTCGTCGCCGACGAGCCGACCGGCAATGTCGATCCCGAAATGGCCTTGCGCCTGCTTCACCTGTTCGACGGATTGAACCGGCTGGGCACGACCATCGTCGTCGCGACGCACGACCTGCACCTCATCGGACGCATCCCTTCGGCGCAGATGATGCTGCTCGACAAGGGGCGGCTGTCAGACCCGACCGGCAGCCTGCGCTATCCGCCGCTATCGCCGGGCCCGATGGGCGGGATGGGCGCATGATGCCGGCCATCGACGGCGCGCCGCGCCGCGTCCTGCCCGAGGGGCGCTTCGCGGGGCCGATGCCCTGGGTGATCGCGATCATGATGTTTCTCGCGGTGCTGGCCGCCGCTGCGGCGCTGGCGATCAGCCACGCGGCGGGCGCGATGCAGGGGGCGATTGCCGGACGCATCACCGTGCAGGTGGTCGAAGCCAATCCCGATGTCCGCGCGCGCCAGCGTATTGCCGTCGCGGGCGAACTGCGGCGGCAATCGACCGTCGCCGAGGTGACCGAGATCGGCGATGCCGAAGTCCGCGACCTGCTGACACCCTGGCTGGGCAGCGACCGGCTCGATGCCGAACTGCCGGTTCCGGCACTGATCGATGCGACCCTGACCGACAGCTCGCCCGCCGCCGTCGCCGATATCGAGCGCACGGTGAAGGCGCTGGCACCGGGCGCGCGGGTCGACCGCCATGCCGACTGGCTCGGGCCATTGGGCGGGCTGCTCGACAGCCTGCGCTGGCTGGCGGTGCTGCTCGTCGTGCTGACGGCGGCGGCGACGGCGGCGGCGGTGATCCTCGGCGCACGCGCCGCGCTCGACCAGCACCGCGCGACCATCGACGTCATGCATCTGATGGGGGCAACCGACCGCCAGATTTCGCGCCTGTTCGAACGGCGCGTCGCGCAGGACGCGATTTCGGGGGCGGCGTTGGGTTTTGTCGTGGCGATCCTTGCGCTCATCCTGATCGGCTGGCGGATCAGTGCGGTCGAATCGGCGCTGGTCGGGAGCGGGACGCTCGGCTGGCTCGACTGGTTGCTGATCGCGGTGCTGCCGGTCGCCGGCGTCGCGCTGGCAATCGGTGCGGCGCGGCTGACCGTGCTGCGCTCGCTGGCGCGCATTTTGTGATCCGCTTCGTTATCCGTGTCGCGGCGCTGCTGCTGCTCGGCTGGATGCTCGGCTTTGTCGCTTATGCGGTCTTCCTGCCGCGCGCCGCCGATGCCGCGATCAAGACCGATGTGATCGTCGTGCCGACCGGCGGCGTCGGGCGCACCGTGCGTGGCGCGGCGATCCTGAAGGCGGGCGGGGCCAGGCGGATGTTCATAAGCGGCGTCGCCGCGACGACGCGCGCGCGCGACATTGCTGCCGAAAACCATCTCGATCCGCACCTGTTCGATTGTTGCGTCGATCTGGGCCGCGAGGCGAGCGACACCCGCTCGAACGCCGAGGAAACGGCGGCATGGCTTGCCGGACGCAAAGCCAAAAGCGTCCGCCTGGTGACAACCGACTGGCACATGGCGCGGGCGCGGTTCGAACTCGACCGGGTGCTGCCCGCCGACATCCGCGTGATCGACGATGCGGTCGACAGCGAGGCCGGGTTCGGCGTGCTGATGCGCGAATATAATAAGTATCTGTTGCGGCGGGTCGCGGTGCTGGCGGGATGGTGAGTCTGGTCCGGTCGGTCGTCTATACCGTCGTTTTCTATCTCGGCAGCGTGGTGTTCACCGTTGCGGCGTTCGCCAGCATTCCGTTCGGTCGCCCGACGATCTATTTCGCGCCGCGCGGCTGGGCGCAGTTCCATTACTGGTGCATGCGCTGGCTGCTCGGCATCCGCGTGGTAGTAGAGGGCGCGCTGCCGCAAACCGGGGCGATCGTTGCGCTCAAGCATGAAGCGATGCTGGAGACGACCGAGATCCTGCGCCTGTTCGACCGGCCCGCCGTGGTATTCAAGGCCGAACTGCTCCGCATCCCGCTCTGGGGACCGGCGGCGGTCGCGCACGGCGTGATCCCGGTGGCGCGCGAAACCGGCGCGACCGCGCTACGCCGGATGTTGAAGGCCGGGCGCGAGGCGGTTGCCGAAGCCCGCCCTGTCATCATTTTTCCCGAAGGGACGCGGGTGCCGCACGGCGAGCCCGCCCCGCTGCGTCCCGGCGTTGCAGGCCTTTACAAGGCGCTCGACCTGCCGGTCGTGCCGGTCGCGCTCGATAGCGGGCGGCTCTGGTCGCGGCGCGGATTCGTGAAGCACGCGGGCGTTGTGACCTTCCGGGTCGGCGAGACGATTCCGACGGGGTTGCCACGCGAAGAGGTGGAGGCCCGCATCCACGCCGCGATCAACGCGCTGAACCTGTGATCTTTGCGTTTGGCACCCGGGGACCGTCCCCCGCCAAGGTGAGGAGGGACAGTCCCCAAGAGGGGACAGTCCCTTGCACTTGAACCGACCAGCAATATTTTGATGCTTAGTGGTCGCTGCGCCCGAAATCGGGCCGCGCATCGTCCTGTCCCTGTTCGATGATCGAGCGCCGCACCGCGCGGGTGCGGGTGAACAGCTCGAACAGCGCATCGCCGTCGCCCCAGCGGATCGCACGCTGGAGCGCGGTCAGGTCTTCGCTGAACCGCTGGAGCATCTCGAGGACGGCATCCTTGTTGGTCAGGAACACGTCGCGCCACATGACGGGGTCGGAGGCGGCAATGCGGGTGAAATCGCGGAAGCCGCCGGCCGAATATTTGATGACTTCGGACTGGGTGACGCTTTCGAGGTCCGACGCGGTCCCAACGATGGTATAGGCGATGAGATGCGGCAAATGGCTGGTGATCGCGAGCACCAGATCATGGTGTGCGGGGTCCATGATCTCGACGTTCGAGCCGAGCCGCTCCCAGAACGTCGAGACCCGCGCCACCGCCGCGTCGGGCGTGCCGGGGGCGGGGGTCAGGATGCACCAGCGCTGGTGGAACAGCGCGGCAAAGCCTGCCTCCGGCCCGCTGCGCTCGGTCCCCGCGACGGGATGGGCGGGGACAATGACGTTGTCTGGCAGTGCTTTCGCCAGCGCCTCGGCCACGCCTGCCTTCGATGAGCCGACATCGCTGACGATGGCGTCGGCGGGTATATCGGCGACCAGCGACGCCGCGACGTCGCCCATCACACCGACGGGGACGCACAGGATGACGAGGTCTGCATCGGTCACCGCCGCACCCGGCGTATCGGCGACATCGTCGCACAACTTCAGCGCACGAACCGTTTCGCGCACACCCACGTCGGCATCATGGCCGGTCAGCCGCACTGTCGGCATTGCATCACGCACCGCACGCGCGACCGAGGAACCGATCAGGCCGAGGCCAATGATAGAGACGCGTTCGAACGGTAGCATCCGGGCGCGCTAGCCGCTTGATGCTTGCGCTGGCAAGGCTTGCCCCCTAGCCGCGCCGGTATGGACGACCGTTTCGGCCTCAACCGCCGCGTGACATTGCCGGGGCCGCTCGCGCTCGACGGCGGCGGTACGCTGTCGCCGGTCGAACTCGGTTACGAAACCTATGGCGAATTGAATGCCGATACGTCGAATGCGATCCTGGTTTGCCATGCGCTGACCGGCGACCAGCATGTCGCGAGCACCCATCCCATCACCGGCAAGCCCGGCTGGTGGGCGCGCATGGTCGGCCCGGGCAAGCCGCTCGATACCGACCGCTTTTGCGTCATCGCGGCGAATGCCATCGGCGGGTGCATGGGATCGTCGGGACCGCAGACCGTTGCACCCGACGGCGCGCCCTTTGCGATGCGGTTTCCCGTCATCACCGTCAGCGATATGGCGCGCAGCCAGACCCTGTTGATGGATTACCTCGGCATCGACCGGCTTCATGCCGTCGTCGGCGGGTCGATGGGCGGGATGCAGGCGCTCAGCTGGGCGGCGCATTTCCCCGAACGGGTCGGCGCGGCGCTGGTCATCGCCTCGACCGCCAAGCACAGCGCGCAGAACATCGCCTTCCACGAAGTCGGGCGGCAGGCGATCATGGCCGATCCGAACTGGCGCGGCGGCGATTATTATGCCGACGGGGTCTCCCCCTCGGCGGGGCTGGCGGTCGCGCGCATGGCGGCGCACATCACCTATTTGTCCGAAACCGGGCTGACCGAAAAGTTCGGGCGGCGCTTGCAGGAGCGTGACGCCAAGACTTTCGGCTTCGACGCCGATTTCCAGGTCGAGAGCTATCTGCGGCACCAGGGGTTGAGTTTCACCGACCGCTTCGATGCCAACAGCTATCTCTATATCACCCGCGCCATCGACTATTTCGACCTGGCCGAGGAGTTCGGCGGGCGGCTGGCGAACGCGTTCAGGGACAGCAAGACGCGCTTTGCCATCGTCAGCTTCGACACCGACTGGCTGTACCCGACGGCGGAGTCGAAATCGATCGCGCACGCGCTGAACGCCGCAGGCGCGCCGGTCAGTTTCGTCGAGCTGTCGAGTCCTTACGGCCATGACGCCTTTTTCCTCGACGTCCCCGCGCTCGACCGCGTGGTAAAGGGGTTTCTGGAGGCGGGGGTATGAGCGGGATCGAGGTGACCGATGACCGCGCGCGGATCGACATCGATCTCGCCTATCGCTGGTTGCAGGACACTTATTGGGGGGCGGGAACCGACCGCGCGACCTTCGACCGGGCGGTCGCCAATTGCTTTTGTGTCGCGGCGTTCGCGGGCGGGGCGCAGTGCGGCTTTGCCCGGGCGATCACCGACTATGCGACCTTTGCCTGGGTGTCCGACGTCGTCGTCGCCGCGGACGCGCGCGGGCAGGGGATCGGGCGCGCGATGGTCGCCTATATGCTCGGCCATCCGCAGCTTCAGGGTTTGCGCCGCTGGAACCTCAACACCCGCGACGCGCAGGGCGTCTATGCGCCATTGGGGTTTAGCAAGGTGGCCGATGGCAGTGCCTATATGGAGCGGCTCGACCCCGCCTATGCCGCCAGCGTGACGCCGGTGCCCCAATGACCTTGCGCCCCGACCTTGCGATCATCGCCGATCACGTCCGCGCAGGCGCGCGTGTGCTCGATATCGGTTGCGGCGACGGCGCGCTGATGACGGAACTGCGGATCAAGGGCTGCGACGCGCGCGGGATCGAGATCGACGGGGCCGACGTCACGGCGGCGCTCGAACGCGGGCTGTCGGTAATCCAAGGCGACGCCGACACCGACCTTGCCGATTATCCCGATGCCAGTTTCGACTATGCGATCCTCAGCCAGACGTTGCAGACGACGCGGCGGCCCGACCTCGTCATCGAGCAGTTGCTCCGCATCGGCGAGCGCGCCTTCGTGTCATTCCCCAATTTCGCGCAATGGCGCATCCGGCTTGCGCTGATGTTCGGCGGGCGGATGCCGGTAACCCGGCAATTGCCGTCGCGCTGGTACGACACGCCCAATATCCATCATGTGACCATCGACGATTTTCGCGGTTTCCTTGGCGAACGGGGCGTGCGGATCGAGGCGCAATGGTTCCTGCGCGACGACAAGGCGATCTCGAACGCTGCGGCAAACATCTTTGCCGAGCATGCGGTGTTCTTGTTATCGCGCTAGCCCGTCGCGGAGCAGCGCATTCGCCGCGCCCGCCACGGCGTCGAGATCGGCGCCATCGGCCATGACGCCATAGCGCAGGCCCAGAAACACGTTCATTCCCATGATTGCCCAGGCCTCGACCTCGCCGATGCCGTCGCGCAATTCGCCCGTGGTTGCGCCTTGCTTCAGGCGCGCCCCGATGCGCGAGGCGGCGTTTTCATAGTGCGCGCGGTAGCTGGCCGGATCGACGAATTCGGATTCGTCGATGATGCGGTAGAGTTCGCGGTGCTCGCGGGCAAAGCCGATGAACGAGGCGAGCACCGCGCGCTCGCCGTCGAGCACGCTGGTCGCGCCCTGGCTCGCGGCGGCACCGACGATTCCGACTTGCGTGCTCATGTCGCGGACCAGCGCGCGGAACAGCTCGTCCTTCGACGAGAAATAGGTGTAGAAACTGCCGAGCGCGACGCCCGCGCGGCTGGTGATCCCGACGATCGAGGTCTCGTGGAATCCGCGCGTGCCGAATTCGGCGGCGGCAGCGTCGAGGATCGCGCGCAACGTGCGTCGACCGCGTTCGGTACGCGGGGTCTTGTCGCTTTCGGCCGCCGTCCCGACTGTTGCCCCCCCTGTTGCAACTGCGCCACGCTCACCCATCAATTCGTCCCCCGCTCCCTGCGCGTTTCATTCCGTAGTTGAAACATGGTTCAACTTTCACTATTCCCCGTTGCCAACGAGCGCAAGATGTCCTGCGCCAGCCTTTGGGGAGAGCTTAAATGGCAAACCGGTTCCGCATTGCATTGTTTTCAGGTGTCGCGCTGGTCGGCACCCTAGCCACGCCGGCATTCGCGCAACAGCCCGCCGAGACCGGAGACGGCGATATCGTCGTCACGGCGCGCCGCCGCGAGGAAAGCCTGATCGATGTGCCGATTTCGATGACGGCGATTTCGGGCGCGCAGCTCGAACGCACAGGTGCCATCGACATCACCGACGTCGCGGCCAGCGCCCCCAACGTGACGCTCGAAGTGTCGCGCGGCACCAATTCGACGCTCAGCGCCTTCATCCGCGGCGTCGGCCAGCAGGACCCGGTCGCCGGTTTCGAAGCCGGTGTCGGTCTCTACCTCGACGATGTCTATCTCAACCGCCCGCAGGGGGCCGTGCTCGATATCTACGATGTCGAGCGGATCGAAGTGCTGCGCGGGCCGCAGGGGACGCTCTACGGGCGCAACACCATCGGCGGCGCGGTCAAATATGTGACGCGCAAACTGCCCAACAAACCCGCGCTGTCGCTGCGCGCGGCCTATGGCAGCTACAACCAGGCCGATGGCGTGATCAGCGCGAGCGTGCCGGTGGGCGACGGCACGCTGCGCCTCGGCGGCGCGGTCGCCAAGCTCACCCGCGACGGGTTCGGGCGCAATCTGACGACCGGCCTGTCGAACTATAACAAGAACGTGCTGGCCGGACGCCTGACCGCCGAAGTGCACGGCACCGACATCTTTGCCCGGGTCGCGGCGGATTACACCCGCGACAAGAGCAACACGCGCGGCGGCCACCGGCTGATCACCTCGCTGGCAACCGCGACGCCGGTCCTCGCCAATGTCTATGACAGCCGCGGCGCGCTCGTCGCCCCGACGCAGGATGTCGAGGCTTACGGCCTGTCGCTGTTCCTTGAGGGCAAGCCGACCGACTGGCTGACTGTCCGCAGCATCACGGCCTATCGTCAGGACGATTCGGCGACGCCCATCGATTTCGACGCGCTCCCCGCTGTCGATGTCGATGTCCCCGCCTTCTACAACAACCGGCAAACCTCGCAGGAACTGCAGTTGCTGATCGACTCAGGTCGCTTCAACGGCCTGATCGGTGCCTATTACCTCAATGCCAAGTCGCGCACGGTGTTCGACGTGCGTCTGCCGGGCACGGTCACCGCGCTCACCTTCGGCAATGTGTCCACCGACACGGCGGCGATCTTCGGCGATTTCACTTATGACCTGACCGACCAGATCAGCCTGTCGGCGGGCGGTCGCTACACTTGGGACAAGCGCACGTCGCAGATCCAGCGCAACGTCTATCTCGGGTCGTCGCCGTTCTTCGGCGGCACCAGCGCGCCGATCGTTCGCCAGACCGATTTCAACGGCTCGGCCGATTTCAAGCAGTTCACGCCGCGTGCCTCGATCAGCTTCAAGCCCACACCGAACCACAATATCTACGCCAGCTATTCGAAGGGGTTCAAAGGCGGCGGGTTCGACCCGCGCGGTGTCGGCACGGCGGCCCCCGATTTCAACGGCAACGGCATCAACGGCGCAGGCGGCGATCAGGCCGATATCTACCGCTTCCTGTCGTTCCGGCCCGAAAAGGTCGACAGCTATGAAATCGGCTGGAAGGGCGCATTGTTCGACCGTGCGTTCACCTTCGCGCTGTCGGCGTTCCACGCCGATTACACCGATGTGCAGGTGCCTGGTTCGGTCGGCCAGACCGTGAACGGGATCCAGACCTTCGTCGGCATCACCACAAACGCGGGGCGCGCGCGCTTTCGCGGGGTCGAGTTCGAGGGCAATCTGGTCGCGCGAGATGCGTTCATCGACGGCGCCAAGCTGGGCCTGCAGGTCGCAGTCGGCTATATCGATGCGCGCTACACCCAGTTCATCGACGCGCGCGGCATCGATGTCGCCAACCGTCGAGCGATCCAGAACACGCCCGATCTGACGATTTCGGAAACCCTGTCGTACAATGTGCCGATTGGCGGGGGTTCGCTGAACATGTCGTCGACGCTCTCCTATCGTGGCGATTCGCAGCAGTTCGAGCTCGCCACCCCCGGCCTCGACCAGCCGCGCTACACGTTGCTCGACGCGAGCCTCGTCTACACGGCGGAGAACGACCGCTGGTCGGTCGGCATCCATGGCCGCAACCTGACCAACCGCCGCTATATCGTCGCGGGCTACAACTTCCTGCGCCAGAACCCCGACACCGGCGCGTTCATCCTCGCCAACGGCACGCCGGGGATCAACTCGACGCTCGGCAACGAAGGCGTGTTGACCGCCTACTACGGCAACCCGCGTCAGGTGTTCGCGACGGTCGGACTCAAGTTCTAACGGTCACGTCCATGCGGAAAGACCGCGCCGCGCCGGGGGCGATGCCCATCACCCCCGGCTTGTCGCGGAAGTCCCCGGAATAGCCCTCGGGGTCGGCATGTCCGGCCCAGGGTTCGATGCAGACGAACGCGGCACCGGGCTTGGTCCAGATGCCGAGGTGCGGCGTGTCGGGAAACGCGATGTCGAGGTGCGGGCCGTCGGGTACGCCATAACTCAGGCGACGGCTGTCGAGGTCGGTCCAGACCAGCGCGTCGTCGGCGAACAGGGCGTCGGTCAGGGCGAAGCTGTTGCCGTCCACTGGCGAAGGCTTCGGGTCGGGACCGATCAGTCCCTCCGGCGTGACACGGCGCAACGGCGCTGGCTCGTCGCACTCGAACACGACCTCGTGCGCGGCCCGCTCCGCGCCGGGCAGCGGCCAAGCGAAGGCGGGGTGATAGCCGAAGCTCGCGGGCAGCGGCGCGTTGCCCGGATTGCGGATTATCACGGTCATCGCCAGCGTGTCGCCCGCCACCGCGAACAGCACGTCGAGCGTGAACGCGAACGGGTACATTGCCCGGGTCGCGGGGCTGTCGGTCAGGCGGAACCGCACCGAACTGGCGTCATGAGCCACGACTTCGAAGCGCACACGCCGCGCAAATCCGTGCTTTTCTAGGGTGTAGCTCTGCCCGTCGACGCGCAGCATGTCATCGTTCAGCCGACCGACAATGGGGAACAGCAACGGCGCACGACCCGACCAGAACGCCGGATCGCCCGACGACATATACTCGCGGCCCCGAACGTCGGTCAGCGACTGAAGCTCTGCCCCCTGCGGGTCGATCCGCGCGGTGAGCGCGCCGGACGAAATCCCGATCATCGCGCCTGCACCTTGCGCCAGGCGTCGATCACGGCGGCGACGCTGGTTTCCCCCTCGGCCATCGTTGTTGCCATCGAACAGACCGACGCGCGCAGGACCCATTGGCCGCGCCATTGCGACGCCCCGAAAAAGGCGACGCCGTCGCGCTGGATCTGCTCGACGGTCGCGAGGGTCAGCGCATCGTCGTCGCCGAAGCGGACCATGAACTGGTTGAGCGTTACCGGGACGACTGCTGCGATGCCGGGTTCGGCGTCGAGACAAGCCGCCATGTGCACGGCGACCGCGCAGTTGCGCTCGACCATTTCGGCGATGCCGCTGCGCCCCAGCGCCTTGATCGTCGCCCAGGTCGCAAAGCCCCGCGCGCGGCGCGACAGTTCGGGGACATAGGTCGAGGGGTCGCGGTCGGACCCTTCGGCTGGCGGCAAATAGCTCGCCGAAATCGCCATCGCCCGGGCATGCGCCCCGGCATCGCGGACGATGGCAAAGCCGCAGTCATAGGGTGTCTGCAGCCATTTATGCCCGTCGGTTGCCCAGCTGTCGGCAGCCTCGACCCCGGCGGTCAGGTGCTTGCGCGCCGGTGCCGCCTGCGCCCACAATCCGAACGCGCCGTCGACATGGACCCATGCACCTCTGGCATGGGCCATCGGCACCAGCGCGTCGAAGGGATCGCAGCCACCCGTATTGATCTGTCCGGCCTGCAGGATTGCGATGACCGGCCCGTCGGACTCATCGAGCGCCGCCGCGAATGCGTCGGGCAGGATGCGTCCCAGATCGTCGCACGCGACTTCGCGCACCCGCCGCGCGCCGAGGCCGAGATATTTGAGGCCGGAATAAACGGTCGCATGGGCGTCGGCCCCGATCAGCACCGTCACCGGCGGCGCGCCGAACAGGCCGTCGGCTTCGACGTCCCAGCCGGTCCGGCGCAGCACTTCGCTGCGCGCGGCGGCAAGGCACACGAAATTCGCGACTGTCGCGCCCGTTACCACGCCGACTGAGGCGTCGCGGGGCAAATCCAGCAGGTCGAGCACCCAGTCGCAGGCAACCGCCTCCACCGCAGCCGCCGCCGGGGCCGCTGTCACATTGGCGGCGTTCTGTCCCCAGGCCGAGGCCAGCCAGTCCGCCGCGACGCCGACCGGGTGCGAATGGCCGATCACCCAGCCGAAGAAGCGCGGCCCAGTCTGCGCGCGAATGCCGGGGGTGGCCAGCCGGACGAGCTCGTCGATGATTGCAGCGGAGTCGCCGGGTTCCTCGGGAACCGGTGCCGCAAAGGCCGCATGGATCGTCCGGTAATCGGCGACCGGCGTGTGTTCGGCAACGGCAATATCGCGGCGGTACGCGGCGGCAGCATCGGCGGCGGCCTGTAGCGCGGCAAGATCGGACGGCGTCATTCGGCTCTCCTCGCGTCGCTCATACCGCCACGCGAGGCCTGCGCCATCCCGCATCTTGCGCCTGAATTTAGCCGCGCAGAACGGCACCCAGCTTCGCCGCCGCCGCCACGACTTTTGCCGCAATGGCGGTCAGATCGTCCTCGGTGAAGCTCTTGTCGACCGGTTGCAGCGTCACTTCGACCGCGAGCGATTTCTGCCCCTCGGGCACGCCGGTGCCGGTGAACATGTCGAACAGCCGCGCGTCGGCGATGACGCCCTTGTCGGCGCCCTTGACTGCGCGAACCAGCGTGTCGCTCGCCAGATCGAGCGGCACGAGGAAGGCAAAGTCGCGGCGCACGACTTGCAGTGCGGGCGGGGTGTAAGCGGCGCGCATGAAGCCGGTCTCGCGTTTGGTTGGAATTGCGTCGAGATGAATCCCCGCCGCGACGACCGGCCCATCGATGCCGAACGCCTTGGCCGTCGTCGGGTGAATCACGCCAAAGCTTGCCAGAACCGTTTTAGGACCGAGCCGAAGCGTTGCCGATTGGCCGGGATGATAGAAATTCCCTGCCTCGCCCATCACCTGCAAATTATCGACAGGTGCACCCGCCGCCCTCAGCAGTTCGATGCACAACGCCTTTGCGTCATAGGCGTCGAATGGCTTTGCCTTGCCGCCCTGCCAATCGCGTGGTGCCCGCTCCCCTGCCATGACAAGGACGAGCGTGGGGTGTTCGCCATCGGCCAGATAGCGACGACCGATTTCGAACAGGCGGACGCTGTCGGCACCCCGGTCGAGATTGCGCCGCGCCGCCGAGAGCAGCCCTGGCAGCAGCGAGGGCCGCATGACCTTCAACTCTTCGCTGATGGGGTTTTCCAGAACCCAGTGGCCGCCGCCGACTGCCGCCGCTTCATTTTCGGATATGAACGACCAGGTGATCGCCTCGTTGAGGCCAAGGCTGGCGGCGGTTCGCCGCATCCGACGCTCCAGCTTTTGGTCAGCCGTTGCCGTCGGACGCGCCACGCCGTCGGTGCGGGGCAGCGGGGTCGAGACGATGTTGTCGAGCCCGACGATCCGCACGACTTCCTCGACCAGATCGGCGGGGCCATCGACGTCACGCCGCCAGCTGGGGATGGTGACGGTCCAGTCCGTCGCCGCTGCAAAGCCGAGGCGGTCGAGGATCGCCCGCTGCCGATCAGGCCGAACGTCGATGCCGCCGAGCTGCGCGCACAACCCCGGGTCGTAGGACAATGTCCGCACCTCGAGCGGCGGCGATCCGGCGCGAACCATCTCCGACGGCGCGCCCCCGCAATGCTCGACGATCAGCCCGGTCAGAATCGCGACTGCATCTTCGAGGAACGCCGGATCGACCCCGCGTTCGAATCTCGTCCGCGCGTCGCTGGTCAGCGCAAGCGTCTGGCCGGTTTTCGCGATGCCTTCGGGCGTGAAATAGGCGACTTCGAGCAGCACATCTGTCGTGTCGTCGGCAATGCCGGAGTGCTCGCCGCCCATAATGCCCGCGACGTCATGGACTTCGTTGGCATCGGCGATGACCGTCATCTCGGGCGTGAGCGTGTAGGTCTTGCCGTTGAGGACCGTCACCGTCTCACCGTCGGTCGCGCGGCGGGCGACGAGCGCACCGCTGAGCTTCGCCATGTCATAGGCATGGCTCGGCCGCCCCAGGTCGAGCATGACGTAGTTGGTGATGTCAACGAGCGTCGAGATCGAGCGCTGCCCGACGGCCTTCAAACGGCGCGCCATCCACTCGGGCGCGGTGCCGTTGGTGACACCGCTGATCGTGCGGCCGTAGAAAGCCGGACAGCCCTCGGCGTCGTCGGTCCGGATTTCGATCTTGCTCGGCCCGTTGCCCACAATCTCGGGCACCGCCAGCGGCTTGAGCGTCCCCAGCCCTGCCGCTGCCAGATCGCGGGCGATGCCACGCACGCCCATGCAGTCCTGCCGGTTCGGGGTGACTGCCACGTCGAACACCGGATCGTCGATCCCCGCATAACCCGCGAACGACGCGCCGACGGGGGCGTCGGCAGGCAGCTCGATGATGCCGTCATGCTCGTCGCCGAGTTCGAGCTCGCGCACCGAACACATCATGCCGTTCGATTCGACGCCGCGGATCGCCGCGACTTTCAGGACCATGCCGTTCGACGGCACGACAGCCCCCGGCGCGCCGAACACGCCGACGAGACCCGCCCGCGCATTGGGCGCGCCGCAGACGACCTGCAACGGCCCGTCGCCCGCATCGACCGACAGCACTTGCAGCTTGTCGGCCTGCGGATGCGGCGCGGCGGTCAGCACGCGGGCAATGCGGAACGCCGACAGTTTCTCAGCCGGATTGTCGATCCCCTCGACCTCCAGCCCGATCGCGTTGAGCGTGTCGGCGACTTGATCGACGGTCGCGTCGGTGTCGAGATGCTGCTTGAGCCAGCCGAGCGTGAACTTCATGCCCCGACTCCTGCCGACAAAGTGGGCACGTCGAGCGCGCCGAAACCGTAATGCTTCAGCCAGCGGTTATCGCCGTCGAAGAACGCACGCAGGTCGTCCATCCCGTATTTGAGCATCGCCAGCCGGTCGACGCCGACGCCGAACGCGAAGCCGCTATATTCGTCGGGGTCGATCCCGCAGGCGCGCAACACGCGCGGGTGCACCATCCCGCTGCCGAGCAACTCCATCCAGCCGCCGGTTCCGCCCAGCACGCGTTTACCCTTTTCGATGCTGAACCCGACATCGACCTCGACCGAGGGTTCGGTGAACGGGAAATAGCTCGGGCGCAGGCGCAGGACGATGTCGTCGCGCTCGAAAAACGCCTTGAGGAAAGTTTCCAGCGTCCATTTCAGATGGCCGAGATGGATGCCCTTGTCGACGACCAGCCCCTCGATCTGGTGGAACATCGGCGTGTGCGTCGCGTCGCTGTCCGACCGGTACACGCGCCCCGGCGCAATGATGCGGATCGGCGGCGCTTGTGACGTCATGGTGCGGATTTGCACAGGCGACGTGTGCGTACGGAGCACCTTCGCCTCCTCGCCCCCGGCAGCTTCGAGGTAAAATGTATCGTGCATCGCACGCGCCGGATGCGTCTCAGGCATGTTGAGCGCCGTGAAATTATGCCACTGGTCCTCGATCTCGGGTCCGGTCGCGACGGCAAAGCCCATATCGGCGAAGATTTCGGCGAGTTCGTCCATGACCTGGCTGACCGGATGCACCGACCCACGCGGCGTTGCGGGCGCGGGCAGGCTCATATCGAGCCGTTCTGTCGCGAGGCGCGCTTCGAGCGCGGCCCCCTCCAGTTGAGCTTTGCGCGCCGCAATCGCGTCGGTCGCGGCGACGCGTAGCCCGTTGATGCGCGGGCCCTCGGCCTGACGCTGCTCGGGCGTCATCCCGCCGAGCGTCTTCAACAACGCACTGATCGACCCGCTCTTGCCGAGCAGCGCGATCCGCACCGCTTCCAGTGCGTCGAGGTCGGTGGCAGCGACAATTTGTGCGGTGATTTCGTGTTCGGTCATGGCCCCAGCCCCATCAAGCAAAAGGGCGCGAGCGGCAACCCGCTCACGCCCCGATGCGCTTTTCGTTACGAATGCGGTTTAGGCTGCCTTGGGCAGTGCCGCCTTCGCCTGCGCGATGATGGTGCTAAACGCTTCGCCCTCGTGCATCGCCAGATCGGCCAGCACTTTGCGGTCGAGTTCGATGTTCGCCAGCTTCAGGCCGTGCATGAACACGCCATAGGTCAGGCCCTCCATACGCACGGCGGCGTTGATGCGCTGGATCCAGAGCGCGCGGAAATTGCGCTTCTTCACCTTGCGGTCGCGATAGGCGTATTGACCTGCCTTTTCGACCGCCTGCTTGGCGATACGGATCGTGTTCTTGCGGCGGCCGTAGTACCCCTTTGCCTGCTCCAGAACCTTCTTGTGCTTTGCGTGCGTTGTTACGCCGCGTTTGACGCGTGCCATCTACCGGGCTCCCTTATGACAAGCCGTACGGTGCCCAGGCCTTGACGGTGGCCGTATCGGCCTTCGACAACAGCTTGGTCCCGCGGTTCTGGCGGATGTACTTGGCATTGTGGCTGATCAGGCGGTGGCGCTTGCCAGCGACGCCGTGCTTCAGCTTGCCGGTCGCGGTGAGCGTGAAGCGCTTCTTCACACCGCTCTTGGTCTTCAGTTTGGGCATTTTCGTCCTTTCGAATGACGTCCCTGAAGTCGCCCTGGCAGCCCTTTCAGCCAGGCGATTCGTAGCGGGTCGTGCTTTGAAGCGGCGGCCTATGGGCAAAAGCGGGTGCAAAAGCAAGTCGTCAGGTGGCGAGCGCCGCGACCGCATCCTCCAGCCGCGCCGGATCGCCGAGCGCGATGACATCGCCCGCGCTGTCGGCGTTGAGCGGATCGCCGGCCCAGTCGCACATCGTTCCGCCCGCGCCTTCGACGACGGGGACGAGCGCGGCATAGTCGTGGAGCTTCAGGCCTGCTTCGACGACGAGATCGATATGTCCTGAGGCGACAAGCCCATAGTTGTAGCAATCGCCGCCATAGATCGGCCCTTGTCTAAGGTTGGAGGCGGAGGCCTTGGCAACCAGACGCAAGAATGCTTCGCCTTCACCCTCATTGAACAAGTGGGGGCTTGTGGTTGCGATCTTGGCGCCGTCGAGTCTTGGGCATCGGCGGCTGGTGGCGGGTTTTCCGTTAAACAGGGTCGGCCGGCCGACAACCCCGACCCAGCGTTCGCGCGCCACCGGCTGGTCGATCACGCCGATGACC
This sequence comes from Sphingomonas sp. SUN039, assembly GCF_024758725.1. Lineage (NCBI taxonomy): Bacteria > Pseudomonadati > Pseudomonadota > Alphaproteobacteria > Sphingomonadales > Sphingomonadaceae > Sphingomonas > Sphingomonas sp. SUN039. Next base: position 2,828,222 of record NZ_CP096972.1, on the reverse strand, counting down.
GGCCACCCCTCCTCGACCAGCGCCACCAAAGTCCCGAAAATCGGCCGCCCCGCCATGAAGCTGACCGTCCCGTCGATGGGGTCGAGCACCCAGCTCCGCCCCGTCGCGCTGTCCTTGACCCCATATTCCTCGCCGATGATGCCGTCGCGCGGATATTCAGCCTCGATGATCCGCCGCATCGCCGCCTCTGCGGCGCGGTCGGCCTCTGTCACGGGCGAAGCATCCGCCTTGGTCTCGATATCGAAACGGCTCCGGAAAAACGGACGGATTGCGGCCCCCGCCGCATCGGCGAGGCGTTCGGCAAGATCGACGTCGGCAGGACGCATCGATTTCCCCTATCCGCCGACGACGGCATGGGCGCGGACGGGAAACGTGCCCATGCCCTTGATGCGCGGCGGCGCGGCATGGAATGTGAAGCCGGTCTCCGGCAACTGCGCGAGGCCGGTCATATGCTCGACGATCGGGATGCCTGCGGCCAACAGGATCGAATGAACCGGACGGGTGTTGCCCGAAACATCATCGATATTGTGCGAATCGATCCCGACCAGCGCCGCGCCGCCGTCGCGCAGGGCTTCGGCCGCGTCGGCGGTCAGGAACGGATGGTCGCTGAAATAGGTGTCGGTGCGCCAGTGCCGGTCCCAGCCGGTGTTCACAAGCACGGCCTTGCCGCGGACATCGATCCCGGCAAAAACGCCCGCGTCGATCGCGGTCTTTGCCGTCCGCACGACCAGTCCGGGGAGTGCCGAGACGCGTTCGAGCGGCAGTTCGCTCAAATCCGCGCCATCGGCATAACGGTGGAACGGCGTGTCGAGATAGGTGCCGGTGTTGGCGACCATGTCGATCCGGCCGATCTGGAATTCGGTGCCCGCCGCATAATTGGCGCGCGACGCCTCCCGCGACCAGTAATCGCAGATGACCGGCGCGGGCAGCCCTTTATAGGTCACCATCCCGTCTTCGATGATGTGGTTGAGTTCGATGAGGCGACGGGTTGCCATGCGTCAGTCGAACAGCGAGCTGACCGAGCTTTCGTCGGCAATGCGCTTGATCGCCTCCGCCACCAGCGGCGCAATCGTCAGCAGGCGGATGTTCCTGGCCGCATTGGCCGCTTCGGGCGGCTGGATCGAGTCGGTGACGACGAGTTCGCGCAGCACCGACCCCTCGACCCGCGCCACCGCCCCGCCCGACAGGACGCCGTGCGTTACATAGGCCACGACGTCAGATGCGCCCGCGTCGCGCAGCGCCTTGGCCGCATTGCACAGCGTCCCCGCCGAATCGACGATATCGTCGATCAGCACGCAGAACCGGCCGGTCACATCGCCGATGATGTTCATGACTTCGCTCTCGCCCGCTTTTTCGCGGCGCTTGTCGACGATGGCGAGCGGGGCGTTGTTGAGGCGCTTTGCCAAGGCCCGGGCGCGAACCACGCCGCCGACGTCGGGGCTGACGACCATCAAATTATCGGTCGGAAAGCGCGCTTGGATGTCTGCGGCCATGACGGGTGCGGCGAACAGATTGTCGGTCGGGATATCGAAGAACCCCTGTATCTGCCCAGCGTGCAGATCGACCGACAGCACCCGGTGCGCGCCCGCCACCGTGATCATATTGGCGACCAGCTTGGCTGAAATCGGCGTGCGGGGCCCAGGTTTGCGGTCCTGCCGCGCATAGCCGAAATAAGGGATGACGGCGGTGATCCGCTTGGCCGACGCGCGTTTCAGCGCATCGATGCAGATCAGCAATTCCATCAGATTGTCGTTCGCCGGAAACCCGGTCGACTGGAGCACGAACACATCCTCGCCGCGGACATTCTCGTGGATTTCGACGAAGACCTCTTCATCGGCAAAGCGGCGCACGCTCGCCTCGGTAAGCGGCATCTCCAGATATTCGGCAATCGCCTTGGCCAGCGGCAGGTTGGCGTTTCCGGTCAGCAGCTTCATGTCGGTCCCCTGTACGCCAGCCCCTTAATCCGCGCTTGCCCGGTGTCAAAGGCAAAGCCTAGAGCGAGGGGCATGACGGCCACGCTTCCAAATCGTTTGACCATAGCCATTGCCCAGATGAGCCAGCGCGTCGGCGATCTGGCGGGTAACGCCGATGCGATGCTTGCTGCGCGCGGGCGTACCGCTGCCGACCTGATCGTTTTCCCCGAACTGCAGCTGATCGGCTATCCGCCCGAGGACCTGGTGTTGAAACCCGCGCTGGCCGAACGTGCCGCTGCGGAACTCGCGCGGCTGGCGGCGGCGACGTCCGACGACGGCCCCGCCATGCTGGTCGGCAGTATCGAGCGGGTGGACGGCAAGCTCTACAACATCCTCGCGCTGTGCGAGGGGGGTCGCGTGACCGCGACGACCCGCAAGCACGAGCTGCCGAACTATGGCACATTCGACGAAAAGCGCATTTTTACGCCCGGTCCGCTGCCCGAGCCGGTGGTGTTCAAGGGCGTGAAGTTCGGCCTGCCTTTGTGCGAGGATATCTGGTTCCCCACCGTTTGCGGGCATCTGAAGGCGCGGGGCGCGGAACTGCTGATCGCGCCGCATGGCAGCCCGTACGAGATCGACAAGGACGACCTCCGCGTCGCGGGCGTTGCGGGCGTACGCGTGCGCGAAACGGGGCTGCCGCTCGCGTTCGTCAACCGCGTCGGCGGGCAGGACGAGATCGTGTTCGACGGCGCATCGTTCGTGCTCAACGCCGACGGATCGGTCGCGCACCAGTTGCCCGACTGGGAAGAGGCGCTGGTCGAGACAGTGTGGACGCGTGGCGCGAACGGCTGGGTTTGCGAACCGGGCGTCGTCGCCGCGCTCGATCCGCATCCGGCGGATACCTATCACGCGATGCTGGTCGGCCTGCGCGACTATGTGAACATCAACCGCTTCCCGGGCGTCGTGCTTGGCCTGTCGGGCGGGATCGATTCGGCACTGTCGGCGGCGGTCGCGGTCGATGCGCTGGGGGCCGACCGCGTGTGGTGCGTGATGATGCCCTCGCGCTACACGGCGGACATTTCGGAAAGCGACGCTGCAGCATGCGCGCGGCTGCTCGGGTGCCGGCTCGACACCATCCCGATTGCCGAAGCCATGACGGCATTCGATTCGATGCTGTCGGGCGTGTTCGAAGGGCGCGCGCCCGATCTGGCCGAGGAGAACATCCAGTCGCGCATTCGCGGCCTGACCCTGATGGCGATCAGCAACAAGTTCGGCCCGATGCTGCTGACCACCGGCAACAAGTCCGAGATGTCGGTCGGCTATGCGACGATCTATGGCGATATGGCGGGCGGCTATTCGGTGCTCAAGGATGCTTACAAGACTACGGTCTTCGCACTGTCGCGCTGGCGCAACGCCAACAAACCGCGCCTTGGCCTCGGTCCCGACGGGCCGGTGATGCCCGATCGCGTCATTACCCGGCCCCCGTCCGCCGAATTGCGCGAAGACCAGCGCGACGACGATTCGCTGCCGCCCTATGACGTACTCGATCCCATCCTGCGCGGGCTGGTCGAGGAGGAACTGTCGGTCGCCGACATCGTCGCGCACGGGTTCGACCGCGACACCGTGATCCGCATCGAACGTCTTCTCTACGTGGCCGAATACAAGCGCCGCCAGTCGCCGCCGGGGGTGAAGCTCGGCAGCCGCAATTTCGGCCGTGACCGGCGCTATCCGATCACCAATGCGTTCCGGACGAGCTAGACAGCCATCGAGTTCTGGCTATTATTATGGCCAAAGGAAAACGCTATGCGCCAGGTTCCCCTCGCCACGGTAAAAGACAGACTGTCTGAGTATGCAGCTGCTGCGGCGGCAGGAGACGAGATTGTCGTAACCCGTCACGGGCGGCCCTATGTCCGGCTGGTTGCGCTGGCCGATGACGAGGCCGAACGACGTCGTCGCGGCGCCGAGGCGGCCCGGAAGCTGGCGGAGTTGGGGGACGAGGTGCTGCGGCGGCATGGCCCTACCTCGATTGAAGAAATCGTCGGCTGGATCAACGAGGACCGCCGTTGAAGGTCGTCATCGATGCGTCAGCGCTACTGGCGACAGTCCTTCCAGAACAGAATCGAAGCCTTCGCGACACGACGTCGGCAATGCTTGCCGGGCACGACCTTATCGCACCGCCGGTCTGGCCAGTCGAGATCGTCGGCGGACTAGCCAAGGCCGAATGGATGCAACGCATTTCATCGGACATTTGTGATTACTCCTGGTCCATATTGATCGAGGTTTTCGGCGCGGTCGAAATTGCCGTTCCAGCTGAGCTGTCGGCGATCTTGGCAACCTGCCGCCAGCATCAGCTGCGTGGCGCAGACGCCACCTATCTTGAGCTTGCCGTTCGTCTAGGCATCCCTCTGCTTACCGGCGACAAGGCGCTCGCGCGCGCTGCAAGGGCAGCTGCTGTCGATCTTTTGTACGATCCCCACGCATGACCATCACCCGCTTCGCCCCTTCGCCGACCGGTCGGCTCCACATCGGCAACATCCGCACCGCACTCCATTGCTGGCTATGGGCGCGCAAGCACGGCGGGCGTTTCCTGCTTCGCATCGACGATACCGATGCGGCGCGCTCGACCGAGGCTTTCGTCGACGCCATCCGTACCGATCTCGACTGGCTCGGCCTGGCCCGCGACGGCGAGGAGCGCCAGTCGGCGCGGCTCGCCCTGTACGAAACGCAGTTCGATCTGCTGCGCGCGGCGGGTCGCGTCTATCCCTGTTACGAAACGCCCGAAGAGCTGGACCTGCGGCGCAAGGTGCTGCTCGGACGCGGCCTACCGCCGATCTATGAGCGCCCCGCGCCCGATACACCCGTGCCGGCCGACCGCGCGCCGCACTGGCGGTTCAGGCTCGATCATGACGCTGCGATCGCGTGGACCGACCTGATCCGGGGACCGCAGCATTTCGATCCCAAGACCATGTCCGATCCGGTCGTGCGCCGCGCCGACGGGTCGTGGCTGTATCTGCTGCCCAGCGTCATCGACGACATCGACATGGGCGTGACGACGGTCGTGCGCGGCGAAGACCATGTGTCGAACACTGCGTCGCAACTCCAGATGTTTGCCGCACTCGGCAGCGCGCCCCCGGCGTTCGCGCATGAGGCGTTGCTCGTCGGCAGCGAGGGCAAGCTGTCCAAACGCCTCGGCAGCCTCGACTGCGATGCGCTGCGTGCCGACGGTATCGAGCCGCTGGCGGTGGTGGCCCTGCTCGCGCGCCTCGGGACCAGCGATCCGGTCGAGCCGGTCGAAAGCGTTGCGCCGCTGGTCGACGGCATCGACTTCGCCCGTTTCGGCCGAGCGCCCGCGCGGTTCGATATTGCCGAACTCGAATCGCTCAACGCCAAGATGCTGCACCAGACGCCCTATGCGGCGGTGGCGGCACGCTTGCCGGACGGCATGGGCGAAGCGGCCTGGACCGTCATCCGGCCGAACCTGACCCGCCTGTCCGATGCGCACGACTGGTGGCGGATCGTGACCGGTCCACTCGCGGTGGCGGCAGCGCCCGAAGACGCGGACTTCCTGAGTGCGGCAGCCCGAATCGCCGCCGGTCTCGACTGGACGGCCGACCCGTGGCGCGCGCTGACGACCGCGCTGAAGGAGGGGACCGGGCGCTCCGGCAAAGCGCTGTTCCTGCCGCTGCGCCGCGCGCTGACCGGCCTCGACCATGGTCCCGATATGGCGGCGTTGTTGCCGCTGATCGGACGTTCCGAAACGGTGCAGCGGCTGTCCGCCTAAATTATTTGCATCTTAAATAAAACATTATATCATCGCATGCGTGAGCGGGGCCGGGTCGCGGCGTTGCTCGGAACAGGAGGATGTCATGCATGCCCCCAACACTGCCGGACCAGGCGGCTATCTCGACAAGAAGAGCCGTCACCCCGGCCTGCTCGCCGCTGCTGTCGTGCTGCACGTCGGCCTGCTCGGGACGATCCTGAGCTATCATCCCGAACTTCTGGTGAAGCCCGAAGACCCGATGGTCCTCAAGAAATTCCCGCCGATCCAGCAACCGCCGCCGCCCGAACCCGACAAGAAGACGACCAAACCGCAGACAAAGGTCGATCCCAAGCCACAGACCGAACAGCCCAAGGTCATCGTGCCGACCGAACCGACCGGCGAACGCTGGCCCGAACCGCCGCCGCAACCCCCGACCGATCCCGGGCACGGCGATGGCGGCACCGTCAAGGCCGACCCGCCGCCGCTACCGGTCCTGACCGGTGCGGGGATCGACTCGCGTTTCGCCCGCGATCTTCAGCCGCCCTATCCGCCCAATCTCGAGCGGATGGAAGTCGAGGGCAGCGTCACGGTGCGCGTCCAGATCGGTCCCGACGGGCGCGTTGCCGCTGTCGAACTGGTGCGCCCGGACGATCCTGGCTTCTTCGCCTCCACCCGCGACTGGGCGCTCAAACGCTGGCGCTTCAAGCCGGCGACGCGCGACGGCGTGGCAGTGGCGAGCTGGCTGACCAAGACGGTGCAGTTCCGCATCGTCCGCGACAGGTAAGCGCAACTGACGGGTCAAGCGACTGGAACAGGGCGGGGATCGGGCCTATCTCCTGTAACGATGGCCTTTCTTCCCCGCCCTGTACGCCCCACGCGCGCGCTTGCCGACCTCTGGGGTTTCATCCGCGCACGGCGGCGGCATGAGTTGGCCTTCGGCCTGCTTGCAGTCGGGATTACCGCGCTGTGGTTCATGATGATCTTCGACAAACTTAACCCGCCGCGTGAATGGCGACCGCCCGAAGTGATGTACGTCAAGCAATGGCCGAAAACGCGGACTGCTGCCGATGTCCGCGCGCAACAGGCCATCGACGCCCCCCGCGAGAAAGCCGAACGCGAGGCGCTCGCGGCGGCGAAGAAAAAGCGGCAGGACGAATATAAGGCGCTCGCCAAGCGACTCGGCATTTGAACGACGACGCGCGCTGGATGGGCGCAGCGCTGGCGCTCGGGACGCGGGGTCTGGGCCGGACCGCCCCGAACCCTTGCGTCGGTTGCATCATCGTCAAGGACGGACGCGTCGTCGGGCGCGGCTGGACGCAACCCGGCGGGCGGCCCCATGCCGAGGCGATGGCCGTGGCCGAAGCGGGCGAGGCGGCGCGCGGCGCAACGGCGTATGTCACGCTGGAACCCTGCGCCGCCCCGGGACGTGGTCCGGCCTGTGCCGAGGTGCTGATCGAAGCCGGGATCGCGCGGGTCGTCGCAGCGATCGGCGATCCGTTTCCGGCAGTGGATGGCAAGGGGCTCGCGCGGCTTCGCGCTGAGGGTATCGACGTGACGGTCGGCCCCGGTGCGGTCGAGGCGACGCGCAGCATGGCGGGTTTCCTGACCCGCCAGCGCCTCGGGCGGCCGCATGTAACGCTCAAGCTGGCCCTCTCGCTCGACGGCGCGGCGGCAATGGGCGACGGGCGCAGCCAGTGGATTACCGGGGCGGCGGCGCGCGCGCACGCCCATGTCGAGCGCGCCAGTGCCGATGCGATTCTGGTCGGGCGCGGAACATGGGAGGCGGATGCGCCCAAGCTCGACGTCCGGTTGCCGGGACTCGAAGACAGGTCGCCGCTGCGGGTCGTGTTGTCGACAAAAAAAGAAGCCCTCTCCCCGCACGTCATCACGCTCGATGAAGTAGCCGGCCTTCCCGCCGACCGCCTCCTCGTCGAGGGCGGCATGGCGACCGCTGCCTCGTTCCTGCGCGACGACCTGGTCGACCGGCTGCTGATCTACCGTGCGCCGGTCCTCATCGGTGGCGGGCGCACGCTCGGCGATATCGGCCTCGGCGACCTGTCCGACGCGCACGGGCGCTGGACGCGGATCGACAGCCGCCGCCTTGGCAGCGACACGCTCGACGTTTACGAGCGCGTCAGGGGATAAGCGCATATGTTTACCGGCATCGTCACCGACATCGGCACCGTGACCGATAGCGCCGAACGCGGCGACCGGCGCGTTACCGTGCGCTGCGCGCTGGATCTGGACAGCATCGCTATCGGCGCATCGATTGCCTGTTCGGGCGCGTGCCTGACGGTCGTCGACAAGGGCGCGGACTGGTTCGCGTGCGACGTGTCGGGCGAAAGCGTGTCGAAAACGGCGGTGGGCATGTGGGATACGGGCCGTCGGCTCAACCTCGAACGCGCGCTGAAAATCGGCGACGAACTCGGCGGGCATATCGTCACCGGCCATGTCGACGGGGTCGGCACGGTCATCGGCGTGTGCGAGGAGGGCGGCTCGCACCGCGTCGGCATCCGCGTGCCCGCCGGGATTGCCCCGTTCATTGCACCCAAGGGATCGATCACGCTCGACGGCGTCTCGCTGACCGTCAACGGGGTCCGCGATGCAGAGGACGGCACCCATTTCGCGGTCAACATCATTCCGCACACCTGGAACGTCACGACGCTGGGCGATCTGGTCGCGGGTCGGGAGGTCAACCTCGAAATCGATGTGCTGGCCCGCTACCTCAAGCGAATGCGCGATTTCGACACAGCTATGTGAAACTTCGATCTTGAAAGTCACATTGTAGTGTGACACGATCGGTGAATGAGCACATCGACCATCGAGCGCATCCGCGCAGAAGTCGCCGAGCGCGGCATTTCACGTTCGGGGCTGGCTCGCGCCGCCGGACTTCACGCCAACACGTTGCGCGATCTCGATGCGCCCGACTGGAACCCGACGGCGGACACGCTCGGCAAGCTCGAACGCTATCTGTCGGCGAACAGCGACCGTCCCGCGCTCGTCCCCATCGAGGAAATCATCGACGAGGCCCGCAACGGCCGCATGTTCATCCTCGTCGATGACGAAGACCGCGAGAATGAGGGCGACCTGATCGTTCCGGCGCAAATGGCGACGCCCGATGCGATCAATTTCATGGCGACGCACGGCCGCGGCCTGATCTGCCTCGCGCTGGCCAAATCGCGCGTCGAGGCGCTCGGCCTCGAACTGATGAGCCGCAGCAATGGCACCCGCCACGAAACCGCCTTCACAGTGTCGATCGAGGCGCGCGAAGGCGTGACGACCGGGATTAGCGCCGCCGACCGCGCCCGCACCATCGCGGTCGCCATCGATTCGTCGAAGGGGAAGCAGGACATCGTTACCCCCGGCCATGTCTTCCCGCTGGTCGCGCGCGACGGGGGCGTGCTGGTCCGCACCGGCCATACCGAGGCGGCCGTCGATGTGTCGCGACTCGCGGGGCTCAATCCCTCGGGCGTGATCTGCGAGATCATGAAGGACGACGGCACCATGGCGCGGATGGACGACCTCGTGTCGTTCGCGCGCCTGCACGGGCTGAAGATGGGGACGATCCGCGACCTGATCGCCTATCGCCGCAAGCATGATCACCTGATCGAGCGCCGCGCCGAGATTACCTTTACCAGCCGCTGGGGCGGCGACTGGCGCGCGATCACCTTTTTCAACAAGGCGACCGGCGACGAAACGCTGGCGCTGGTCAAGGGCCGCATCGACCCCAACACGCCGACGCTCGTCCGGATGCACACCATGTCGATGTTCGTCGACGTGTTCGGGGAGGAGAACGAGCGGACAGGGCTGCTGCCCGGCGCGATGCAGGCCATTGCCGAGGAAGGCTGCGGCGTGCTGGTGCTTATCAACCGCCGCACCCCCGATTCGACCAGCCGCTTCATGCAGCTGCGTGCGGCCGGCAAGGGCGCGGGCGCACCCGAGGTCGAGGAACTGCGCGATTACGGCGGCGGCGCGCAAATCCTGACCGAACTCGGCGTCCATGACATGATCCTGCTGACCAACACGCATCACACGCTTGTCGGCCTCGAAGGATATGGCCTGTCCATCGTCGGCGAACGGCCGATCCCCGGCACCGGGGGCGAGTGAGTCCGGTCACGCTCGGCCTGTGGCTGGCAGGGTTCTCGGCGCTGACGACCGCACTTGCCCATGCCTCGATCAAATCGGGGCAGGACAAGCTGGCGGTGCAGGCGTGGGTGCGGTTGGTGGGCCTGACCATTGCGACGCCGCTCGCGATCTGGACCGGTCTGCCGCCGGATTATCTTTGGCCGTGGCTGATCGCGGCGGCGGCAACGCATGCGGTTTATCAGGCGGTGCTCAGCTTCAGCTACAGCGTCAGCGATTTCTCGGTCGCCTATCCCATTGCGCGGGGCAGTGCGCCGATCCTGACCGCGGTCATGGGCGTGTTGCTGCTTGGCGATACCCTCGGCCCCTGGCTGGTCGGCGCGATTGCGGTTGTCAGTACCGGTATCGTCATGCTCGCGGCAGGCGGGCGCGTTTCGCGGCACGGCCTGCTGCTTGCCGTTGCTACGGGCATGTTGACCACCGTCTATTCGGTGATCGACGCGCGGGGCATGCGATTGTCGCCCGACCTGCTGACGTTCATCGCGTGGTTCTTCGTACTCGACGCCGTGGCGATGCCGCTGCTGTTCGCGGTGCTGCGGCGCGGTGCCGCGCCAGCGGCGTTCCGCGCCGACTGGAAACCGGGGCTGTCGGCGGCGATCATGGCCCCGGTCTCGTTCGTCCCCGCCCTCTATGCCTTTGCGCTTGCGCCGGTGGGGGCGGTGTCGGCGATCCGCGAGGCCAGCGTACTGGTCGGCATGCTGGTCGCGGGCCGCGTGCTCGGCGAACGGGTTGACGCGCGCCGCCTGATCGGGGCAGCGCTGATTACCGCCGGGATCGCCGGCATCGTTGCGGCTTCGGCGCATTAGGGGACATAGACATGGCAAAATTCCTGATCGTCGAGGCGCGCTTCTACGACCATCTGAACGACATGCTCGTCGCGGGCGCCCGTGCCGCGCTGGAGGATGCGGGGCATCACGCCGATGTCATCACCGTGCCCGGCGCGCTTGAAATTCCCGGCGCGATTTCGCTGGCGGCGGAGAGCGGCCGTTATGACGGCTATGTCGCCATCGGCGTTGTCATCCGCGGCGAAACCTATCATTTCGAAATCGTCGCGGGCGAGAGCGCGCGTGGCATCATGGCGCTGACCATGGACGGCATTGCCATCGGCAACGGCATATTGACGGTCGAGAACGAGGCACAGGCGCTGGTGCGTGCCGATCCGAAACAGAAAGACAAGGGCGGCGAGGCGGCCAAGGCGGCGCTGGCATTGCTCGACCTGAAAGGACGCTTCGGATGAGCGGCTACCCTGTCCTCGAAACCGAACGCCTGATCCTGCGCCTGCCCGAAGCATCCGACCTCGACGGCTGGAGCGCGATGAATGCCGATGCAGAGACCATGCGCTTCATCGGCGGCACAAAGTCGCGGCCCGAGACCTGGCGGATGCTGTGCACGATGCGCGGGGCCTGGGACATCAAGGGGTTTGCGATGTTCTCGGTGATCGAGCGGGCGACCGGCGCATGGGTCGGGCGGCTGGGGCCGTGGGAACCCGAAGGCTGGCCGGGCAAGGAAGTCGGCTGGGGCGTCGCGCCGCAGTTCACGGGGAAAGGCTATGCATACGAAGCCGTCGTCGCGACCATGGACTATGTGTTCGACGTGCTCGGCTGGCCCGATGTCATCCATACCATCGACGCTGCGAACACCCGCTCGATTGCGCTGGCGCGGCGGCTCGGTTCGACCAACCTCGGGCCGACGCGCCTGCCCGAACCGTTTCAGGACGCGCCGGTCGATGCCTGGGGGCAGACGGCGGCGCAATGGCGGGCGCGCCGGAACTAATTCCTCCCCAGCGAAGCGCAGGGGAGGTGGCGCGAATGCGCCGGAGGGGCGCGAGCGCAGCGAGTGACGCTGTTCGCTTGGAGAGACCGTCCGCCGCTGAACGCGGCGGCCCCTCCGCCCTGCGGGCAGTTTCGGCTTGGACCGCCCCAGGCGGTCCAAGCCCCGTCCGGGGGACGGGGCGACCCGAAACTCCCCTGCGCTTCGCTGGGGAGGAATGAGGATCATTGCACCTCGGCGCGATTATGCGTCCTCGCGCGCCAGCACCGGATAGTCGGTGTAGCCCTCCGCCCCCGGCGAATACCATGTGCGAAAATTGTCGGGCGCAATCGGCGCGTCGGCGCGCAGCCGCGCGACCAGATCGGGGTTCGAGATATAGGGCCGCCCGAAACTGATGCCATCGGCGAGGCCACTGGCGATATCGGCCTCGGCGCGCTCGAGGTTGTATTCCTGATTGAGGATCAGCGGTCCCGGGAACACCTTGCGGATATGCGGCGACACCCGCGGCACATCGGTTTTGCCGAAATTTCCGAAATCCTTTTGCTCGCGCAGTTCGAGGAAGGCGATGCCGATCTCGCTCAGCGCCGCCGCGGCGGCAGTAAACAGCGCAACCGGGTCCGAATCGTCGGCCCCTTGCGTTTCGCCATTGGGCGACAGGCGCACACTGGTGCGGTCCGTACCCACCGCATCGGCCACCGCCTGCGTTACCTCGCGCAGCAGGCGGATGCGGTTCTCGATCGGGCCGCCATAGGCGTCGGTGCGGAAATTGCTGTTGTCGCGCAGAAACTGGTCGATGAGGTAGCCGTTCGCGCCGTGGATTTGGACGCCGTCGAAACCCGCGCGGATCGCGTTCTTCGCTGCATGGACATAATCGGCGATGACGCGCGGAATCTCGTCGAGGCGCAGCGCGCGGGCCGGTTCGTAGGGCTTTTTGCCGGTCGCGGTATGCGCGTCGCCGGGCGCGGTCGTGTCCGACGCCGACACCGGCTGCGCGCCGCCGAGGAAGTCGGGGTGGACGAGGCGTCCCATGTGCCACAGCTGGAGGATGATTCGCCCGCCCGCCGCGTGCACCGCCGCCGTTACCGGCTGCCACGCCGCAACCTGTTCGTCGGACCAGATGCCGGGGGCCGAGGGCCAGCCGAGGCCTTCCTGTGTAATGCCGGTGGCCTCCGCAATCAGCAGTCCGGCGGTCGCACGCTGGCTGTAATAGTCGGCCTTGAGCGCGGTCACCGGCACATGGCCCGCTTCGCTGCGCCCGCGCGTCAGCGGAGCCATCAGGATGCGGTTGGGGGCGGCAATCGCGCCGAGCTGGATGGGGTCGAACAGGGTCGGCATAAGATAGATGCGCCTTTCATACGGGTTTCAATCCGGAACCCATGCGATATGGGCACGCATGGCCAGCCGTCCACCCCAAGAAAATCTGCTCGGATCGAAAGCCGATCTCGCTGCGCTGCTTGGGGCCAGCGCGCTGCTTGCATTGGGACCGATGTTCGTGCGCCTTGCCGATGTCGGGCCGGTGTCGTCGGCATTCTGGCGGATGGCGATTGCCTTTCCGCTGCTTGCCGTCATGGCGCGGTTCGGTCCGCGGTCGCGAGGGGCGATAACCCCCGCGCTAATTGCCATCATCGCCGCGTCGGGCGTGCTGTTCGCCGCTGATCTCGCCAGCTGGCATGTCGGCATTACCCAGACCAAAATGGCGAACGCCACGCTGCTCGGCAATTCGGCGACCTTCATCTTCCCGCTTTACGGGTTTCTCGTTGCGCGGGCATGGCCGACGCGAAGACAGAGCGTCGCGCTGGCGATGGCGGCGACGGGTGCGGCGCTGCTGATGGGGCGCAGCGCCGAACTTTCGCCCGAGCATCTTGTCGGCGACCTGCTGTGCCTGCTCGCGGGGGTATTCTACGCGGCCTATTTCATCGCCATCGAACGTGCGCGGGCGACGCTGGCTCCCCTGCCTTTGCTGGCGGCCTCGACGCTGGCCAGCGCGTTGCCGCTGCTGGGGTTTGCGCTGCTGCTCGGCGAAGCGGTCTGGCCGTCGAACTGGACGCCGCTGGTCGCGCTGTCGCTGTGCAGCCAGGTCGTGGGGCAGGGCTTGCTGGTCTATGCACTGGGCCGGGTCAGTCCGCTGCTGATCGGTCTGTCGTTGCTGACCCAGCCGATCATTGCCGCGCTCGTCGGCTGGCTGGTGTTCGACGAGACGCTGGGCGTACTCGACGTGACGGGCGCGCTGCTCGTGGGGCTGGCGCTCGTGCTCGTGCGCGATCCGGCGACGGAGGCAAGCAAGGCGGACTGAGGCCCCGATTGCGTCGCCCGCGCCTTTGCCATAGCCGTTTCGGGCGATGACCCCGTCCGACGCCCGAGCTGTTGTTGGCAAGATGCTGGCCCCGCTGGCGTTGGGCACGTTCCTCGATGCCGTCGCGGCGAGCCGCCCGCTCGAACAGGGCGGCGATGCCGCGCATCTCCGGACCGGACTGCTCGGCCCCGATCCCGAACAGACCATTCTCGCGGCCTTTGCGACGCATGCCCCAACCCTCGATTGCCATGCGGTCGCACCCCAAGGGCCGCCGCCCGGTCCTGCCGTGGTCGCGGATGCGGCGGCGTTCCGCGCGCTGATCGACGCTTATCACGCGCGCGGCTATACGGTCCGCCTCCCCGATGTCCGCGCGTTGTCGCCCGCGTTGCAGCACTTTGTCCGTGCACTCGAAATTGTACTCGACCAGCCGGTCGACACGTCGATATTCTGGAGCCGCGTGGGGGCACGCGCGAAAATCCATTACGACAACAACGACAATATCGCGATCCAGCTGGCGGGGCGCAAACGCTGGTTCGTCTCGACCGATGCGGCGGGGTTGCAGAACCCGTGGCGCGATATCGCCGAGACACCCCCGCATCTGGAGCGGCACAATGTCGTCGATGCGGCGCCCGGCGACCTGCTCTATATTCCGCGTGGCTTGCCGCACAGCGTCGCCTCGACGACCGAGTCGATCCATGTCGCGATCCTGTTCACGCCGCTCACCCTGCGCGCAGCGATGATCGCGGCGATCGACCATCTGGCCGAAACCGCGCGTCCGTTGCGCGCGGCAGCGGGCAGCGCGAACGACCTTGCCCGCGCCTTTGCCGATCTCGCCGAGCGCTGCCGACAGCCGCAATTCGTCGAGGCAGCGCTTGAACGGCGCAGCGGACGGGCGGTCGCCGATCTCGCGCGGCTCGTGCCGCCGGTCGCGGCACCGGTGCTGGGGGTAACGACGCGCGTCCGTCATGCCGCGCTGTCGGCGGCGCACCTGCGCGAGGCCGGGGCGACCATCGAACTCGCGCTTCCGGGCGGACGCATGGCGCTCCACGCAGGAGCCGCGCCCGCGCTGCGCTTCATCCTCGCGACACCGGCTTTTGCCGTCGGCGACCTGCCCGGCCTGACGCCCGACCTGGCCGTAGCGCTGGTCGGGCGGCTGATCGAAGCAGGTCTGCTCGAACCCGAGATTTAGTTGCCGAGGATGCCCTGCGTGACCATCGCGTAGAGCATCGGGATCGACAGGATGGTGTTGATCCGGCTGAACATCATCGCGGTGGTCGCCGCCTTCGCCTTTGTATCGGCATCCGCCTCAACGATTCCCAGCGCCTTTTTCTGGTTCGGCCAGATCAGGAACCAGACGTTGAACGCCATAATCAGACCCAGCCACATGCCGAGGCCGATCAGCCTGAAGCCGGGCTGGAAAGTCAGCGCCGGGATGAAATAGCTCGAAAACCCCTGCGCCGGCGGCGTGCAAGCGACAACGACGCCCATCAGCACGGTCATCAGGGCCGCCCAGCGGAACCAGAACAGCGCGGCAGGCGCGATATATTTCGACACGCCCGGCTTCAGTTCGGCCGGGACCGACGGCATCGTCGGGATTTGCACGAAATTGAAATAATAGAGCAGGCCGATCCACATCACGCCGAACAGGACGTGCAGATAGCGAAAGAGCCCGTTGAGATAGGGCGATGTTTCGGTACCGCCGTGGAATGCGAAGATCACGATGACGAGCAGCGCGAATCCGACGATCAGCGCGTTGCCCAGCTTGCCCAAGAATTTTGCCATGTCCTAGCCCCTGCGACGTTGAGAAGCGCGCCCCTGCACGCCGTTGACGCGCGACGCCTAGCAGCCCATTTCGCCTGTGTCACCGATGCCGTGTCACCGATGGAGCGTAACTTGGCCGACCCCACCCTCGACGAAATGCGCGTCATGCTTGCCGCCGAGCTGCCGCGCCATGCCGGGTTCGACGGCTGGACGCCGGTGGCGCTCGACGCGGCGGCAGCGGCCATGGGCATCGATCCGGCAATCGCGCGCCTCGCCTTTCCCGGCGGCGCGGTCGACATGATCGACGCCTGGTTCGCGCATGTCGACGCGGCGATGCTGGCCGACCTGCCGCCCGAGAAACTGGCCGCAATGAAAATCCGCGCGCGGATTGCGGCGCTGGTCGAGGCGCGGCTGGATCTGGTGGCGGTCGATATAGAGGCGTTGCGGCGTGCGCTCGCCGTGCTTGCGCTGCCGCAGAATCTGGCGCGGGCGGCCAAACTCAACTGGCGCGCGGCGGACGCGATGTGGCGCGCGGCGGGCGATACCGCGACCGATTACAACCATTATACCAAGCGCGCGATTCTCGGCGGCGTTTATGCCGCGACGGTGATGGCGATGCTTGCCGACGAGAGCGAGGACCGCGCCGACACCCGCGCGTTCCTTGGTCGCCGGATCGAAGGGATCATGCGCTTCGAAAAAGCCAAGGCGCGTTTCTCGCATTCGGCGCCGGAGCGGATCAGCCTTGCGCGGTTTCTGGGGCGGCTGCGCTATCCCGCCGTCTAACCCTCCAGCCCGAGGCGACGGACGAGCAGCGCGAGCACCGCCAGCAAGGCGGCGGGCAGCAGCAGCGACGCAAGGCCGAAGACCGGAAACAGTGCCGCACCGAGGACAGCGCCCGCAACCAGCCCCAGCCACAACATCGCATAGGGTACCCAGCTCCAGCGGTCGCCGCCCGACAGCGCCGTGCCCAGCCGTTGTCCGAACTTGACCAGGGTGCCGGTCATATAGGTCAGCCCGATCTGCACCTCGCCTTCGGCTTCGAAAATGGCGTTCTCCGCGCCCATTGCCAGCGCCATCAGGCCCAGCGCGACATGCAATTGCCCCAACGACGACAGCACCATGGCGCTGACCAGCGACACCGCGACAAAGGCGATGACAATCGACCGTTGATGACGGCCTGCACGCCGTCCGACCAGCGAACCAGTGACGACGCCGACGACAAAGACCGCGATCAGGACCAGTGCAGCGGCAGCGTCGGCTGCGCGCTCGACGGTTCCGACGGCCAGACGCGTCGAATTACCGCTCATGAACGACACGAAGAAGCCCTTGCTCGCCAGAAAGCCGGTGGCATCGACATAGCCCGCCACCGCTGCGAGGCTGGCGGCGAGCGCCCGGGTTCGCTGGTCGTAGCGTGTCACGCGCGATCGCTAGCGCATCTCCATCCGCAATTCGACCCGCACCCTACTGGCAATCGCCAGACGATACTGATAATCGCTCGCAAGTGACCCTTGCGGACCTTCCCTTTCAGCGCGAAGCCACGATTTCCAGCATCGACTGGCCGTCGCTGACCGAGCGCGACGGACGGCGTTTGCGCGAGTTGGGCTTCGACGAGGGGGTCGCGGTAGAGCCGCTCCACGGCGCAGGACTCGTTGCACGCGATCCGCTCGCCGTCCGCATCGGCCGGATGACGGTGGCCATCCGCCGTGCCCATGCCGCCGCGATTTCGGTCGAGCCGGTCCAGTGAACGCAGAGACACGCATTGTCGCGACCGAACCGCCAATGGTGGCGCTGGTCGGCAATCCCAATGCCGGCAAGTCGGCGCTGTTCAACGCGCTGACCGGGGCGCGGCAAAAGGTCGGAAATTATCCGGGCGTCACCGTCGAGCGCCATGCCGGTCGCCTGACCATGGCCGACGGGCGACCGGTCGAACTGGTCGATCTGCCCGGCACCTACAGCCTGACGCCGTCGAGTCCCGACGAACAGGTGACCCGCGACACGCTGATGGGCCAGCAGGCGGGCGAACGCGTGCCGTCGGTGCTGGTCGTGGTCGTCGATGCGGCCAACCTCGACAACCATTTGCGCTTCGCGATGGAGTTGATCGCGCTCGGGCGACCGGTCGTCGTCGCGCTCAACATGTTCGACCTGGCGACCCGCGACGGGCTTGCCATCGATGTGCCTGCGCTCGCGCAGACATTGGGCGTAGCGGTCGTGCCGACGGTGGCCGTTCGGAAACGCGGGCTGGACGAGTTGAAGCTGGCACTCGATGCCGCCCTGACCGGGGCACCCGACCGTCCGCACATAATTCTTGAAGAGCCGACCCTTGCCGAGCGCCAGCGCCATGCGCGGCGCATTGCCAAAAGCGTCACGGTCGAATCGGGGACGGCGCGGCGCTGGACCGAAAGTATCGACCGTGTCGTGCTGCATCCCGTCGCCGGGCCGCTGATCCTTGCCGCATTGCTCTTCGTCATGTTCCAGGCGGTGTTCAGCCTTGCCGCCGTCCCCGCGGACCTCATCGATGGATGGATCGGCAGCCTGCAGGACAGCATCAAGGCGGCCCTTCCCGACTCGATCCTGCGCTCGCTGCTGACCGACGGGATTATCGCGGGCGTCGGTGCGGTGGTCGTTTTCCTGCCCCAGATCCTGATCCTGTTCGCCTTCATCCTCGTGCTCGAAGCGTCGGGCTATATGGTCCGTGCCGCCTTCCTGATGGACCGGCTGATGTCGCGGGTCGGCCTGTCGGGGCGCGCGTTCATTCCGCTGCTGTCGAGCTTCGCCTGCGCGATCCCCGGCATCATGGCGACGCGCACGATCGACGATCCGAAAGACCGGCTGACGACGATCCTGATCGCGCCGCTGATGACCTGTTCGGCGCGGCTGCCGGTCTATGCCGTCATCATCGCGGCGTTCATCCCGTCGCGCACGGTCGGTCCGGGCATCGGTCTGCAGGGGCTGGTGCTGTTCGCGCTCTATCTTGCGGGAATCCTCGGCGCGCTGTTCGCCGCACTGTTGTTGCGGCGGACGGTGACGAAGGGCGGCGCGCAGGGTTTCATGATGGAAATGCCCAAATACCAGCTGCCGGTGCTGCGCGATCTCGCGCTCGGCCTGTGGCAGCGCGCCTGGGCCTTTCTGAAGCGTGCCGGGACGATCATCGCCTTCACGACCGTGGTGCTCTGGGCATTGCTCAGCTTTCCGCAGGTGCCTGCCGGATCGGCGAAGAGCCAGATCGACCATTCGATTGCGGGGCGCATCGCCGACGGCCTCGCCGTCGTCGTCAAGCCCATCGGCTTCGACCGCGACATTGCGCTGGCGCTGATCCCCGCCATGGCGGCGCGCGAAGTTGCGGTGTCGGCGCTCGCGACCGTCAACGCCATCGACACGGCGGACGAGGGCGCGCGCGACCAGTCGCTCGCCGCCTCGCTCCGCAACAAATGGTCGCTGCCGACGGCGCTCGCCTTCCTCGCCTGGTTCGTCTTCGCGCCGCAGTGCATTTCGACGATTGCCGTCGTCCGGCGCGAGACCAACGGGTGGAAATGGCCCGGCTTCATGCTAGCGTACCTGTTCGCGCTGGCCTACGCGGCGGCAGGGATCACATATTGGAGCGCGGTGGCGCTCGGACTTTAGGGGAAGAACGTGGCAGGCAGCGTCAACAAGGTCATTCTCGTCGGCAATCTGGGCAAAGACCCTGAGTCGCGGTCGTTCCAGAACGGCGGCAAAGTGGTGTCGTTCAGCGTCGCGACGTCGGAAAGCTGGAAGGACAAGAATTCGGGCGAGCGCAAGGATCGCACCGAATGGCACAATGTCTCGATCTTCAGCGAAGGCCTGGCCCGCGTCGCCGAACAATATCTCAAAAAGGGGTCGAAAGTGTACCTCGAAGGCCAGCTCGAAACCCGCAAGTGGCAGGACAAGGACGGCAACGACCGCTACACGACCGACGTCGTGCTGCGGAATTTCAACTCGTCGATGGTCCTGCTCGACGGTCGTGACAGCGGTGGCGGATCGCGTGGCGGCGGCGGTGGTGGCGACGACTGGAACCGCGACGAGGGCGGACGCGGTTCGGGCGGCGGCAATTATGGCGGCGGCGGAGCTTCGCGCGGTGGCGGAAGCCGTCCGAGCGCGTTCGATTCGGACTTGGATGATGATGTGCCGTTCTGAGCTTGTGTCGGCCCGGACCTGATTCGGGCCTAGGCTGCCGGTGGCGTGAGTTCCCGACGAAGAAGCCCAGCCCCGGATCGAGTCCGGGGCGACGTGGCTATTGGTTTCCCAGCATCCCCTTCAGCCCGGCAAACGGTCCGGCGTCCGCGCCCGCTGCCCATTTGCGCTCCTTTTCGCGCGCCCGCTCGACCGCGCAGCGCGGAAAAGGATCGAGCGCAAGGCCCAGCGTCTGCGCGACCGCTTCGCCCAGATCGACCGCGCCGCCGTCGATCTCGATCAGGTCGCAATCGCCGTCGCTGAGTTCGGTTTCCTCGGCTTCGCTTGCGAGCAGGGCAGGATCGACGAAGCGCAGGGCAAATGCCTCGTCGATGCGCGCTGCCACCGGCTCGCCGGTCACGACGCAGCTCTGCACGACATCGCCGCGCAATCGCCCGACGGCCTCGATGCCCAGCGCGCACGCCGTCAATACGGCTGTAGCGCCCAGCGCTTCCAGCGCCTCCAGCCCAAAGCGGGTCGCCAGCGCCGCGCGCTCCGCTGCGGTGGCCTCGACGCACACCTCGCGCGGTGCCGACCCGATCGTATCGAGCGGATAGCGGCGGCTGAACTCGGGCTTCACGAAATATTGCCCGCAAGCAGCGCATCGAGCGGAACGCCGTCGATCCGCTCGCGCAGCCCGGTCAACGCCGCCACCGCCGCCTCAGCATTTGCGGGCGGTTCGCCGCGCCACAGTGTCCGGCCCAGCGTCGCGGCATCGAACCCCGCGCGATAGGCACCCAGCCGCCCGCCGACGACGGCCATGATGCCGCCGACCTGCTTGCCGACGACCAGGTCGCCGAAGCCGATCTCGCGGATCTGGCCGTCCATATCGGTAATGAACGCCTCGGTCAGCCGCACCGCTTCGACCTCGCGCCCTTCGCGTTCGAGCCGCAGCAGGACGAGCGACAGGACGAGCGATACCATGTCGAATCGCCCGTCGACCGTGTCGGGGACGCCATAGCTCGCGTACCAGTGCGGCTGGCGCGCCTCGGTCACCACGGCGGCATAGAGCGCCTCCAGCCCGTCGTCGTCGCGCCCGAACAAGCGGGCCAGAAACCCGCTCTTCCGCTCTGTGCTTGCCGTTGCCCTCATCTTTGGCATATTGCGGCGCGACCGCGCGGTTGCAATGTCGCAAAGCCGTGCGCCGACGTTCGAAGAGTATTTTTCCATGGCCACACGGCGCATCGTCCCCCTTTTGTCGCTTGCGACGCTCGTGCTTGCCACCGGCTGCGCGCGCGTGCCCGGGCATCAGGGTTTCATTATCGATTCGCAACTTGCTGCGACGGTGAAACCGGGGGTCGATAACAAGGCATCCGTGCAGGGGACGCTCGGCCGCCCCAGCTTCATCGGCCAGTTCGACGCCAACGACTGGTATTATGTGTCGCGCGACACGCGCCAGCTGGCGTACAAGGTGCCACGCCCTTCCGGCCAGACGATCCTGCACGTCCGTTTCGACGGCACCGGCAATGTCGTGGCGACCGATTCGACCGGTCTGGAAAAGGTCGCGATGATCCGTCCCAACAAGGACCAAACCCCGACGCTGGGCCGCAACCGCAGCTTCTTCCAGGAGATCTTCGGTAATATCGGTCAGGTCGGCAGCGTGGGCCGCGGCGGCGGAACGACGGATAACCCGGACGGCAATTAGCCTTCGCGGTCAGTCGGTTATTACGTCGATTGCGAGCGTGATCGCGCCCGTAATCGCGATTCCTACGATTGCGTAAGGTCCGGCGTCCAGTGCGTAAGCCAATCCAGTCGCCGGTATTGTAAGCGAGAGGGAGCCATAGCGCTTCCACGCTCGGTTCATAACGCTAACGTGCCACCCCGCCCGCTGCGAGCACGGCGAGTGTCACCAGCTCGCTCGCAGTCGAAGCCATCGTTGCGATCTGGACGGGCTTTTCCATCCCGATCAGCATCGGCCCGATCACCGAATCGCCGCCGAGTTCGCGCAGCAGCTTTGCCGACAGGTTCGCCGATTGCAGCCCCGGCATGATAAGGACGTTGGCCGGACCCGACAGGCGACTGAACGGATAGCTGGCCATGACCTTGGGATTGAGCGCCACATCGGGCGCCATTTCGCCCTCGAACTCGAATCCGACATTGCGCTTTTCGAGCGCGGTCACCGCGTCGCGCAAGTTGGTCAGATACGAGCCTTCCGGATTGCCGAAGGTCGAGTAGCTGAGGAATGCCACGCGCGGTTCATGGCCCATCGCGCGCGCGACGGCGGCGGTCCCCTCGGCAATATCGGCGAGCTGTTCGGCATTGGGCCGTTCGTTGACCGTGGTGTCGGCCATGAACACCGTGTGCGACTGGCCGACCAGGACATGGACGCCGAACGGGATACGCCCCTCGGCATGGTCGAGCACGCGGCGGACCTCGCGCATCGACTGTGCATAGGTGCGGGTGACGCCGGTTATCATCGCGTCGACTTCGCCCATCTTGAGCATGAGCGCGGCAAAGACGTTGCGGTCCTGGTTGACCATCCGCTCGACTTCGCGGCGGAGGTAGCCGCGCCGCTGGAGTCGCTCGTAGAGTTTCTCGACCATCGCGGGGACCAGCGGCGAATTGCGGCTGTTGACCACTTCGAAGCTCTCGGGCTTGTCGACACCCAGCGCGCGCAGCCGTTCGTGGACATCGTCGCGCCCGACCAGCACCGGAATGCCGTATCCACCGTCGCGGAAGGCGATGGCGGCGCGCAGCACCACTTCCTCTTCGCCTTCGGCAAACACCACGCGCTTGGGATGCGCGCGCGCGCCTTCATAGGCGAGGCCGAGGACCGAGGTCGTGGGGTTGAGGCGCGCGCGGAGCGAAGTGCGATACTCGTCCATGTCGAGGATCGGCCGCGTCGCGACGCCGGTATCCATTGCCGCCTTGGCGACGGCTGCGGGCACGACCTCCATCAGGCGCGGATCGAAAGGCGCGGGGATGATATAGTCGCGCCCGAAGCTGTGCGCGCGGCCCCCGTACGCTGCGGCGACTTCCTCGGGCACTTGCGCGCGGGCGAGTTCGGCGATTGCGTTGGCCGCGGCGATCTTCATTTCCTCGTTGATCGCCGTCGCGCGCACATCGAGTGCCCCCCGGAAAATGAACGGGAAGCCCAGCACATTGTTGACCTGGTTCGGATAATCCGAGCGTCCGGTCGCGACGATGCAGTCGGGGCGTACCGCTTTCGCATCGGGCGGCGTGATCTCGGGATCGGGGTTGGCCATCGCAAAGATGATCGGCTGGTCGGCCATTTTGGCGAGGAACGCCGGGGTCAGCGCATCCTTTGCCGACAGTCCGAGGAAGATGTCGGCCCCGACCAGCGCCTCTTCGAGGCTGCGCGCCTCGGTCTTTGCGGCATGGGCGGACTTCCACTGGTCCATGCCCTTTTCGCGGCCCTGATAGATAACGCCCGACCGGTCGCACATGATGACATTGTCGTGGCGCACGCCCATCGCCTTGATGAGTTCGGTGCACGCGATCGCCGCTGCCCCCGCGCCGTTCACCACCACCTTGACGTCCTTCATGTCGCGCCCGGTCAGCATGACCGCGTTGATCAGGCCGGCGGCGGTAATGATCGCCGTACCATGCTGGTCGTCGTGCATGACCGGGATCTTCATCCGCTCCTTCAGCGCCTGCTCGATGATGAAGCATTCGGGGGCCTTGATGTCCTCCAGATTGATGCCGCCGAATGTGGGTTCCATCAACGCGACGGCATTGATGAACGCTTCGGGGTCTTCGGTCGCGAGTTCGATGTCGATCGAATCGACATCGGCAAAGCGTTTAAACAGGACCGCCTTGCCCTCCATCACCGGCTTCGACGCGAGCGCGCCGAGATTGCCGAGGCCGAGAATCGCGGTGCCGTTGGAGATCACCGCAACGAGATTGCCCTTGGCCGTGTAATCGTAAGCGGTGGCAGGATCTTCGGCGATGGCGCGCACCGGCACCGCAACGCCGGGGGAATAGGCGAGGCTCAGGTCGCGTTGAGTCGCCATCGGCTTCGACGCGACGATCTCGATCTTGCCGGGCCGTCCCGACGAATGGAACAACAGCGCCTCGCGATCCGAAAACGCGACATTCGATTCTTCGCTCATGCGCTAATCCCCTCTGCCCTTCCCCTACGTCATGCGCGCCTTGCGGGGAAAGCCACTTTCGCAGTTTCGCGGGGCGTGTATGCAAATTGGGTGACGTCCGCACCCACTCCGATGATGGCGCAATATCATGCGCTGAAGGCCGAAGCGCCCGATTGCCTGTTGTTCTACCGGATGGGCGACTTCTTCGAGCTGTTCTTCGAGGATGCAAAATCCGCCGCCGCCTGCCTCGACATCGCGCTGACCGCCCGCGGAGAGCATGACGGCGAACGCGTGCCGATGTGCGGCGTGCCGGTTCATGCGGCGGATGCGTATCTTGCCAAGCTGATCCGGGGCGGGTTCCGCGTTGCGATTGCCGACCAGGTCGAAAGCCCCGCCGAGGCGAAAGCGCGCGGCGGCAGCAAGGCACTGGTCGCGCGCGCCATCGTCCGGGTGGTGACGGCGGGAACGCTGACCGAGGATGTGCTGCTCGATGCCAAGGCGAGCAACTGGCTGGTCGCGGTGGTCGCGGTCGGCGAGACCGTCGGGCTGGCAGCAGCGGATGTGTCGACGGGCGCGTTCGAGCTGTGCGAGGTCTCGGGCGCGCAGCTCGAAGCGGAGATTGCGCGTTACAGCCCCAGCGAAGTCATTTGTGCGCCTGCGGAAGCAGGAGCCCTGGCGGCCAAGGCTCCTGCTTCCGCAGGAGCACAAATCGTCCCGCGCGAACAACGCGATTTCGACTCGGCCAAGGGCGAAGCAAAACTCAAGGCTCTCCACGACGTCGCGACCCTCGACGGATTCGGCGCGTTCACGCGGGCAGAACTGGCGGCAGCGGGCGGGCTGCTGTCCTATCTCGATCACGCCGGAAAGGGCACGCTGCCCTTCCTCGCCCCTCCGGTGCGCCGCACTACTGCCGAGCACATGGCCATCGACGCCGCGACGCGCGAGAGCCTCGAACTCACCCAAGCGGCAGGCGGCGGGCGCAAGGGGAGCCTGCTCGACACCATCGACCGCACCGTCACGGGCGCTGGCGCGCGGATGCTGGCCAGCGATCTGTCCGCACCGCTGACCGACCGCGCCATGATCGACGCGCGGCTCGATCTGGTCGCGCACTGGGCCGGGGACGGGATCGGGCGCGAGGAATTGCGCGCCACCTTGCGCGCCATCCCCGATGTCGCCCGTGCCTTGGCGCGATTGTCGGCGGGGCGGGGATCCCCGCGCGATCTGGGGTGCTTGCGCGACGGATTGGCGCGCGCCTGGGAGCTGCGCGAACGGCTCGACCAGCCGCACGTGCCGCCACTGTTGCGCGCGCTTCTCCCCGCGCTCGCCGGGCATGGCGCGCTGATCGACAAGCTCACCCGCGCGCTGGTCGCCGAGCCGCCGGTCGATGCCGCGAACGGCGGCTATATTGCGCACGGGTACGACGCCGCGCTCGACGACCTGCGCGACGCAGGCGGGATGGGGCGGCGCGAGATTGCCGCGCTGGAGACCGCGTTCCGCGACCGCACCGGCATCGCCAGCCTCAAAATACGCCACAATGGCGTGCTCGGCTATCATGTCGAAGTGCCCGCGCGCGCCGCCGACCCGCTGATGGACGCCGCCTCGGGCTTCACCCACCGCCAGACACTCGCCGGGGTGGTACGCTTCAACGCGCCCGAACTCCACGAAGTCGCGATGCGCGTGACGCAGGCGGGCAGCCATGCGCTGGCCGCCGAAGCGGCGCATTTCGAGGAGCTGACCGCGCTCGCGCTCGCTTCGGCCCGCACGATCTCGGCGACGGCGGCGGCGCTTGCCCGGCTCGATGTCGCAAGCGCCAACGCGCAGGCAGCGGTCGAGTGCGACTGGTGTCGCCCGCACCTCGTCGATCACCCCTGTTTCGAGGTCGCGGGCGGGCGGCATCCGGTGGTCGAGGCCGCCGTCGCGAAATCGGGCGCGCGCTTCGTCGCCAACGACTGCGCGCTCGACGCCAGCGACCGCCTCTGGCTCGTCACCGGCCCCAATATGGGCGGCAAATCGACCTTCCTGCGCCAGAACGCGCTGATCGCGGTGATGGCGCAGGCGGGGTGCTTCGTCCCCGCCAAGCGCGCCATGCTCGGGTTGGTGGACCGCCTGTTCAGCCGCGTCGGCGCGTCGGACAATCTCGCGCGCGGGCGCTCGACCTTCATGGTCGAAATGGTCGAAACGGCAGCGATCCTTGCCCAAGCGACCGAACGCAGCTTCGTCATCCTCGACGAGGTCGGGCGCGGCACCAGCACCTATGACGGGCTGGCGATTGCGTGGGCGGTGGTCGAGGCGGTGCACGAGGTCAACCGCTGCCGCTGCCTGTTCGCGACGCACTATCACGAACTGACGCGGCTGGCCGAAAAGCTCCCCGCACTGTCGCTCCACCACGTCCGCGCGCGCGAGTACAAGGGCGACCTCGTGCTGCTCCACGAACTCGCGCAGGGGCCAGCCGACCGCAGCTACGGCATCGCCGTCGCGCGGCTGGCGGGCATGTCCCCCGCCGTGCTGGCGCGGGCGAAATCGGTGCTGGCAAAACTGGAGGCAGGCCGCGCGGCGACCGGCGGACTCGCGGCGGGGCTGGACGACCTGCCGCTGTTTTCGGCTTTGGTCGAGGAAGCAAAGGTCGATCCGCTGCGCGAGGCCTTGGATGCGATCCACCCCGACGCGCTCAGCCCGAGGGAGGCGCTGGAGGCGTTGTACAGGTTGAAGGGGGTGGGGGAGGAGTAAGCGACTACAAAAGTGCGGGTTGCGAAACCGCAACCGAAAGCGGTGCGTGTCGGACGCGAGCGATCGTCTCGATATCCTCGTCGAGCATCAGGAAATCGGGGATCGGTACAGGATCCACGTTCTCCAGCATTTCAGGTGCGACGCGCAACTTATCGCGCAATTCCATCAGCAGTCGACCCAGCACATTCCGTCCTGCGAAGCGGTCATCGTCCTGTGTTGTTGCGCCCCAAAAGTCGTCCTTGCGCGAATCCTCGACGATGGGACGGTCGCCCGTGTCGAGGAGCAACGCCGAAAATCGTGTCCAGTTTTGCGCGAGCTTGACCCGAAGCACCCATTTCATAACGGCTACACGAACATCGTCCCAATCGGGCCGAGACTGGCTGCGGTAGGGTTTGCTCCGCATCTTCGCCGTCATCGGGCTGGCCTCATCGAGGATCATTTGCTGAATCTCGGGCAGATGCGGAAACCGGCAGGCCTGATACAGCGCTTCGACGGTCTTGATCGAATGCCCGTTGACGATCACCGGAAAGCCGGGGGCCATGTTCGACAACCCGCCGAATGCCTCGCCCGTCCGGCGGAAACTGACCACATCCCGGCGTTGATACAGGCGCGTCTCGACCATGGGCATCGTCAATTCGTTTTCCTCGGGAACAGCGGATACCATGGATCGCCTGCCCATAAAACCAGCGGCGTATTGTTGGCGCAATTGCGGTAAGTAACCACCATCGAGCCGAAGCCCATGATCGGCATCATGCTCCG
Organism: Sphingomonas sp. SUN039; assembly: GCF_024758725.1. Taxonomy (NCBI): domain Bacteria; kingdom Pseudomonadati; phylum Pseudomonadota; class Alphaproteobacteria; order Sphingomonadales; family Sphingomonadaceae; genus Sphingomonas; species Sphingomonas sp. SUN039. The sequence continues at coordinate 2,800,856 of NZ_CP096972.1, read as the reverse complement.
CCCGAGCGGTCGCATATATACGTCGAAATCCGGGCACATCTTCCGCACCTCGACGCCCTGCCGCATGAATTCCTGTTCGAGCAGGTGTCGCCCTTCGTTGCCGGAGAACAGTTGTCGGGCACCGACCTGACTCCCCGACCTGAACACCGGATCCCACGACAATGTGACCATATACTCGGCACAGTGATCGTCGGCGGGCACGACCGCAGGGCGAACGACGTCGGAACTGTCGGTATAAAGCTTGCGATCCTCATAAGTAATCGCGTGCCTGATTTTCAGGGTGAGTGCCTTGCCAGATTGCGCGATCGCCTCGTTCAGCGCCATTTCGGTCTTCCATTTGCCGTAGGCGTGACAGGCAATGACGATCACGATCAGTTCGCCCTGTGCGGGTGCATCGGTTTCGATCCAGTGGCGGAGATCGGCGCCGATCCGGCCCCCTGAAAACAGCGCGTCGTCGACATATACGAATCGTGACGGCGCGTTCGATCCGCATTCTGCAAGGCAGAGGCTGCATTTGTCTTTCAGGGCGGCATCGAAAAGTGCCAGCAGGTCGCGCTGGCTGTTGCCGTCGGCCTGCACGTCGAGAAGCTTCGTCGACTTCCAGAATGCGGCAGGATCGCTGCCGGTCAGTGGTCCGTTCGTGACGACATTCCGGGCAAAACCGATGACGCGCGCCTTGGAAAAATATGTCTTCTGAAGGACGTGAGCCAGCTCCGTTAGCAACGGATTCTGCGTCGGCGCGGGAAACTGCCCGATCCAATGGGCAATGCGGGCCGCATCGATTGGCGGTATTTCACCAGCTCTATAGTCGCCCACGATAGCGGCAAGGCGAGCCAGAAGGGTTTGATCGAGGGCCACGCGCAATATCTAACGTCGGGCAACTATTGTGCAAACTGTGCGCATAGCCCGACGCAACCCCCGTGACGCCGCCCACTCCCTCCTCTATGCCCACCCCCATGTCCGACCGCCTCGACACTATCCCCAACCGCCGTGCTATCGTCGACCGGCGCGTCCTCGCGGCGGCGCTTGAGGAGCTGACCGGCGACGGTACCGCACTGCGCCAAGCGGGGGCGGCGTTGCTGCGGCCTGCGCTCGATGCAGGACGGGCCGAGATTGCGCGGCGGCTCGAGGAGCATCCGTCGCAGGGTGCGCAGGCCGCCGCCGCACAGGCGTTCCTGACCGACCAGATTTTGCGGCTGCTCTATGATTTCACGACGCAGCGGCTGCACCGCCTCTCGAATCCGACCACATCCGAGCGGCTGGCCCTGATGGCGGTCGGCGGGTACGGGCGCGGCGAGATGGCGCCGTTTTCCGACGTCGACATCGCCTTTCTGACGCCGTGGAAAGCGACGGGGTGGAGCGAGGCGGTCATCGAATCGATGCTCTACACGCTCTGGGATCTGGGGCTGAAGGTCGGGCATTCGTCGCGCTCGCTCGACGAAATGGTGCGGCTGGCGAAGAGCGACCTGACCATCCGCACTGCGCTCCTCGAAGCGCGCTACGTCTGGGGCGACCAGGGCGTGTACGATGAGGCTGCGGCGCGTTTCGACCGCGAAGTCGTGGCGGGTACCGCGCGGACGTTCGTCGCTGAAAAGCTCGCCGAACGCGACGCGCGACACAAGCGCATGGGCGACAGCCGCTATGTCGTCGAACCCAATCTGAAAGAGGGCAAGGGCGGCCTGCGCGATCTCCACACGCTGTTCTGGATCGGCAAATACCTCCACCGTGTCGGCACCGTCGCCGAGCTGGTCGACAAGGGGTTGCTGACGGCAGCCGAGCTCCGCAGTTTCCAGAAGGCCGAAAATTTCCTTTGGGCGGTGCGCTGTCATTTACACAGCGTTGCCGGGCGCGCCGAGGAACGGCTGACCTTCGACGTCCAGTCCGAAATCGCGCGGCGGATGCGTTATCGCGAGGCGACCGGGCGCTCGGCGGTCGAACGCTTCATGCAGCATTATTTCCTGACCGCCAAAGCCGTCGGCGACCTGACCGGCGTGTTCCTCGCGCACCTCGACGACAGCCTCGCGCCCAAGGGGCGGCGCTTCGGCGGGCTGGCCGGGTTCATGAAGGCGCCGCGCCAGTTGAACGGCTTCGTGCTCGATCGCGGGCGGCTGACCGTGCCAAACGACAACTGGTTCCGCACGGACCCGGTGCGGCTGGTCGAGCTGTTCGCCGTCGCCGATGCCCAGGGTCTGGAAATCCATCCGACCGCTATGCGGGCGGCGGCGCGCGACGCGCGGCTGATCGAGGCCCGCGTGCGCACGGACAAGCGCGCCAACGAGCTGTTCCTCGGCATCCTCACCTCCCCGCGCGATCCCGAAACGGTGCTGCGCTGGATGAACGAGGCGACGGTGTTCGGTCGCTTCGTGCCCGACTTCGGCCGGGTCGTCGCGCAGATGCAGTTCGACATGTATCACCATTATACGGTCGACGAGCATTCGATCCGCGCCATCGGCCTGCTCTCGCGGATCGAACACGGGAACCTTGCCGAGGATCACCCGCTCGTCACCGCCATCCTCAAATCCACATCGATGCGCCGCGTGCTCTACGCGTCGGTGCTGCTGCACGACATCGCCAAGGGGCGCGGCGGCGATCACAGCGTGCTCGGCGCTGAGGTTGCGATGAAGCTGTGCCCGCGTTTCGGGATGACGCCGGCCGAGACCGAGACGGTGGCGTGGCTGGTGCGCCATCACCTGCTGATGTCGGCGACCGCGTTCAAGCGCGATCTGGCTGATTTCAAGACGGTGCTCGATTTCGCCGAGCTCGTGCAGTCGCCCGAGCGGCTGCGGCTGCTGCTTGCGCTGACCGTCGTCGATATCCGCGCCGTCGGGCCGGGGGTGTGGAACGGGTGGAAGCGACAGCTGCTCGGCGACCTGTTCAACGCGGCGGAGGAAGTGCTGCGGCTCGGCCACAAGCAGACCGGTCGCGCCGAGCGGATCGCGGCGAAGCAAGCCGATCTGCGCGCGTCGCTCGGCTGGGATGCGGCCGCCTTCGCGACCTATGCCAGGCGTTTGCCCGACGGGTACTGGATTGCCGAGCCCGACGATGTGCTGGCCGCCAATGCGCGCACCGTCGAGCGCGCGGGCGACGCGCCGCTCACCGTCGCGGCGCAGGTCTATCCGTCGCGCGGGGCGACGTTGGTCAGCGTCTATGCTGCCGACCATCCCGGGCTATTCTACCGGCTCGCCGGCGCGATCCATCTGGCGGGCGCGAGCATCATCGATGCGCGCATCCACACGACGCGCGACGGCATGGCGCTCGACAATTTCCTCGTGCAGGATCCGTTCGGGCGGATGTTCGACGATGCCGACCGGCTGAAGCGGCTGGAAACGGCCGTCGGCGATGCGCTGGCGAACCGCGGCCGCCTTGCCGAACGTCTGGCCGCCCGTCCGCTCGCGCGCACGCGGGCCGATGCCTTTGCGATCGAGCCCAATGTGCTGATCGACAACAAGGCGTCGAACCGCTTCACCGTGATCGAGGTCAATGCCCGCGACCGGCCCGGCCTGCTCCACGCGCTGGCGCATGCGCTGTTCGAATCGAAAGCGACGATCCGCTCGGCGCATATCGCCACCTATGGCGAGCGCGCGGTCGATACCTTTTATGTCACCGATCTGCTCGGCGGAAAGATCGACGGCACGCTGCGGCTGAAATCGCTCGAACGCCGCCTGCTCGACGCTGCAGAGGGGCTGGGTATCGCCGTCGCTGCATAGAAAAGGGGCGGCGCGTCCTGCGACGCACCGCCCCCTTTTTCCGTATCGACCCGCTCAGAATTTGAAGCGGGCGGTGATGCCATAGGTGCGCGGTTCGGCGAGGAACACGCCGTACAACTGCGTCGAGGCGACATAGGTGCCGTTCTGCACCGAATTCGCCCCTGCGCTGGTCGATGTGGCGGGCAGGCCGGTGGCGCGGGTGCCGCCACCCTGCAGCGGCGCATCGAAGCTCACCTGCTGGTAGTTGGTGTCGAACACATTCTGCGCCCAGACTTCGATACCCCATTTGTTTTCGGACCCGCGGATGCCCAAACGGGCATTGACGATGGCCACGCCGTCCTGCTGCTTTTCGCGGTCGAGGTCGGAACCGGTGTTGACGTCGCTCTGGTAGCGCATGTCGGCGTACACCAGCCCGCTCAGCCCGCTGTTGCCCAGCGGCGGCGTCCACGAGACCGACGCGGTGGTCACGATCTGCGAACTGTTCGACAGACGCGATCCCGGCAGGTTGTTCAGCGCGGCGGGCAATGCCGTGCCGTTGATCCCGACCAGATCATTGCCATAGGTCGTGTTGACATAGGTGAGGCCCAGATTGACGCCGAGATGCCGTGCCGGACGCAGGAACGCCTCCATTTCGAGACCCGCCGATTGCACGCCCGATTTCAGGCCGCTGGTGCAGACGCCCGTCGCACTGTCGGCGTCGCGGTCGGCAAAGTTCAGCGACGTCTTACAGGCGTTGATGTTGACGACGATGAAGTTGACGCCGTTGAAGGTGTTGAGCTGGAACCCGGTGAAGTCCTGCCGGAACGCGGCGATGTTCAGGTCGATGCCGTTACCGTTCCATTTATAGCCGAGCTCGTACGAATTGACGAGTTCGGGCTCGAAGGTCAGCTGCTGCAGGTTCGGCGCGCCATAGGTCAGGCCCGACCGGTCGAGGTTGAACCCGCCCGCCTTGTACCCGCGCGAGAAGCTTGCGTAGACCAGCAGGTTGTCGACCGGCTTGAAGCTGAGCACGGCGGTGCCGGTGATCCGGTCCTCGCTCTTCTTCGCGCCTGTCTGGCTGAAGCTGCCGCCCGGGACGTTGGGGATGACACACGGCAGTGTCGCCAGCCCGGCCAGCGGCGAGGCGCGCAGACCCGCGCAGATCGTATTGTTGTCGCGGAACGTCGCGTCGAGGGTCTTTTCCTCGTTGGTGTAACGCGCGCCCAAGGTCAGGCTCAGCCGGTCGGTGAAGCGGATCACATTGTGCGTGAAGAACGCATAGTTGCGGCTGGTCTGGTTATAGGTGTCGTTGAGGCCGACGCCGACCAGCGTTCCGGCCGGTTGGCCGATGGCGGCTGCCAGCGAACCGAAGCCCGGGCGCAGCGGATTGGCGTTGAGCGCGGCGAGCGTTGCGCTGCCCGTCGCAGTTGCCGTTGCGGCCAGTACCGGCTGGTTGACGCAATTGCCGGTCGGCGTCGGCGCGAGTGCCGAAGGCAGGACGCTCGCAAACAACAGGCAGTTCGCGTAGCGTTCGTAATCCGCACCATAGGTCAGATTGTCGGTGAGGTTCAGCTTTTCATTGGCGAAATAGGCACCGACCAGCCAGTCGAGCTTGTCCCCGAACGCCGAGCCCTGCAGCCGCAGTTCCTGGGTGAAGGTCTTGAAGCTCTGCGTCGCGCCGCCGTTGTTGAGGCGCTTCAGGATATCGAGGTTGTTGAAGTCGGCGTCCTGCCCACGCACCAGCTTCCAGTCGCGATAGGCAGTGATCGAGGTCAGCGTGGCATCGCCGAACTTCCAGTTGATTTCGGCCGACACGCCCGCGTCGCGGACATTGCCCTGGTAACCGACGCCCGGCGTCAGCGCGGTCGTGCGCGCGAAGGTATTGTCGCTGATGATACCGCCCAGCGCACGTTCGATCCCCGCGATCGAGTTGGGCGAGCTGACCAGCGTCCCGTCCGCCGCGCGGGTCAGGTTCTGCGCGGGCAGATAGGTCGCGCCACAGCATTCCTCCTTGCGGTCCGAATAGTCGCCGATCAGGCGGATCGAGAAATCGTCGTTCGGCTGGAACAGCAACTGGCCGCGCAGCAGGTAACGGTCGCGGCCGTTGATCTTGCGGCCCGACACCACGTCGGTCAGGAAACCGTCGCGCTTGAAATAGATGCCATCGAGGCGTGCCGCCACGGTTTCGCCGAGCGGTCCGGTAATGCCGCCGCCGACGCGGATGGTGTTATAGCTGCCATAGGTCGCTTCGGCCTCGGCCCCGAAATTGAATTCGGGCTTTTTGGTGATGACCGAGATCAGGCCCGCGCTGGCATTGCGCCCGAACAGCGTGCCCTGCGGCCCGCGCAGCACTTCGATGCGGTCGACGGCGCCCAATTCAGTCAGGCCGACGCCGGCGCGGTTGCGATAGACGCCGTCGACGAAGGTCGCGACCGAGCTTTCGAGGCCCGGGTTGTCGCCGACGGTGCCGATACCGCGGATACGTGCGCCGCCCGCGCCCGCTTCGGACGAGGTCGACGAGACGAGCAGCGAGGGCGACAGCTGGTTGAGCGCGCGGATGTCGCTCGCCCCCGAATTCTGGAGCGACTGGGCCGTGACCGCCGACACCGCCAGCGGCACGTCCGACAGCGCTTCGCTGCGGCGGGTCGCGGTGACGATGATGTCGCCGGTGCTTTCCTCCTGCGCGGCTTGCGGTGCTGCGCCCTGCTGGGCCACGGCAGGGGACGCAAACGCAACAGCGGCAACAACCGGTGCAGCCGACACCAACAGGCGGAATTTGGACATTGCTCTCTCCTCGAACCGGGAATTGCCATCCCGTTTGGCCGGGTGCTTAGAGCAGGTCGGGTGCCGATACCAGTAATCGCCCGCAAAACTGCGGTTTTCGGGCTTTTACGCGGCTTTTTTGCAACAGTGTAACGATGGTGACGCTACGGAAAGCGCTACTGCTGTTTGGGCGCGATCACCATCAGCATCTGGCGACCCTCCATACGGGGGTGCTGTTCGACCTTGGCGATCTCCGCCGTGTCGCCCTGGACCCGGATCAACAGGTTCATGCCGAGCTGGCCGTGGCTCAACTCGCGGCCGCGAAACCGCAGCGTGACCTTGACCTTGTCGCCCTCGCCGATGAACTCGTGGATCTTCTTCATCTTCGTATCATAGTCATGATCGTCGATGTTCGGACGCATCTTGATCTCCTTGATCTCCTGCGTCTTCTGCGATTTGCGCGCGATGTTGGCCTTTTTCTGGGCCTCGTATTTGAACTTGCCCACGTCGAGGAATTTCGCGACCGGCGGGTCGGCGTTCGGCGACACTTCGACCAGATCGAGTCCGACTTCACGCGCCTGTTCGATGGCCTCGCGGGTGTAGAGCACACCCAGGTTTTCGCCGTTCTCGTCGATCACCCGCACCTTCGGCGACTGGATGAATTCGTTGAAACGCGGGCCGTTCATCGGGACAGGCGGCGCACCCAGCGGGCGGCGCATCATCGGCGGTCGGATAGTGTCTTCTCCAAAAATGGTCATGCCCATGGCTGTGGGCAGTCGGTCACTTAGGGCGTCGTCGCGCTCTTGCAAAGGGGACGCCGGAGTTAACCCGGCTTTAGCAGCACAACCGTTACTTGGCGGCAACAGTCGGACGATGCGTCCGGCCCTGTCGGAGACGCTCTTGGCCTCGATGGCCCCGCCCCTGTCGCGTTCGCGGCGACTTGCGATCCCGCCGGTTGCGGTGGCCGTCGCCTTGTTGCTGCTGCTCGTCCTGCCCAATCCGGCGGGCTATGTCGGCGGCGGCGGCGACGACTGGTATTATGTCGAGGCCGCGCGCTGCGCGGCGGCGCACGGCTGGTGCCTGCCCGAAACGCATTGGGCGGCGCGCTGGCCGCTGGTCGCGCCGATGGGCCTGTCGTTCGCGCTGTTCGGCGACGGCTGGTGGCAGGCGGCACTGGTGCCGTTGCTTTACAGCCTGCTGGCGGTCGCGATGTTCGTGCGGCTGGTGGAGCGCCGTTGGGGTGCGCGCGCGGCGCTGATCGGCGGCATTGCCTTCGTAGCGACGGCCTCATTCGCCAAGGGCTTGCTCCAGCCCAATGTCGAGACAGTCGAACTCGCGCTGCTGCTGACGGCCGCGAATGTCGCGTCATCGGCGTGGCGGCGCGGCGATAGCCGGCTGTGGCTGGCGGCGGGCATCTTGCTCGGCTTTGCCGCACAGGCGCGGATGACGAGCCTGGTTTGGCTGCCGATCGGCGCGCTCGCGCTGGTTCTCGCGCCGCGCGCGCGGCGTCGCTTTGCGCTGCCGGTCCTCGGCGGCTTTGCCCTGCCGCTGGCAATCGAGGCGCTCGTCTACGGACTATGGGCGGGCAAGCCGTTCCTCAGCCAGGAACTCTCCGCCGCGCATACCCGCATCGCGTCGAGCGAACTGCCGACAAGCGTCGATCTGACCCGCTCGCCGTTGTTCAATCCGCAATTCATCGGCGGCTGGCACCCGGCAATGGACATCCATCTCCACTGGACGGTCGACGGCATCGTCAACCTGCTGGCCAATCCGCAGATGGGGCCGGTGCTGCTAGCCGCGCTTGCGGCGATCTGGCTGCGGCACAAGGCGCTGAACTGGCGGCACCCTGCCGTGCTGCTGGCAGTCGTCGCCGCGCTTTACACCGGTGCGCTGATCTACGGTCTTGCGATCGATCCCAAGGCGCGGATGTTCCTGCCGGTGGCCGCGCTCGCCGCCGCCATTGTCGCGCGGTTGGCAACCGATCTATGGGATGCGGGCGAGCGGTTGCTTGTTGGCGGGCTGATTGCGGCGCTGGTGCTGGTCGGCGCCATCGAGACCGACAAACGCTTCGATATGGGCCGGGCGGGTCCGCTCGCGGCCGACTGGGCGCGCGCGCAGCCCGGCGATGTCGCGGTCGAGGATGCGACGCGGCGGTTTCTCACTTTCAATCCAACGGTCCGCGCGCTGCCGGTCGAACCGGCACCGGCACGGCACCTGATCGTGCTGGTCGCGGGTTCGTGCGCCGAAGCCGCGCCTGTGGTCGAAGCGCCGCAGGACTGGGTGCTGTCGCGCGCGGCCGACTTCGGTCGCCCGAACGACCCGCTCAACCTGTGCGAATTCCGCCGAGTGCGTTAAACGGGAATAATTCTTCTTCGAGCGCTAGCGAGAAGCCCTGCCGAGCGTCAGCGAGGTACGCGCCGCACCGCTTCTCGCCCACGCTCGAAGGAGCACCTCGCTCGCGCTCGGCGAGGAAAAAGCCTCCGCCTCTTCAGCCCAGATAGTCTGCCAGCAACGTGTTCGCCCTCGGGCCGTCCCAATCCATGCCACCCGAAATCCGCCAGACTTCCTTGCCGTTCGCATCGTAGAGCACCGTCGTCGGCAACAGCCCGCCGCCGAAGGCGAAGCCGAGGTTGTTTTCGGCATCGCGATAGGGCTGGAGGTTGGCGAGCTTCGCCTTGGCCCACCATTCGGGCACCGGATCGACGGCTTGCTTGGCGCTGTCCTGATTGACCACCATCACGCGTAGCTTGCCCTTGGTGCGCGCCGCCAGCCGGTCGAGCGAGGGCATTTCCTTGACGCACGGCCCGCACCATGTCGCCCACAAATTGACCAGCAGCGGCTGCCCCTTGAAATCGGCGAGCGTCGTGGCTTTGCCCTCGGGCGTCTTGAAGCCGTCTTTCGGCATCGCCGCGCCGCGCTGCGCCATGTCGAGCGTCCCCGCCGGTTCGCCCCCAGCGGGTGCCGCGGCGGTCGCCGTCGCGTTGGGTTGCGGCTGGGGGGTCGATTGCTTATCGCAGCCCGCAAGAAGCAGGGCGGGCACGAGACAGACGATGAACGAGCGCAAGGACAGCTCCAATGCCATGTGGGGCGGGCGCTTTGCCGAGGGGCCCGCGTCCGTGATGCGTGCGATAAATGCCTCGCTGCCGTTCGACAAGCGGCTGTGGCGGCAGGACATTGCCGCGTCGAAGGCGCACGTCGCGATGCTGGGCGCGCAGGGCATCCTGACAGCCGCCGATGCTGCGACAATATCGGAAGGGCTCGACCGGGTTGCAGCCGAATACGCAACAGGTGCGCTCCCCGACGATCCCGCGCTCGAAGACATCCATATGGCGACCGAAGCGCGGCTCGCCGAACTGATCGGGCCGGTCGCGGGCCGCCTCCACACCGCACGCAGCCGCAACGATCAGGTCGCGACCGATTTCCGTCTCTGGGTGCGCGATGCGCTCGATGCGGTCGATACGGGATTGCGCGCTTTCCAGTCGGTGCTGCTCGACCGTGCCGCAGAACACGCCGATGCCGTCATGCCCGGTTTCACGCACCTCCAGAGCGCGCAACCGGTGACGCTCGGCCATCATCTGATGGCATGGCATGAAATGGTCGCACGCGACCGCTCGCGCTTCGCCGATGCGCGCGCCCGGATGAACCGCTCGCCGCTGGGCAGCGCGGCACTGGCGGGGACGGGCTTTGCCATCGATCGTGCGATGACGGCAATGGCATTGGGCTTCGATGGCCCGACCGCCAATTCGCTCGATTCGGTCAGCGACCGCGATTTCGCGCTCGATTATCTGTCGGCGGCGGCGACCTGTTCGATCCACCTCAGCCGCATGGCCGAGGAAATCGTCATCTGGGCGTCGCAGCCTTTCGGGTTCATTACCTTGCCCGACCAATGGTCGACCGGCAGCTCGATCATGCCGCAAAAGCGCAATCCCGATGCGGCGGAGCTGGTGCGCGGCCATGCCGGACGCATCCTTGGCTGCCACACCGCGCTGATGGTCACGATGAAGGGGCTGCCGCTCGCCTATTCGAAGGACATGCAGGACGACAAGGAGCCGGTATTCGAGGCACACGACCTGCTCGAACTGTCGGTCGCTGCGATGACGGGGATGACGGCGGCACTGACCTTCCGGACCGACCGGATGCGGGCACTGGCCGAGGCGGGGTTCTCGACCGCGACCGATCTTGCCGACTGGCTGGTCCGCGAGGCCGATGTGCCGTTCCGCGAGGCGCACCATATCACCGGCCGCGCGGTCAAGGCGGCGGAAGAGCGCGGCTGCGGCCTCGTCGATCTGCCGCTCGACGTGCTTACGGCCATAGATTCGCGCATCGACGCGCGCGTGTTCGGCGTGCTGACCGTCGACGCCTCGGTCGCATCGCGCACCAGCCATGGCGGAACCGCGCCGGTCAGGGTAAGGGAAGCCATTGCCGCCGCCCGGGCGGCCCTGGAGAAGAGCGCATGAAGCGCTGGATCGGTCTTGTCGGCGTTCTCGCCCTTGCTGCCTGCGGTCAGGTCGCGCCTTTGCGTCCGCAAGTCGGCGCATCGCTGCCGCCCAAACCGGCGGCGGCGGCCAAAACGCCCGATGCCGAATCGCTGACCACACCCAGCGACCAGTCGCGACCCAAACGCAACGACGAGCTGCTGCAAAGCTCTGAGAAGCGCGCGCCCGACAAATTCGATCTCCCCCCTTCAGGCTGAATCCATGAACCATTTCCAGTTCCGTGACGGCGAATTGTTCGCCGAGGACGTCCCGCTTGCCCGCATCGCGGCAGAGGTCGGCACGCCGGTCTATGTCTATTCGCGCGCGACGCTCGAGCGCCATGCGCGGGTGTTTTCGGAGGCGGTGGCGCAAGCCGGTGATGTCGAGGTCGCCTTCGCGCTCAAGGCCAACCCCAATCTCGCGGTCGTGCGGGTGCTCGCCAAAATGGGCATGGGCGCGGACGTCGTGTCGGGCGGCGAACTCGACCGCGCGCTTGCGGCGGGGATGACGCCCGACAAGATCGTCTTTTCGGGCGTCGGCAAGACCGATGACGAGATGGTCCATGCGCTCGACACGGGCATCGGCCAGTTCAACATCGAATCGGAAGAGGAAGGGCGCGATCTTGCCGCACTCGCCGCCGCGCGGGGGCTGACCGCGCCCGCGACGTTGCGCGTCAATCCCGATGTCGATGCGGGGACGCACGCGAAGATCTCGACCGGCAAGGCCGAGAACAAGTTCGGCGTCGCGATTTCGGACGCGCCTGCAATCTTTGCGCGGCTGTCGGCATTGCCGGGGCTGAACCTGCGCGGCGTCGCGCTCCACATCGGCAGCCAGATTTTCGACCTCGCCCCGCTCGAGGCCGCCTTCGCGCGCGTCGGGCGACTCGTCGCCGATCTGCGTGCGGCCGGCCATGCGATTACCCATGTCGATCTCGGCGGCGGGCTCGGCATCGCCTATCGCCCCGACGACGTGCCGCAGGAGCCCAGTGCCTATGGCGCCATGGTGGCCCGCGTCACGCAGGGCTGGGGCGTGAAGCTGATGTTCGAACCCGGCCGCATGATCGCGGGCAATGCCGGTGTGCTGCTGACCCGTGTCATCCGCGTCAAGCCGGGCTCGGTGCACCCGTTCGTCGTCGTCGATGCCGCGATGAACGACCTAGCCCGTCCCGCGCTCTACGATGCCTATCACCATTTCGAACCCGTTACCGCGACCACCGAAACGATGACCGCCAACCTCGTCGGCCCGGTGTGCGAAAGCGGCGATACCTTTGCGATGGCGCGCGAGACCGGCGTCGTCGCGCAGGGCGACCTCGCCGTGTTCCGCACGGCGGGCGCGTACGGCGCGACCATGGCCTCGACCTACAACAGTCGCGCCATGGTCCCCGAAGTGCTCGTCGACGGCGACCGTTACGCGGTGGTCGCCGACCGCATCCCCGCCGCGACGATCATGGGCGCGGAACGCGTGCCCGACTGGCTATAGCCGGACTCCGAAGCGCGGCCCGACGAACGCCATCGCCAGATAGAGTGCGATCGTCAACGCGCATCCAGCGATCAGCGCTGTCCAGAATCCCTTGCCGTTCCGCAGCAGCACCGGAACGACGAGGAACATCGGCAGCGACGGCAGCACGTACCAGAACGTCGCCCGGGCATGGTCGGCCAGCCGCACCGGATCGGCGGTGTCGTGCCACAGCCACATCATGCCGAGGATCGAAATGAGCGGCAGCGACGCGACCAGCGCGCCGATGCCGGGACTGCGCCGCGCAATCTCCGACACGGCAGCGACGATCAGCCCCGAAAGCGCAGCTTTGACAGCGAAGTAAAGCATGGCCCCTATTGTCCCAATGCGAGCTTGGCGAATAGCGTAAAGCTCTTCGGGTTGCGCCCGTAAGCCGCATTAAGGGCGGCGGGCTTGGCGTAGAGGCTTGCCGTCCCGCCGAGCGTCAGGCCGAAGGCGCCGATAGGTATCGTGTAGCCATAGCCCAGCGTCGCTTTGGTGACCGTAAAGCTGCGTCCCGCCAGCGGGTCCGGCGTTTCGAACAACTCCTCGTTGTCCACCGTCTCGACTCGCCCGAACACCGCATGGCGCGGGGTGATGTCGAAATTCGCCTCGGCCAGAAACGCGCCATGCGCGTCGCCGCCGTGCACCTTGTGCGAATAGGCCACCGTCACTGCCAGCCGTGCATCGGCATAATGTACGGCACCCACTGTCCGCCGCTCGTTCTCGCCCGGGTGCGTTGTCTCCGGTTCCTTCAGAAAGCCGTGCGACAGCGACACCGCCCAGTTCGGCGACGGCGTCCAGGTCGCGCGGACGCTCCATGAATCGAGCTTGGGCGTTTCGATATTCCAGCGGCTTTCGTCGGGTTCGCGGCCGCGAAAGGCAGAGGCTTCGACCTGCCAGCGGGTGCCGCTAAGCCCCGCCGTCACGACGCCATAGGTAATATGGGTCGAATCGAACCAGTGGTGCGTGATCGGCGCTTCGGGGTTCAGCCGCGCCGAGCGCCGGTGCATGAATGCCGACGGCCCGAGCGCAGGTTCGGCGACCGGCCCGCCGTAGAGAAAGCCGCGCACGCCGCCGAAATCGTGATCAACCCGCGCCGACAGTTCCATGAACAGGTCGTGCGGATGTTGGCGATCGACCAGCGGGACGCCGCCCGCTGTCTCGCCGGTCGCGAACAGGTTCGGGTAACCGCGAGCGCCCATCAACGGATCGAGACTGAGCATCGTACGGAACTGGATGCGGGTCTTCGGCGACAGGTCGCGCGATGCCTCGGCCATCGCCATTGAGGTCACGAACGCCTGACTGTCACCGCGCGGACCGCCTTGGTTGCTATAGGTGCCCCAGGCATAGCCGTGGAGCATCACCGTCCACTCGCCGGGCATGAAATGCAGGCCGTGCATCATGCCTTCTTTTCCCGGCAACCGGCCCGTCCCTGACCCTTCGGCAAAATCAGGCGTAATCGGCACCGTGCCACAACTGGCGGTCTCGCAAGCTGCCATGCCTTCCATCATCCCGTCCATCTTGGACATGTCATGTCCGGCATGGGGATCGGCTGCGGGAGCGGGCGTCGGTGCTGGCGTAGGTGCGGGCATATGCTGGCTATGGTTCATGCCCTGCATCTGCGCGACTGCGGGGGCGGCAATCAGCGTCGCGGCCGCGCCGAGCGCGACCGTCAAAATACGGGTGTTCATTGTCGAAATCCTGTCTCGAACCGGAAAAATGGTCTTGGCGGAGTCAGGCTTCGAATCGGGGCGGGGGCGGGTCGAGCGCGGTGACGCGTGTCGTCAGTGTCCGGTGGACGATAATGTAGCGGGCGGTCGCGGCCATAGGCGTGGCAGGTGCGGCGAACGCAAAACGGATGGGCGTCGCGCAGCCGACACAGGCGTCGGAGACATGTGCTTTGGAGGGCTGATGCTGGTCATGCGCCATACCGACATGATGCGCCGCAGTTGCGGTCAAAGGCACTGCGGCGGCGCAGTGCGGCACCACCGACCCGAATGCGAGCGCGAACACCAACAGGAAACGCCACAGGGCCATTTGACGACCATAGACTTGCGTACAGATTCGCGCCAGTCGGACCAGCGATGCACAGCCTGCCGCTCTTCGTCCGTCTTGCCGGTCGCCCGGTTGCGCTGATCGGCAGCGGTCCGGCTGCCGAGGCCAAGCGCCGGTTGCTCGACCGCGCCGGGGCGGTGGTCGTGGACGAGGAACATGCAGTCGCGCTCGCCATCGTCGCCGATGGGGATGAAGCCGCCACCACGCGGCTCAAGGCGCGCGGGGTGCTGGTCAATGTCGTCGACCGGCCCGAGCTGTGCGATTTCACGCTTCCGGCGATTGTCGACCGGTCGCCGGTGATCGTGGCGGTCGGCACCGGCGGCGCGTCGGCGGGGCTGGCCAAGGCCTTGCGCCAGCGTCTGGAGACTTTGCTGCCTGCCGCGCTCGGCCCGCTTGCGACCGCACTGGAGGAGGCGCGCACCACGATGCGTGCGCGATGGCCCGATGCAGTCGAACGACGTCATGCGCTCGACACGGGCTTTGCGACCGGCGCCGCGCTCGATCCGCTGGCAGAGGGGCATGACGTCGCAGGCTGGCTCGGCGCGACGGCAACGCCGACCGCGCGGCATGAAGTCATCCGCCTGGCGTCGCCCGATCCCGACGAGCTCACCCTGCGCGCGGCGCGCCTGCTGGGCGAGGCCGATGCGATCTGGCATGACGCCAAGGTGCCGACTGCCATTCTCGACCGCGCCCGCGCCGATGCCGAACGCCATGTCGGCGCGCCACCTGCGGACGAGCGCCCCGGCCTGACCCTCGAAGTGCGTTTCGCATGACCGCGCGCAGCTATGTGGTCGACAAGGGCACGGCGCGCACTGTCACCCGCGATGAGGCGACGGCTGCGCTGGGCAAGGCAGACTTCGTGTGGGTCCATTTCGATGACTGCGACACGACGACCGAAGCGTGGCTCAGCGGTCCCGGCGCGCTGGTCGATCTCGTCGTTTCGGCACTCGTCGCGACCGAGACCCGGCCCCGCACCGATGCCATCGACGGCGGCGCGCTGGTCAATCTGCGCGGGCCCGACGCCGATGTCGCGACCAATCCCGACATGCTCAGTTCGATCCGGCTGTGGGTGGCCAAGGGGCGCGTCTTTACCGTGACCCGCCGCGATCTGGCCGCGCTCGATGCGGTCGAGGCGCTGATCCAGTCGGGCGCGGTCCGCGACCCCGGTGATTTCGTGTCGATGCTGGCGAGCGAGATCACCGCCGAACTCGATCCCGATGTCGCCGAGTTGGGCGATACGCTCGACGACTGCGAGGAAATGGTCGGCGGGCGCAACGCGCTGACCCTGCGCCGCACGATTGCAAAGGTACGCAGCCGCGCCATCGGTTACCGCCGCTTCATGGCCCCGCAGCGGACCGCGCTCGAAAAGCTTGCCGGCTTCGATGTTGCCTGGCTGGAACCCGACGACCGGCTGCACCTGAACGAAGCCGCCGACCGCGCGGCGCGGATGGTCGAAGAACTCGAGGCGATCCGCGAACGCTCGGCCTTGCTGCACGAGCAATTGACCGACCTGCGCGCCGAACTTGTCGATACGCGGGGCCTTGTGATTTCCGTGGTGGCGCTGGTGTTCCTGCCGCTGACCTTCCTTACCGGGCTGCTGGGGATGAATGTCGCTGGCATCCCCTTCGCCCACGAACCCTGGGCGTTCGGCGGTGTGGTTGGCGTTTGCGTTGCCATTGCCATCGGCGTTGCCTGGTATTTCATCCGGGCCAAATGGTTCCGCTAGGGGTTTCGACAGGAGAACAAGATGCTGACCATCCATCACCTCAACAACTCGCGGTCGCAGCGCATCCTGTGGCTGCTCGAGGAACTCGACCTGCCGTACGAGATCGTGCGCTATCAGCGCGACGCCACGACCAGCCTCGCCCCGCCCGAGTTGCAGGCGGTGCATCCGCTCGGCAAGTCGCCGGTGCTGACCGAAGGACCGGAAGGCGCGCGCGCCACGATCATCGAATCGGGTGCCATCGTCGATTACATCCTGCGCCATCATGGCGGCGGACGGCTCAGCCCCGCGACCGACAGCGCGGACTATGACGCCTATGTCCAGTGGCTGCACTATGCGGAAGGGTCGGCGGCGCTGCCGCTAATGATGCGGCTTTACACGTCGCGACTGGGCGAGGCCGGTGCACCCCTCCAGCCGCGCATCGACAGCGAGCTCGCCAACCATCTCGGCTATGTCGAGGCGTCGCTGGCGGGGCGTGACTGGCTGGTCGGGGACAGCCTGACCGGGGCCGATATCCAGATGAGCTTTATCGGCGAGATCGCGGGCGTTTACGGCCTGCGCGCAAAATACCCCAACATGGACGCCTGGGTGAAACGCTTCCAGGCACGCGATGCCTATAAGCGGGCGCTGGAAAAGGGCGGTCCCTATAGTTTTGCGTGAACCTCGCCGAAGGCACATCAGCGCTGCCGACAGATTGCAAGGGGTTCACACGAAGCTCACGAAGTCACGAAGCAGTGAGCACT
This sequence comes from Sphingomonas sp. SUN039, assembly GCF_024758725.1. Lineage (NCBI taxonomy): Bacteria > Pseudomonadati > Pseudomonadota > Alphaproteobacteria > Sphingomonadales > Sphingomonadaceae > Sphingomonas > Sphingomonas sp. SUN039. Next base: position 2,783,914 of record NZ_CP096972.1, on the reverse strand, counting down.
TCTTTGTGCCTTCGTGAGCTTCGTGTGAAACATTACTCCCTGCGGACACTGGATCGACTGCCTGCAACGCTAAGCCAAAAGTTCGATGTCCCAGTACAGCCAGTCGCGCCAGCTCTGGTGCAGGTAATTCGGCGGAAAGCTCTTGCCATGGTCCTGCAATTGCCAGCTCGTCGGGCGGATCGGGCTGATATGCAGCGGCATATGCGCCTGTTTGGGCGTCCGTCCGCCCTTTTTCAGATTGCACGGCGCGCAGGCGGTGGCGACATTCTCCCAGGTGGTGCGGCCCCCCTGTGCGCGCGGGACGACATGGTCGAAGGTCAGATCCTTGGACACGCCGCAATACTGGCACTGGAACCGGTCGCGCAGGAACAGGTTGAAGCGGGTGAAGGCGGGATGCTCCGACGGCTTCACATAATGTTTGAGCGCGATCACCGAGGGCAGCTTCATCGCAAAGCTCGCCGAGCGCACTTCGCGTTCGTAATGGTCGACGATATCGACGCGGTCGAGGAACACCGCCTTGATCGCGGTCTGCCACGGCCACACCGATAGCGGATAATAGCTCAGCGGTGTGTAATCGGCGTTGAGCACCAGCGCGGGGCAGCCGTCGAGATGACGCGTTTCGGGATCGCGCGCCGCTTCCTGGATAGCTAGGACGTCGGGATGAAACATCTTCGGACGCGCGCTCCCCTGGTTTTCCCAAAAGACCCCAATGCCGCGTCTCTCACCCGCAACGATGACATGGGCATGACAGCATTTACTACCGCTCGTGGTCAAGGGGGTAAATGTGGCTGAACACCCCCAAGATATTGTGACGCGCTTTGCGCCGTCCCCCACCGGTCGATTGCACCTCGGCCATGCGTTGTCGGCGGTGCTGTCGCACGACTTCGCGCGGGCGCACCGCGGACGGTTCGTGCTGCGGATCGAGGATATCGACACCGCGCGCTGCCGGACGGAATTCACCGACGCCATTCTCGACGATTTGCGCTGGCTGGGGATCGACTGGGACAGGCTCGACATCCAGACCGATCGCGCGGCCGATCATGCCGCCGCGCTCGACCGGTTGCAGGCGATGGGGCTCCTCTATCCCTGCACATGTACCCGCGCGGAAATCGCGGCCAGCGCGAGTGCGCCCCATGGCGGGGCGGGACCGATCTATCCGGGAACATGTCGCGGCCGCACCGATGCGCCCGAGGGGGCGGCGTGGCGGCTCGACATGGCGAAGGCGTCGGCGATCGTGGGGGTCTCGGGCCGACACGACGATGTCGTCCTCGCCCGCAAGGGTCTGGGCGTCGCCTATCACCTCGCCGTCGTGGTCGACGATGCAGCGGCAGGGGTGACCGATGTCATCCGGGGAGCGGACCTGTTGTCGGCGACACCCGTACAAAACCTGTTGCAGGTGCTGCTCGGCCTGCCGGTCCCGCGCTACACCCATCACCCGCTCGTCGCCGGCTCCGATGGCAAACGGCTGGCGAAACGGACACCGGGGGCGACGCTGGCCGATCTGCGCGCTGCCGGGGCCGACCCCGCCCTCCTCCGCAATGATTTGCGTTCGGGGCGGTTGCCGGTTGGATTCGGCTGGGCGGACGCCTAGATAGTCGCCATGCAAACGCTCCTTGTCATTCTCATCGTGCTCGCGGCCATTGCGGCGCTCGTTTCGCTCATTCGCGGGATTGTCAGCTTTCTGCAGACGACCGAGGCCGAACTCAAATCGGATGCTGGGGGGCCAAGCGTATCGAGCCAGAAACAGAACAAGATGATGTTCGCGCGCGTCGGTTTTCAGGCGATTGCGGTGATCCTCTGCGTCATTCTGCTCGCGCTCAATCGTCAGTAAGTCGTTGGTTAAACTCAATAAAATCTACACGCGTACCGGCGATGACGGCACCTCGGGCCTCGTCGACGGCAGCCGTGTTTCAAAGGCTTCGGCGCTGATGACTGCCATCGGCGATGTCGACGAAGCCAATAGCCTGATCGGTGTCGCCGCCGTCCTGGCCGAGGGCGCGATGTGCGTGAACTTGGCGAAGATACAGAACGACCTGTTCGATCTGGGTGCCGATATCGCCACACCCGACAAGCCGGTCGAATGGACGCCGCTGCGGGTTGTCGATGCCCAAGTGGACCGGCTCGAAGCCGAAATCGATGCCATGAATGCGCATATCGCGCCGCTGACCAGTTTTGTCCTGCCCGGCGGATCGGCGCTGGCCGCCGCGCTGCACGTCGCCCGCGCCGCCGCCCGCCGCGCCGAACGCAGCGCGGTCGCGGCCAATGCCGCAGAGCCGCTCAACCCACAGGCGCTCGCCTATCTCAACCGCCTGTCCGACTGGCTGTTCGTCGCCGCCCGCGCCGCCAACGCCAATGGCGTCGACGATGTCCTGTGGGTGCCCGGCGCGTCGCGCGCGTGAAATAAGTTGATCTGCGCGTAACCGGAACGATATCGTTCCCGAACTGTTCGGACAAATCGTTCAGATGAGCCGTCGGCAGGAACAGGGTGTGATAAGCCAGCAATCCACTGCAACTGCATCTGACTTGCTGCGCGACTTGTTCGTCGCGACCCGAACCGAAAGCGTCGCCCGGGCTGCGCCGCTCTCCGATGCCGAGGCGACGATCCAGTCGATGCCCGATGCCAGCCCCGCCAAATGGCATCTGGCGCATACGAGCTGGTTTCTGGAGACGTTCGTCCTGCGCGATTTCGTGAAGGGCTACGCGCCGTTCGATCCCGCCTATGCCTATCTGTTCAACAGCTATTACGACGCGGAAGGGGACCGGCACGCGCGGCCCCGGCGCGGGATGCTGGCCCGGCCCGCGCTCGACGAGATTTTGGCGTACCGGGCCCATGTCGACACCGCCGTGATAGCGGCATGGCCGACGCTGCCGCCCGTCGCGCGCAACCTGATCGAACTCGGCTGCCACCACGAGGCGCAGCATCAGGAACTGCTGCTCACCGACATTCTCCACGCCTTTGCGCAAAACCCGCTCGAACCGGCGCTTTGGACGCTGCCACCCGCGCGCCGCCCGTCCGCCGCCGTTGCTGCGCCGGGGTGGGTCGCAGGGCCGACCGGCATCGTCGGGATCGGCCACGGCGGGCAAGGGTTCGTCTTCGATTGCGAAGGACCGCGCCACAAGGTGTGGCTCAACCCGCACGCCGTTGCCGACCGCCTCGTCACCAATGCGGAGTGGCAGGCGTTCATCGACGGCGGCGGTTACCGGCGGTCCGAGCTTTGGCTGTCCGACGGCTGGGCCTGGGTGCAGGCCGAAGAGATTGCGGCACCGCTCTACTGGCACGGCGGCACGGCGTTCGGCCTCCACGGTCGCCAGCCGCGCGACCCCGCCGCATGCGTCCGGCATATCGGCTTTTACGAAGCCGACGCCTACGCCCGGTGGGCGGAGGCGAGATTGCCGACCGAATTCGAATGGGAGGCGTCGGCGGCTGCTTTGCCCGATGCGTTCGGCGAGGTCTGGCAGTGGACCGCTTCGGCCTACCTCCCCTACCCGGGCTTTCGTATCGCCGAGGGGGCCGTCGGCGAATACAACGGCAAGTTCATGAGCGGCCAGATGGTCCTGCGCGGATCGAGCTTCGCAACGCCCGATGGAACCAGCCGGATCACGACGCGTAATTTCTTTCCGCCGACCGCGCGCTGGCAGTTCAGCGGGCTGCGGCTGGCAAAGGATCTGTAATGCTGCTTCACGACAGTGCCGCGCCGCCGGTGGCTGATCCGGCGTTTCGGGGCGATGTGCTCGCCGGCCTTGCCCAGCCGCAAAAGGCGGTTCCTGCGCGCTGGTTCTACGACCGGACGGGGTCGGAACTGTTCGAGGCGATCACCGCGCTCCCCGAATATTATCCGACCCGCGTCGAGACGGCCCTGCTGGCGGCGCATTGCAGCGAGGTCGGAACCCGCCTCGGGCCGGGTCGCGCCGTCGTCGAATTCGGCTCGGGGTCGTCGGTCAAGACGCCGCACCTGCTGCGCGCGGTCGCGCCATCGGCCTATGTGCCGGTCGATATCTCGGGCGATTTCCTGCGCGCATCGGCGGCGGCGCTGGCCGCGGATTTCCCGGCGCTGCCGGTCATCCCGCTCGAGGGCGATTTCACCCGGCCGCTGGCCTTGCCTGCTGCGGTCGCCGCCGCACCGAAACTCGGATTCTTTCCCGGTTCGACCATCGGCAACATGATCGCGCGCACCGCGACCGACCTGCTCCGGACGATGCGCACGTCGCTCGGGACCGGCGCGATGCTGTTGATCGGGATGGACCGGGTGAAGGATGTCGACATCCTGCTCGCCGCGTATGACGATGCGGCGGGTGTGACCGCGCGCTTCAACCTCAACCTGCTGACCCGCATCAACCGCGAACTGGGCGGCTCGATCCCCGTCGAGGCATTCGCGCACGAAGCGCGCTGGAACGACCGCTATGCGCGCATCGAAATGCACCTCGTCGCGACCCGCAATGTGGACTTCACGGTCGAGGGACAGCCGTTCGCCATGCCTGCCGGCGCGACCATCCACACCGAGAACAGCCATAAATACGGCCCCCGCGATGCCCGGTTGCTCTTGCGCGCAGGCGGCTGGTCGCCGATTGCCGAATGGACCGACGCAGCGGACAGCTTTGCGCTGATCCTTGCCGAGGCCCGGCCGGAAAAGTCCGCGCCCTAGGAGAAACCGATGAAGACGATTGGCGTGATCGGCGCGGGACAAATGGGCGCAGGGATCGCGCAGGTCTCGGCGGCGGCGGGATATCGCACGTTGCTCTCCGACCGCGATGTGGCGCTGGCGGAAAAGGGCAAGGCGGGCATTGCCAAGGGGCTAGGGCGGCTGGTCGAAAAGGAAAAGATCACGGGCGAGGCGCGCGACGCGACCCTGGCGCTGATCGAGCCGGTCGGCGATGTCGCGGCGTTCGGCGATTGCGATCTGGTGATCGAGGCGGCGACCGAGCGCGAGGAGATCAAGCGCGCGATTTTTGCCGACGTCGCTAAAGTGCTGCGCGCCGATGCAATTCTGGCAACCAATACCTCGTCGATCCCGATCACGCGCCTTGCCAGTGCCTCGTCCGATCCGGCGCGGTTCATCGGGGTGCATTTCTTCAACCCGGTGCCGGTTATGGGGTTGATCGAGGTCATTCGGGGTCTCGCGACCAGCGACGCTACGGTGGCGGCGGTCGAGAGTTACGGCAAATCGCTTGGTAAAGAGATTGTCCACGCCAACGACGCGCCCGGCTTCATCGTCAACCGCGTGCTGATGCCGATGCTCAACGAGGCGTGCTTTGCGCTGGGCGAAGGGGTGGCGACGATCCGTGACATCGACACGGCGTGCAAACTCGGCCTCAACCACCCGATGGGGCCGCTGACGCTCGCGGATTTCATCGGCCTCGATACGTGCCTCGAAATTTGCCGGGTGCTATTCACCTCGACCGGCGATCCCAAATTCCGTCCTGCACCGCTGCTCGTCAAATATGTCGAGGCGGGGTGGATCGGGCGGAAGTCGGGGCGAGGGTTCTATGACTATGCGGGGCCGGAGCCAGTTCCGACGCGCTAACTATTGACATCTCTGTCAGTTAGGTTGCACCTTGCAACCAAACAGCACGGGAGAGGTGCCATGGCGACCGCAGCAATCGAACGCCCCGACGACCAGTTCATGATCGGCCCCGACGCGGCCGACCGGCTCGATGTGACTCAACCGCATTTGTACACGAGCCACACATGGCACGCACCTTTCCGCGAGCTGCGCGACGCGGGCGGCATTTACTATTGCGAGAACGGCCGGTTCGGGCCGTATTGGTCGATCTCGACCTACAAGCCGATCGTCCATGTCGAGGCGCTGCCGAAGATCTTTTCATCTTCCTGGGAAGTCGGCGGCATCACGGTCGCGGGCGACCCCGAGCGGATCCTCGACGGCGAAGTGCGGATGCCGATGTTCATCGCGATGGACCCGCCGCAGCACAACGCCCAGCGCCGCACGGTTGCGCCCGCCTTTACGCCCAGCGAAATCGTGCGGATGCGCGATGATGCGGTGGCGCGGACGTCCGAGGTGCTCGATGCACTGCCCATCGGTGAGACGTTCGACTGGGTCGAGCGGGTATCGATCGAACTGACCACCGGCATGCTCGCGCGGCTGTTCGATTTTCCCTGGGAGAACCGGCACAATTTGACGCGCTGGTCGGATGCGCTCGGCGATGTCGAGGCATTCGGGACGTTCGAGGACCGGCAGAAGCGGCTGGCGACCGCATTCGAAATGGGCACGGCGTTCCACGCGCTGTGGGAATCGAAAAAGAACCAGCCGCAGACCCCTGATCTGATCTCGATCATGCTCCATTCGGACGCGATGGCGGCGATGGACGACGGCGAATTCATGGGGAATCTGATCCTGCTGATCGTCGGCGGCAACGATACGACGCGCAATTCGATGACCGCTTATGCCCACGGCCTTGCACGTTTTCCGGACGAACGGGCGAAGCTGGAAGCCGACCCGTCGCTGATACCCAACACCGTCAGCGAACTCATCCGCTGGCAGACCCCGCTCGCGCACATGCGCCGCACGGCGACCGAGGATACCGAGATCGACGGGCACCAGATCAAAAAGGGCGACCGCATTGTGTTGTGGTACATCTCGGCCAACCGCGACGAGAGTGTGTTTCCGGATGCCGACCGGATCATCGTCGACCGCGAGAACGCGCGGCGGCATTTGTCGTTCGGCTATGGCATCCACCGCTGCGTCGGCGCGCGCGTCGCCGAGCTTCAATTGATTGTGCTGCTCGAGGAAATGGCGAAGCGCCGCCTGCGCGCGGTACCGCAGGGCGAACCGGACCGCGTGCCCGCATGTTTTGTGAACGGCTATCGCTCGCTGCCGGTGAAGCTGGAACGCTATTAATTTCCCTCTCCCTTTGGGGAGAGGGCCCTCGCGCTCCAGCGCGGGAGGGTGAGGGCAGTGCGCTGCTAGTTGAAGCATTGCTATCCCTCACCCCGCCGCGCCTGAGGGGCGCGTGTCGCCCTCTCCCAAAAGGGAGAGGGATAAAAGGAAGTGAAACTATGCAGCTGCCCGAACCGTATATCCCGCAACCCCAGGGAGAAGACGCCATGACCCTCAATCGCCGCAGTTTCGTGACCGCCTCCAGCACGCTCGCCCTCGGCGGCATCTTCGCGACCGCTGCCTGTGCGAAGGCGCCCGCGCGCACGTATGAAATCACGCTGACCGATGCCGAATGGAAAAAGCGTCTGACCCCGGCGCAATACCGGACGCTGCGCCAGGAAGCGACCGACCAGCCCGGCCAGTCGCCGTTCCTCAACGAGCACCGCGCGGGCATCTTCTCGTGCGCGGGCTGCAACCTCCCCAATTTCTCGTCGAAGACCAAATTCGACAGTGGCACCGGCTGGCCGAGCTTCTGGGACCATCTGCCCAATGCAACCCTGACCAATGTCGACCGGACCCTGGGGTTCGAGCGTGTCGAAGTCGTCTGTCGCCGCTGCGGCGGGCACCTTGGCCATGTCTTTGACGACGGACCGAAGCCGACCGGCAAGCGCTATTGCATGAACGGCACGGCCTTGAAGTTTACTCCCGGAGGCGCCTAACACCGGGTCCATGGGGCTGATTTTCTGGGATGCGGCGCTGCGCGGCGGAGCGATTACGCTGTTCGCATTGCTATCGTTCCTGTTCGTGCGCGACTGGCGGACCTCGCTGACGGCACGGATGGGGGCGATTACCTGTCTCGGCGCCGTCGCTTACACGGTGTTGATCGCCATCGACGCGGCGGGACCGACAGTCCCGTGGCGATTGCCCTTCCATCTGATCAGCCTGGCCACGCCCGCGTTGTTCTGGTTGTTCGCGCTCAGCTGGTTCGATGACGATTTCCGACTGCGAAAATGGCATATTGCTACAGTGGTGCTGGTCGTCGTGGCGGGCTTTACGGCGAATTACCTCTATTTCGTGACGCAGAGCCGTATCTGGTTCGTCGCCATCGGCTGGCGCACGATCAGCACTGGGCTGGTTGTCGCCGCCATCGTCACGGCCTTACGCGGATGGAAGACCGATCTTGTCGAAAGCCGCCGTCGTGCGCGGTTGGCGCTCTCGCTTGCCATCGGCGCGGTCATCCTTTGGATCGTCTTTGCCGAACTGCCGCTCCGGAACTGGCCGCCGCCCGTCGGCTGGCGTGTGGTCAATGCCGCCAGTCTGTTCCTTCTCGCCGCAGTCCTTGCCGCAACGATGCTCGGCTGGCGGGACCGTGCTTTGCTGTCGGCTCCGGCCAAGCCGTCGGGCGAGGCACCGCGACCCGAAACCGACGATGCCCCGCTGCTCGCCCGGCTCGACACCGACATGCGCCACGAACGGCTGTACCGGCAGGATGGATTGACCATCACGGCGGTGGCGGCGCGCATGGGCGTGCCCGAATACCGGTTGCGCCGCGCCATCAACCAGGGGCTCGGCGCACGCAATTTCAATGCGTATCTGAACGGGTTCCGGATCGGCGAGGCTGCCGACGCGCTGGCCGACCCGACCCAGCGCGAGGTGCCGATCCTGACCATCGCGATGGATGCCGGGTTCGGAAGTCTCGCGCCGTTCAACCGCGCGTTTCGCGATGTCCATGCCTGCACGCCCACCGAATACCGTGCGCGGGCGAGCATGCGCTGATCGGATTTCGCGATTCGACCGGTCGATTCCGCCAATCGCGTAGTCGCCGGTGCCGCGGGGCGGTAGCAGCCGAGCCGGATCAGGAGGACCGCCATGCTGCCCGACAATATCACGATGTACGACGCCGCCCGTCACGTCTTCCCCGACGTGTTCCTGTTCGATGGCGGGCGCTATGTCATCGCGACACTCGTCATGTCGGCGATCCTGTGGCTGGTGCACCGGACAGGCTTGCGCGTCCGGATCATCCAGTCGCGGCGAGCGACCCGCGCCGATTATATCCGCGAGATCTGGACCTCGGCGCGCAGCGTGCTGGTCTATGCACTGGTCTTCACGCCCGTGCTGTGGCTGAAATCGCACGGTTACGGCCCTGGCCCATGGACGGGACCGACCGGCTGGCTGGCGATGTCGCTCTATGTGGTTGTCCTGCTGGTCGTGCACGATGCCTGGTTCTACTGGACGCATCGCCTGCTCCACACGCCGCGCTTGTTCCGGAAATGGCATCGCACCCATCACAAGACGGTCACGCCGACGCCGTTTGCGGCTTACGCCTTCGACTGGCGCGAGGCGGTGGTGCAGGCAGGGATGCCGGTCATCTGGCAATTGACGATCCCGACGCCCAACGGCGCGTTCTTCGCGTTTCTCGGCATCATGATCGCGCGCAACGTCTGGGGCCATAGCGGCACCGAACTGCACCACCGGGGTTTTGCCGATCACTGGTTCTGGGGGCTGTTCACCACCGCCACCCACCACGACCTGCACCATTCGGGCGGGTTCGGGTCGAACTACGGCCTGTACTTCACCTGGTGGGACCGCGTCTGCGGCACCGAGCACCCGCGCTACCGCGAAATCTTCCGCGAGATCACATCGCGCGGATCAATGCACAAATCTGGCGACGACGTCGCGGTAGCTGCGTGACACCTTCACCGAGGCACCCGATTCGAGCACCAGAAAGCATTCGCCGTTGGTGTGCGGCTTGACCTGCTTGACCAGATCGAGGTTGACGATGGTCGACCGGTGGACCCGCTGGAACCGGCGCGGGTCGAGGCGGCGTTCGAGATCCTTCATCGTCTCGCGCAGGATCAGCGTGTTTTCGGCGGTGTAGATGCACATGTAATCGCCCGCGGCGTCGATCCGTTCAATATTGTCGACGTCCACGCGGAAAATCTGGCCGCGGTCCTTGATGTTGATCAGCTTTTCGAACCGGTTTGCCGCAGGGGCGTCGCCGCCGTCGCTGCCCAGCTCCGCGCCCAGTTCCTCCGCCGCCTCGGGCGCGTGTTCGGTCAGCACTTCCATCAGGCGACCGGCTTCTTCCACCCCGCGCTTTTCGGCGAGGCGCTGGCGGACGCGGTCGAGCGTGTCGCCCAGTCGCGCTTCCTCGACCGGCTTCATCAGATAATCGGCGGCCTGCGCCTCGAACGCGCGGATCGCGTGGTCGGCATAGGCCGTGACGAAGACGAACAGCGGCGGCTCGACTTCCATCAGCCCCTGGACCACCGAAAATCCGTCGAAGCCGGGCATCTGGATATCGAGGAAAACGAGATCGGGCTTGTTGGTCTTGATCGACCGGATCGCCTCGCGCCCGTTCGAACAGGTGTCGACGATTTCGACATCGTCATGAGCGGCCAGCCGCAGTTCCATGCCCTGGATGGCCAGTTTTTCGTCGTCGACGAGGATCGTTCTTATGGTCATGCGGCCTCTAGTCGTTGCGCCTCGACGACCATCGGGATTTCGACGGTGACGACAAATCCCCCGCCGGGGGAATTGCCGCTGTCGAAGCGGTGGTCGGGCCCGTAAGCCTGCATCAGCCGGTCGCGGATATTCGCGAGGCCGACGCCGGTCGAATAGCTGGGGCGGACGGTCGCATCGTTCAACCCCGGACCCGTATCGGACACGGTGATCTGCACCCGTTGACCGGTGAGCCGCGCGGCAATGGCGATTTCGGCACCCTCTTCCTGCGGCGTGACCGCATATTTGATCGCGTTTTCGACGAGCGGCTGGAGCAGCAGCGACGGCAGCCGCGCCTTGGCCGCGCGCGGATCGAGGTCGAACCGCGCCTGCAACCGCTCCTCGAAGCGCATTTTTTCGATGTCGAGATAGAGCTTCAGCGTCTCGAACTCCTGTTCGAGCGTCACCTGCGCCTCGGGCTCGTTGACGAGCGTATAACGCAGGAACGACGACAGCCGCCCGAGCATCGCATTAGCCCGGTCGTTCTGCTTGAGCAGCACCAGGGTCGAGATCGAATTGAGCGTGTTGAACAGGAAATGCGGGTTGAGCTGGTAGCGCAGCATAGCGAGCTGAGCCGACGAGGCGGTTGCCTCCAGCTTCAGCAATTGCAGCGTCTGTCGCTCGGCGATCAGAAAGAAATTGATGCCGTAATACAGCGCCGACCACGCACCCAGCAGTAGGGTGTTGAGCGTGGCGGAGCCGAGGAACAAGTCGATCTGGACGACGTTGCGTCCCTCGCTGACCATCGTGTAGACCCAGGCGTCGATGACCGAATAGGCTCCGACCGCCACGGCCACCGTCGCCAGCGACCCCGTCCAGATCACCAGCGGCGACTTGCGGATCAGCCAGCGATAAACCGCCGCCATGACCAAGGTCATCGAATAGCCGGTGGCGGCCGACACCAGCACCTGGATGACGACAGGCAGGCCGACCCCGTTGGCAATACCGCTGGCAATGCGGAGCGCCAGATAGCCGGTCCAGCCCGCACCCTGCAGCATCCAGAAGGCGCGGTTCTTGTCGTCGAAAAACGCGGCCGGAGAGGTGGAGACAGTCGCCATCGACGGCAGCCCTAGTCGATTATCGCCCGCGTTGGTAGGATGCGGCAAAGCGAGAAGGAGCGAGAGCGATGGCCGACATCGAAACCCATGCCGATCATTCGGCCGAACCGCGCGCCAAATTCCGCGCGATGACCGAAGGCACGCAGGAGGACTGGACGGCGATTGCCGGGCATTTTGTGCCGTTTGCCGCCGATGTCGCGACGCGCGTGCTCGATCATCTGAAATTGCTCGACGGCGACTATGGCGGATTCCCCGTCGACCGGCTGACGCACAGTTTGCAGACCGCGACCCGCGCGCACCGCGATGGACGCGGCGAAACCTATGTCGTCATGGCGCTGCTTCACGACATCGGCGATACATTGGGCAGCTACAACCATCCCGATGTCGCCGCCGCGATCGTGAAGCCGTTCGTGACGCCGGAGGAACACTGGATTTGCGCAAACCATGGCGCGTTCCAAGGTTATTACTATTTCCACTATATCGGCATGGATCGCAACGCGCGCGAAGCGTTTCGGGGTCACGAACATTTCGCGGCGTGCGAAGAGTTCTGCGCCAAATACGACCAGGCCGCGTTCGACCCCGATTACGCGCACGAACCGCTCGAGTTCTTCGAGCCGATGGTCCGCCGGGTGATGGCGCGCCCGTTGCAGGGGATGCTGGCGCGGCTGGCGGATTGAGTCCAAAAAGCAAACCGCCGCCCCTCGCGTGAGGAGCGGCGGCTGTCTTTCGCCGGTAGGGGCGGGTCTTAGAAGCCGACCTGCACCGAAACGCTGAACGCGCGCGGCGAACCCGGCTGATAGGTCGGGTTCGAACCACCGATGTTCGTCGTCGTCGCAATGCCCGGGATGAGCCCTGCAATGTTCGTCGGCAGCGAGGTCTGGCTGTTGATCGAGCCGAGATACTGCGAGTCGAACAGGTTGGTCACATTGACCTGCACGAACGTCTTGGCGAGGCCCCATTGCTTCAGGCTGATCCGCGCATCGAGGTCGAACGTGTTGTAGCCCGGCACGAACTGGTCATTGAGGTCGGTCGCATAGCGGCTCGTCACCTGCTTGAAGTTCATGCCCAACGTTGCCGGTCCGTAGTTGAACGACGCGCGATAGCCGTATTGCCACTGCGGTGTTTCGACCAGCTTCTTGTCGGCCAGCGGAACCGTGTAAGTGACGCCCCCGACGCTCGCCAGCACATTGTCCTTGTAACGTGCGTCGATGTACGAGGCGAAGCCGTTGAAGCTGAACCACGGGAACGGGTTCACGCTAAGGCTCGCTTCCACGCCCTTGATCTCGACGCGACCGACGTTGCGGTCGACCGAAATGCCGGTGTCGGGATCGAATGCGGTGACGATCCGGTTCTTGAACTTGTTCAGGAAGCCGCCGAGCGATGCCCGGATCGGACCCGAGGTATAACGGATACCGATATCGAAGTTATCGGTCGTCTCCGGCTGCACCGTCACAGTCACGCCGCGATAAAGATTGTCGGTACGCGGCGCCGACAGCCCCTGTGCGAAGCTCGCATAGATGCTGACCCGGTCCATCGGACGGACAGTGATGCCGACGTTGGGCAGGATCTTGTTGTAGTTATAGGTCTGACGGAACGGCGCGTAGACCGCATTCGCCGGTGCGGCGAGCGTGCTTGTCGTGCCGGGCACCACATACAGGAAATTCAGCGCATTGCCGCCGGTCGGTATCGCCAGCGCGGTCGTACCGAGCGTGCGGCTGGTACAGATCGGGTTGCCGGTCGTAAGCTGGGTGTAGCAGAACTGGTTCAGCTCGCGGTGGAAGAACGGCGCGCGCACACCCAGCATAACCTCGAGTTTGTTGTCGAAGAACTTGCCGCGATACTCGCCCGAAATCTGGTTGAGCAGCGCGATCGAGAACCGGTCGCGGCCGCGCAGGAAATAACTGTTGTTGTCGTTGACCTGCAGGTTGGGCTGACGGCCGCCGAACGAATAGATCGGGTTGCCCGCAGCGTCGTGACGACCCCATTCCGCCGTCTGGCGGTGGCGCGCATTGTCATACGCATAGGCGATACGGACATACTGGTCTTCCATGAAATCCCAGCGTAGCGACGACAACAGCGTGTAGCGGTTCGTGTTGGTGTTGTTCGGCGCGTAGAAAGATACGGTGTCGAGCGTATCGCCGTCGCCGCTATAGTCGACGCCGCCGGTGGTTACGCCGGGGTTGTAGCCACGGGCGCGCGGATCGGTCTCCGACATCGTCGTGTAGCCGCCGCCGTTGGCGAGGACGTACTGGTAACCGGCATCGACCGTGAAGGTCAGCGCGTCGGTCAGCGAGAACTTCGAATTGAAACGGATGTTGCCGGTGTTCGACGGGTTGACGCGGGTGCCATAGTAATTGCCGCAGCCGGTATCGAAGCCGGTCGCGGTGCCTGCAGCGGTCTGCGTTGTGGTCGAGATGCCGGTGGGGATCAGCGTCGACGGCTGCGAAACCGTCGCGTCGCTCTGCGCGGTGCCGCCGACGAATACTGCCCGCGCGCACGCCGCGTTGTTGTCGAAGGTGAGTCGACCGTTGGTCCGAAAGTCGTAATCGGCCTGCGACAGGGTGATCGCGCGGAACGAGGCGTTGCGGTTCTGGTTGTAATGGCCCGCAATCGAGATGAAGTCGCCGTTCGACCCCAGTTCCTTGTACAGGCGGATGTTGTACTGTTCCTTGGCGATTTCGCCGGTGCCGCGGAACTTGTCGTTGCGCGCGCCCGCGGCCGTGATGAACGCGCGGATGCCGGTGCCAAACAGGTCACCGGTTTCCAGCTTGCCGAAGATGCGGTTATAGGTGCGGCCTTTGTACGACATGCCATAGGCCCCGACGATCATCGCACCGGGTTCTTCGCTGGGGATGATCGAACGATAGTTGATCGTGCCGCCCGACGAGGCCGCCGTCGGCGAATCGACGTCGGTCGTGCCCTGATTGACGTTGACCGAATCGACGATTTCGGGATCGCCCGCCTGGTTCGAGAAGATCGCATAGTTACCCGAGTCGTTCAGCGGCAGGCCGTCCCAGGTGAACGAGATACGGTTGCCGTCGAAACCGCGGATGCGGACGTTGCCGCCCGACGAACCGAACGGGTCGTTGTTGGTAAAGTTGACGCTGGGGACCACGTTGATCGCCTGCAGCAAGGTCTGTCCGGGGGCTGCGGTCCGCAGCACGTCGTTGTTCAGCACGGTGCGTGCCTTGGGCGTATCGGGGACTTCGATACCGTTGATCGCGGTGCGCGTCTGCGAACCGGTGACGACGATTTCCTCTTCGGCATCGATCGTGCCGGTCGACTGGGCGAACGCCGAGCCCGAAAACGACAGCGCAGCAAATGCCACGCCGAAATACAGCTGATGCTTCATATGCTTACCCCTAGCGGATCCCGATGGACCGAATACGGCGACCATGCGCCGTTGAGGCGCCCCTGATGTGCTTATGTTGCGCTCGCGTGACAGCGGCAACACCCATGGTTGAGGAACGATGAATCCTTCATTGTGCGTTGCAAAAAAGCAACGCTTTGCCCCCTCCGGATAGCTGTCTGTGGATCGTTCAGGGGATAAGGATTGTATCGATCGCTGAGGGAAGCAGGTCGGGATAATCGGCCGTATAATGCAGCCCCCGGCTTTCATGCCGCCCCAGCGCCGACCGCACGATCAGATCGGCGACCTCGACCAGGTTGCGGAGTTCGATCAGATCGGGGGTGACGCGGAAATTGCCGTAATAATCAGCAACCTCTTGCCTGAGCAGCGCAATCCGGTGGGCGGCGCGCTCGAGTCGCTTGGTCGTTCGGACGATTCCGACATAATCCCACATGAACCGCCGGATTTCGCGCCAGTTGTGCTGGACGACGACTTCCTCGTCCGAATCGGTGACGCGGCTTTCGTCCCACGCCCGGACGTGCGGAGGTGCGACACCGGGATGGGACAAGATGTGCTGCGCCGCCGACTCGCCGAACACGAAGCATTCAAGCAGCGAATTCGATGCCAGCCGATTCGCGCCGTGCAGCCCCGACTGGCTGACTTCGCCTGCGGCATAAAGGCCGGGCAGGTCGGTCCGCCCGTCGAGGTCGATCAGCACGCCGCCGCAGGTATAATGCTGGGCCGGGACGACCGGGATCGGGTCGCGCGTGATGTCGATCCCCAAGCCCATGAGCTTGTCGTAGATATTGGGGAAATGCCCGCGCACGAAATCGGGATCGCGGTGGCTGATGTCGAGGTGGACATAATCGAGGCCGAGCCGTTTGATCTCGTGGTCGATGGCACGCGCCACGATGTCGCGCGGGGCGAGTTCCTCGCGCGGGTCGAAACGCGGCATGAAGCGGCTGCCATCGGTCGGCAGCTTCAAATGCCCGCCCTCGCCGCGCACCGCTTCGGTAATCAGGAAATTCTTGACCTCCAGATTGTAGAGGCAGGTCGGGTGGAACTGCATGAATTCCATGTTCGACACCCGCGCGCCTGCGCGCCACGCCATCGCGATGCCGTCGCCGGTTGCGCCGCGCGGGGCGGTCGAAAACAGATAGCACCGACCTGCGCCGCCGGTGGCGAGCACCGTGGCGGGCGCCGTGATGGTTTCGACATGGCCGGTCGCGCGATTGAACGCATAGACGCCCCAGACGCGCGGCGCCTCGCTGCCGCCCTCGACATGCTTCTGGGTGATCAGGTCGATGGCAACCATGTCGGGCAACAGCACGATGTCCGGATTGGCACCGGCCGCCTTTTCCAGCGCCTGCTGCACCGCCCAGCCCGTCGCGTCGTCGACATGGACGATGCGGCGATGGCTGTGGCCCCCTTCGCGGGTCAGGTGCCAGCGATCCGATTCTCCGGGATTGAAGGGGACCCCCAGTTGCGCCAGCCGTTCGATGGCGGCGGGCGCGTTCTCGACGACGAACTCGACGGTCGCGCGGTTGTTGAGGCCCGCGCCCGCGATCATCGTGTCCTCGACATGGCTGTCGAATGTGTCGCCGGGTTCGAGCACCGCCGCGATCCCGCCCTGCGCCCATGCCGTGGACCCTTCGGACAGCCCGCCCTTGGCAATCACCGCGACGCGCTTGCCCGCGCCTGCCAGCGTCAGCGCCGCCGTCAGCCCGGCAGCGCCGGAACCGATGACGAGGGCGTCATAGGGGTTAGCCAATCGCTTCGGCCCGGGTCAGGGCGAGGAAGACATTTTCCAGATCGGCCTCGCGGGTCGAGACATCGACGATGCCCAAACCGGCATCGTTCACCGCTGCGATGACATCGCCCGCATTGGCCTGCGCCTTCGAATAGGTGATCGTCAGGATGCGCTCGCCCTTGAGCTCTACTTGCTGGAAGAACGCCGAAGCAGGCGCTTCGGTCAGGTCGCGGTCCACGGTGATCTCGACCACTTTCTCCTGCGCCATGCCGACCAGTTCGCGGGTCGGCTTGTTCGCGATCAACTGGCCGTGGTTGATGATCGCAATGCGGTCACACAGCGCCTCGGCTTCTTCGAGGTAGTGGGTTGTGAGCACCACCGTCACGCCCTGCCGGTTGAGGTCGCGGACATAGTCCCACAGCTGCTGGCGCAGTTCGATATCGACGCCTGCCGTGGGTTCGTCGAGCACCAGCACCGGCGGCGTGTGGACCATTGCCTTGGCGACGAGCAAGCGCCGCTTCATCCCGCCCGACAAGGTGCGGGCATAGGCGTGCGCCTTGTCTTCGAGGTGGACCGCGCGCAGCAGCTCCATCGACCTGCGGCGGCTTTTGGGCACGCCGTACAGCCCGGCCTGAATCTCCAGCGCCTCGAACGGCGTGAAGAACGGATCGAACAGGATTTCCTGCGGCACGATCCCGATCGACGCCTTGGCGTTACGCGGATGTTCATCGATATCGAAACCCCAGACCCGCGCGCTACCACCCGTCTTCATCACCATCCCAGACAGGATGTTGATCAGCGTCGATTTGCCCGCGCCATTGGGGCCGAGCAGACCGAAGATCGACCCGCGCGGCACATCGAAACTGACGCCGTCCAGCGCGCGCTTGCCCCCGGCATAGGTTTTTTGCAGGTCGGCGATCTCGATAGCGGCGATACTCATGGCTTCAGCGCATAACGCGGTCCGGGGCGCACACAAGCCATTGCGGATGCGGCATGTCGTAGTGAAGGCGTCGTTAACCCTGATGCACTAAAGCCACAGCCAACAGACTGTGACGGGGACGATATGACCATAAGAATGACAGACGCACGACGAGCGTTGTTGGCGCTGGCGTTAACGTTCCCACTGGGGGTAGCGAGTGCGGCCAATGCCGCGACGCAGGCCTCGACGATCCGTACGACGCTTCGCAAGCCGGTAACGATCACCTGGCTGCGCGATCTGGATTTCGGGCGGATCGTCGCGACCGCAGCGGCAGGTACGGTCACGGTCGACCCTGACACCGGTGCGCGGTCTGTGACAGGCGGTCCCGTGCTCGCGGGCGGATCGCCGCAAACCGCGCGTTTTCGCGTGGTTGCGACACCTTCGACGCTCGTGCTCATCACCCGCAATGCCCTGCCGGTGCTCACCCGCGCGGGCGGCGGCGCGACGATGCCGGTAACGCTGATTACTATGAACGGCGCGGTCAATCCGGTGACCACGCCGGTATCGGGAACCTTCGACGTCGATATAGGCGGCGCGCTGTCGGTGGCGGCGAGCCAGGCAGACGGCAGCTACAGCGGCACCTTCCAGATCAACGCAGATTATCAGTAGCGGACCCCCTCACAGCGTTACCGACACATTAACTCTGCGCGTTGACGCCGATTTATCTCCCGTCGGTGCAATAAGTGACCCGTGGGGACAATCGCAACATATCGGCTGGGCCGGATCGCGGCGGCGTGCGCGCTGGCGATCTGCTCGGGCAGCAGCTTGCAAGCGGCGACACAGGCGGCAAACGGCAAGGCAATTACCTTGCGACCGTTGTCGATCGTCAAACTGCGCGACCTCGATTTCGGGCGGCTTGCGTCGGGAACCACGGCCGGGACCGTCGTGATCGACCCGACCACCGATGCGCGCAGCACGACCGGCGGGGTACTGGCTGCGGGTGGAACGCCGCTCGCCGCGCAATTCTATACTTACGCCACCGGCAACCAGACCTTGCAAGTGACGCGCGGGCCGTTGCCCGTGCTCAACCGCGCAGGCGGCGGGGCGACGATGAACGTGACGCAGCTCACGCTCAACGGCCCGGTATTGAGGATCATAGGCGCGGCGGGGCTGCTCGACCTGCGCGTCGGCGGCACGCTTGCGGTTGCCGCGAATCAGATGGACGGCACTTACTCGGGCAATTTCGACATCACCGTCACCTATTTCTAGGCGAGCAGAGTCGCGGCCTTCCAATTATCGATTCGTATCCGTCACGTTAACCAGTACTGCCAACCCGACCTACACAGCCGCGCGGCTAGAGCGATGGTGTGGGGCAAAAAATTCTCTCCTTGGGTGCACTGGTGACGGGCGCAATCCTGCTGACCGGCGTTGCCGATCGGGCGGATGCGGCGACGCGCGCCGCGAACGGCCGCGCACGAACGCTGCGACCGATTGTGCTCGCCAACTCGCGGGCGCTCGATTTCGGGACGCTGATTACTGGCGTGACGGCGGGAACGGTGACGATCAACCCGCGCACGGACGCCCGGACGCGAACCGGTGGCCTCAGCCTTGTCGGCGGCGGCGCCCCGGGGGCGGCGCGCTTCACCGCGACGGGGACGCCGGCGGTCAACGCGTTCATCACCATCGGCACCGCGCCGGTGCTGACGCGGGTTAGCGGGACCGAGACGATGACGGTCAGCAATATGACGCTCAACGGCGGGCGCACCCGGCGCATTCCGGCAAGCGGCATCCTCGATGTGCGCGTCGGCGGTCGGTTGAATGTCGCCGCCAACCAGCGCGACGGGCTATATTCGGGCAGTTTTAACCTGACCGTCGATTATCCCTGATTTTCTCGGCCCTAAAATTTCCGACCCTGATTGATTTTGCGCCGCGCTCGGCTAACGGCGACGGCATGATCGCGCCGCCTGAAACGTTTCGTGTCGCTACCCGTCGGACCACCTGCGACGGATCGGGCGACGGCATCCCCGCCGCACTCGGCCATCCGCGCGTCTGGCTGGAGATCGACGAGACGGGCTTCGTCGACTGCGGCTATTGCGATCGGCGCTTCGTTCTGATCGGCGGGCCGACCGACACGGCTGAATCCTCAACGCGCGCTTAACCAGCGCCGCCAACTGCTTCGTCACCGCTGGCCGCTAGCTACGGCACCGTGGGGCAACATCGATTCTTTAGGCGACTGTGCGTCGTGGTCGTCATGCTTTCGGTCGGCTGGGCCATGCCCGCGCTTGCCGGAAGCGGCGCGGGGACCGCGAAAACGAGCGTACTCGGGCCGGTCGCCATGCTCAATACCGCACCGCTCGATTTCGGTGGTATCGTTCCGTCGGGCGGCGGCACTGTGACAGTCGACGCGCAGACCGGCACGCGCAGCGGCACCGGGGTGGTGCTTGCTGGCGGCACCGTGTCCAACGCGCGCTTCATCGCGACCGGCACGCCCAACCAGGTTGTGACCATCGCACTCAACCCCACGCCGATCGTCGTTGTGAACGGCGCGAACAACATGTCGATCAACCAGATTCGGGTCAGCGTGAACGGTGGCGGACCGCAGCCCGTCGGTCCCAATGCCAACCTTGGCCCGCTCGGCGTTATCAACTATGCGGTCGGGGGACGGCTGACCGTGGCAGGTAGTCAGGCCGACGGCCTGTACACCGGCACCTTTACCCTCACGATGGACTATCAATAGCGGTTCACGCGACCTATCTCGGGCGGCATGAACACCGATCCCCGCGCCTTGCTCTACGCCGACACCCTCGACCCAGCCGAAGCGCAGCGCCTGACCCGCGACGCGCTGTCCGCCTGCGACGATGGCGAGCTTTATCTGCAATATCGCACCAGTGAGTCGTTCGGCTTCGACGACGGACGGCTGAAAATCGCCGATTACGGCTCCGCGCGCGGCTTCGGGCTGCGCGGCGTCTCGGGCGAGGCGACGGGCTTTGCCCATTCGGACGATGTCTCGCCCGCCGGCATCGCGCGCGCCGCCGCCACGCTCAAGCTGCTCGACCCCTCGGCCAGCGGCCACGCCCAGCCCCCGCGCAAGAGCAACCGCCACCTCTACACCGATGCCGAACCGCTGGGACTCGTCCCCTTCGCCGACAAGGTCGCGCTGTGCCAGCGGATCGACGCCGCCGCGCGCGCCCGCGACCCGCGCGTGGTGCAGGTTTCGGTCGGCCTGTCGGGCACCTGGAACGTGGTCGAAATCGTCCGCGCCGACGGCTATACCGCCACCGACATCCGCCCGCTCGTCCGCCTGAACGTCAGCATCGTCGCGCAGCGGGGCGAGCGCCGCGAATCGGGCAGTTTCGGCATGGGCGGCCGCTACCTCTACGACCGGCTGTTCGACGAAGCCGTGTGGAACCGCGCCATCGACGAGGCGCTGAAACAGGCACTGGTCAACCTCGATTCAGTTGCCGCCCCTGCGGGCGAGACAACGGTGCTGCTCGGCCCCGGCTGGCCCGGCATCCTGCTCCACGAAGCGATCGGCCACGGGCTGGAGGGCGATTTCAACCGCAAGGGCACATCGGCGTTTTCGGGCCGCATCGGCGAGCGCGTCGCCGCCCCCGGAGTCACCGTCGTCGACGATGGCTCGATTCCCGACCGGCGCGGCTCGCTCAGCATCGATGACGAGGGCACATCGACCGGCGAGACCGTGCTGATCGAGGACGGCATCCTGCGCGGCTATATGCAGGACCGGCTCAACGCGCGGCTGATGGGCGTCGCGGCCACCGGCAATGGCCGCCGTGAAAGCTACGCCCACGCCCCGATGCCGCGCATGACCAACACCTTTATGAAGAACGGCACCGACGACCCCGCCGAGCTGCTCTCGCGCGTCAAGAAAGGCATCTTCGCCAAGAGCTTCGGCGGCGGCCAGGTCGATATCGTCAGCGGCAAGTTCGTGTTCAGCTGCACCGAGGCGTATCTGATCGAAAACGGTGGCATTGGCGCGCCGATTAAGGGCGCGACACTCATCGGCGACGGCCCCAGCGTGCTGACCAAAGTCAGCGGCATCGGCAACGACTTCGCGCTCGACGAAGGCGTCGGGGTGTGCGGCAAGGGCGGGCAGAGCGTCCCTGCGGGCGTAGGCCAGCCTACACTGTTGATCGACGGGCTGACGGTGGGCGGGACGGCGGCGTAGCCGGTCAGAAGCCCTTGAGCATCAGGTCGAGCGCCCCGGCGATTGCATAATCCTCGCTCGCCAACGATGTGATCGGACGCCCCAATGCGCTGCTCGGAACACTTGCAACAAAGTGGGGGTGCAATGTGAATGACTGACCTTCGATGTCGAAGCGGGGGTTCAGTCGGGGGACTGCCAAAGGCGCAATCTCCGGCGGCAGAAGGGGAATGACCACGCGCGTTCGATAGTCGTCGAAAATGTCCGATTGAACATCGACAACAAATCCAGTCCCGTCCGGATCACGGAAGACGTCGTACCGTGCCATTCAAAATTGACGAAAGCGCGAAAGCGGAATGCCATGCTTTTCGACAAATGCGTTGTGCGAATCGATGGCCGCGCGATTTTCAGCACGCCAGCGCGCTTCTCGCGCCCTTTTTATCTCGCTGACCAAACCGAGCTCACACGCTTTGGACACATTAATGCCCAAGGCGCGCGCATCGTCCACAGCGCGCGCGTCCAGAGTGACATTGGTCGGTCGACGGTTGGGGTTCACTTTGCTTGCCATGCGCTTTTTGTATGTGCATAGAAAACGCGCGTCAACTGAGTGCATAGCGATGTCCGATTTCACCGATCACGTCACCGACGACCATGCGGCGTTCATTGCGAAACAGCCGGTGTTCTTCGTCGCAACCGCTGCCGATGGCGCGCGGATCAATCTTA
The DNA here is from genome assembly GCF_024758725.1 of Sphingomonas sp. SUN039. Classification (NCBI taxonomy): domain Bacteria; kingdom Pseudomonadati; phylum Pseudomonadota; class Alphaproteobacteria; order Sphingomonadales; family Sphingomonadaceae; genus Sphingomonas; species Sphingomonas sp. SUN039. The sequence continues at coordinate 2,761,619 of NZ_CP096972.1, read as the reverse complement.
GTCCCAAGGGGATGGATTCGTTTCGCGTGTTGGGGCCGAAACGGGTCGGCTATCTCGACGTCGGCGGATCGGGGAACGAAACCCACGCGCATCTCGCCGCCGACGGGCGCGCGACGATCATGTTCTGCGCGTTCGACCGGCCCGCGCTGATCCTGCGGATTTACGCGCGGGGGCGGGCGGTCCTGCCGCAAGACGATGGCTGGGATGCGCTTGCTGCCCATTTCACGCTGTTGCCCGGAACCCGCCAGATTTTCGAGTTCGATGTCGACAGCGTCCAGACCAGCTGCGGCTGGGGCGTCCCGTTCATGACGCTCGACCGCGAACGCCAGACCTTGTCGAAATACCACCGAGCGGACGACCCCGAAAAGCGGCTGCGGACACAGGCCAAACGCAGCAAGACCATCGACGGCCTGCCGGTGCGCGCCCAAACTAGGATGCCGTGGCACGAGGCACAGGGCTAGTGGCGCTGGTCGAACTGGCGAACTACCCCAATGCGATGGAGGCAGCGATGGTCAAGGGGCTGCTCGAGGCCGAAGGGATCGACGCCGTGCTGTTCGATCACGGCATGAATATCGCGGACTCCTCGGGCTGGCTGGTGCCGGTCCGTGTCATGGTGCTCGACGAGGATCTGGCTGCCGCCCGGGCAGTTCTGCCTATTAGTTAGGCAATTCCACCTTCGCATCTGCACAAACGTTAAGCGACGCCTAAGGGTCGCCCGAGCCATGTGCCCTCGACGCACTGCGCCCGGAGACTGGCACGCCTCTTGCTGCACTGCATCACGGACAAGCCAGCAGGGGGCCGAATGAAACTCGTCGTTGCGATCATCAAACCGTTCAAGCTCGACGAGGTGCGCGAAGCCCTGACCGAGCTGGGCGTGACGGGCATGACCGTCACCGAGGTCAAGGGCTTCGGTCGGCAAAAGGGCCAGACCGAGATTTACCGCGGCGCAGAATATTCGACCAATATGGTGCCCAAGCTGAAGGTCGAGGTTGCCTGCGGCACCGACCTGAGCCCACGCGTCGTCGAGGCGATCCAGGCCGCTGCCAACACCGGCGCCATCGGCGACGGCAAGATTTTCGTGCTCGACATCGGCGAAGCCGTGCGGATCCGCACCGGCGAGACCGATGCGAACGCGCTCTAAAGAGAGAAGGGGGAACAATGAAACTCTCGACACTGATCAAGGGCGGTAGCGCGGCGCTGATGGTGCTCGTCGCCACCACGCCCGTCCTCGCCGACCTCGTCAAGGCACCCGATGTCGCCGCCCAGGCGACGATGGTGAACAAGGGCGATACGAGCTGGATGCTCACCTCGTCGGTGCTCGTCCTGATGATGAGCATCCCGGGCCTCGCACTGTTCTACGGCGGCCTCGTCCGCACCAAGAACATGCTCAGCGTGCTGATGCAGGTCTTCATGATCGTCAGCGTCGCCGGACTCGTCTGGTGCTGCTGGGGCTATACCATGGCGTTCACCAGCGCGGGCAGCGTTGCGCCCGCGTTCGTCGGCGGATTCTCCAAGGCGTTCCTAATGGGCGTCAACGGCGGCACCTACGCCGCTACGTTCAGCAACAACGTCTACCTGCCCGAGTTCGCCTTTGTCGTCTTCCAGATGACCTTTGCGATGATTACGCCGGCTCTGATCGTCGGGGCATTTGCCGAACGGGTGAAGTTCTCCGCTTTGATGATCTTCGTCGTCGCGTGGCTGACGATCGTCTATTTCCCGATCGCCCACATGGTCTGGTACTGGGCAGGCCCGGACTTCCTGCCCGACGCGCCGACCGATTACGGCTATCTCTGGGGTATGGGCGCGCTCGACTTCGCGGGCGGGACCGTCGTCCACATCAATGCGGGCATCGCGGGCCTCGTCGGCTGCCTCGTCATCGGCCCGCGCCTCGGCTTCGGCAAGGAAGCGACGCCGCCGCATTCGTTGGTGATGACCATGATCGGTGCCAGCCTGCTGTGGGTCGGCTGGTTCGGGTTCAACGCGGGGTCGAACCTCGAAGCGAACGGCGTCACCGGGGTGGCGTTCATCAACACGATGGTCGCAACCTGTGCCGCCGCCGTCAGCTGGGCACTCATCGAGCAGCTCCATCACGGCAAGCCGTCGATGCTAGGTGCAGCAACCGGCGCGGTTGCGGGCCTGGTAGCGATTACGCCGGCCAGCGGGTTCGCCGCACCGATGATGTCGATCGCGCTCGGCTTCATCGTCTCGCCGATCTGCTACTTCTTCGTCGCGACGGTGAAGAACAAGCTGAAGTACGACGACACGCTCGACGTGTTCGGCGTCCACTGCGTCGGCGGGATCGTTGGGGCGTTGGCCACCGCCGTTGTCGCCGATCCGGCGCTCGGCGGGCAGGGCTTCTTCGACTATACCGTCTTCCCGGCGGGCGTCGGCGCCTATGACATGGGCGCGCAGCTGCTGACCCAGATCAAGGCGGTGCTGGTCACTTTGGTGTGGTCGGGTGGCGTCTCCGCGATCCTGTTCTACGCGCTCAAATTCACCATCGGCCTGCGTCCCAGCGACGATGCTGAGCGCGAAGGACTCGACCTCTCCGAACACGGGGAGCGCGCTTACAACTATTAAGCAGCTTGGGGTCGGTGGCGGCGGGTCCTCTCCCCTTAGCCGTCGCCTACCCCAAACCAGGTTCCTCCTGCGAACCACTCGGCCCGGAAGAGCAATCTTTCGGGTCGTTTTTTGTGCGTAGGTCGGGACGGATCAGCGCAAGCGTTGCGAAGCAACGTGCCGCCTGAGCCGACTACGGCCAAGCACGGCCGGCGGCATCAGCCGACCGACGGCTTGGGCTTTGCCCAAGTCCGCCTGTCCAGCACGCCCTCACCTCAGAAAATATTTCCGTTCGCCGCCACCAATTGCCCCGCTAAGAGTTGTGCCGAACGATGAAGGGGCAAAAGGTGCAACTCGACCAGGACGCGCTGATCGACCGGCGGGTGTTCCGCACGACCGTCATCATTCTGGCGACGGCGGCGGCGGCCTATGCGATGTGGAAACTGGCCGACCTGTTGTTGCTGGTGTTCGCCTGCGCGCTGATCGGACTCATTTTCTTCAATCTCGCGCGGTGGATGGTCCAGCGCACCGGTCTCAATTTCGGCATTGCGCTCGCCTTGTCGGTCGTGGGCATCCTTGCGACCTTGGCCGGCGCGTTCTGGTTCTTCGGCAATTCGCTGTCGGGCGAATTCGCCGAACTTGCCCTGCGGCTGCCCGCCGCCTGGGAAGTGTTCCGTGCGCGCTTTGCCGAGACGCCGATCGGGGCCGAGTTCTTTCGCCGCGCGGGCGATCTCGTCCCCAGCGGCCAGAGCATTGTCGGCTTCGCGACCGGCCTGCTGACCAGCCTTGGCACTATCGTCTCGGCGCTGGCCATCGTCATCGTCGGCGGCATCTATCTCGCTGCCCAGCCGCGTCTCTATGGCAAGGGCGTCATCATGCTGACCCCCGAATCGGCGCGCGGCAAGGTGACGCGGACCTTTATCGCGGTCGCCCATTCGCTCAATGCCTGGCTGCTGGGCCAAGGGATCGGCATGGTCTTCGTCGGGGTGGCGACGACGCTCGGCCTGTGGCTCGTCGGCGTCCCCGCCGCGCCCGCGATCGGGCTGGTCGCGGGCCTCTGCGAATTCGTGCCCTATCTTGGCACCATCGTCGTCGTCCTGCCCTCGGTTATCCTCGCGTTCGGCCAGAGCACGACCATGGGTATCTGGACCATCGTCGTGCTGGTGGCGGTGCAGCAGATCCAGGGCAATGTCGTGATGCCGCTGTTGCAAAGCCGCATGGTAGAACTGCCGCCCGCGCTGACGATCTTCAGCCTGGTGGCGCTCGGTGTCCTGCTCGGACCCGTAGGCGTCATCCTCGCCACGCCGATCACGGTGGTCGCGATGGTCATCGTCAAGGCAGTCTATGTGAACCCCAGCGACCTCGAACCCGACGAGCGCGAGGAACTCAAGGGCGCGTCCTAGAAGGGATTACCCCTTGGTGCTCGGGTGCAGGCTCGTCCCTGCCCGCCCGCCGCGCAGCGCGCCGAACCAGCTGAACGGGTTGTACCAGTGCTGCGATCCGTCGAGCGAGAAACTGATGAACTCGGCGCGGCCGCCGAGGTTCTCCCACGGTAACGGCCCACCGAGTCCGCCCTGCGCCTCAGCCACGCGGCTGTCGGCCGAATTGTCGCGATTGTCGCCCATCAGGAAGACATGGCCTGCCGGGATTGTCGTCGCGGGATAATCGTCGACCGTCGGGTCGTAGCCCAGGTCGATCGTATCGTAGCTGCGCCCGTTGGGCAGGGTTTCGCGCACCACCGGCAGCGCACAGGTCACCGACCCGTCGGCGGCAGCGGTGCGGTAATCGGCGTATTTCGGGTCGGTGCACGGTTCGTCGGCATCGACCGGGATGGGGCGCAAGGTTACCGGGCCGCGCTTCACCGGCACGCCGTTCAGGATGACGATGCCGCCGCGCACTTCGATCCGGTCGCCCGGCAAGCCGATGGCGCGCTTGATATAGTCCTGCGACTTGCCCGGCGGCGAGGCGATGACGACATCGCCGCGTTCGGGCAGGCTGCCGAACAACCGCCCCTTCATCGCGGGCAGCTGGAACGCCCAGCTGTCGACGGTCTGGCGCAGGACCAGACTGCGGAAAATGTTCACCGGATTGGGGATCGTCGGCGAGACGTAAGAATAGCCATAGGCGAATTTGCTGACGACGAGCTGGTCGCCGACCAGCAGCCCCGGCATCATCGATTCGGACGGAATGTAGAACGGCTTGGCAATGAAGCTGTGGAAACCGAGCACCGCGAGCAGCAACAGGCCGATGCTTTTCGCTTCCGCCTTCCAGTCGGTCTTGGGCATTTCCTTCACCGTTGCGGGCGCGGCTTCGGCGGGAAGGACGGTGTCGGAGGTGGCTTCAGTGGTCACACGGCTACTTTCGGCAGGTCTTCGGCCTTCACGGCCTCGATAATGACGAACGCCTGCGCCCATGGATGGTCGTCGGTGAGCGTCAGATGAACCCGCGCCTCATACCCGTCCGGAATCAGCGCGTCGAGCGCGACCTTCGCCCCGCCTTCGAGCGCGAGCGTCGGTGCGCCCGAGGGGGCGTTGATGACGCCGATGTCCTTCATGAACACGCCGCGTTTGAACCCGGTGCCGACAGCTTTGGAGAAGGCCTCTTTGGCGGCGAAGCGCTTGGCGTAGGTGCCTGCCTTGGTGAACGGACGCCGCTGCGCCTTGGCGCGTTCGAGCGGGGTGAACACGCGGTTCTCGAACCGCTCCCCGAACCGGTCGAGCGAATTCTGGATGCGCTCGATGTTGCAGAGATCGGAACCGAGGCCGACGATCATAGGAAGAAGTTGTTTCCACGCGAAGGCGCGAAGGCGCGAAGAGATTGCGGCGCGAAACAGCCGAACCACAAATCAGAAAAAACGATGCGATTGGGGTGCGCTTCGCGCCAAGTGACGTGCCGACGCCTTCGCGCCTTCGCGTCTTCGCGTGGCAAACCTTCTTTTCTCACCGCGCCGACTCCATCAGCGCCTTCATGCGTCGCACGCTTTCCTCCAGCCCGATGAAGATCGCCTCACCCACCAGATAATGCCCAATATTCAGTTCGGCGAGCTGCGGGATCGCAGCAACCGGCACGACATTGTCGAAAGTAAGCCCGTGCCCCGCATGCGGCTCGATACCGTTCTTGACGCACAGCGCGGCGGCGTCGGCAAGGCGGCGCAGCTCCGCGCCGTCCGCATCGCCATGCGCGTATTTCCCGGTATGCAGCTCGACCACCGGTGCGCGCAGGCGGAGTGCGGCGTCGATCTGGCGGGCATCGGGTTCGATAAACAGGCTTACGCGGATGCCCGCATCGAGCAATTGCGCGACCAGCGGCGCAAGGTGGTTGTGCTGCCCCGCCGCGTCGAGTCCGCCTTCGGTCGTGCGTTCCTCGCGCCGTTCGGGGACGATACACGCCGCATGAGGCCGGTGGCGCAGCGCGATGGCAACCATTTCCTCGGTCGCCGCCATTTCGAGATTCACCGGCAGCGCAGTTTCAGCCATCAGCATGTCGAGATCGGCATCGCGGATGTGCCGCCGATCTTCGCGCAGGTGCACGGTGATCCCGTCACCGCCTGCTTCCTCGACGATCCGCACCGCGCGCATTGGGTCGGGATGCTCACCCCCGCGCGCATTGCGGATGGTCGCGACATGATCGATGTTGACGCCTAACCTCAACGTCATGCCGCGCGGCTCCCGGGCTTGGCGGCAGGAATGGCCGCGAGCTCGGGCGGCAGCGCATCGGCAGCATAGGTCGGGACCGACAGGCGGATAAGCGGATAGAAGGGCACCCCGAGGTCCGCGGCTCCGTCGGACCGGTCGACCAGTGCAGCGGCAGCGACCACGACACCGCCCGCGCGATGGATGGCGGCAATCGCCTCGCGCGAACTCAGCCCGGTGGTGACGACATCTTCCATCATCAGCACGCGCTGACCGGGCGACAGGCGGAAGCCCCGCCGCAGCTCGAACACGCCCTCGGGCCGCTCAAGGAATACTGCTTCGACGCCCAGCGCGCGGCCCATCTCGTGCCCTGCGATCACCCCGCCCATCGCGGGCGACACGACGATGTCGATGGCCAGATCGCCGGGCAGGCGGGCTGCCAGCGCCTCGGCCAGCCGCGCGCCCCGTTTCGGATCGGCCAGCACGCGCGCGCATTGCAGGTAACGGGGCGAGCGCAGCCCCGACGACAGGATGAAATGCCCCTCGAGCAGCGCGTCCGCCGCCCTGAATTCCGCCAGCACCTCGTCGTCGGTCACCTGTCGCTCCCTTGCGCTTTCGACGGTTTCCGTAAGCGCGGCATCGGACAGTGACAACCACGCTGTGCAGATGCAGCAAAAACACGGCCCTAACCGCTTGAGACTGGCGGCACCCGCGCGTATAGGCCGCGACTGTGACGGTCCCCCGCGCGTATCCCCGCGCCGGACCACGCGCCTAAAGGGATTGATTTCGTGAGACTGCTGACACCTGTGCTGATCGCTCTCGGGCTGGCGTTTTCTGCCCCCGTGATCGCCCAAGGAACGCCTGTCGCCGCTACGGCAACGGCAACCAATGCGACTGTTGCGGCTACGCCCGCCATCGCTGCACCGGCGGAACTCAAACCGGTCGCCGATATCGGCCAGCCCATCCCCAATGGCTATGCGCTCCAGCCGCAGGTCACCAAGAACGGCGAATTCGCGCTGTGGATGCACAACTGGCTGTTGATGCCGATCATCACCGCGATCTCGATTTTCGTGCTCGGCCTGCTGTTCTGGGTCGCGTTCCGCTATCGTCGCGCCGCCAATCCGGTGCCGTCGACGACGTCGCACAACACCCTGATCGAAGTGATCTGGACTCTGGTGCCGGTGCTCATTCTGGTCGGCATCTCGATCCCGTCGATCGGCCTGCTTGCCGCGCAGTACAAGCCGGTCGGCAAGGATGCGGTGACGATCAAGGCGACGGGTAACCAGTGGTTCTGGTCGTACACCTATCCCGATCACGGCGATTTCGAGATCGTGTCGAACATGCTGACCGACGAACAGGCCAAGGCAAAGGGCGAACCCCGCCTGCTGGGTGTCGACAACCGCATCGTCGTGCCGGTCGGCGTACCCGTGCGCGTGCTGACGACGTCGAACGATGTCATCCATGCCTTTGCCGTGCCCGCGCTGTGGACCAAGATGGACGCCGTTCCCGGCCGCATCAACGAAACCAGCTTCACCATCGAAAAGCCCGGCGTTTACTACGGCCAGTGCAGCGAACTCTGCGGTGCGCGCCATGGCTTCATGCCGATTGCCGTCGAAGCGGTGCCTGCAGCGCAATTCGCACAGTGGATCGCGTCGAAGGGCGGCAAGATGCCGGGCAGCAAGCCCGCGGCGACCGAACCGGTCGGCACGGCAACGCCGCAAGCGCCCGCACCCGCCGCCCCTGCTCCCATCACCCCGGCGCCCGTCGCCGCGACCAAGGGTTGACCCCGATGACTGCTGCAACCGCAAACGCCTTTCAGGCTCACGCCGACGACCACGCGCATGACGCGGACCACAAGCCCGGGTTTTTTGCCCGCTGGTTCATGTCGACCAACCACAAGGACATCGGGACGCTCTACCTGATCTTCGCGATTACCGCCGGGATTATCGGCGGCGCGATTTCGGGCCTGATGCGAATGGAACTGGCGCAGCCCGGGATTCAATATCTCGGCATGTGGACGTCGATGATGGGCGGCGACGGGTCGAACCTCAACGAAGCGCTCCATATGTGGAACGTGCTCATCACCGCGCACGGCCTGATCATGGTGTTCTTCATGGTCATGCCCGCGATGATCGGCGGCTTCGGCAACTGGTTCGTGCCGATCATGATCGGCGCGCCCGACATGGCCTTCCCGCGCATGAACAACATCTCGTTCTGGCTGCTGGTACCCAGCTTCTCGCTTTTGCTCGGTTCGTCGTTCTTTTCGGGCGGCACCGGCATGGGTGCAGGCACCGGCTGGACGGTCTACGCGCCGCTGTCGACCGTCGGGTCGCAGGGTCCGGCTGTCGATATGGCGATCCTGTCGCTCCACCTCGCGGGTGCCTCGTCGATTCTCGGCGCGATCAATTTCATCACGACCATTTTCAACATGCGCGCGCCGGGGATGACACTGCACAAGATGCCGCTGTTCGTGTGGTCGGTGCTGGTCACCGCCTTCCTGCTGCTACTTGCCCTGCCGGTGCTCGCGGCGGCGATCACGATGCTGCTCACCGACCGCAATTTCGGTACGACCTTCTTCGATGCGGCGGGCGGCGGTAACCCCGTCCTTTACCAGCATCTCTTCTGGTTCTTCGGCCATCCCGAAGTGTACATCATGATCCTGCCGGGCTTCGGCATCGTCAGCCAGGTGATCTCGACCTTCTCGAAAAAGCCGGTCTTCGGCTATCTCGGCATGGCGTACGCGATGGTCGCGATCGGCGTTGTCGGCTTCATCGTGTGGGCCCACCACATGTTCACCACCGGTCTCAGCGTGAACATGAAAATGTATTTCACGGCGGCGACGATGGTGATCGCGGTGCCGACCGGCATCAAGATCTTCAGCTGGATCGCGACGATGTGGGGCGGCTCGCTGTCGTTCAAGACGCCGATGATGTGGGCGATCGGGTTCATCTTCATGTTCACCGTCGGCGGCGTGACCGGCGTCGTGCTCGCCAACGGCGGCATCGATACGTACATGCAGGACACTTATTACGTCGTGGCGCACTTCCATTATGTGCTGTCGCTGGGCGCGGTGTTCAGCCTGTTCGCGGGCTTCTATTACTGGTTCGGCAAGATGTCGGGGCGGCAGTACAACGAGTTCCTCGGCCAGGTGCATTTCTGGATGTTCTTCATCGGCGTGAACGTGCTGTTCTTCCCGATGCATTTCCTCGGCCTCGACGGCATGCCGCGGCGCATTCCGGATTATCCGGACGCCTATGCGTACTGGAACCACATCGCCACGACCTATGGCTATTCGCTGATGGCGCTGTCGATGGGCGTGTTCTTCGTGAACCTGTTCTGGTCGCTGCTCGCGGGCAAAAAGGCGGAAGGGAATTACTGGGGCGAAGGGGCGACGACGCTCGAATGGACGCTGTCGAGCCCGCCGCCGTACCACCAGTTCGAGACGCTGCCGGTGGTGGACTGATCTAAAGCCCCTCCTCCTTTAGGGGAGGGGTTGGGGTGGGGAGTCTGAACGCTTCCCATGCTAACAGTTGGAGGGTGGACAGGCCCCACCCCAACCCCTCCCCTAAAGGAGGAGGGGCTAAGGACGCAAAATGACCACGACCGCCCTCACGACATCGCTCCCCGCCGATTGGCGCGATTTCTTCGCGCTGACCAAGCCGCGTGTCATGCGTTCGGTCGTTTTCACGGGACTATGCGGGATGATCGCGGCCCCGGTATCGCTGCCGCCCGCGCTCGCTTTCACTGCCGTGCTGTGCATCGCGATGGCAGCGGGCGCGGCGGGCGCGCTCAACCAATGGTATGAGGCCGACATCGACGCGATGATGCGCCGCACCGCCAGCCGGCCGCTCGCGGCAGGGCGCATGGACCGCCAGGCCGCGCTGCATTTCGGCGTTGGACTCGGCGTCGCGTCGGTGCTCATCATGGGGCTGGCGACCAACCTGCTCGCCGCCGCGCTGCTAGCCGGGTCGATCCTGTTTTATGTGTTGATCTACACCGTCTGGCTGAAGCGGATCACGCCGCAGAACATCGTGATCGGCGGGGCGGCGGGCGCGTTTCCGCCGCTGATCGGCTGGGTCGCGGCGACCGGGCAGGTCGACCTGCTGCCCGTCCTGATGTTCACGTTCATTTTCCTGTGGACCCCGCCGCACAGTTGGGCTTTGGCGCTCCGCATCCGTGACGATTATGCCGCAGGGACCGTGCCGATGATGCCGGTCGTGGCGAGCGCGCGTAGCACTCGCCTCCAGATGCTCGGCTATGCCGTACTGATGGCAATCGTCGCGGTCGCGCCTTGGCCGCTCGGCCTGACCGGTGCGTTCTATGGCATGACGGCGCTGATCGGCTCGATGATCTTCCTCGCTATCAATATCCGGGTCGTCACCGATGCCGCACCGATGCCCAAGGACATGCGTTCGGAAAAACTGCTCTTCCTCTATTCGATCGGCTATATGCTCGTGACCTTCGCCGCACTCGCGCTCGACCGGACGGTCTTCGCATGACTCCCGACGATCCGAACCGCGCCGAGTTCGATCGCCGCCGCAAGTCGCGCGCCATTGCGACCGCGCTGATCCTCGGGGGGCTTGTCGCGCTGTTCTACTTCATCACGCTTGCCCGCATCGGCTCGACGGTTTCGTAATGGACCCGATCCGGCGCACGGCATTACTGGCAGTGATCGGCGTCGCCGGCATGACCGGCCTCGGTTTTGCCAGCGTGCCGCTCTACCGGATGTTTTGCGAAGCGACCGGCTTCGACGGCACGACGCAGCGCGCCAATGGCCAGCTGGTGCGCGCGGTGCCCGGCAAGACGGTCGAAATCCGCTTCGACGCCAATCATGTGCCGACGCTCCCCTGGTCGTTCGCGCCCGAAAAGCCCGACCAGATCGTGACCATCGGCGAAAAGAACATGGCGTTCTTCACCGCGACGAACCATGCGCGCTATCCGGTCACAGGGCGCGCGACGTACAATGTCACGCCGAGTGCGGCGGGCGGCTATTTCGCCAAGGTCCAGTGCTTCTGCTTCACCGAACAGACGCTGCAACCCGGCCAGAGCGTGCGGATGCCGGTCATCTTCTACGTCGATCCCGGCATTGCCAAGGATGTCGATGCGAAGGCGATCCAGGCGATCACGCTCAGCTACACCTTCTACCCGATAGACGACGCGCGTGTGCGCGGTTAAACGACCAGCAAACCAGACTCTCGACAAGACTAGGGACGAACCATGGCCGGTGCCAAGAACCACGATTACCACATCCTGCCACCCAGCATCTGGCCGCTGGTCGGGGCGTTTTCGGCGCTGATTATGGCGTCGGGCGGCATCATGTGGATGCACAAGGCCCCCTCGGGCGGGCTGGTGTTCGGGCTCGGCTTCACCGCGATCCTCGCCACCTTCTTCGGCTGGTGGGCGCAGGTCGTGAAGGAAGCGCACGCCGGCGACCACACCCCCGTTGTGTCGCTCCACCTGCGCTACGGTATGATCCTGTTCATCGCGTCCGAAGTCATGTTCTTCGTCGGCTGGTTCTGGGCCTGGTTCGACTTTTCGCTGTTCCCCGCTGCGCTCGATGTGGTGAAGGATCATGCGACCGGTGCGATGACGGTGACCAACATGGTCGGCCAGTCGGGCGCAGCCGCTATCGAGCAATGGCCGCCCAAGGGGGTCGAGATCATCGACCCGTTCCACTTCCCGCTGCTCAACACGCTGATTCTGCTGTGTTCGGGCACCACCGTCACTTATGCGCACCACGCGTTGATCCACGGCGACCGGCAGGGGCTGAAGACCGGTCTCTGGGCGACGATCCTGCTCGGCATCCTGTTCTCGAGCATTCAGGCGTACGAGTATGTCCACGCGCCGTTCGGCTTCAAGGGGCTGAACTATAGCGCGGCGTTCTTCATGGCGACGGGCTTCCACGGCTTCCACGTCATTGTCGGCACGATCTTCCTGATCGTCTGCCTGATCCGCAGCTACAAGGGGCACTTCACCCCGCGCCAGCATTTCGGCTTCGAGGCGGCGGCGTGGTACTGGCATTTCGTTGACGTTGTGTGGCTGTTCCTGTTCATCGCCGTCTATGTCTGGGGCGGCTGGGGCGCACCGGTCCACGGAGGCTAAGTGAGCCGCTGGCACCTTGCGCAGATCAACGTCGGGCGGCTGGTCGCCCCGCAGGACGACGCGCAGGTTGCCGGTTTCTTTGCCGAGCTCGACCGGATCAATGCGCTCGCCGATGCGAGTCCGGGCTTGGTCTGGCGGATGCAAAGCGAAAGCGGCAACGCGACCGATATCTTGCCGACACCCGACCCGCGCTTCATCGTCAACATGTCGGTGTGGACCGATGCCCAAGCACTGTTCAACTATGTCTATCGTACCGGGCATACGGAAGTGATGGCGCAGCGGCGGCAATGGTTCGAACGGTCGGACGCGACCTATCAGGCATTGTGGTGGGTGCCCGCGGGGACCGAACCGTCGATCGAAGAAGGGCTGGCGCGTCTGTGGCGGCTCGACCGCTTCGGGCCGACCCAACAGGCCTTCACCTTCAAGGCGCGCTTCCCCGTACCGGGATTGCCCGGTGCGCCCATCGATATGAATCCCGACCCGTGGTGCGCGGGTCGCGCCTGACGCCCTTTGGTGGCACTCCCTCCCGATAACCTTGCGGTGCTCGCGCTGAGGGGCGGCTGTCCGCAATGCGGCGCGCGCACGCTGTTCGGCGGCATGATTTCCTTCGCGCCGAAATGCCGCGCTTGCGGCCTCGATTATGCGGCGTTCAATGTCGGTGACGGGCCGGCGGCATTTCTGACCTTGATCGTCGGCGCGCTGGTCGTGATCGGCGCGGTCAGCCTCGAACTGGCCGTCGGTCCGCCGTTCTGGGTTCACCTGCTGATCTGGCCCGCCGTCACGCTCGGCCTGGTCATTGGCGGCTTGCGCGTGGGCAAGGCGGCGCTGCTCATTTCCGAATACCGCAACGCCGCGCGCGAAGGTAAGCTTCGCCCATGAAGCGCCTGCCACTTCTGCCAACCCTCGTCGTCGGCCTCGCTGTTCTTACCATGATCGCGCTCGGTGCGTGGCAATTGCAGCGGCGCGGGGAAAAGGCCGCGCTGGTCGCGCGCTATGCGGCGAACCTCAACCTGCCACCGATGGCTTATCCAGAACTGGCGCCAGTCCCGGCCGAAGCAATGTTCCGCACGAGCCAGGTCCGGTGCCTCCGCGTCGCCAACTGGCGTAGCGAGGCCGGACGCTCGGCACAGGGACGCAGCGGGTATCGCCATATCGCCGATTGCGTGACGGGCGCGGAGGGGCCGGGCGCGCTCGTCGATCTCGGCGTGTCGTCCGACCCCGCGCAACAGGTCGCATGGAACGGTGGCACCGTCGATGGTGTCATCACGACCGAGCCGAACCATGCCAGCCTGATCGGGCGACTGTTCACACGCGAGCCGGCACTGCGTCCGATGTTGGTCGCCACCGCCCCCGCAACCGGTCTTGCCGCCAGTGCCCCGCCCGATCCGTCGGACGTGCCGAACAATCACTTCGCTTATGCCGTGCAATGGTTCGTGTTCGCGGGGGCTGCAGCGGTGATCTATACAATGGCTCTGCGGCGAAAATCGAAGTCTGGCTCGGGTAGTTGACTCTTTGTTCGGACTCATGATTACCTGACACTTCTGTCAGGGGAGAGTCGTATGTCGAAATGGGTATGTAAACCGGATGGCTCGATCCAGTGCGAGGACATCGCCGGTACGCCGCTTGACGTTGCCAGAAAACAACTTGCAGCTATTATCGGCGCTGACGAAATTCTCAATGCTGTCCAGAAACATGTCATCGTTCCGCAGACGTGCGGCTTGCCTACGGGTACGCTCAACGCATTCGAGTTGACCGACACCGGATATTTCATCCTTTTTCACGGCTTTGTCGGTCCGCTTGGATTCAAGGACTGTCCTCACGAAATCGCCGCAGCGCTCGGGGATGGCGCTGTCGCTGCGGGGCCTCTGGCAGCTGGGGTTGTCAATCGTATCTCCGGGCTGACCAGCGTTCACACGACACCGGTTTTGATCCGTGATCTTCTCGGACGGATGGTTCGCGCCTACCATCCCGGAGACGCGCTTACCGAAGATCTGAGACCTGAACGGGTGAACATCGAAATCGCCAACGGTCGCATCGCCGATATCTGGTTCGGTTAGCACGCCCTCGTCGCACTCGCGGTCGTCAGGCGGCGTCGTGAAAAATGATGCCGAGAGTGAAGCGCTCGCCTGAGTGTAGCTTGCTAACCCCGTGGCGCATTTGCACCCGATAGGGACCGCGCGCGCCCTGCACCGGTCGCTCGCGCACCGGAAACACCACCGCGTCGCCCTGTCGTAACGGCACGACGGCGGCGCGCGATTGCATGCGCGGGCGCTGTTCGGTGAGCACGAACTCGCCGCCGGTGAAATCGCGTTCCGGCTCCGACAACAGGATCGCGACCTGCAACGGAAACACCTCCGCCCCGTACAAATCCTGATGCAACGCATTCCAGTCGCCGGGTCCGTAGCGCAGCAGCAACGGCGTCGGGCGGGCTTGCCCGGCGGCATGGCACCGCGCGCGGTATTCGGCGTGGGTGGCCGGGTAGGACTTCCCCGTCCCGAGCACTCCAGCCCAACGATTGGCGATCTCCGCCAGTGCCGGATACAGCCCCGCGCGCAACGCCTGCACCGCCCCAGGCAAGGGATCGCCGAAATACCGGTAAACCCCCCGCCCAAACCCGTGCCGCGCCATGTTCACTTCGCTGCGAAAGAGGGTGGGGGTGGTCCATGCGACCCGCATCGCGGCGCAATCATCGGCGGAGAGAAGCGAGGGGAGAACGGCCCAGCCGTCATCCGACAGCGATTGGGCGAGCGCGGTGGGGTCTGAGATCATGCTGGCGGTACTAAGCGGTTTCGGCGATCAAGCGTCCCGAAACTTGCGTCCGAAGTTCAGGCAGCGCGCTTTTGCACGGTGAGTTCTAAGTCTAACGCGCCCAAAACTGCTGTGAGCGTTTCAAGCGTCGGATTCCCGTCTTCGGACAGCGCCGTATAAAGCGCCTGTCGGCCAAGCCCTGTCTTGCGCGAAATCTCTGTCATCCCCTTGGAGCGAGCGACGACTCCTAAAGCGCGCGCGATGTGGGTTGGATCATTGCCCTCCATTGCCGCCTCAAGAAAATAGAGAATATCCTCTCCTGACTCGAGATAGTTGGCAGGGTCAAAGGGGCGAAGTTCCATCACTAAACTCTATCTCGGCCTTGAGCCGCTTTGCGTTTGCAATATCTCGTTGCTGCGTTCGCTTGCCACCACCGCACAACAGAATGACAATCTCGGTCCCGCGCTGGCAAAAATAGACGCGATAGCCCGGCCCATAATCGATCCGCATTTCCGAGATGCCGCTTCCCGCACTTTTCACATCTCCGAAATTGCCGTCTGCGGCTCTTAACAGTCGGTCGGTAATTTTTGCCAACGCGCGGCGATCACGTAGCAACGGCAGCCATTCCGAGAAAGCCGCAGTCTGCGCTACGCGGAACTTATGTCCTTCATAAAGGACATTTGTCATTGCGTCAACATCGAACGCCATCAAACCTAAATCCTTCTATTGGTTTGATGCTAAAATAGCGGAACGGATTGATCAGCAACAGCGCACCCTATCGCCCCTTGCCCCACTTCCGCTGCGTCTTCCCGAACCGGTCCTTCCGCGTCCCTGCCTTGCCCTCGTTGCTCCGCCCCATGATCGGGGCCGCCGACACGGCCACCCCCGGTAGCCCCAGTTCCTCCGCCTCAAGCGACCGGATTTCGTCGCGCAATCGTCCGGCGGTTTCGAACTCCAGATCGCCTGCGGCTTTCCGCATCTTCTTTTCGAGGTCTTCGATGTACGCGCGCAAATTGTGGCCGACCATGTGGGGGCGGTCCTCATCGATCTCGATCGTCACCTGATCGCGCGATGACAAGTGACTGATCACATCACCGATGTTGCGCTTGATCGTTGCGGGGGTGATGCCGTTCGCGGCGTTATACTCCAGCTGCTTCTCTCGCCGCCGGTCGGTTTCGCGGATCGCGCGTTCCATGCTGCCCGTCATGCGGTCGGCGTAGAGGATGACCCGCCCATCGACGTTGCGCGCGGCACGGCCGATGGTCTGGATCAGCGAGGTTTCGGAGCGCAGGAATCCTTCCTTGTCCGCGTCGAGAATGCACACCAGCCCGCATTCGGGAATGTCGAGCCCCTCGCGTAACAGGTTGATCCCGATAAGAACGTCGTACACGCCCAGCCGCAGGTCGCGGATCAGCTCGATGCGCTCCAGCGTCTCGACGTCGCTGTGCATGTAGCGGACCTTGATTCCGGCTTCGTGCAGATATTCGGTCAGATCCTCGGCCATCCGCTTGGTCAGCGTGGTGACGAGCGTCCGATAGCCCGCCGCCGTCGTCTTGCGGACTTCGTTGATGCAATCGTCGACCTGATCCTCGACCGGCTTGATCTCGACTGGCGGGTCGATGAGTCCCGTCGGGCGAATAACCTGTTCGGCGAAAACGCCGCCGGTCTGCTCCATTTCCCACGCACCGGGGGTGGCGGAGACGCACACCGTCTGCGGGCGCATCGCATCCCATTCGTTGAAGCGCAACGGCCGGTTGTCGATCGCCGACGGCAGGCGGAACCCGTATTCGGCCAGCGTCAGCTTGCGGCGGTGATCGCCACGCGACATGCCGTTGACCTGGCCGATGGTGACATGGCTTTCATCGACGAACAGCAGCGCGTTTTCAGGCAGATATTCGAACAGGGTCGGCGGCGGTTCGCCCGGCATCCGCCCGGTCAGGAAGCGCGAATAATTCTCGATCCCCGCACAACTGCCGGTCGCCGCGATCATCTCGAGGTCGAAATTGGTGCGCTGTTCCAGCCGCTGCGCTTCGAGCAATTTGCCCTCGATCACCAGTTCCTTCAGCCGCTCGGCCAGCTCGTGCTTGATCGCCTCCATCGCCTGTTTCATCGTCGGCCCGGGCGTGACGTAGTGGCTGTTCGCATAGACGCGCACATAATCGAGCAGCGCGGCCTTCTTGCCCGTCAGCGGGTCGAACTCGGCGATGCTTTCGATCTCGTCGCCAAAGAACGAAATGCGCCACGCGCTGTCCTCGTAATGCGACGGGAATATCTCGAGATTGTCGCCGCGCACGCGGAAATTGCCGCGCTGGAATGCGGCGTCGTTACGCTTGTACTGGAGCGCGACGAGCTTCCTGATGATTTCCGACTGCTCGACCGTCTGCCCCTTTTTCAGGTCGAAGATCATCGCCGAATAGGTCTCGACCGACCCGATGCCATAGAGGCAGGACACCGATGCCACGATGATCACATCGTCGCGTTCGAGCAACGAGCGGGTGGCCGAATGCCGCATCCGGTCGATGCTCTCGTTCACCGAGGATTCCTTCTCGATGTACGTATCCGACCGCGCGACATAGGCCTCAGGCTGATAATAATCGTAATAGCTGACGAAATATTCGACCGCATTGTCGGGAAAGAACGACTTCATCTCGCCATAGAGCTGCGCAGCAAGGATCTTGTTCGGCGCGAGGATCAGCGCGGGCCGCTGCAGTTCCTCGATCACCCGCGCCATGGTGAAGGTCTTGCCGCTGCCGGTGACGCCAAGCAGCACCTGGTTGCGTTCGCCGGTCAGCGCGGTGTCGACCAGCTCGGCAATCGCCGTCGGCTGGTCGCCCGCCGCCGTATAGTCGGACACGACCTTGAAGCGCTTGCCCCCTTCGACCTTGGGCGGGCGGGCAGGGCGGTGCGGGACGAAATCCGCCGCTGTTTCGGGTTCGTCGAGACTCGTGCGGATAGCGATGGACATAAAGGGAACGATAGGGGGTGGGAGCTTTGGTTACAACGATCTCGATTCTACAGGACGGAATATGTCGTGCAGGTGGCAATCGGCCAGCAACTCCTCCGGACGGCTTTCGGTTGCTTCGATTATCCGGTCGAGAAATTCATCCCACGAGTCCGCGATGACATACATGTCCACGTCGTCGCGCCCGAAGACGATGACCTGTGCTTTTTTGCCCCTTTGGCCCGGGTCGAAATCGATACCGATATAGTTGCCGCCATGATCTTCGATGACAGGCAGCCATTTGATATGAAAATACTTTTTCCGGATCGCCCGGGTAGGGTAGCTGGTAATGTCCAGCTCGCGATCGAAATTGTAAAAGGTCCGCTTCACCTTTGTGGTGCCGTCACCGAAGATGGCAAATTCCAGCTCGTCCCATCTGTAAGTCTCGTATTCGAGCTTATGGAGCTTTGCAGCCAGCTCCATAACCTCAGATTGTCGGTCAGGCTGAACATCGAGAATAATGCATTCCTCCTCCGACGTCCTTGCCTGCTGAAAGAAGTAGGGGCCGCCATAGGAATCTGCCGAGCAGTCCAACGTCAGCTTGTGCCAGCGACCGTCTGAGCGGCGGGCGCAGCCTAGCCGCTCGATTTCGGCGCGGTGGATGGAGGCGATTGCGTCGATGATGGTTTCAGAACGCTCCGGATCGTCAACATAAGGATCGGGTGGTTTGATCAGGTCTTTGGAGAATTCGAGGCTGGCAATGACCCTCTCCACTGTCATGACTCCATGCCCGATGAAGGCAGCGTTGTTTCCAGTGCTGGCTCCGCCATAACTGGCAAAGAGTTCAACCAGCTCCGGTGGAAGCGGCTCTCCCAGAAGATTTTCGATATCGGCGATCCGTTCAGGCGATTTGACCGCAACCAAAGCGCACCCGATGTCGGCACCGCTTGCGGCATACCACCGAATGATTTGTTCGAATTTGGCGATAGTGCTCATCGATCGTCTCTGATTCGCCACTCCGGGAAAAGGAGAAGAACATAAATCGAACAGAAATGCTATTGGTGTTATCGTAGCGGATTGAATCATCTCGGCGAGCCGATATGTTTCGTCGTATGCGGGCGCTTCGCCCTGACTGACAACGGGGAGAAACGACAATGATCGGCTATGTCACCGTCGGGACCAACGACATCGCCAAGGCGCGCGCCTTTTACGATGCGCTGCTCGCCGAACTGGGCGCGACGCGGATGATGGAATTCGGCGACGAACTCGGCGGCTTCACCATGTGGGGGGCGTCATGGGACAAGCCGGCGCTCGCGGTGACGGGCCCTCATGACAAGCAGCCCGCGACGGCGGGCAACGGCAATATGACCGCGTTCATCCTCGACACCCGCGCCAAAGTCGATGCGCTCCATGCCAAGGCGCTGGAACTCGGCGGCAGCGACGAAGGCGCGCCCGGCCTGCGCGGCGACGACGGGCCGCAGGCGTTCTACGGCGCGTATTTCCGCGATCCGGAGGGCAATAAATTCTGCGCGTTCCGCACCGGCCCTGCGTCCTGATGCGCGCGGCCCTCGGCTGTGGTCCGGCCCTGTTGCTGGCAAGCTGCGGTGCGCCCGAGTCCGGCCCGGAGGTCGTGCTCGATCGCGGCATGTGGAAAATCACCACCGAATTCAGCACGCCGAAGGTCGATGGGTTGAGCGTCGACGACCTGCGTGCCAAATTTCCCAAGAACAGCGAGATCAGCGAATGCACCCAGCCAGTGCTCGCAGGGGGTCGGGCGTTGCTGCGCCGCCTGTCGCTGTCGGGCGGTTGCGCGATCGACAGTTCGACGATCGAAAACGGCGTGGTGAAGGGGGCGGGGCTGTGCGACAGCATCATCAACCAGCGCGCCGTCAAGGCCGACAAGCTCGAGACCGACAACTGGCTCAAGATCGACGGCACCTATGCCCCCGATTATGCAAAGATAGAGGGCGACATCGTCGTCACCATGACCGAGGATAGCGGTTCGACCGCGCGCTTTACCGCGGCGGTCACCCACACCGCCGAACGTACCGGAGACTGCAAATGATGCCTGTCCGACTGTTGCCCGCCCTTGCCCTGGTTCTGGCTACGCCCGCGCTCGCCGAGCCCGATTATGCCGCCGCGATCCGCGCCGATTACGATGCGTCGGGCGCGGCGCTGTTCGACTATTTCCATCGCAATCCCGAACTGTCGTTCAAGGAGGTCAACACCGCCGCGCGCATGGCGAAGGAATTGCGCGCGATCCCGGGCATCGTCGTGACCGAGAAAATCGGTGGCACCGGCGTCGTCGGGGTCATGAGCAACGGCGCGGGGCCGACGGTGCTGGTCCGCGCCGACATGGACGGACTGCCGGTCGAGGAAAAGACCGGGCTGAGCTATGCGTCCAAGGCGCACCAGGTCGGCGTCGATGGCGTCGATTCGCCCGTCATGCATGCCTGCGGCCATGACACGCATATCACCGCGATGGTGGCGACGGCGAAGCGGCTGGCGGCGATGAAGGACCGCTGGTCGGGCACGGTGCTGTTCATCGTCCAGCCTGCCGAGGAACGCGTCGGCGGTGCGAAGGCCATGCTCGCCGACGGGCTGTATACGCGGTTCAAAAAGCCCGATTACGCGCTCGCCTTCCATGTCGCGTCACAGCTTGCGGCGGGCAAGGTGTCGGGGTCCGAAGCGATCCAGTATTCCTCGTCGGACTCGGTCGATCTTACCGTGCGCGGCGTCGGCACGCACGGCGCGGCACCGCAGCTGGGCAAGGATCCGGTCTATATCGCGTCGCAGATCGTCGTTGCGTTGCAGGGGATCATCAGCCGCGAGAAAGGGCCGCTCAGCGCCGGGGTCATCACCGTCGGCGCGTTCCATGCCGGGACGAAGCACAACATCATTTCGGACCACGCCGACCTGCAGATTACCGTGCGGTCGAACGACACGCCGACGCGCGACCTGCTGATCGCAGGGATCGAGCGCGTGGCCAAGGGCGTGGCGGCGGCGAACGGTGCGCCCGAACCGGTCGTGAAGGTCGTCGAATCGACGCCGGTCACGACCAACGACGCGCCGCTCGCGCGGCGGATCAATGCGGCGTTCGTCCGTGAACTAGGCGCAGCAGCAGTGCCCAAATTCGAACAGAAAGACATGGGGGCCGAAGACTTTGCCCATTTCGTCGCGCCCGACCTGAAAGTGCCGGGCTTTTACTTTGCGGTTGGCGGCACGCCGCAAGCGGCCTTCGATGCGGCCAAGGCGGGCGGGCCTGCCGTGGCGGGCCATCACTCGGGGCTGTTCAAGGTCGATCCGAAAGCCAGCGTGGTCACCGGCGCAACCGCGATGACGGTGGCGGTGATGGAGTTGCTGGGGAAGAAATAGGGCTACGCCTAACCCCTTCGACACAGTGGAAGGGGTTAGGCACCCTCCAGATCGCGCCCTCTCGTCTCGGGCAGCATCCAGAACGCGCAGGTCATCACCGCGAAAACGGCGGCGGCGTACCAGTAGAATCCGCTCTCATGCCCCGCCTTTTTGAACGACAGCGCGACGAATTCGACCGACCCTGCGAGGACCGTGTTGCCGACCGCATAGGGAAAGGCGACGCCCAAAGCCCGGATGTACGGCGGGAACAGTTCGGCCTTCACCACGCCGTTCGTCGCGCCATAGCCGGCCTGCAATGTGGTCAGCACGAGCAGGATAAGCAGCGCGACCAGCGGTACGGTCGTGACGGCAATGGTCGAGAACACCGGCACGACGAGCAGGGTGAGACTGACGCCTGCGATCATCAGGCAGCGCTTGCGGCCGATCCGGTCCGAAATCGCGCCCCATACCGGCTGCATCAGCACCGACCATAGCAGCACGCCCATCATGATGAAGGTCGCGGTCAACTCGTCGAACTTTGCGGTCCCTTGCAGGAATTTGAGCATGTAGGTCGTGAAGGCATAGCTCGCCATGCCGCCGCCACCCGACATGATCGCGACGAGGATGACCGAGCGCTTGTGGTCGCGCCACAGCTTCCTTAGCGTCGAAGGCGAATCTTCGACGACATGGTCGCTGCCGGCAAGGTTTTCGAAGGCGCGCGTTTCCGCCAGATTGCGGCGGATCATGAACACGCCGACTGCGAGCATTGCGCCGATGACGAAGGCAAAGCGCCATGCGCCGCCCCTGATTGCCTCCTGCCCGATGGTCAGCTGCATCGTCAGCGACACCAGCAGCGCCAGCAACTGGCCGCCGAGCAACGTCGCATATTGGAAGCTCGACCAGAAGCCGCGTCCTTTGTCGGGTGCCATTTCGGAAAGGTAAGTTGCGCTCGACCCGTATTCGCCGCCGATCGACAGCCCCTGCACGATCCGCGCGAGCACGAGGATGATCGGGGCAGCGATCCCGACCTGCGCGTAAGTCGGGGCAGCAGCGATGACGAGCGACCCACCCGCCATCAGCGCGACCGACAAGGTCAGCCCCGCCTTGCGCCCGCGCCGGTCGCCGTACATGCCCATCAGCCACGCGCCGATGGGCCGCATCGCAAAGCCGAGCCAGAAAATCCCCGCCGTATTGAGCAGCTGCGCCAGCGGGTCGGCCTTGGGGAAAAAGGCGGGCGCGAAATAGATCGCGAAAATCGTGAAACTATACCAGTCGTACCATTCGACCAGATTGCCCGCCGACCCGCCGATGATCGAGCGCAGCCTTTTGGTGTCGATGGCCATGCGCCGTTCCCCCTTCAAGTCGTGGCGGTTATGCGACGAAGCGGCGGCGGGGGGCAAGCGGCGCGGCTTGTGTCGGCGCGCGCGGGGCAATAGGCCTTGCGGCATGAAGCGTGCGGTCGTCACGATCCTTGTTGTTTCGCTTGCCGGGCTGGCGGGCTGCGTCGCGCCGCCCGCGCAACCGGCCGATCCGCGTCCGGTCTCGCGGCCGACGGTTGCGCCACTGCCGACAGTCGCGCCGGTTGCTGTAGCCGAAGGCGCGGTTGCGCCCGGCGTCTGGACTTATGGCAGCGACGCGCGGGGCTCGCGCGCCCTGTTCGGACAGGCGGGCAGCGACGCCCTGCTCGTCCTGCGCTGCGACCGCGCCGCGCGCCGTGTCTATCTCTCGGTCCCGGGTAATGACGCGGGCACGCTGACCTTGCGCGCGAGCAATTTGGTCAAGGGCGTGGCGGCGCGCCCGACCGGCGCAACGCCCGCCTATGTCGCGGCCGAACTCGCGCCGACCGATCCCGTCCTCGACGCGCTGGCGTTCAGCCGAGGGCGCTTCTCGGTTGCGATCGACACGCGGCAGACGACGGTGCCCGCCTGGCCCGAATTCACGCGTGTCGTCGAGGATTGCCGCGCCTGACATTTGCTGCGGCGCGAAGTTCCGAATCATGACGGCATAAATTTTTTTCCACAAGTCCTTGATTGGCGACTCGCAATGATTCAGATTCGTGTCGTGGCCGCTTTTGGTCACGGGCTTTTAGCGAAGGGAGGTGATCCGATGTCTCATGGTTCAGCTTGTGGCACGGAGAATTTCGTTCGGGAGCATGCCGCCTAATCACTGAAGCGGCCATGGTCTCCCGGGCTCGAGATTTCATCTCCGGCCGCTGACCATGCAAAGGGTCGCCGGGGCGTAAGGCGCTCCGGCGGCCTTTTCTTGTTGGGCCGCGCCCACGAAATAGCCGAGCTATTTCGGGCCACCTGCGGCCCAACCGGACGGCGGGGCCAACAGCCCCGACCGACGACGACACGGCTTTGCCGGGTCGGAAACCCCTGCCGTAGAAATGACTGAAAGGCTGTGGATTGCAGACAGTCCGGTTTTGTCGAAAACAACATCTTAGTTGACGCTAGGCTTTCTAAAGAGCCATGCGACCAAGGCACTGAGCGCGGCGACACCAAATATGAATGAGGATCCGTAGTTCAACTCAAACGGCTGATTAGGATGTTCAAACTGACCGAACAGCCACGCAGCCGGAAAAGACACTGCACACCCTGAGACTACCCAAGTAACGCAGTTGTCGAAAACCCTAGCCCGTTGGACGCCCATGCTCATGAGCCAAACCAGCAGCGCTGAGGCGGGAAAGGCGAATATCGCAGCGATCATAATCACGCCGGGCGCACCCATCATGGCTATCACCAAGGGCGTCAGACCGTGTTCACTATTGTATGGAGTTGCGCCTGCCACACCAAGAAAAACTAGGACGGTTGCGCTCGATAACCCGACGCCAGCAATTGCGCCCGCGATAGTCGCCTTCGCCCTTGCGTAGGTAAGAGTTCCAGCGTTCACCCGCTCATACTAGTTGAACACAAACCTTGCGCCAAGCTTTCGGCGGTTTTTGGCGACACGAAAGAAGCGGTCGGCAACCGGTATTGGGGCGTAATCCGCCGTTCATCTCCGCGACGCCACGTAAAAAAACCGCTGTCCTACACGACAGCTTTCGTGTTTTGTTCCTTCACGAGTCGTTGCTCGCCTTGAAATCGTCGAACGCCCTGATTGACGCCCATGATGGCGAACGCATGCGCGTGCCCTGTCGGGCCGCGTGTCACGCGTCGAAAACATGTTTCAAGTGTGACCTTTGTGACCTTTGGCGGAAATCTGGGGTTTTTGGCGCGCTCGGTCCGGGACGGCGCGGCGGCCCCTACACCCCGTCCCCCGCGATCCACGCCCGCACTTTCGCTTCCAGTACCGTCATCGGCAGCGCGCCGGTCATCAGCACCTGGGCGTGGAACTTCTTCGCGTCGAATTTGTCGCCCAGCTTGGCCTTCGCCTCGGCCTTGAGCTTCAGGATCGTCAGCTGGCCGATCTTGTACGCCAGTGCTTGCCCCGGGATCGCGATGTAGCGTTCGACCTCGATCGTCGCATCGGTGCGGCTCATCCCCGAATGCGCGAGCATGTACTCGATGGCCTGGTCGCGGGTCCATTTCTTGGCATGCAGCCCCGAATCGACGACCAGCCGCAGCGCGCGCAGCATTTCGTCGTCGAGCCCGCCGAAGCGCTGATACGGGTCGGTCTCCATCCCCAGTTCGGGCCACAGGGTTTCGGCATAGAGCGCCCAGCCTTCGACGTACGCGGTGTTGCCACCGAAGCGCATGAATGAGGGCAGCGCCGTGTTTTCCTGCGCGAGGCTGATCTGGAAATGATGCCCCGGCACCGCTTCGTGCAGGTACAGGGTCTCGCTGCCGACTTTCGAGCGCGAGGGCAGGTCGTAGCTGTTGTAATAGAACACGCCCGGCCGCGACCCGTCGGGCGTCCCCTGATTATAGCTGCCCCCGGCATCGGTCTTCTCGCGATATTCGGGCACGGCACGGATTTCGAGCGGCGTCTTGGGGATGGTCGAGAATTGCTCGCGGACGCGCAGGTCGACGCGCTTGCCGACGCTCAGGAACTCGTCGCGCATCTCGTCTTTGCTCTTGAACTTGACGGCCGGATCGGCGCGCAGCTTGTCGAAGAACTGCGGGAGTGTGCCGGTAAAGCCCACCTTGGTCTTGATCGCCTCCATTTCGCGCGTGATGCGCGCGACTTCGGACAACCCCAGATTGTGGATCTGGTCGGGCGTCATCGGCAGGGTCGTGTTCGATTCGATCAGGTAGCGATACAGCGCAAGGCCACCCGGCATGTTGACCAGCCCAACGCCCTCGCGCGCGACGGGCAAATACTCGTCCCTCAGAAAGTCGCGCAGCCGGGTATAGGCGGGGAAAATCGCGTCGCGCACTGCTGCCGTCGTCTCGGCGGTCAGCCGCGCGCGGTCGGCGGCGGAAATGCTGTCCGGAAAATTCTTGAGCGGGCCGACATAGGCCGATCCCTCGACGCCGCCTTTCAGCTGCAGGTCGAGCTGGTCGATGACGTTGCGGACGATCAATTTGGGCTGGACGACGCCCGTCTTCATCCCCTCGCGAAACCGCGCGATGGCGACGTCGAGCTGCGCGGCGAACTGGCGGTGGCGTTTGATGTTGTTTTCGTAATCGGCAACCGTTTTGAACGGGGCCGCACCCTGGCCCGAGGACAGGTCGGGGTAGAAGGTCTGCACCCCGAAGAAATGGTCGATCGGGCGCACGTCGCGCAGGCGGCGCATCGCGGGGGTGAGGCCCGCCATGTCGATCTCGGTGGTGCGCTTGAATGTGTCATAGGCGATCCGGTCGGTCGCGTTGAGGCGGGTGCGGTCGATGCGGGCGAGCGCGGCGAGGTCGGTCTTGTCGGCGCGGAAATTCGCTTCGCTCGCGGCGTCCGAAAAGAAATCGCCGAGTTGGTCGGCGTAGCGCAGGTCGCCGCGGAACAGCGCGTTGAGCGGCTGGCGCTTGAGCAGCGCCTCGTCGCTGTCGCGGAAAACCTGGCTGAGTTGCTCGGCGGGCGTGGCCGCAGCGAGCGGCGCGGCAAGCGCACTCAATGAAACGGCGACGGGAATCAGGTAGCGGCGCATGGCGGGAACTCCGTGGGGCACGTGTATTGCCTCGCTAGCACGGTCGTTCGCGGATACAAGCGGGGCCGGTGCTTTCGCACCGGCCCCGTCGCCAGCTTCCCGGGTTACCAGTAGAAGTTCCGGTAGACGTCGATGACATAGCCGCTGCGGATGTCGATCAGCAGCACGTCATTGTAATGCCGCACCCAGCGCTGGTTGAAGCCGGGACGCGGCAGGCGATAGCGGCTGTAGTCGTTGATGTAATAGCGCGGCGCGTAATAGCCGACGCCGATCCGGATACCGGGACGGAACGACTGGTAGCGGTTGTCCGAGCGCCAGCCATAGCCGCGATAGAGATCGCGATTGTGGTTGCGGTACTGGCGCCAGTCGTCGCGACCCCAATTGCCATTGCCGTCGCGTCGCGCGTCGCGGTAGTCCTCGCGGTATTCCTGGCGGGCGCCACGGTATTCGCGGCTTTCCTGACGGATCGCGCGCGGGTCGCCGCTGCGATAGGCGCGGTTCAGGTCGCCGCGCTCCTGACGAATGTCCTGACGGTCGCGCTGCAGTTCGCGGCGCTCCGAAGGATTGATCTGTGCCTGTGCCGCCACCGGCACGAGCGTCGCGGCAAGAAGGCCCGCAATGATGGTCTTACGCATGATGTTACTCCTTTGTGCGTCCATTACTGAACGACTCAGGGGATACATCCCTTCCACTGAACGGCGCGGGAACGGCACGGACAGCCGCGCGAAAGGTTGCGAATCGTCAAAACCAGAAGCGTTCCCGGTACCATTTGGTGACGATGTTCTTGATGCCCGCCGTCACCGGGACGCTCTCGTGCAGGGTCTGCGGGTTGGGCTTGCCGTCGGCGTCCATGTTGTTCCAGGCAAGCAACATGCCGGTGCGCGGCGTCACCTTGAAACCGGCGTTCGAAAACCAGGTGTCGCCGCCGCCCGCCGGCTGGTCGAGATAGATCATCGCGGTCCAGCACCGCTGCCCGCCGCGCGCCTTTTCGTCCTGCCAGTACGGCATGTCGTAGGGGAAATAGTCATGGTGCGCCTTGAACTGCTGGCCCACCGCATAGCGTTGCCCCTGCAATGTCTCGCCCTGGCGCGGCTTCATGCCCATCAGCTGGCAGA
This sequence comes from Sphingomonas sp. SUN039, assembly GCF_024758725.1. Lineage (NCBI taxonomy): Bacteria > Pseudomonadati > Pseudomonadota > Alphaproteobacteria > Sphingomonadales > Sphingomonadaceae > Sphingomonas > Sphingomonas sp. SUN039. The sequence goes on along the minus strand of NZ_CP096972.1, from coordinate 2,734,145 downwards.
TGCGTGCGTCGATCGTTTCGACGAACGGGTTCCAGCGGTCTAGGTCGCAGCTTTCGCTGGTGCGGAAACCGGGGTCGGGCTGGGCGGACAACACTGTCGAGGGCTTGCGGTCGGCATCGATCATCGCGATCAGCCCGCCGCATTCGCGCGCCGACAGGAAATTCTGGAGTAGATAGACTTCGGCCCCGATGCCGGGGACGACCTGCATGCCGGGTGCCCTTTTCAGCCGGGCGGCGGTCGATTTGCCGATTTCGGCGAGGCGCGCTTCGGACATCGCGTTAAAATATCCGACCGTTCAACGCCATCTGCCCCGCCATCGTCATCGCCAAGTTTTGCGGCCCGAGGATAAACGAAAGCGGGGCAAGGTTTCCAGTGGCTATTCGCTACCAGAAGAAGTCGTAGATCGCGTCGACGACCTGTCCGGTCCTGAGATCCACCAGCAGCACGTCGTCGTAGTAGCGGACCCAGCGATAGGGGCCGTACACCGGCGGCAGGCGATAGCTGTACGGATCGTCGATCCAGTATTGCTGGTCATAGAGCACGTACGACAGGCTGAACCCGACCGAGAAGCGACGATAACCATAGTTCCAGCCGTACGGCGCATAATAACGGTCGCCATAGAACAGGTCGCGGTTGGAGCTGCGGTAGCGCTGCCAGTCGTAGCGCTGGTCGCGCCGCCAGTCGCGGGTCCAGCTGCGGTTCCAGTCGCGATACTGGTTCTGCCACTGGCTGCGCTGGTCGAAGCGGTTGTTGTTGCGCCCGTCGTTCCGCCACGTGTCGTTACGACCGTTATTGTTCCACTGGCCGTTGTTGTTCCACTGGCCGTTGTTGCGCCAGCTATCGTTGCGTCCGTTGCCGTTCCACTGGCGGTCGTTACGCCCGCTCTGCCACGTGTCGTTGCGACGACCGTCATTGCGGTTCTGGCCATTCCAGCTGTTGTCGCCGTTCCAGTTGCGATTATCGGGCTGCTGGACGCCGCCGACGTCGGTGGAGGTGCCATTGCCCTGACCGCCATTGCGCCATGTGTCGCGACGCTCTTCGCGGTTCTGCCAATTGCCCTGCGGCTGGACAGGCGCGGTCGCGACCGGCGGCGTCGGGTGCGTCCAGCCTTGCTGGCCACCCTGCGGAGTCTGATTGCGCGCCGACCAGTCGGGACGCTGCTGCCCCTGCCACGTGCGCGTACCGCCACTGTCGCCCCGGTTCCACTGGCGCTCGGCCGGGGCGGCCTGCGGAACGGGAGCGGCGGGGGCCTGATAAACCGGCGCGGCCTGTTGCGGGCGCTGCCAGCCACCCTCGGCACGGCCCTGTCCGCCGTTCCACTGCGGGCGGGGCGTTTCGGCGTTGCCGCCGCCCTCGGCGCGCGGGCCACGTTCGCCGCGCTCACGCTGCGCCATCTGCACCTCGACCCGCTGCGGGATCGGCGTCGGCTCGGCAGCGGTTGCCCCTTCGGCCATGCGGCGGCTCTCGCGCGGTTCTTCCTGCGCGAGTGCGGGGGTAAAGGCAGTCGCTGCCAGCAGTGCAGCTAAGGCGAATGACTTTTTCATGGATATCGTTCCGTGGAGCGCGCGTGCACCATTGTCGCTGCGTCCCATACCGCCGATGTGCGCGAGTCGGGCTGAACGAAGTCTGGCGCGACGCTTAATCTGCGTGAAAGCAAATTACTTTGCGACCGGCGGCGATAGCGCAGGCACGCGCCGCGCTGCATCGCGGGGATCGATGCCGGGCGGCGGTGCGGCAACGATCGTTTCCTCGCCACGCGCCGCCCGCGCCGCACGGTGGATCGCTTTGCGGAGCCGGATATAGGCGCCGCAGCGGCAAATGTTGGTGATCGCGGCATCGATGTCGGCGTCGGTCGGGTGGTTGTTGGTGGCCCGCAGCAAGGCCGCAGCGGTCATCACGATGCCCGGCGTGCAGAACCCGCATTCGGGCACCTGCTCGGCGACCATTGCCTGTTGCACCGGATGGCTGCGGTCGCGCGACAGCGCCTCGATGGTGGTAACGAAGCTGCCCTCGACCTGTTTCAGCGACACCGTGCAACTCCGCACCGCGCGCCCGTCGATATCGACGGTGCACGCCCCGCAATCGCCGGTGCCGCACCCGTATTTGGTCCCCGTGAGATTCGAGGCATCGCGCAACGCCCAAAGCAAGGGCGTCGCCGGGTCGACCCGGTATTTGATCGGCTGGTTGTTGACGGTGAGACTAGTCACGCCAGCTGCGGTCCGTCCGGTCGATCATCCGCACCATCGCATCGAACTCGGCCTTGCCCGGACCGCCGGGAATCTGCGTCATATACAAGTCGCGCTGGTGGATCGCGACGACCTCGGGTGGTACGACGATGGCCTTGCCCGCCGACAGTGTCGCGAGCGCGATCTCGCAGGCGCGCTGCAGCGCCCAGTGCTTCAGGAATACCTCCGGCAATGTCTTGCCCATCGCGACGATACCGTGGTTGCGGAGCAGCATCATCGACTTGCCGCCGAGCGACTCGAGGAAGCGCGGCCCCTCTTCGTCGCGCACGGTCACGCCCTCGAAATCATGATAGCCGAGCTGCCCGACGAAGTTGCAGGCGTAGAAATTGACCGCCTGCAATCCGCCTTCCAGCGACGCCATCGCCATCCCTGCCGTCGTGTGGGTGTGTGCGATCGCATGCGCGTCGGGGATATGCTTGTGGAACAGCGCGTGCTGAACGAACCCGGCGCGGTTCACATGCCATTCGGTGGGCGCGAGGATATTGCCGTCGATATCGATCTTGACCAGGCTCGACGCGGTGATCTCGCTGAAATGCATGCCATAGGGGTTGATCAGGAACGCGTCCTCCTCGCCCGGCACTTTCACGGTGATGTGGTTGAAGATCAGCTCGTCCCATTTCATGTGCGCGAAGATGCGGTAGCAGGCGGCAAGCTCTTGGCGGGCGGCCCATTCGGCATCGGACATGGTTGCGGTCTTGAATGCGGTCGCCATGGCGTCTCTCCTCTGGACGCCGCCCATGCCATGACGGGCGGCGCGCGGGCAAGGGTTGGACATTTCGCCGCCGCCGCGCCAGCTTGGACGCATGGAGCAGGGGAACAGCGAGGGCGACCGGCGCATCCGGCGCGTGTGCATCGTCGGCGGCGGGTCGGCGGGGTGGATGGCAGCGGCGGCGCTGTCTAACGCGCTCCAGTGTGGCGTCGAGATCACGCTGATCGAAAGCGAGGAGATTGGTACGGTCGGCGTCGGCGAGGCGACAATCCCGCCGATCAAATTGTTCAACCAGTCGCTGGGTATCGACGAAGGCGACTTCGTCCGGGCGACGCAGGGCTCTTTCAAACTCGGCATCCAGTTCGTCGACTGGGCCAAGGTGGGCAATCGCTATTTCCACCCATTCGGCACCTTCGGGGCGGAGTTCGACGCCGTGCCGCTGCACCATTACTGGCTGCGCGCGCATGCGGCGGGCACGGCGGGGCCGCTCGACGACTATGCCATGGCCTGGGCTGCAGCATCGCGCGGGCGCTTCGATGTGCCGTCACCCGACCGCCAACTGGTGCAATCGACGTTCGACTATGCCTATCACTTCGACGCCGGACTCTATGCTGCGTTCCTGCGCCGCTATGCCGAGGCCAAGGGCGTGACGCGGTTCGAGGGAAAGGTCGAGCAAGTCGCGCTGCGTGGTGCCGACGGGTTCGTCGAAAGCGTGCAACTCGACGATGGGCGAACTGTGGCCGCCGACCTGTTCATCGATTGCTCGGGCTTTCGCGGGCTGCTGATCGAAGGCGCTTTGGCGACGGGATATGACGATTGGACGCATTGGCTGCCCTGCGACCGCGCCGTCGCGGTGCCGTGCACGCGGGGCGAGTTCACGCCCTATACGCGCAGCACGGCGCGCGCGGCGGGGTGGCAGTGGCGCATCCCACTCCAGCACCGGACCGGCAACGGCTACGTGCATTGTAGCCAGTTCATCGGCGGGGACGAAGCGACCGCGACGCTGATGGCCAATCTCGACGGCGAACCGCTCGCCGACCCGCGCGTGCTGCGTTTCACGACCGGCAAGCGGAAACAGGTCTGGAACCGTAATGTCATCGCGGTCGGCCTCGCGAGCGGGTTCATGGAACCGCTTGAATCGACGTCGCTCCACCTGATCCAGACCGCGATCACGCGATTGCTCGCGCTGTTCCCCGACCGCGATTTCGATCCGCTGGGGGTCGCCGAATACAATCGGCTGACGGCGGAGGAATATGCCCGCATCCGTGACTTCATCATCCTGCATTACAAGCTGACGACGCGCGACGATGCCGAGCTATGGCGTTACTGCGCGGCGATGAGCATCCCCCACGAACTGCAGTGGAAGATCGACCATTTTCGCCGCTCCGGGCGGCTGGTGTCGGCGGGGCCGGAACTGTTCCTCAACCCCAGCTGGCTCGCGGTGCACATCGGCCAGTTCAACATCCCCCAACGCTGGGACCCGATGACCGACCTGCGCGCCGTCGACAGCGACCGGATGCTTGCCGGACTAAACCGTGTGATGGGCGAGGCGGCGGATGCGATGCCGACGCATCAGGCGTTCATCGACCGGCATTGCAAGGCGCCCGCCCTTTAGGCCGGTTCCTCTACGCGCAGCATCGCGAGCGCCGCCAGCACTAACACCCCGGCCGCAAACGCCATCGTCCAGATCGGCTCGGTCGGGAAAAACCGCTTCATGATCGACCCCATCACCGTGGCGACCAGCAATTGCGGCACGACGACGAACACGTTGAACAGCCCCATATAGATGCCGAGCTTGTGCTGCGGCAGCGCGGAGGCGAGGATTGCATAGGGCATGGCCAGGATCGACGCCCAGGCAATGCCGATGCCGATTTCGCTGACCAGCAGCATCTGCGGATCGCCGAATACGAAGAAGCTCGCATAGCCTGCCGCGCCGCACAGCAACGCGACGACATGCGTCCGCACCTTGCCGACGCGGCTGCTGAGGAACGGCAACAAGGTCAGAGCCGCCACGGCTGCCACGCCATTGTACGTCGCGAATAGCACATCGACCCAGCTCGCGCCGTTCTGGAACTCCGGCGTCCCCGGCCCGCTCGCACCGAAAAACACCTGTGCCACGACGGGCGTCGTGTTGATCCACATGATGAACAGTGCCGACCAGCTGAAGAACTGGACGAGAGCGAGCCGCTTCATCAGCGGCGGCATGCCCGAGAAGTCACCGACGATATGGCTCAGCATGTTCGACGTACTGCCGCCGCGCGCGAGCAGGATCGCGACAATGCTCGCAATGCCATAAGCGGCAAGCAGGCCGCCGAGCAGATAGACTTCCTTCTCCAGCCCGAACTGCGCGACGGCGACGACTACCGCGAGACCTGCCACGATCCACAGCCCGCAACTGCCGAAGCTGCGCGCCGCCAGCGCGCGCATCGTATGGCCGTGCTCCTCGGCGATCGCGCCGTCGAACGCTGCCATCTCGTCCGGCGAATATTCCTTCGTGGTCAGCACCGTCCAACACACCGAGAGGAACAGCGCTACCCCGCCGAACCAGAAGGCATAGCGCACCGTATCGGGCAGCATCCCCGCCGGGGCTTCGTTCGAGACACCCGCCAGTTCGAGCGCCCAGGGGAAGATCGACCCGACCACTGCGCCCGCCCCGATGAAGGCGGTCTGCACGGCATAGCCCGCGCTATGCTGGTCCTTCCGCAACATGTCGCCGACGAAGGCGCGGAACGGCTCCATCGAAATGTTGAGCGAGGCGTCGAGCACCCACAGCATCACGGCGGCGAACAACAGCACCGGTGCCTCGGGCATCACCAGCAGTGCAAAGGCGGCAAGGATCGCGCCGGCAAGGAAATAGGGCCGCCGTCGCCCGAACCGCCCCAGCCAGGTGCGGTCGCTCATATGGCCGATGACCGGCTGCACCAGCAGTCCGGTCAGCGGCGCGGCGACCCACAGCGCGGGCAGGTCGTCGAGGCTCGCGCCCATCGACTGGAAGACGCGGCTCATATTGGCGTTCTGCAGCGCAAAGCCGATCTGGATACCGAAAAAGCCGAACGAGATGTTCCACAGGCCCCAAAAGCCCTGACGCGGCTTCTCCGCCGTCCTGTGCATCGTCGCTCTCCCCGTACAGCTGGTTTCAGCCTTGGGGCCGTGAGTGACAGAGCCATGCGCGCGCTTCAATGCGCGCATACGAATACATCAGCTGCCTGACGATTTCCGCACCACCAGCCGCGCGGGCAGCACGCGGCTTTCCGCCGTCCCCTCGCGCACCAACCGCAATACGGTGTCGACCAGTGCCGCGCCCGCTTCGCCCGGCTGCTGCGTCACGGTCGTCAGTGGCGGGTTGGCGAGGCCTGCCGACAATATGTCGTCGAAGCCGGTGATCGCGATGTCTTCGGGGATGCGCTTCCCCGCTTCCTGCAATGCCCGCATCGCACCTAGCGCGATCAGGTCGCTCGCCGCGACGATCGCGTCGAACGATTCGCCGCGCGCGATCAGGCGTTGGGCGGCGTCATGGCCCGATTCCTCGGTGCTGGTCGCGTCGACCTGCAAGGTCAGGCTGCGCGACAGGCCTGCTGCTTCCAATGCCTGCGAATAGCCGGTGTAGCGGTCGAGGAATTCGGGGTAGCCGCTCGATGCAGTGCCGAGGAACGCGATCCGGGTGCGTCCGCCCGCGATCAGATGCGCGGTCGCATCGCGGCTGCCCTGCACATTGTCGCACCCGACGACGACCTCGCGCGCGCCGGGCTGGACCGATCCCCAGCGGACGAAATGCGTGCCCTGCTCGACCAGTTTGCCCAGCCGCGTCTCGTAATCATGGTAGTCGCCGTACCCGAGCAGGATCAGCCCGTCGGCCTTGCGGCTGTCTTCGAAATCGACGTGCCAGTCGGCGGACGATTGCTGGAAAGAGATCAGCAGATCATAGCCGCGCGTCGCGCAGGTCCGCGTGATCGCCCCCAGCATCGACAGGAAGAACGGGTTGATCAGCGAATCATCGGGGGTCGGATCCTCGAACAACAGCAGTGCCAGCGTGTTGCTGTGCCCCGACCGCAGGTTGGTCGCGTTCTTGTCGACCTTGTAGTTCAGCTGCGTTGCGATCGCCTCGATCCGCTTGCGGGTGGCTTCGCTGACACTCGGGCTGCCGCGAAGCGCGCGCGACACCGTCGGCTGCGAGACGCCTGCCAGTTCAGCGATGTCGAACGATGTCGGCTTGTCCATGTTGCGTGGTGCGTCTTCGACGCCACACCCCTCCCTATCGCTTTGAATACGTATGTAGGGCGCTTCCCGTTTGAAAGCGACTGGCCGATTAAGCGACCGTTACATGGATCGTGGCGGGCATCCCCCGCTGCGCGTCGGTATCGGAGCAACCGGTGCCGGAACGGGGAGGATAATGATGGTTTCTTTCGCTCGCGCCCGTGCGCTCGGCTTCGGTGTCAGTACGCTTGCGCTCGTCGCGGCGGCGATGCCCGCGCTCGCCCAGACGACGCCTGCCCCTGCTGCCGAAGAAGGCGACACCATTGTCGTCACCGGCTTCCGGGCCAGCCTCGAAAGCGCGGCCAAGACCAAAAAGAATTCGGACCAGATCGTCGAATCGATCACGGCGGAGGATATCGGCAAGCTGCCCGACAATTCGATCGCCGAATCGATCTCGCGCCTGCCGGGCCTGACGTCGCAACGCCTCGACGGCCGGTCGAACTCGATTAGCATCCGCGGCTTTGCGCCGGACTTCTCGACGACGTTGCTCAACGGTCGCGAGCAGGTGTCGATCAACGACAACCGGGGTGTCGAATACGATCAATATCCGAGTGAAGTTATCGGTCGCGTCGATGTGTACAAGACGCCGAATGCCCAGCTGATCGGGCAGGGCCTGTCGGGCACCGTCGATCTCCGCACGATCAAGCCGCTCGCCTATGGCAAGCAGGCCATCACCGTCGGTGCGCGGGCCGAGTATAACGACAACGGCAAGCTGAATGCGGGCAGCAAGAGCTGGGGCTATCGCGTCAATGCGCTGTATGTCGGCCAGTTCGCCGACGACACCGTCGGCGTGATGCTGGGCATCGCGCACATCAACCAGCCCAACCAGGTCAAGAAATTCAACGCCTGGGGCTATCCCAATGCGACGCCGAGCGCGGTCGTGATCGGCGGCTCGAAATCCTATGTCCAGTCGACCGACACCCAGCGCACCGGCGTCGTCGGCACACTCGAGTTCAAGCCGACCGATAGTTTCTCGACGTCGTTCGACGTGTTCTATTCGAAGTTCAAGGACAACCAGATCCTGCGCGGTATCGAACTGCCGCTCTACTGGTCGGCGGCGACGCTCCAGCCTGGCTTCACCACGACCAACGGTCTGGTCACCGCCGGGCAGTTCAACGGGGTCAAGGGCGTCGTCCGCAACGACGCCAACGTGCGTGAGGCCGACACCTGGTCGCTGGGCTGGAACGGCCAGTACAAGGCCAATGGCTGGATCCTGACCGGCGACGCCGCCTATTCGAAGGTCGACCGCAGCGAACTCGTCCTCGAAACCTATTCGGGCACCGGCCGCAATGCGGTCGGCGCGACCGACAATATCCGCTTTACCGAGGGGTATGCGGGGGCGGTGTTCACGCCGTCGCTCAACTATGGCGACTATAATCTGATCCAGCTGACCAGCCCGCAGGGTTGGGGCGGCAACATCACGCCCGCGACCGGCCCCGGCATCGTCAACGGCCAGGACGGCTATTACAACAACCGCCTCGTCAAGGACGAGCTGAAGCAGTTCCGTGCCAGCGTGGAGCGCGAGCTCGACAGCAGCTTCCTGAAATCGGTCGAGGCCGGTGCTGCCTATACCGACCGTTCGAAGAGCCTGACCCCGAACGAGTTCTTCCTCGGGCTGAAGGCGAACACCAACGGCACGACCAGCGTGCCGATCCCGACCGACCTGCGTCTCGGCACGACCAACCTCGCATTCCTGGGCCTCGGGCCGATGGTCAGCTACGACCCTGTCCGCCTGCTCAATTCGGGCATCTACAACCAGATCCGCAACCCGAATTCCGATGTCGCGGTGAAGGGCTGGAGCGTCAGCGAGAAGGTGTTCGCCGCTTATCTGATGGCAAAGATCAGCGCCGATGTCGGTTCCGCGAAACTGACCGGCAATATCGGCCTGCAATACCAGAACACCGACCAGAGCTCGGTGGGCACCGCGACCAGCGGCGCGCCGATCGTGCTGGCCGCGCCGATTTCGGGCAGTGCCAAGTTCGGCAACTGGCTGCCCAGCCTCAACCTGTCGTTGCGGACGCCGACCGACTGGGTGGTCCGTCTGGGGCTTGCGCGCCAGCTCGCACGGCCCCGCATGACCGACATGCGCGTCTCGTCGAACTATTCGTTCAGCGTGGCCCAGGCGCAGGCAGGCGTCTCGCCGTTCAGCCGCGAAGGCGGCAACATCAACCTGCGTCCCTGGGTCGCCGATGCGCTCGATATTTCGGTCGAGAAATACTTCGGTGGGGGCGGCTATGTGGCACTTGCGGGCTATTACAAGAACCTGAAAAGCTACATCTACAACGCGGTCATTCCGTACGACTTCACCGGATTCCCGGTGCCGATCAATCCCGCAACGAACCAGCCTTACGTCCTGACCGCCGCGCAGCGGATCGGCCCGGCAACGGTGCCGCAGAACGGCACGGGCGGGTCGCTGTACGGCGCCGAGTTCTCGTTCCAGCTGCCGTTCAAGACCTTGAGCGAAAGCCTCGACGGCTTCGGGCTGACCGGCAGTGCGTCGTATACGAAGAGCGAAATCCTCTCGAACGGACCCGGCTCGAATGCTGACGACCTGCCCGGCTATTCGAAATGGGTGGCAAGCGTGACCGGCTATTTCGAAAAGAACGGTTTCTCGGCCCGGACCTCGCTGCGCTATCGCTCGTCGTTCCTCGGCGAACTGTCGGGCTTCGGCGGCGACCTGACGCGGCGGCGCGCCAATGGCGAGACCATCGTCGACGCGCAGATCGGCTACGAGTTCCAGGAAGGGTCGTCGCTCAAGGGGCTGTCGCTCCTCGTCCAGGGCACCAACCTGACCGACGCGCCGTTCCGGACGTTCAATCCGGGGCAGGAAAATCAGGTCATCGACTACCAGACGTTCGGACGTCGCTTCCTGTTCGGGGTGAGCTACAAGATGTAGCCTTCCGGGTCGCCACCGCCGTCGGCCGTCCCCCCGGCCGACGGCGGACTGGCACCAGTTGATAGGGAAGATGTCATGTCGCGCGGGTCCGTCCGGAACATCGTCATTGTCGGCGGCGGGACCGCAGGCTGGATGACGGCAGCGGCGCTCTCCCGCTTCCTCGAACGCGGCTATGCGGTCACGCTGGTCGAATCGGATGCGATCGGCACGGTCGGTGTCGGCGAGGCAACGATCCCGATGATCCGCCTGTTCAACGAGGCGCTGGGCATCGACGAAGCCGATTTCCTGCGCGCGACGCAGGGCACATATAAGCTCGGCATCGAATTCGCGGGTTGGGGTGGTGAAGGGCTTGGCCCGGACCACCGCTACATGCACGCCTTCGGGCCGGTCGGTCGTCCGCTGGGCCTCGTGCCGTTCCACCATTATTGGCTGCGAACGGGCGGCGCGGACCTCGGCACCTACTCACTCAACGAAACCGCCGCGCGCGCGGGCAAGTTCGCGCATGTGTCGCCGCAACCGGGTTCACCGGTGCCCGACATGCCCTATGCGTTCCACTTCGACGCGGGGCTCTACGCCGCCTATCTCCGCCGCTACGCCGAAGCGCGCGGTGTCGTGCGCGTCGAAGGGCGGATCGCGGGTGTCGAGCGTGACGGCGAAAGCGGCGGCGTTGCTGCGGTGATGCTCGATGGCGAGCGTGGTATCGCGGGCGACCTCTTCATCGACTGCTCGGGTTTTCGCGGGCTGCTGATCGAGGAGGCGCTGGCGACCGGCTACGACGACTGGACGCACTGGCTGCCCTGCGACCGGGCGATGGCGGTGCCGTGCGAAAGCGGCTCGGACGGCCTCACACCTTACACCCGCGCCACCGCGCGCGCGGCAGGCTGGCAATGGCGCATCCCGCTCCAGCACCGCACCGGCAACGGTTACGTTTATGCGTCGGCGCATCTGTGCGATGACGAGGCTGCTGCCACCTTGCTTGCCAACCTTGATGGCAAGCCGCTCGCCGATCCGAAACCCCTGCGCTTCACCACCGGCGCGCGGCGCAAATTCTGGAACCGGAACGTCGTCGCGATCGGCCTCGCCAGCGGGTTCATGGAGCCGCTCGAATCGACCAGCATCCATCTGATCCAGACCGCGATCTCGCGGCTGCTGGCGTTTCTGTCCGACGACCAACTCGGCGCGGCGGAAGAGGCCGAATACAACCGCCAGACGCGCGTCGAGTACGAGCGCATCCGCGATTTCCTGATCCTCCATTATCACGCCAACGGCCGCGACGAGCCGCTGTGGCGGGCTTGCCGCGACATGACGCTACCCGACAGCCTGACCGAGAAGCTGGAACTCTGGCGCGAAGGCGCGCGCATCCACCGCCGCGACGAGGAATTGTTCACGCAGGACGGCTGGGTGCAGGTGCTGATCGGGCAAGGGATCGTCCCGTCCGCATCGCATCCGCTCGCCGGACAACTCTCACCTGAAGAGTGCGCCGGGTTTCTTGCCAGCGTTCGCGATGTCGCAACACGGGCCTCAGCACAGATGCCCGACCACGCCGACACCCTCGCCCGTTTCTGCGGGTCCGCGTCCTCCCCCATGAAAGCCGTTGCGTAATGCGTATCCGTTCCGCCCTGTTCGCTGCCGCCTCGCTCGCCGCAACGCCGCTCGCCGCGCAGGACTATCGCGCCCGTCCGCCCGAGGCCGAAGTCGTCTATTTCGTGCTGCCCGACCGGTTCGAGAACGCCGATCCGAACAACGACACGGGCGGTCTGAAAGGCGACCGGATGAAGACCGGTTACGACCCGACGGCCAAGGGGTTTTACCATGGCGGCGACCTGAAGGGGCTTACCAGGCGGCTCGACTATATCCAAGGCCTCGGCGCGACCGCGATCTGGGTCGGGCCGATCTTCAAGAACAAGCCCGTACAAGGCGGCCCCGGCGAGGAAAGCGCGGGCTATCACGGTTATTGGGTGACCGACTTCACTCAGGTCGATCCGCATCTGGGCAGCAACGCCGAGTTCAAGGCGCTGGTCGATGCGGCACATGCGCGTGGTTTAAAAATCTATATGGACATCATCGTCAACCACACGGCCGACGTGATTGCCTATCGCGAATGCCCGACCAGCGCCTGCCCCTATCGCAGTCGCGCCGATTATCCGTACCAGCGCAAGGGCGGCGTCGCCGGCGCGGCCATCAATCCGGGCTTTGCGGGCGATGCCGTGCAGACCGCGGGCAATTTTGCGAAGCTGACCGACATGTCGTTCGCCTATACGCCGTACCTGCCCAAGGGCGAAGAAGCAGTGAAGGTGCCCGCGTGGCTCAACGACCCGCGATATTACCATAATCGCGGCAACACGACCTTCGCGAACGAAAGCTCGACGATGGGCGATTTCGTCGGCCTCGACGATCTGATGACCGAGCAGCCGCGCGTGGTGAGCGGCATGATCGAGATTTTCGGCGGCTGGATCGACCGGTATCAGGTCGACGGGTTCCGTATCGACACCGCGCGCCATGTGAACCCCGAATTCTGGCAGGCGTTCGTGCCCGCGATGCTGGCGCGGGCCAAGGCGAACGGCATTCCGAATTTCCATATCTTCGGCGAAGTCTCCGACCATGACGTCCGCCCGGCCAAGCTGGCGCAGCACACCATCGTCGACCGGTTTCCTGCTGTCCTCGATTTCTCGTTCCGTCAGGCGGTGGTGGAAACCGTGGCAGGGACGCGCGGTACCGACGCGTTCGAGCAACTGTTCGACGGCGACGCGATCTACGCAAAGGGGTTCGACACGGCGAAAATCCTGCCGACGTTCACGGGCAACCATGACGACGGGCGCTTTGCGACCTTCGTCCGCCGCGCTTTCCCGCAGGCGACCGACGACGAAATCCTCAAGCGGGTGATGCTGTCAAACGCGATGCTGCTGACCCTGCGCGGGGTGCCGACGATCTATTCGGGCGATGAGCAGGGCTTCATTAGCGACGGTAACGACCAGGACGCGCGCGAGGACATGTTCGCCTCGAAAGTCGCAAGCTACAACGACAACCGGCTGCTCGGCACGACCAACACGACGGCAATCGCCAATTTTGCGACCGGCCACCCGATCTACCGCCAGATTGCCGCGCTCGCCAAGGTGCGTCTCGGCCAGAAGGCGCTGACCGGCGGGCGGCAACTTATCCGCGCGCGCGGCGAAAAGCCCGGGCTGCTTGCGATATCGCGCTTCGACCCTGTCACGGGTCGCGAAGTCCTGCTCGTCTTCAACACCGCCACCGCGCCCGTCGAGGCGAACGTGCAGGTCGAGACCGGTTCCACCGGGTTCAAGGCGCTGGTCGGCACCTGCGCACTGACCGCGTCCGCGCCCGGCAGTGTGAAAGTTGCGCTGGCACCGCTCGCCTATGCCGTTTGTGCTGCGGATTCATCCAAGTGAGCGAGCCGCAACGCGCGGTCGCACCCGGCGCGAAGCATGAATGGTGGCGCGGCGCGGTCATCTACCAGATCTATCCGCGCAGTTTCGCCGATGCGAACGGCGACGGCATCGGCGATCTGGCGGGCATCACGGCGCGGCTCGACCATGTCGCCTCTTTGGGCGTCGATGCGATCTGGCTGTCGCCGTTCTTCGCCTCGCCGATGAAGGACTTCGGTTACGATGTATCGGACTATCGCGCGGTCGATCCGATTTTCGGAACGCTCGATGATTTCGATGCTTTGATTGCGCGCGCGCGCGACCTCGGCCTGAAAGTCATCATCGATCAGGTCTATGCCCATACCAGCGACAAGCACGACTGGTTCGCCGAAAGCCGCGCGAACCGCGAGAATAGCCGCGCCGAATGGTACGTCTGGGCCGACCCGAAGCCCGATGGCACCCCGCCCAACAACTGGCAGTCGGTGTTCGGCGGCCCGGCCTGGACGTGGGACGCGCGGCGCGGGCAGTACTATATGCATAACTTTCTGAGTTCGCAGCCGCAGCTCAACGTGCATTTGCCCGCCGTTCAGGACGCGCTGGTCGATGTCGCGCGCTTCTGGCTCGACCGGGGGGTCGACGGGTTTCGCATCGATGCGATCAACTTTGCGATGTTCGATCCCGAATTGCGCGACAACCCGCCGGCACCTGCGAGCAATCGCCCGCGTTCGCGCTCGTCGGAATTCCAGATCGCGAAACACAATATGTCGCATCCCGACATCCCGGTGTTCCTCGAACGGATGCGCGCGTTGACCGACAGCTATCCCGACCGCTTCACCGTCGCCGAAGTCGGCGGGAACCACGCCGAAGCCGAGATGAAGGCATTCACGCAAGGGAATGCGCGGCTCAACAGCGCCTATGGCTTCAACTTCCTCTACGCGCCGCATCTGACCCCCGCGCTGGTGCGCGAGGCAATGGAGGAATGGCCCGACGATGTCGGCACCGGTTGGCCGAGCTGGGCCTTCGAAAACCATGATGCGCCGCGCGCGGTGTCGCGCTGGACGACCCCCGAACACCGCGACGCGTTCGCGCGGCTCAAGATGCTGCTGCTGATGTGCCTGCGTGGCAATGTCTTCGTCTATTACGGCGAGGAACTGGGCCTCGATCAGGTCGAGATCGCGTTCGACGAATTGCAGGATCCCGAGGCGATCGCCAACTGGCCGCTGACCTTGAGCCGCGACGGCGCGCGCACCCCGATGCCCTGGGCGCGCGACGAAGTGGGGGCGGGGTTCACCACCGGACGCCCCTGGCTGCCGCTCGGCGTCGCCAACCGCGCGCGCGCGGTCGATGTGCAGGAGGGCGACGCGGACTCGCTGCTCCACCTTACCCGCCGCCTGATTGCGTTTCGGGGCGACAGCCCGGGGCTGCGCTGGGGATCGGCGCGGGTGGTGACCGCCGAGGGCGACCTGCTCGTCATCGAGCGCATCGAGGCGCGTGAGCATCTGCTCTGTGCGTTCAATTTCGGGAGCACGCCGCTCGACTGGTCGCCGCCGCAGCCCGACCGCTGGCGGGTGGTGGAGAGCGTCGGAACAATCGATTGCGGAAAGATTGGCGGGCTGTCAGGTCTCGTCGCAAGGAGAGTGGCATGACCGCAAAATTGCTCGTTTCGCTGGTTGCGCTGGCTGCGGCCAACCCCGCGCTCGCCGAGGTTGTCGCCCAAGCGCAATCGCCGGGCAAGACCGTCGCGGTAACAGTGTCGATAGATAACGACGGCCGCCCGAGCTATGCTGTTCGGTATAAGGGGAAAGCGCTGCTCGACAACAGCGCATTGGGCTTCCTGTTCACCGATGCGCCGAAACTCGACCGCAGTTTCAAGCTGGTCGATGCTGCGACGTCGGCAAGCGACAGCACCTGGACGCAGCCGTTCGGCGAGTGGACAACGATCCGCGACAACCATACCGAGCTGCGCGTCCGCCTGCGCGAGAGCAAGAATTTGGCGCGCGAAATGGTCGTCACCTTTCGCCTGTTCGACGACGGTATCGGCTTTCGCTACACGCTGCCCGCGCAGCCCAATCTGAAGCGCGTCAACATCGCCGAGGAGCTGACCGAATTCGCGTTCGCCGAGGACGGCACGGCGTGGTGGAAGCCCGCCTATGGCTGGAACCGCGAGGAATATCTCTACGAAAAGACGCCGATCAGCGCGGTCGGGACGGCGCAGACTGTGGCGACGTTCAGGCTGGCGAGCGGCACGCATGTCGCGATCCATGAGGCCGCGCTGACCGATTATTCGGCGATGAACCTTGCGCGTTTTTCGGGGACGAAGCTGAAGGCGTCGCTGACCCCCGGGTCGGGTGCGCCGAAAGTGACGCGCGACGCCGGTTTCTTGACGCCGTGGCGCACGATCGCCATCGGCGACGACGCGGCGGGCCTCTACAAGGCAAGCCAGATTACGCTGAACCTCAATGAGCCGAACAAGCTCGGCGATGTATCATGGATTCAGCCCGGCAAGTTCGCCGGCGTCTGGTGGAATATGATCAAGAACGAATGGACATGGGCGCGCGGGCCGAAGCACGGCGCGACCAATACGAATGTCCGCCGCTACATCGACTTCGCCAGCGCGAACGGAATCCCGAATTTGCTCGTCGAGGGCTGGAATGTCGGCTGGGACGGCGACTGGTTCGGCAATGGCACCGACATGCAGTTCGACACCCCCACCGAGGATTTCGACGCGAAGGCGCTTGCGGCTTACGCCAAATCGAAAAAGGTCCGCCTGATCGGCCATAACGAGACCGGCGGCTCGTCGAGTCATTACGACAGCCAGCTCGACCGTGCGTTCAAATTCGCGTCGGACCACGGCATGATGGTGGTGAAGACCGGCTATGTCACCGACGCGGGCGAGATCGAGCGGGTCGACGCCGACGGCTCGAAGCACCGCGAATGGCACGAGGGCCAGTGGATGGTGAACCACCACCTCCGCGTCGTCGAAACCGCCGCCAAATATCATGTCGGCATCGACAGCCACGAGCCGGTCAAGGACACCGGCCTGCGCCGCACTTACCCGAACTGGGTGTCGCGCGAAGGCGGACGCGGGATGGAGTATATGAGCTGGGCAGGCAAGAACCCGCCCGAGCATGAGACCAACATGGTCTTCACCCAATTGCTCGGCGGCCCGATGGATTTCACGCCCGGCATTCTCAGCCTCAAGGGGTCGGACAACAGCGACATCCCCTCGACCATCGCCAAACAGTTGGCGAATTACGTGATGATCTATTCGCCCTTCGTCATGGCCGCCGACACGCCCGAGGCCTATGCGAAATATCCGGGCCCCTTCCAGTTCATCAAGGACGTGCCGACCGACTGGTCCGACACCCGCGTGCTGGCGGGCGAAGTGGGCGACCTTGCCGTCATCGCGCGCCAGCAAAAGGGGCGCGAGGACTGGTTTCTCGGCGCGATCACCGACGAGGAGGCGCGTAACGTGACGGTGAAGCTCGATTTCCTGACGCCCGGCAAAACCTACACCGCACAAATCTATCGCGACGGCGACGATGCCGATTACCGCACCGACAAGCGCCACAGCATTGTCATCGAGACGCGACGTGCCACAAGCGCGGATGCCATGACTTTGCGGCTCGCTCCGGGCGGCGGTCAGGCAATCCGCTTCATCGCGGGCAAATAGGGGAAGATCGCAATGGCAATGGGCGCAACGGCAACGACGACGCATCCGGGCGACGACCAGGGCGTCAACGCGCCGGGTCTCCAGCTCTTCGTCTTTGCGCTGTTCTTCATCTTCGGCGGGATCACCAGCCTCAACGATGTCATCATCCCCAAGCTGAAGGAGCTGTTCACGCTCAACTATTTTCAGGCGATGCTGGTGCAGTCGGCGTTCTTCGCCGCCTATTTCGTCATCGGCCTGCCCGGTGCGGCGCTGGTCAAGCGGCTTGGTTACATGCGTTCGGCGGTGGCGGGCCTGCTGACGATGATGGTGGGCTGCCTGCTGTTCATCCCGGCCTCGCAAACCGCTGTATATGGCGTCTTTCTGCTCGCGCTGTTCGTGCTGGCGAGTGGGGTGGTCATCGTCCAGGTCGTCTCGAACCCGCTGATCAGCCTGCTGGGTCCGGCGAAGACCGTGCACAGCCGCCTGACCTTTGCCCAAGCGTTCAATTCGCTCGGCACGACGGTGTTTCCCATCGTCGGTTCGGCGCTCATCCTCGGCAGCCTTGCCAATGTCAGCGCCGCCGATCTGACCGGCGCGGCGCTCGACGCCTATCGTACTGCCGAGACACAGACGATCGTGCGGACCTATGCGGGCCTCGCGATCGCGCTTGCCGCTGTCGCAGGGGTCGTGTGGCTTTTCCGTAACGCGCTGAAGGGCGAGCAACACGAACAAGGGTCGATGTTCGGCGGCTTTAGCCTCCTCAACCGCCCGCGCTTCGGCTTCGGGTCGCTGTGCATCTTTCTCTATGTCGGCGGCGAAGTCGCGATCGGTTCGTTGATCGTGAACTATCTGATGCAGCCGGGCGTCATGGGTCTGGCCGCCGCTGCCGCAGGAACAATGGTCAGTCTCTATTGGGGCGGCGCAATGGTCGGTCGTTTCATCGGGTCTGCCGTGTTGCGCGTGGTCAGCCCGGGCAAGGTGCTGGCGTTCGACGCGGCGGCGGTCGTCGTGCTTCTCTTCATTTCCGCCAACACCAGCGGCATCGTGTCGGGCTACAGCCTGCTCGCCATCGGCCTGATGAACTCGATCATGTTCCCGACGATCTTCACTTTGGCGTGCGAAGGGCTGGGCAGCCGCGCGGCGGACGGGTCGGGCATCATCAACGTCGCCATCGTCGGCGGGGCCGTCGTGCCGCCGCTGACCGGCTTCGCGGCGGATGCCCTGGGCAGCCTGCGCCTGGCGCTCATCATTCCGGCGATCTGCTACGCGATCATCGCCGCCTTCGGCCTCTACGCGGCGCGCCACCGGGCCTAGCGAACCGGCAACCGCCCCATTTGGGGCTATTGCCAAATCCCCGGGGCGGCATAGGCACATGCCACATGCATCGCGCGCTCGATTTCCTTGGAGCCCTGCGTCGGGCGGAGGCCGATGGCGAGATGCTGCGCCCGTTTGCCGACGACCCAGAAGGTTTCGGCGCGGCCATCGACCATTATCCCGGCGAGCTCGCCGCGCTGATTGCCGAGGGCGGCGCGACAGCGGCCGGGACCGTTGCCGACCTGCATTCGGATGCGTTCGCCTCGGCTGCGGCGCAGCGCGACGGCAGCATTGTCGTCGCCGACGCACGTTTTGCCGACTGGCTGCACGATTCGGACCTGATCGCGCGCATCCTGAGCGAGCTGACCGACGACCCCCGGGTGGCGGCGATTGCCGACGGGCGCAATGGCCGCCCGGTCGCGATTGCCGCCGCGCGGGCGGCCAGCGCGCGCCGCTGGCCGGTCGCGCCCGAAGTTGCCGCGGCGGTGGAAGCAGGGCGCGCTTCGCATGTCGTGCTCGCGTTCAGCCCGGGCGACGACAGCTGGGCGGCGGCGGCCAAGGCCTATGCGTTGACCGCGTCCGAGGTCCGCCTGTTGCGCGCGTTGGCGAGCGAGGGTGAATTGCGCGCGGCGTCGGGGCGGGTCGGCATCGCCTATGAAACCGGGCGCAAGCTGGTTGCCTCTGCGATGCGAAAGACCGGCGCATCGCGGCAAAGCGACCTCGTCCGTTATGCGCTGTCGGTGGCGGCGGGCGACATCACCCCGCCCGCGCATACCGAAGCGTTGTTCGCCGAGCTGTTCGGTTTGCGGGTGCGTGAAGCCCGTCTCGCCCGCGAGGTCGCGAACGGTGCGACGCGGAACGCCGCCGCAGCTCGGGTCGGCGTTTCGTCCGCCGGCACCAAAGCTGCGCTCAAGGCAGTTTATGCCGCCTGCGGCGTGTCGAGCGCCGTCGATCTCAGCCGGATCGTCGCAGAAGTCGATGCGCTGGCGGGGCTGGCCGACGCCTGCGACGTCGTCTTCCATTTGCCCGGTCGTCCGAGCGGCGACCCCCTACGGTTCGTGCCGCGTCCGACGGGCGGACGCATTGCCGTGTCCGATCACGGTCCCGCAGACGGCATGCCCGTAATCGTGTTTCATACCACGACCGGCGGCCGGGCGCAGTCGCCCCGGTTGCTGGCCGCGCTGCGCGAGCCTGGTATCCGTGCGATTGTCGTCGAGCGACCCGGCTATGGCCTGACCGATTCAGTCGGGACCGACATCTGGGCGGCGGCGGCCCGCGATGTCGCGGCAGTGCTCGATGCGCTCGATATCCCGCGCGCGCTGATCCTGTCGCGCGGCGGCGCGCAACCGGCGGTGGTCACCGCATCGCAACTCGGCACGCGCATCGCCGGGGGCATCCTGCTCGGACCCGACCCGCCCGTCGAACTCGACCGTGCGCGCAGCGGCATGATGGGCCGGACCAAGGGGTGGGTTTATGACACCCCGGCCATGCTCGAACCGCTCGCCGCGATCCTCTCGCGGCGGACCAGTTCGGACCAGATCGCGCGGATGATGCGCGAAAGCGTGCGCGGATCGGCGATCGATCAGGCGGTCTGCGACGATCCGGCGGAAATGGCGGCGCTCGTCCGGGGCGGACGGCAGTCGGCGCTCGGCATGCGCGGCTTCGTCATGGAGCATGCCGCCCAGGGCGCACGCCTGCCGCTGCCGGTCCTTGCCGATGGCACCAACTGGACGGTGATGAGCGGCGCGCAAGACCCGTTGTACTTTGCGGAGGACGCGCGCGATTATTGGCTGGGGCGATTGCCGGGTTGCGCTTTTGTCATTGAACCCGATGGCGGTCGGTTCCTGCACGCGACGCACAGCGCACAGATCGTCCGCCGACTGCAGAGCCTGTGGGTGCAATCGTGAAGAGTCGAATGGAGGGGGCCGGTCGGCGTGATCGCGACGGGCGGCTGGCGGAGACGGCGAGATTCGAACTCGCGGTAGCGGTTACCCGCTACGACGGTTTAGCAAACCGTTGGTTTCAGCCACTCACCCACGTCTCCGGCTGGCAGCGAGCGACGGCCTATAGCGAGCGGCAGGGAAGCGATCAACCGCCGCGACCGGCCCGTGACGTGCTTTCGTTCCGCCGCGAAATCGACTCGGGTCACCGCGCGATTCATTGCAGCGACAGGTAGCATCGATTCTAAGGCGCTCGAGCTGTGTCCGCGAAAGGGGCGTCGAATGTACAGGAACCTGGCCGGATGGCTGATCGCGGCACTGGCCGTCATCGCCGCCCCTGCCGTCGCGCAGGTCAAAACCATCGATCCCAATACGGCGGCCGCACAAAACGATGTCGCCCCGCTCCCCGGCGAGCGGGGTACGGCGGTCAATCCGCCCGCGACTCCGACGGCACCCGCCCCGTCGCAACCCACCGACATGCCGCTGTCGACGCCGCCGGCCGTGCCCTCGAATATGGCTGCACCGCCCGCCTCGACGCTGGCGACGCAAAAGACGCCGACCTATCACAAGGACGACCTGATCGGTGCCGCCGAGGGCGTGTTCGGCAAGGGTGCGGCGGGTCTCGCCGGGATCATCGAGCGCATTCTTGCCGACCAGGGCGAGCCCAATGCCTATATCGCGGGACGCGAGGCCGCGCTCGCGCTGGTCGTGGGCTTGCGCTACGGCTCGGGCACGATGAAGCATTCGGTCGAGGGCGAGCGCCCGGTATACTGGACCGGGCCGTCGATCGGCTTCGACGCGGGCGGCGACGCGACCAAGGTCTTCACACTCGTCTATAATCTCTACGACAGCCAGGATCTCTACAAACGCTATCCGCAGGCCGAGGGCCGCGCCTATTTCGTCGGCGGTTTTTCGGCGACCTATCTGCGGCGCGGCAGCGTCGTGCTGATCCCGGTGCGGCTCGGCGTCGGGGCGCGGCTGGGCGTCAATATCGGCTATATGAAGTTCAGCGAAAAGAGCCGCTGGCTGCCGTTCTGAGCTTGCGGGCGGCGCAGTCGTCGCGGCGGTGCGACACCGCACTAGCCCGCGTGCCTCCCCGCCGCTAAACCGCCCCGCAGATGACTGCCAACCACCTCTATCTTGTCGACGGCTCGGGCTATATTTTCCGCGCTTACCACCGCCTGCCGCCGCTGACCAATATCCGGGGCGAACCGGTCGGCGCGGTGTACGGCTATACGACGATGCTGTGGAAACTGGCAGCGGACCTGACGGCTGCCGATGGCCCGACGCATATGGCCGTCATTCTCGATGCGTCGTCGAAGACGTTCCGCAACGACATGTACGACCAGTATAAGGCGCACCGCCCGCCGCCGCCCGAAGATCTGGTCCCGCAGTTTCCGATGATCCGCGATGCGACCCGCGCGTTCTCGATCCCGTGCATCGAGACCGAAGGGCTCGAAGCCGACGACATCATCGGCTGTTACACCAAAGCGGCACTGGCAAAGGGTTGGCAGGTCACAATCGTTTCCTCCGACAAGGACTTGATGCAGCTGATCGAGCCGGGGGTGGATTTGCTCGACACGATGAACAACCGGCGCATCGGGCCGGACTATGTCGTCGAGAAATTCGGCGTCGGCCCCGAACGGCTGGGCGATGTGCTGGCGTTGATGGGCGACAGCGTCGACAACGTGCCCGGCGTCCCCGGCGTCGGCCCCAAGACGGCATCGAAGCTGATCGTCGAGCATGGCGATCTCGAGGCAGTGCTGGCGGCGGCATCCGCGATGAAGCCGGGGAAGTTGCGCGACAACCTCATCGAACATGCCGACATGGCGCGGTTGTCGCGGCGGCTGGTCGAACTCGAATGCGGGGTCGATCTGCCCGAACCGCTCGACGATCTGGTGCTGAAGGGCATTCCCGAAGAACCGCTGCGCGCGTTCCTGTCGCACCACGGGTTCAAGTCGCTGCTCGCCAAAGTCGGCGGGGCGAGTGCCATCCCGAGCGGCAACGGCGGCACGGCGGCGCGCGCCGACGCCGACGCCGAACTGCCGGTCGATACCACGCCGTTCGATCTCGACAGCTATGACTGCGTAACGACGCTGGAACGGCTCGACCAGTGGATCGAGACGGCGCGCACGGCCGGGCTGGTCGCCTTCGACACCGAAACCGACGGCCTCGATGCGACGCAGGCGCGGCTGATCGGGTTCAGCCTGTGCGTGACGCCGGGACGCGCTTGCTATGTCCCGCTCGCGCATGGTGGCACCGACATGTTTGCCGAACGGCCGGAGCAGGCCCCGTTCGACGCGGCGGTCGCGCGGCTGAAGACATTGCTCGAAGACCCGTCGGTGCTGAAGGTGGCGCACAACGCCAAATACGACATGACGATATTGGCGCGTCACGGGATTGCCGTCGCGCCCTATGACGATACGCTGCTGATGAGTTTCGCGCTCGACGCGGGCAAGCAGTTCAACCATTCGATGGACGAGCTGGCGTCGCTTCACCTCGGCCATAAATGCATCGCCTTTGCCGAGGTGTGCGGCAAGGGAAAGGCGCAGATCAGCTTCGACCAGGTGCCGTTGCGCGACGCGACGCGCTATGCCGCCGAGGACGCCGATGTGACGCTCCGGCTCTACCACCGTTTCAAGCCGCGCCTGTCGCGCGAGGCGGCGACCGTCGTGTATGAGCGCGTCGACCGCCCGCTCGTTGCCGTGATCGGCGAAATGGAGCGTCACGGCATCAAGGTCGACCGCGAGGAACTGGCGAAACTGTCCGCCGAATTCGCGCACGATATGGTTCGGCTCGAAGGCGAAATCCATGCGGCGGCCGGCGGGCCGTTCCAGGTCGGCAGCCCGGTGCAATTGGGGCAGGTGTTGTTCGACCGCATGGGCCTGAAGGGTGGGCGCAAGGGCAAGACCGGCGCTTATTCGACCGATGTCAACGAACTCGAACGGCTGGCGGGCGAAGGCGTCGAAGTAGCGCGCAAGGTGCTCGATTGGCGGCAGGTTTCGAAACTCAAATCGACCTATACCGACGCGCTGCAGGCACAGATCAATCCGGCGACGGGGCGCGTCCACACCAGCTACAGCCTGGTCGGCGCGCAAACCGGGCGGCTGTCGTCGAACGACCCCAATCTGCAAAATATCCCCGTCCGCACCGAGGCCGGACGCCGCATCCGCGATGCGTTCGTGGCGGAACCGGGCAATGTCCTGCTCAGCGCCGATTATTCGCAGATCGAGCTGCGCCTCGCCGCGCATATGGCCGATGTGCCCGCATTGAAGGCAGCGTTTGCGAATGGCGACGACATCCACAGCCTGACCGCCGAGGAACTGTTCGGCGAGGTCAACCGCGACACGCGCGGCAAAGCGAAGACGATCAACTTCTCGATCCTCTACGGCATCTCGCGCTGGGGGTTGGCCGGGCGCATGGGGACGACGGCGGACGAGGCGCAGGCGCTGATCGACCGTTATTTCGAGCGCTTCCCGGGCATCAACCGCTACATCGCCGAGACGTTGCAGCATGTGAAGGAAACCGGATTCACCAGCACGCTGTTCGGGCGGAAAGTCTGGTTCACCAACATCGATTCGAAGGTTCAGCACGAGCGCCAAGGTGCCGAGCGCGCCGCAATCAACGCGCCGATCCAGGGCACCAGCGCCGACATCATCAAGCGCGCGATGGTCCGGATGACGCCCGCGCTCGTCGCGGCAGGGCTGCCCGATGTGCGGATGCTGCTGACGGTCCATGACGAACTGGTGTTCGAACTACCCGAGGCGCAGGTCGCGGCGGCGAGCGACGTCATCCGCGCCGTCATGTCGGGCGCTGCCGAGCCGCTGGTGAAACTCGACGTGCCGCTCGACGTCGAGATCGGTACGGGCATGAGCTGGGGCGCGGCGCATTGACCGATTCGAGCGCCGACCTCGCGGCGCTGGCGAAGGGCGGGAAAACCAATGTTTTCGGGTTTTTGCTGCGTCTTGCCGCGCGCATCCCGTTCCTGTTCATCGCCGGGCGCATCTACGGACCCGAGGCGCTGGGGCGACTTGCCTATACCGTCATCGTCATCGAGTTTGCGGCCCAGCTTGCGACACTCGGACTCAAGCGCGGGCTGGCGCTGCAGCTGACCAATGAAGATCGCGACGCGGCGCACATCGCCTGGGACGCGCTGCTCGTCGTGCTGGCGGCCTCGGCGATATTCACGGCGCTGCTCGTCAGCTTTCCACAGGCGATGTTCCCGAACAGCGCGATCCGCGGCCTCGACCGGATGATGGGCGGGCTGGTGTTCGTCATTGCCGCGACCGAGATCATGCTCGCGGCGCTTGCCTATCGCTTCGATGTCGCGGCAACGGTGCGCGCGCGGGCGCTGGTCGAGCCCTGGACGCTCAGCATAGCGGCGGCGGTGCTGTCGTTCTGGTCGCTCAAGGACGGGTTGCTGGTGTCCTATGCCCTGTCGATGGTCGGTGCGTTCGGCGCGGCGCTGGTGCCGTTCGTGCGGAGCTACGGTTGGCCGCGCAAATGGGTGCCAAGTTCCTATGCGCTGCGAAAGCTGGTGCGCCGCAACCTCCCGCTCGCCGCGTCCGATGCGATCGAATGGGGGTCGCGCCGTGTCGATGTCGCGATTCTGGGGCTGTTCGTGGGGCCGGCTGTTGTCGGCATCTATTATGTCGCGCAGCAGCTCGCCTCACTGCCGCAAAAGCTGAAGACGAGCTTCGATCCGGTGCTGGGGCCGGTCATTACGCGCAACCTGGAACTGGGCGACCGGCGCGCTGTGGCGGCGGCTATCTGTCGCGCGGGGTTCTGGATCGTCGCCGCGCAGCTCGGAATTGCGCTGGCGCTCGGTATCCCGGGGGCGGCGATCATGGGCCTGATCGGCAAGGCCGGGGTGTTCGTCGGGGGCAACGGCATCCTCGCGATGCTCCTGCTCGCCGAAGTCTTGGCGGCGCTCGCTGTCGTCAGCGAATCGGCGCTCGTCTATATCGCGCGCTACCGCAATCTGGCGATTTCGCTGACCGCGCTGGGGCTGCAGATCGGATTGTCGTTTGCTTTCATTCTGCTGGCGAAGGCAGAGGGGTGGCCGGCGGTCTGGATGGCGATGGGGCCGGCGGTTGCGCTGGCGATCTCGATCGGTGTCGGCGCGGTCGCCAAGGCGTGGCTGGCGGCGCGCGAACTCGGGGCACCGATCGTCATCCTCCGCTGGCCGATGCTGGCCGCCGCCGCGGTCGCCGCTGCCATCGGCGGGATTGCCACCGGCACGCCCGAATGGAGCGAAATCCTGATCGGCATTCCGTCGATGCTCGCGATCTACCTCTGGATCATCTGGCGGTTCGCCTTCGAGCCCGAGGACCGCGCCTTGTTCCAGCGGACGGCGCGCGATCCCGGCTGATTGCATGGGTGCAGCCGCCCGCGCATAGTGGGCGCGTGATCGTGCCCGCGAACCTCAGCAGCGAAACCGTGACCTCGGTCCGACACTGGGACGATTATCTGTTCAGCTTCCGTCTGACGCGTCCGCCGTCGTTCCGCTTCAACGCGGGGGAGTTCGTGATGCTCGGCCTGATGAACGGCGAAAAGCCGCTGCTGCGCGCCTATTCGATGGCGTCGCCGACTTGGGACGAGGAAATCGAGTTCCTGTCGATCAAGGTGCCCGACGGCCCGCTGACCTCGCGCCTGCAAAAGATCGTGCCGGGCGATCAGGTATTGCTCGGCAAGAAACCGACCGGCAGCCTGGTCGCCGACGCGCTGCTGCCCGGCAAACGCCTGTTCATGCTGGCGACGGGGACTGGCCTTGCCCCGTTCATGAGCGTGGCGCGCGAACCGGATATCTACGACCGTTTCAACCAGCTGGTGATCGTGCATTCGGTGCGGCAGGTCGTCGATCTGGCGTATCGCGACGTGCTGGAGGCGCGACTGGCCGACGATCCATTGGTCGGCGAATTGGCGGTCGAGCGATTGCACTATGTCCCGACCGTAACCCGCGACGACTTCCACACGCGTGGCCGCATCGGCGATGTGATGGAATCGGGGAAGCTGTTCGAAGGTCTCGACGGCCCAGCGAAGTTCGATCCCGAAACCGACCGCATCATGATGTGCGGATCGATGGCGATGATCCGCGATTTCGCCGCGCGCTTTGAGGCAAGGGGCTTCATCGAGGGAGCTCACTCGCATCCCGGCCATTATGTGATCGAGCGCGCTTTCGTCGGCTGATCAGTGCCGGAAATGCCGCATGCCGGTGAAGATCATTGCCAGCCCCGCCGCGTCTGCCGCTGCGATCACTTCGTCGTCGCGGATCGAGCCGCCGGGCTGGATCACGCAGGTCGCGCCCGCTTCGACTGCCGCGAGTAACCCGTCGGCGAAGGGAAAGAATGCGTCCGAAGCGACCGACGAGCCGATAGTGAGTGGTGTCGCCCAGCCCGCCTTCTCCGCGGCATCTTTCGCCTTCCATGCGGCGATGCGCGCCGATTCGAGGCGGTTCATCTGCCCGGCGCCGATGCCTGCCGTCGCGCCGTCCTTGGCGTAGACAATCGCGTTCGATTTGACATGCTTGGCGACCGTCCAGGCAAAGCGCGCGTCGCGCAGTTCCTGTGCGGTCGGCTGGCGCTTTGTCACGACCTTCAGCATGTCGTCGCCCAGCACGCCGGTATCGCGCGATTGCAGCAGGAAGCCGCCCGCAATCGACTTGAGCGTCAGTCCCGGTCTTTGAGAATCGGGAAGGTCGCCCGTCAGCAACAGCCGCAAATTCTTCTTGCGCGCGAACACAGCGCGCGCGGCTTCGTCGGCGTCAGGTGCGACCACCACTTCAGTGAAAATCTCGGCAATCGCCGCCGCCGTCGGGCCGTCGAGCGGCCGGTTGCAGGCGATGATCCCGCCGAACGCGGAGACGGTGTCGCAGGCAAAGGCGGCGCGATAGGCGTCGAGTAACGTCGCCGCGCTGGCGACGCCGCACGGATTGGCGTGCTTGACGATAACGACCGCAGGCGCGTCGCCCCGAAATTCCGACACCAGTTCGAGCGCGGCGTCGGCGTCGTTATAGTTGTTGTAGCTGAGCGCCTTGCCCTGGACCTGTTCGGCCTGCGCGATTCCTTTGGTGGCTGGTCCAGCGGGCACATAAAGCGCCGCGCGCTGGTGCGGGTTCTCGCCGTAGCGCAATTCCTGGTCGAGCCGCATCGGGATGCTGACCTTTTCGGGGAACATCTCGCCCTGGTCGGCAAAGGCGAACCATGACGCGATGGTCGCGTCATATTGCGCGGTCAGGGCATAGGCCTTGGCCGCAAACCGCTTGCGCTGGTCGAGCGTGGTTTCGCCGCTTGCGACAGCGGAATAGTCAGCCGGGTCGGTCACAATGGCGACGCTCGCATGGTTCTTCGCTGCCGAACGGACCATCGAAGGGCCGCCGATGTCGATATTTTCGATTACTTCGTCGCGTTCGGCACCGCGCGTCACGGTCTGGGCAAACGGGTAAAGGTTCACCACGACCAGATCGATGGGCCCGATGCCATGCGCCTCCATCGCGGCGACATGCTCGGGATTGTCGCGCACCGCGAGTAGCCCGCCGTGCACGGTCGGGTGCAGAGTCTTGACTCGCCCGTCCATCATTTCGGGAAAACCGGTCAGGTCGGAGACGTCGCGGACGGTCAGCCCGGCGTCACGGAGCGTCTTGGCGGTGCCGCCGGTGGAGACGAGCTCGACGCCATGGGCGGCGAGCGAATGGCCCAGTTCGACGAGGCCGGTCTTGTCGGAGACCGAGAGTAGCGCGCGTTTGATTTTAACCGTCGTCACTTTTCTTCCTTCGTCGCCTCAGACTTGATCCGGGGCTTGGCTTCCTCTTGGCTGGCTTCACGACGAAGGCAGCCTAGGCCCGGATCGAGTCCGGGCCGACGCGTTCCTTTGGGTTACCCCGCCCGTTTCAGCAGCCACGCCACGCTCGTGCCGCCCGCCGGGGCTTCGCCCTCGATCACGAACTGCTGCGTGGCATGCGGCCGCCCGTCGGCATCGACCCAGAGCGAATCCTCGACCGACAGCTTGCCGCCGCGACAGCGGAACTGCCACAGCGGCCCTTGCGCGATGCGGAGCAACGCGGCCTGGCCGTCGGCGGTCGGGGTGACTTCGACACCGGGTGCGAGGTGAAAGCGGATCGCGAACGCGGAGGTCGCGACCTTGCGGCGTTTGGGGGCAGGGAGCAGCGCATCCTCGCCGCGCAACTCGCGCCCGCTGGCCGACAGCGCCAGTGTGCGCTTGTGGATCAGCCCGAAGCGGCGCGCATAGCCATCGTGACTGGCGTCGATCCGGCTGCCGCCTTCAAGCTCCTCGCGATCGACTTCGACCGAGCCGACGCCGGCACCCAATGTTCCGTCGGCATGGATCGCGGTCGAATTGCTGTCGCCCAGGGTCAGCGTCGAATGCGCCGCCGTCGTCCGCAGCGCCTTGGCAAGGTCGGCAGGAATGACGCTGGTGCCGCCGGTATTGCCGCAATTGACGATCAGGCGCTGTGCGCCGTCGGAAAGTTCGAATGCGAGCGTGGAGGCGCAGCCGCCCTTGGCAATGCGGCTCGGCGGGGGCGGAGCCATGTCGGCGACGACAACGGTCTGACCGCCCGCCATGCGCTGATAGCCCCAATCGCGGGCCTGGCGCAGCGGACGGGTGCGGACGCGCGATGCCGTGACCACCGCATCGATCCGCGCGGCCGAAATCGGTCCTGCGCCCTGCCAGCTCGACAGCGCGCTATCGCCCATCTGCACGCCGATGAGCGCAGCAACCGCGCGGCTGAGCGCGTCCTGCACGCCTGCGGGCATCTCGACCCGGCGAACGTCATAGACCGCGGCCAGCATCGACAACAGCTCGACCAGATCGACCTGATCGGCAGGTGCGCGGGTGACGATCCCGCCATCGGCACTGATGCCGGTTGCCAGCGCTTTACCCAGCCCTGTTTCGCCGAACGCGCGACGTGGATCGCCGCCGGGGATCAGCAGTCCTGCTGCAACCACACCGCTCCAGGCGGCAATGCGGGCGATCCCGGCGGGCGCGCGATCCGCCCCCCGGTCGAGATGCCGCGCGCCGCGTGCCAGCGTATTGAGCACGGCGCTGCGGTAAACGAGGTCGGTCGATGACAGGATCAGCGGCGCGTGTGCCGCCCAGAACAGCATGCGCCAGCCGACCCGGTCGGGCGACCAGGCGGGATCGGTAACTTGCGTACCGTGGCAGTCGAGCCAGACGCGCATCAATGCCTCGGCGATTTCGGCACCTTCGGTACGGCTTACCCCCGCCGCCAGATCGCGCAGCCAGGCGAAGCGTTCGATGTGGGTCGCCAGCGCGGGCGAGGCGCCGGTGCCGGTAAAATCGACATCGGCCAGCGCGAGGCGCTCGCGACCCCGGACCATCAGCCCCTCTACGAGCTGCCGACCGGCCTCGGGATTGCCCGCGACCGGGTCTTCGGGGACGGCAAGCAGTTTCAACGGATAGCGCCCGTTGAGACGCAGGCCGTGCAACGGGGTGCGCCACGTCAGCCGGTAGAGCGCGCCCGTCAGCCGTTCGCCGAGCGACAGGCCCCGGTCGCCCGCGCGTACCAGCCGCTTGCCCGATTCGATCTGGATTGCGGCGGCCTCGTCGGTCAGGAATTCGCTCGGGTCGCGGTCGCTCATCCCGCAGCCAGTGCCCCGGCTTTGAGGCCCGCAATATTGGTGGCGTAGTGGTCCGGTCCGCCCTTGAATGTCGCGGTCCCGGCAACGAGCACATCGGCACCGGCGGCAACGATGCGTGCGATGTTACCGTCATCGACGCCGCCATCGACCTCGAGCCGGATGTCGCGCCCGCTTGCGTCGATCATCTTGCGGATGGCGGAAATCTTCCTGAGCTGGCTTTCGATGAAACTCTGTCCGCCGAAGCCGGGATTGACGCTCATGACGAGGACGAGGTCGA
The DNA here is from genome assembly GCF_024758725.1 of Sphingomonas sp. SUN039. Taxonomy (NCBI): domain Bacteria; kingdom Pseudomonadati; phylum Pseudomonadota; class Alphaproteobacteria; order Sphingomonadales; family Sphingomonadaceae; genus Sphingomonas; species Sphingomonas sp. SUN039. The sequence goes on along the minus strand of NZ_CP096972.1, from coordinate 2,703,854 downwards.
TCTCGTCGATGAGATAATCGAGCATCTTGGCCGGCGTAGCGGGGTTGAGCGAGACCCCCGCCAGCTTGCCGAGCGCCTTGATGCGCTGAACGGTGCGGTGCGCGTGCGGCCCCGCCTCGGGATGAAAGGTGATGACATCGGCCCCCGCCTCGGCAAAGGCGTCGAGGAAAGTGTCGACCGGTGAGATCATCAGATGGACATCGAGCAGAAGCGTGGTGTGCGGGCGCAGCGCCTTCACGACCATCGGCCCGATCGTGATATTGGGCACGAAATGCCCGTCCATGACATCGACATGCACCCAGTCGGCCCCGGCAGCCTCAATGGCGCGAACCTCCTCCCCCAGCCGCGCGAAATCGGCGCTCAGAATCGACGGGGCGATGCGGACGGGATGGGACATGGGTGCAAGGCCTTAGTCAGCCGAATGGGGGGGGGCAAGCGGGTGGCGTAGGGAGAAGGGGTTTAACGCGAAGGCGCAAAGAAGAAGGGAAGGCGCGACGAAAGCGCACTGCCTGCGTCATCCCGCGAAGCGGCAATCATAATCGCCCGCATGACCACGGGTGAATGCCCGCTGGCGCGGGAAAGACGTGGCAAGAGCCAAAATCTTTGCGTCTTTCCTTCTTCTTTGCGCCTTCGCGTTAAACCCTTCTTCCCATCCTTCAGGGCCGTCGCAAACGCGCCATGAAGAATCCGTCACGCCCCGGCACCGGCAGGATGCGGACCCAGCCTTCGGGGGCGGGGACGACGCCGGGGGGGAGTTCGTGCGCGCCGACCGGATCGATGACCAGATTGCTCGCCGTAACGATCTTTTCGCCCTCTTCGGGTTCGAGCGAGCAGGTCGCGTAGACCAGCCGCCCGCCGGGTGCGAGCCAGTCGGCGGCGCGGGCGAGCATGCGCGTCTGGAGCCCGGCGAGCGCGGCGATGTCCTTGGGTCCGATGCGGTGGAGGACATCGGGGTGGCGCGCGAAGATGCCGGTCGCGCTGCACGGCGCGTCGAGCAGGATGGCATCGGCAGGCGCAGCGGGCACCCATGTCATGACATCGCCGATTTGGATGTCGGCGGCCAGCTTCGTTCGTGCCAGATTTTCGCGGAGCCGTTCGGCGCGTTTGGCATGCTGTTCGACGGCGATGACGTTCCAGCCCGCAGCGGCGAGCTGCATCGTCTTGCCCCCGGGAGCCGCGCACAGGTCGAGCACGGTGCGGCCGTTGCCTGGTCCCAGCAGGCATGCGGGGATGGCGGCGGACAGGTTTTGTACCCACCAGTGGCCCTCCGCATAGCCCGGCAAGTCAGCAACATTGTGCCCGCGCGGCAGGCGGCGTTGGCCGGTCCCGATGTCCTCGCCGCCGACGCCGCCGTCTTCATTGAGGTCGCGCAGGGTCAGGTCGAGCGGCGGCGGCACGGCCAGCGCACGGGCCGCATCGCCGAGCATCGCATAGCCCCATGCGGCCCCCCAGCGCTGGCGAACCGCTTCGGGCAGGGTCGGGACTTCGGGCAGCAGGCTCCCTCGCCGCATCAGCGTGCCGAACACGCCGTGGACCAGCCGCTTCGGTCCGCCTTCGACCATCGGCAAGGCGGTCGCGATGGCGGCGTGGGGTGGCGTGCCGAGGACGAGCGTCTGGACGAGCGCGATCCGCAATACGGTGCGCGCCTTGGCATCGCCGGGCAGCGGCTGCGCCGTCGCCGAATCGATCAGCGCGTCGAGATCGGGCAGGCGGCGGAAAACCTCGCCCGCAATCGCGCGCGCCAGCCCTTCGTCGGATGGCGCGAGCCCGTGCGCGGGGAGCGCGTCGAACCGCTGGCCGCGCCGCAGCACCGCGTCGATCATCCCCATCGCGGCGCGGCGCGCGGGGAGTCCGGTCGCTGTTCCGGCGGGGGTTTCAGCCATGGGGTCGCTCACCTATATCTGCCCCCATGTCGAAACGCCCCGATCATGTCCGCGCGCCCGCTTATCTGTCGAAAAGCCCGCCGGTGCCGGTCCCCGAAGAACCCAAACCCGCCGTTGAGTATGGCGGTCCCAAGGGGCACGAACCCACGCGTTATGGCGATTGGGAAGCCAAGGGCATCGCCTGGGATTTCTGAAGGCGTCACCCCTCGCCCCGCAACGGTCTTGCCAGCAGCGCAGCCACCACTTCGCGCGCGCTGCGTCCGTCCTCGATCATGGCGCGCACGGCCTCGACAACCGGCATGTCGACGCCCAGCCGGTACGCTTCCCGGGCGAGCACCGGTGCGGTGAATGCCCCTTCCGCAACGCTTGTGCCGACCCCGATCAACGTGTCGGCGCGCGCCCCTTCGCCCAGTGCCTTGCCGAGCGTGAAGTTGCGCGACTGGGTCGATGAACAGGTCAGCACCAGATCGCCCAGCCCCGACAATCCCGCCATCGTGTCGGCCCGACCGCCCCGCGCCACGCCGAACCGGGTCATCTCGGCAAAACCGCGCGCGATCAGCGCAGCGCGCGCGTTCTCGCCCAGCCCCAGCCCCGCGACGATGCCGCAGGCAATGGCGATCACATTCTTGACCGCCCCGCCGATCTCCGCGCCGATAATGTCGTCGGAAAGATAGGGCCGGAAATGCGGGCGGGCGAGGCGCTGGATCAGCGCGCGGCCGGTCTGGTCGTCTGTGGTCGCCAGCGTGACGGCGGTCGGCTTGCCGTTGGCGACCTCGGCGGCGAAGGTCGGGCCGGACAAGACCGCAATCGGCGCACGCGGGTGGAGCGTGCTTGCCACTTCGGTCATCAGCCGCCCGGTCGAGGCCTCGATCCCCTTGGCACACAGCACCAGCGCGCGCGGGCCGACGGGCGTGCGGGCGAGCACGCGGGCGACATATTGCGCGGGCGCGGCGACGAGAATGGCGTCGCAGGCATCCATCCGGCCGGGATCGGTCGTCGCCTCGATCGACGGCGACAGAGGGATGCCGGGCAGGAACAGCCGGTTCTCGTGCGCCAGATTGACGGCACTGATGACCTCGGGCTCGCGTGCCCATAGCAGGACGGGCTCGCCGTCCGCCGCCGCCAGTTGCGCCAGCGCCGTGCCCCATGCGCCTGCACCGATGACGCCTATTCTCATGCTTTCACTCCTGCGCCACGGACGGTTTCGGCTGCCGGGTCGAGCGGCCAGCGCGGGCGTGCCGCCACGTCGAGGCCGTCGGTCAGGCCTAGCGCGAACCGTTCCGCCCCGGCCCAGCCGATCATCGCGGCATTGTCGGTGCACAGCCACAGCGGCGGTGCCACGAAGCGCAACCCATTGTCACCCGCCAGTGCGGCAAGCGCCGCGCGGATTGCGGTATTTGCGGCAACGCCGCCCGCGACGACGAGCGCGGTGGCTTCCGGTGCACGCTCGATGGCGCGGCGGGTGCGGTCGATCAGGCAATCGACGACCGCCGCCTGAAAACTCGCGGCAATGTCCTGCGGGCGGTGGGTTCCGGCATCGCGCGCGCGCAAAACAGCGCTTTTGAGACCTGCGAACGAGAAATGCGGTTCGGGCGACCCGAACAGCGGGCGCGGCAGCGGCACCGCCTTGGGTTCGCCCTCCGCCGCCGCGCGCTCGACGGCGGGTCCGCCGGGGAAGCCGAGACCGAGCAATTTCGCCGTCTTGTCGAACGCTTCGCCTGCCGCATCGTCGATCGTCGTTGCCAGCCGACGGTAGCGCCCGACGCCATCGACGCTGAGCAACTGGCAATGCCCGCCTGAGACCAGCAGCAGCAGGTAGGGGAATTCGAGATCGGGGTCGGTCAGGCGTGGGGACAGCGCATGCCCCTCGAGATGGTTGACCGCGATCAGGGGCTTGTTCGCCGCATGGGCGAGCGCCTTGGCGGTCACCAGCCCGACCATCACGCCGCCGATCAGTCCCGGCCCTGCCGTTGCGGCAATCGCGTCCAGATCAGCAAGCGTCAGCTTCGCATCGGCCAGCGCCGCCTCGACCAGTGGCATCACCGCCTCGACGTGCGCGCGCGCCGCGATTTCAGGGACGACGCCACCATAGGGGGCGTGTTCGCGCTCCTGCCCCGCCAGCCGGTGCGACAATATCTGCCGGTCGCCGGTAATGACGGCAGCGGCAGTCTCGTCGCAGCTCGATTCGATACCGAGAATGAGGGGGGACTTGCACGACACGCGCGCTCCGCTAGCACGAGCGGCGACATGACTGCCAGTTCCCCGAAACTACGATTAGGCACGCGCGGCTCGCCGCTTGCGCTCGCCCAGGCCCATATGACCCGCGCCGCGCTCGTTGCCGCGCATGGCTGGACCGACGACGATGTCGAGATCGTCACGATCACGACCGACGGTGACACCATCCAGGACCGCCCGCTCGCCGAAATCGGCGGCAAGGCGCTGTGGACCAAAACGCTCGACCGCGCGCTGATCGAGGGGCGCACCGATGCCAGCGTCCATTCGATGAAGGATGTCGAGACGATCCGGCCCGAGGGGATCGCGCTGGTGGCGATGCTCGAACGTGCCGATGTCCGCGACCGGCTGATCGGGGCGGACAGTATCGACGCGCTGCGGCAGGGCGCGGTCATCGGCACCGCCAGCCCGCGTCGTGCGGCGCAATTGCGACGACTGCGGCCCGACCTGAAGATCGTCTCGTTCCGCGGCAATGTGGCGACCCGCATCACGCGGGTGGAAAATGGCGAGGCCGATGCGACGATGCTGGCGGCGGCGGGCCTCGACCGGCTGGGGCATCCGGGTGTCGGCGCGGCAGTCGATATCGACGCGATGCTGCCTGCGGTCGCGCAGGGCGCGGTCGGCATCGAGTGCCGGAGCGACGACGCGACCACGCGCCAGTATCTGACGGCGATCGACCACGGTGCGACGCACGCCTGTGTCGCTGCGGAGCGCGCGCTGCTCGCGGCGCTCGGCGGCAGTTGTCATTCGCCGGTCGGGGTGCTGGCGCGCTTTGACGGCGAGCTCATCCATCTGCGGGCAGAAATCCTGACCGAGGACGGGGCAGAGCATCGCGGCGGGGCAAAAGAGTTTGTGGTCGGCGACACCGATGCACCCGCACGGCTGGCAGCCGAACTGCTCGACGGCGCATCGCCCGGGCTGGCTGCGCTTTTTTCGTGCGCGTCCTGATCGTCCGACCCGCGCCGGGCAATGAGGCAACGGCGGAAGCAGTGGCGGCGATGGGTCTGGAGCCGGTCGTCGTCCCGTTGTTCGAGATTGTGCCGCTGGCATGGGAAGCGCCCGACCCTGCCATTTTCGATGCGGTCGTCATGACCAGCGCCAATGCGGCGCGGCATGGTGGTGCGGGACTGGCGCACTTCACGCATCTGCCGCTGTTTGCGGTCGGCGAGGCGACCGGGGAAGCCGCACGGGCAGTCGGATTCGGCGATGTGCGTATAGGGTTAGGCGACGCAGCGGATTTAGCAGATCTTGTCGTCCAAGCAGAACAAGGGACTGTCCCCTTGGGGACTGTCCCTCCCCAAGCGAAAAGGGGACAGTCCCCAAGGGGACAGTCCCTTGTCCAAATTCTCCACCTCACCGGCAGCGATCACCGTTCGATTCCAACCGAGGCGAGCATGACCGTCGTCACCGTTTACGAATCCCGCGTCTTAACCCCCTCCGCGCCGCTCAACGCCGACATCGCCCTTGTCCACTCCCCGCGCACGGGCAGCCGCCTCGCCGCACTGACATCCGACCGGGCAAGCATCCGGATCGTCGCGATCAGCCCCGCTGCCGCTGCTGCCTGTGGGTCGGGTTGGGCGGCGGTCCACATCGCCGACATCCCCCGTGAACACGCGATGCTGGCAACTCTGGCCCTTGTGTGCGAAGCGGCGGCAAGCAGCGAACAGGTCGAACACCATGACTGACGACAGCTATGAAACGGCCGAACGCCGACCGCGCCCGTTCCGCAATGCGCTGATCGTCGCGCTGCTCGCGTTCGTGATCGGCGCGGTGGCGGTGACTTGGGCGCTCACCCAATGGGAACCGGCGCGCCGCCTGATCGTGCCCGCGACGACCGCCAGCCCGACGACCCGCCCGCTGACGACCGCACCCGCGCCGGCACCAGTTGCCACGCTGACTTCGGTCCCCGCCGCACCCGTGACGCCCGAAGCCGTCGCGGTCACCGAATCGCGGGTTGCCGGTCTTGAGGCGCGGCTCGCCCAGATCGACGCGCAAGCCGCCAACGCGTCAAACAACGCCGCGCGTGCCGAAGGGCTGCTGATCGCCTTTGCCGTCCGCCGCGCGATCGATCGCGGTGTCGGCCTCGGCTATCTTGAGGGGCAATTGCGCGAACGCTTTGCCGAGAGCCAGCCCCGCGCGGTCGCCGCGATCATCTCGGCGGCACAGGCTCCCGTGACGCTCGACATGCTCCGCCAGCAACTCGACGCACTCGCCCCGTCGCTGGCGGGGGGCGGCCCCGACGAAAGCTGGGGCAGCGCCATCCAGCGGACCATGGGCGGCCTGTTCGTCGTCCGCAAAGCGTCCTCGCCCTCGCCCGCCGCCGACGACCGCCTCGCGCGCGCGCGTCTCGCGCTCGACGGCGGACAGGCCGATACTGCGCTTGCCGAGATTGCGCGCCTGCCGTCGCGCGCGGCCGCCACCGACTGGATGGCAGCGGCGCGGCGTTATAGCGAGGCGCACCGCGCGCTCGACATTCTCGAGGCGGCAGCGTTGACCGCACCGCAATCCGTTTCCCCCGCAACCACAGGAACCACGCCGCAATGACGATCGAAGCCGAATGGTGGGACTATGACGACACCGACGAACTGGCCGAGGCGATTGCGGGCGATATCGGCTTCATCATCGATTCGGCGCTCGACGCGCGCGGCTCGGCGCTGATCGCGCTACCCGGCGGCAAGACGCCGATTGCGGCGCTCGACCTGCTCGCCGCGCAAAAGCGCAAGTGGAAGGATGTGACGATCATCCCGACCGACGACCGGCTGGTCGAGGTGACCTCGCCTTTGTCGAACGTGGCGATGCTGGCGAAGAAATTCCTGCCGCTCGGTGCGCGCGTGGTGCCGCTGACGTCGGAAAAGGCGAGCGATTACAGGGCGGCGGGCCGTGCGGCGGATGCGCGCCTGGCCGACTTGCCGTTCCCGCTCGATCTGGTGTGGCTGGGCATGGGCGCGGACGGGCATACCGCGTCGATCTTTGCCGGACCCGACCTCGACGAGGCCCTGAACGGGCCGAAGGAGAGGCGCGCGCTGGGCGTGATGCCCGATCCGATGCCGCAGGAGGCGCCGGTGGCACGGGTGACTTTGTCGAAAGCGGCGATCCTGTCGGCGCGGTCGCTGACGATGGCGATAACGGGCGCGGACAAGCGGGCAGTTTTGGAGCGCGCGATTGCCGAGGGGCCGGGGAGTTCGGTGCCGATCGGGCGGGTGCTGGGGGATTCGGATTTGGCGGTTGATATTCATTGGAGCGCGTGAGGCGTGCGTGCCGCACGCCGGTGCTGACCAGCGCAGCGTAAGTCAGCACACGCGCTCCCGGACGGCCTCGCTAGAGCGAGGACCGACGACGTGGCTTTGCCACGGCGGGACCAATTGGTATTAGCAACGTGGGGAAGCGCCTTGCCGACCAGTTCAGCAAATCTCTTCGCGGCCTCCAAGTCATATACCTACGCTATGAAGCTGCTGCTGCCGTCGCTGATCGCCGGTGATCAAGCGCCCGCTATGCCATTCTACCTGCTGGCCGGTTTTGCGGTTGAGCTAGCTTTCAAAGCAGTCATTCTTCGCTCCGGACGAGACGAATCAGTGCTTCGTAAGGCGGGTCACCGCCTCGATGACTGCTATAAGCTTGCCCAAGAGAGTGGTTTCCAGCCGACTGACAGGGAGTCGACGGACAGGCTGGTTGCCGGTCTAAGTCAGTCCCATCGCGAGCTGAGCTTTCGGTACGTTCCCGATGTTGAAGTAATTACGGTCATTAACCCTGTGCGGGTATCAACAGTACTCGCGGCATTGCTGAATGACATCGAACATAAGGTTGATGTCTGGCAAGATAATGACACTGACGGCATTTAGAAATGGCCACGGGCAAAGCCCGTGTCTTCGTCGGTCGGCGCTTAGCGCCGCCGGCCGCGCTTGTGCGTCGGCAACTTAACTTCGTTAAATTGTGCGCGCACGGCGCGCTGGAGCGGGCGAAGGGATTCGAACCCTCGACCCCGACCTTGGCAAGGTCGTGCTCTACCCCTGAGCTACGCCCGCTCTGGCGTCGTGTGACCGGACCGCGCAATGTCGCGCTGCCCGTCGGGTAGGGCGCGGCTGATAGCGGCAGTCGCGCGCCCGCGCAATCCCCTTGGCATATCGCCTTTTCTCCCCACATAAGGGCGCAGGGATTCGGAGAGTTTTGTGGCGACTTTGGGAATGAGTGCGGCCGAGCGCGAGGCGATCGAGACGTTCAAGCGCGACGTGATCGAGCCGTCGATGACCTCGCTCGTCATCCTCGATTTCTGGGCCGAATGGTGCGGGCCGTGCAAGGCGCTGACCCCGCTGCTCGAGAAGGTGGCCGCCGATTACGCCGACCGCGGGGTGTTGCTCAGAAAAATCGATGTCGACGCGAACAAGGCGATTGCCGCGCAGTTTCGCGTCCAGTCGATCCCGACCGTCTATGCGGTGTTCCAGGGACAGCTCGTCGCCGACCTGACCCCCGCGCGCACCGAAGGCGCGATTGCCAAGATGCTCGACCAGTTGCTGAAGCAACTGCCCATCCAGGGCGAGGCGCAGGCACTCGATGCCGAAATCGCGCCGCTGATCGCGATGGGCGAGGAGGTTCTGGCAGCTGGCGATGTCGAGCGTGCCGCAGGGATTTTCGCGCAGATCGTCGAGATGGCCCCCCATGATGCCGAGGCGCTGTCGGGCTTTTTGCGCGCGCAAGTCGCGCTCGGACAGATCGACGAGGCTGAAGCGTTTCTGGCCGACCTGCCGCCCGAGCTCGCGAAAGACCCCGCCATCGAGCGTGCAGCATCCGCCGTGGCGCTCGCCCGCGACGTGAAGCCGGTGGCCGATCTTTCGGGGCTGATCGCTGAAGTTGCGACAGTGCCCGACGATCACGCCAAGCGCTTCGAGCTTGCCAATGGCCTGATGGCCGCAGGCGACCGCGACGGCGCGGCGGACCATCTGCTTGAGATCATCCGTGCCGACCGCGAGTGGAACGACGGCGCGGCCAAAGCGCAGCTTCTGAAGGTGTTCGAAGTCGTCGGCGTCATGGACCCTTGGGTCTCGGCACAGCGGCGGCGACTGTCGGCGGTGTTGTTCACATGACTGTGTCGACTTCGGGGTCGGAAACGACGACGCGACTGTCGATCTTCCCGCTGGCCGGGGCGCTGCTCTTTCCGGGCATGCAATTGCCGCTGCACATTTTCGAGCCCCGTTACCGCGCCCTGGTCAGCGACGCGATGGCGCGCGACCGGCGCATCGGGTTGATCCAGCCGAAGCCGCCGACCGTGCGTGCCGAGGTCGAGCTGCCGCAGCTGTTCGACATGGGGTGCGTCGGCAAGATCGCGCATGTCGAGGCGATGGACGACGGGCGCTACAACATCGTGCTGGAGGGGCTGGCGCGGTTCCGACTGGTCCGCGAGCTCGATGTGACCACGCCGTTCCGTCAGGTAGAGGCGGTGCTCGAAGAGGTGCACGACGACGCTCCGTTGGCAGGCGTGCAGCGCGCCGACCTCGAAGGCGAATCGCGCCGCTTTGCCGAGGCGCAGGGCTATGCGGTCGATTGGGAAGCGGTCGGTCGGCTCGATGATGAGGCGCTGGTCAACGGCATCGCCCAGATCGCCCCGTTCGACGCGGCGGCGAAACAGGCGCTGCTGGAGGCCCCCAATCTGGCGATGCGTGCGGACCTGATCGTGCAGCTGATGCGATTCTTCGGGCGGCATGACGGCGAAGAGCGGGTGACGTTGCAGTAGAAGAAGGGGTTTAACGCAAAGGCGCGAAGGGAAGAATAAGACGCGAAGAGAGCGCTCCCCGTCGTCTTTCCCGCGAAAGCGGGCATCTAGCCCCTCAACGAATGGCGTGAAATCGATACCCGCTATCGCGGGAAGAAGGTGGCGAGAGCTGAAACCTTCGCGTCTTCCCTTCTTCTTAGCGCCTTCGCGTTAAACCCTTTCTAGAAAAATCAGACTGTCATCCCCGCCAGCAATTTCGGCAATTTCCCTGTCTCACCGCGCGCCTCAGCCATGAACATTGCTTTCAGCGGCGCGATCCGCTGCACCGCGCCCAGTCCGAAACGACGAACCTTGCTCGCGGTCTTGCCGGGGATGCCGAACAGGCGGGTCAGCGTGTCGGTTGCGGTCGCGACCATCAGCGTGTCGAGACTGCGCCAGCGCTGGTAGCGCTCGAGCAGCATCGCGTCGCCCAGATCCATCCCCGTCCGCGTGCCGTCGACCAGCACCTCGACCAGCGCGGCCACATCGCGGAAACCCAGGTTCAGCCCCTGTCCGGCAATCGGATGAATACCGTGCGCGGCATCGCCGACCAGCGCGAGGCGGGCGTCGGTGATCCGCGCGGCGTGGTGGAAGCCCAACGGATAGGTCGAGCGCGGCGCAGCAGACGACAGGTCGCCGAGCAACCCGCCCGCGCGCTTGGCGGCCTCTGCCGCAAAGGCCGAATCGCTGAGCGCCATCACGCCCGCCGCATCCTTTGCGGCCACCGTCCACACCAGCGCCGACCGGTTGCCCGGGAGCATCGGCAGCAGCGCAAACGGGCCATCGGGATAGAAAATCTCGTGCGCGACATTGTCGTGCGGAATGTTGTGGTCGAACGCGGAGATGATCGCGCTATGGTCGTACTGCCAGCGTGCGACGCGAATGCCCGCTGCGGTTCGTGTCGGCGAATTGCGCCCCTCGGCGGCGATCAACAGGTCCGCGCGATAGAGGCTGCCGTCGTCGAGCGTGACGACCGCGCCGCCGGTATCGCGTGTAACGGCTACGGCGCGGTTCGGAATTTTCAGCATAACGTTCGCCGCCTTGCTGGCGGCTTCGTGCAGCGTTTTGCGAAGCACACGGTTTTCGACCATCGTCCCGAGCGCGCCCTCATCGGGCGTGAAGTCGAGCGCGTCGCGTTGCGGCCCGTCGCGCACTTCGATGCGCCGGATCGGGCAGCCATGCGGGCGCAGCGCATCGGCAATGCCGATTGCCTCGAGCATGTTCCAGCTCGCGCTCGCAATCGCGGACGCGCGTCCGTCGAAGGTCGGGGCAAGGGTCGTCGCAGGGGGTGCTGGGTCGATCACTACGGAAGAAATACCGTGCGCGTCGAGCGCAAGTGCGGTGGTCAGGCCGACAAGCCCGCCGCCAAGGATCATCGTGTCGCTGCGTTCCATGGCGACACTGTCTAGGGACGACGGTGGACAGCAGCAATGGCCGTGATCGGACCTTAAGCCGCGCGCCGCCGCTTGCTGCGCCGATCGCGCTTGTCGCGGTAGAGCGCGCGGTCGGCGACTTGCATCAAGGCAGAAACACCGGACCCGTCGGCGGGGCCGCTGGCAACGCCGATACTTGCCGAAACTGTGACGATTGCTTCGCCCACCGCATAGGGCAGAGCGATGACCGCGCGTACGGCGTCGATCTCGGCGGTGACTTGGGTCGGATCGACCTGCCCGTCGAAGATCAGCGCGAATTCGTCGCCACCCAGCCGGGCGATGCACGTCGCGCTGCCCGCCACCATTGTCGTGCGTTGGGCGACCTCGGCCAGCACCGTGTCGCCTGCCTGATGGCCATGGCCATCGTTCGCCGCCTTGAATCCGTCGAGGTCGATCATCGCGACCGTGACGGGCGTTCCGGCTGCAAGCAGCTCCTCGAGACACGCAGCGAAAGCACGGCGATTCTTGAGGCCGGTCAGCGCGTCGGTCCCGGCCAGTAGAGCGATCTCATGCTGCAATGTCAGCATTTTCACCGTCTCGGCGAATTTGGTAAGGACGAGACGCCCCTGGAGCAGCCCGATCAGAACCAGCATAACCGCCATCGACCGGATGCCGAGATTGGGGAACAGCAGCATCTTGACGACCAGCGGACCCAGCGCTCCGGCCATTGCCGCAATCGCCGCGCGTGGCACGCTGGTCAGGCAATTGGCACTGACCAGTGCCACCAGTGCGACGAACACCGGCGCGACCACGCAGTAAAAGCGTTCGGTCTCGACAAAGGCACTGACCCCCCACAGCCCCGCGACCAGTCCGAGGCCGCCCGCCAGCGGCACCGCGCGGCCGAGCTTTCCCCAGATCTCCGGAATAGACAGGTCGCTCGTACGCCGTCGCCAGCGGATCAAGTGGACGATCGCACTGACCAATATGATGCCGGGCGGGGTCAGTTGCTGCCACAACGGCAAATCGCCCATCACCGCGACCGCCATTGCCAAGGTATTGGCAGCAATCGTCAGGTGAAGCAGCGGGGTAAGCCCGTGCAGCCGTTCGTACTGGAGGCGGATCAGGTCGTTCCGGATGGCGGACGGCGCGCCTTCCGGGAAGGGCGCGGCGAGACTGGCGAGCCGGGCAAATCCGCTGCGCTGTGTCTCCGCGTCGTCCGCCACCGTCGTCCCCCACCGATTGCCCGGTGGTGGCTAGGGTGAAGGGCCTAACATCGTGTTAACCGTGACCGCGGCCCATTCAGAGCGGATAGCCCATGGCGACATCGCAACGGTCGTAGGTCGCGCCGTATTTCGCCATCACGCCTGCGTCGTGGACGAAGCCGAGTTTTTCATAGAGGTGGATTGCGGCTTCGCATTTGTGGCTGGTCAGCAGATACAGTTCGCGCGCGCCCATCTCCTTGGCCCGCGCAATGGCGTGGACGAGCAGGAATTCGCCCGCCTTTTTGCCGCGCGCCGCGTCGGTCACGCCCATTTTGGTGAGTTCAAAGGCCGCTTCGCCGGTTTTTTTGAGCGCGCAGGTGCCGATAATGCCGCTGCCTCGGGCTTCCACGAACAGGATCGTCCCGCCCGCATCGACGATACGCGCGCGCGGATTTTCGAGGATATCGCGGTCGGTCGGCTCCATCACAAACATGGCCTCTATCCATTCAGCGTTGATCCGGTGGAAATCGGCAGCGAGGGCGTCAGTGAACTCGATCAGCGAAAGCGCGTTAGTCATCCCTGCTGCGTATCGTCTCCACCGCGCGGCGCAACCGCTGCGACCTCAGACGGCGATATTGCGCGCGGGGTGCTTGCCGGTGATGTTGCGGTAAAAGGCGAAGGCGGGGGCCATGTCGGCCTCGTAATCGCCGGTCGGTACAATCACCGGTCCCAGCCCCGAAGTGCGCGTCGGATAATCCATGAAGCCGCAGACGATGGGCACGCCTGCACCCAGCGCAATCTGGTAGAAGCCGCTCCGCCATTTGCCGACTGCGCCGCGCGTCCCCTCCGGGGCAATTGTCAGCACGAAATCGTCACGGCGCGCGAACTCGTCGACCATCTGCTGGACGGTGTCCTTGGCTGTTGCACGGTCGAGCCGGACACCGCCGACCTGGCGCATGAACCCGCCCATCGGCCAGCGGAACAGCGATGATTTGGCGATGAAATGGGTGCGAATTCCAAGCGCGTGCGTAACGCCGAGGAAATTGGGAAAGTCCCAGTTGCTGGTGTGCGGTACCGCAATCAGGACGAAACGCTGCGGTTCGGGTACAGTCCCGACCGACGTCCAGCCGCCGCGCCGGTAGAGCATAACCAGCAAGCGCCGGAGCAACCGTGCGGCAAGGCCCGGTGCCTCGTCCACGGCTTCGACACGGCTCATCGTTTGCGGACGAATTCGGCGCGCAGGACCAGCCCCTTAATCCCTTCGTACCGGCAGTCGATCTCTTGCGCGTCGCCGGTAAGCCGGATCGATTTGATGAGCGTTCCCCGCTTGAGCGTCTGGCCTGCACCCTTCACGGTCAGATCCTTGATCAGCGTTACCTGGTCGCCGTCGGCCAGCAGATTGCCAACCGCGTCGCGGACTTCGACCGTGTCGCCGGGCGTCGCGGTCGCGATTTCGCCCGGCGCGACCCACTCGCCGCTCGCTTCGTCATAGACGTAATCGCCCTCGGCCATCTTTCTATCCAAACGCTATTTGATCGTGACCAATCCCGACGTCCCCGTCTTGCTCGACGGGTTGGAAGCATTGGTTTTCGGCGCTTTTTCGGCCTTGGGCTTGCGCGCTTCCTTATTCGATTTCTTCTGGCCTTTGGCCATGGCGATTCTCCTTTACGCGCGGCGGTAGGGCATTCGGCCACGCTTGGCCAATCGCCTCGGCGCGCCCCTGTATGCACGGGGTATCGCCAACGTCTTGTAATCGTTCTACGCCTGCGCCAGCATGGGGCCTCAGGTACCGTGCCTGACTGTATTCAAGCGACGAATTTCGTGAGGGAGGAAACAACACATGGCTGACAAGAAACCCAATGCGCTGATGACGCCGGTCAAGGTCTCGGGGGATCTCGCCGCGATCACCGGCCAGGGTCCGATGCCGCGCAGCCAGATCACGTCGAAGGTCTGGGAATATATCAAGAAGCACAACCTGCAGGATGCCAAGGACAAGCGCACGATCAATCCCGATGCGCTGCTCGGCAAGGTCATCGGCACCGCGCCGATTTCGATGTTCAAGATGACGGCTGCGGTCAGCAAGCACATCGGCTGACCCCCACCGGGTTCGACAAGGGCGGCGGCGAAGAGACTTCGCTGTCGCCCTTCGTTTATCCGGCGCTTTTCCGAAACGGCCAGTCGGTCGCGCCGGCGGCCCACAGGCCCCACCATACAATTACCGGCTGCAGCGCCAGGCGCGGGCCGTGGTACCACCAGCTCAATGTCGTCCCGCCCAGCGCGATATTGTTGACCGCATGGTTGATATTGGCCGGAAACACGCAGATCGCATAGGCGGCAAAGGCGATGCCCGCAGCTTTGTGCAACTTCGGCACGAACAGCAGTGCGAGTGCGCCCGTGATCTCGCAGACTCCCGTTGCCACAACGACGTCATGAGCGAATGGTACCCAGCCCGGCGTGATCCGCACGAATCCGCCTGGGGTCGCAACATGCGCGATCCCGGCGACTAGATAGGCCAGCGCCAGCACGATCCGCGCCACGGTGCGGACCGGCTCGCGGGCACGTCGGGGTTCAGAAGCCGGGATGACGTCGCGCAATCATATCGAACACGGCGGAGTGCAGCGGCTGGACGAACTTGCAACCGAACCCGCTATTGTCGCGCCAGGCGACGATGGCTTCCATTGCGGAAAAACTCGGCAGGGTCAGATAAACGCGGGCGCCGACCGCTACCTTAAAGATGCAGTCGGTACGAAACCCGGTCAGCGATAGATCGTGGACATCGACATCCATCCGGGACCCGCCGAACTCGCGGAGGTGTGCGGCGATGACAACGGACTTTCGATCCGCCACGCGCCCGTTGAGGGGGGGAGGGGGCTGTACCCGCATAGCGCCGAGCATAATATGTCAGAAACTGTTACGCCACTGTTTACGATTGCTTCGTAATGCGGCCGCACTACTTATACCAGTGTAAGTAAGGGGATGGATGATGGCGCGCGCCGACCGATTCGAAGCGAATCCGCACTGGTTGCCGATGCAGCCCGCGCGCAGCCTCGACCATATTCCCGGCGAGGATGGCTGGATGCCGATTCTGGGCACCACGCTGAAACTGCTTGCCGATCCCCCCGGCTATGTCCGGCGGATGCACGCCAAATACGGGCCGGTGTACCGGCACAAGAGCTTCGGCGGGCGCAATGTGACGCTGCTGGGGCCGGACGCCAACGAGCTGGTGCTGTTCGACCGCGACAAGATCTTCTCGTCCGAACAGGGCTGGGGGCCGATGCTCAACCTGCTGTTCCCGCGCGGATTGATGCTCATGGATTTCGAAAAGCATCGCGTTCACCGCCGGACTTTATCGGTCGCGTTCAAGCCCGAGCCGATGAAGCTCTACGCCGAAGCGCTGAACGAGGGCATCCGTGCCCGCGTGGCCCAGTGGTCGGGCAAGGATTTCGCTTTTTATCCGGCGATCAAGGAACTGACGCTCGATCTGGCCGCGACGTCGTTCCTCGGCATTCCGTTCGGCCCGGAGGCGGCGAAGATCAACCAGGCGTTCGTCGATATGGTGCAGGCGTCGATCGCGGTCATCCGCGCGCCGATCCCCGGCACGGCGATGGGGCGCGGGGTTGCCGGGCGTAAATATCTGGTTGAATATTTCGGTGAAGAAGTGCCGAAACGCCGTGCGGGCACTGCCGAGGACATGTTCTCGCAAATCTGTCGCGCCACCCATGAGGACGGGACGCAGCTATCGGTCGACGAGATTGTCGATCACATGAATTTCCTGATGATGGCCGCACACGACACGATCACCTCGTCGGCGACATCGCTGATGATGCTGCTCGGCCGCAATCCCGAATGGCAGGTCAGGTTGCGCGAGGAGATGCTTGGGCTGGGGGTCAATGGCGAAGACCTGCCCTATGAACGGCTCGGCGACCTCGTGCTGACCGACTATGCCTTTAAGGAATCGATGCGGATGATGCCGCCGGTACCCTCGATCCCGCGCCGTGCGGTCAAGGATTTCGAGTTCCGCGGCCACAAATTCCCGAAGGGCACTTTTGTCGGGATCAACACCCATTTCGTCCACCATATGGCCGAACACTGGCCCGAACCCGACAAGTTCGATCCGATGCGCTTTTCGCCCGAAGAATCGCGCGGACGGCACAAATATGCCTGGGCTCCGTTCGGCGGCGGCGCGCATATGTGTCTGGGGCTGCATTTCGCCTATATGCAGGTCAAGATACTGGCCTGGCACATGCTGCGGACTCACCACGTCGACGTCGCGGCGACATCGGGCGTCGAGTGGCAGGCCTGGCCGATCCCCAAACCGCGCGATGGGCTGCCTGTCACACTAATTGACGTTTAAACCGTTTTGAAATTGTTCACAATTTTCGCTTAACGCGGTGCCACGGTCGCTTGGGGAGATCGGGAGTCGTGATGAACAAGACCAATGCCGTGCCACTGGACGACCGCCGCTCGCGGCGGGCCGACGTCCGCCTGCCCGCGACCATCGATGCGGGGCCGGGGCGGTTTTATCCGGTGATCGTACACAATGTCTCGGCGCACGGGGTCATGGCCGAACTGACCGCAGCACTGGTGCCGGGGCGCCCCGTGACCGTGACCATGGTCGGCCTCGACAAAACGGCCGGCCGTGTCGCATGGCAGCGCGACGGCCATGTCGGAATCGCCTTTGCCGAGCCGCTCACGCTCGACCAGATCAACGCGATTCTCTGAACGCGACAGAGCTAACGTAATTATGACGCGGCGCTGATAGGATTTCCGCCATGCCGCGCACTTTGCTCCTGTTGCCGCTTGCCCTGTTGTCGGGGTGTGGGTCGTCGCCGTCGGGCAAGGCCAACGCCAGCGACGTCGATCCGGCCGTGACCGCGGCCCTTGCCGATCCGTTGATGGCCGATCCGCAGCTCGACCGGCGCTCGAACGATGGCGCGTTGCGCCCCGCCGACGAACCCTATCGCGCAATGGTCCCGCCGGGGTCGCCCGACCCGCTGCGCGACGATGCGCCGCCGACATTGCTCGCCCGTGTCCGCCCCGCCATGGGTGATGGCTTTACCGGGTGCGGAGTCGATGTCGCCTATAGCTATGGCTGGGCGGCACGCTTGTCTCCCGATCTCACTCTGCCCGCCGAGGCTCAGGTCGCCGAAGCCGCCGGGAACGACACGGCGAAATGCCGGCTGCGCCTCGTCGCCTATTCGGCGCCGCTGACCGCCGAGGCGATCCTCGACAGCTATCGCCGCACCGCAAGGACAGGCGGCTATACAGCCAGCGAGCGCCCGAAGGGACCGGCAACTGTGCTGACCGCCAGCCGCAGTCGCGACGGCGCGCGCTTCATGGTCAGCGTGAAACCCGCAGGGAGCAACACCACCGTCGATCTTGCCGACAACCGGGGGCGATAGGCTGACCCGCTAGCCGCGCGCGCCGCCACGCGCTAGGGCGCGGGCATGAACGGATTGTTGGCAGTAATGATCGGCGGCGCGCTGGGCGCGGGAGCCCGGTATCTGGTCGGCGGCGCATTTCTGCGCGCGCTCGGACCGGGCTTCCCTTGGGGAACGCTGGCGGTCAATCTGGCGGGCGGATTGCTGATGGGGTTGCTCGTCGGGATACTCGCGCGCAGCAGCAGTGGCGGCGAACAGGCCCGTTTGCTGCTCGGTGTCGGCGTTCTTGGCGGATTTACGACTTTCTCGGCGTTCGGTCTCGAAACCTGGCTGATGATCGAGCGGGGGCAGATGGTCGTCGGTTTCGCTTATGTCGCCGCCTCGGTCGTCGGCGCGGTGACGCTCACCGGTGTCGGTCTCCTGCTGGCACGCAGCGCATGAGCAAGGCCAGCGACACCGTCCGCCAGTTCACCGTCGGCACCGACGACGATGGCATCCGCCTCGATCGCTGGTTCCAGCGCCATTTGCCCGAGGCCAATTTCAACATCGTGTCGCGCTGGGCGCGGACCGGGCAATTGCGGCTCGACGGCGCACGCGCGACGCCAGGGGACCGGGTGATGACGGGTCAGGTGATCCGCGTCCCGCCTGCCGACGGCGCGGCGCAAGCCGAGCGTGCTCCCAAGCCCAAGCGGCCGGTCAATCCGCTGAGTGCCGACCAGACCGAATTCGCGCAAAGCCTGGTCGTCCACCGCGATGCCGCCGCGCTGGTCCTCAACAAGCCGCCGGGCCTCGCCACACAGGGCGGGACGGGCACGACCGAGCATGTCGACGGTCTGCTCGATGCGCTGGTGTTCGACGCGGAGGGTCGGCCCAAGCTCGTCCACCGGCTCGACAAGGACACCAGCGGCGTTTTGCTGGTCGCGCGCTCGTCGCGTGCGGCGGCGCATTTCGCCAAGGCGTTTTCAAGCCGCACCGCGCGCAAGGTTTATTGGGCGATCGTGGTCGGCATCCCCGAAGTCAACGACGGCTGGATCGACCTGCCCATCGGCAAGCAGCCCGGTACCGGTGGTGAGAAAATGCATGTCGACGAGAAAGAGGGATCGCCTGCGCGTACACGTTACCGCGTCGTCGACCGCGTCGGCAATCGCGCGGCCTGGGTCGAGCTGCAACCGCACACCGGCCGCACCCACCAGCTGCGCGTCCATATGGCTGCCATCGGCCATCCCATCGTCGGCGACGGCAAATACGGCGGACGCGAGGCGTTCCTGACCGGCACGATCAGCCGCAAGATGCACCTCCATGCACGGCGCCTCCGTGTCGATCACCCCGATGGCGGCCAGATCGACATGCGCGCGGAACTGCCCGAACATTTTGCCGCGACGATGATCGATCTCGGCTTCACCGTCGCCCACGGCGATGCGCTGCCGCTCGACGAAGTGAAATTCTCCGAAACGCCGGAGGGCAAGCGCCGTCTGGTCGCCAACAAGGCCAAGGCGGCGCGCAAGGAACGCAAGGGCGAACGCCGCGCGCGCGGCACCCGCTGATGCATCCGACGCGCCTGTTCCACTGGGACGACGAGGCCGCGATGCTCGACCTGATCGACCGCGTCGCTTTTACCCGTCTGTTCCTGACCACGCCCGACGGTCCCCGTGTCGCGCATGTGCCGGTACTGGTGACGCCTGCCCGGACGCTGCGCTTCCACCTCGCAAACACCAATGCGCTGGTCCCCCATCTGGACGGTGCGACGGCGCTGGCGCTGACCGAAGGGCCGAACGCCTATGTCAGCGCGAACTGGTATGTCGACGTGCGCGGCGCGGTGCCGACGTGGAATTACCTGTGCGTCGAAGCCGAGGGGCCGGTGCGGCGGCTCGACCGAAGCGACCTGACCGCGCTGCTCGATGCGCTGTCGGCGCGTCTCGAACCGCGCGTGGGCGAGGACTGGACCCGTGCCAAGATGGAGCCGCCGCGTTTCGAGGCGATGCTGAACGCGATTACCGCCTTCGAACTGACCATCTCCGAGCTGCGCGGTACGTGCAAGGTCAGCCAGAACAAGTCCGAAGCTGAAATTAAGGGCGTGCTGCGCGGCATGGCAACCAATGGTGCCGACGACATGGCCGACGCGATCCGGGCCGCACGCGCATGACCCGCCCACATATGACTCGTCTGGCCGTGTTCGACTGCGACGGGACGCTGATCGACAGCCAGATCAACATTTGTCTCGCGATGGAGGCGGCTTTCGCGCAGTCCGGGATCGCCGCACCGTCGCGCGGTGCTATCCGCCGGGTGGTGGGGCTGAGCCTGGTCGAGGCGGTCGCGATGTTGCTGCCCGAGGCCGAACCGGCGCTGCATGAAGGTGTCGCCGCCGACTATAAGCGCGCGTTTCAGGGCCTGCGCGCGGGCGGATTGATCGACGAGCCGCTGTTCGACGGGATCGCCGATGTGCTCGACAATTTGCGCGACGACGGCTGGTTGCTGGGGGTCGCCACGGGGAAATCCGACCGGGGTCTTGCCCTCGCGCTCGATCACCACGGGCTGAGCGATCATTTCGTCACGCTCCAAACCGCCGACCGCCACCCGTCGAAGCCGCACCCCTCGATGGTCGCGACCGCGATGGCCGAAGCCGGGGCAGACGCTACAGGCACTGTCGTGATCGGCGACACCAGCTTCGACATCCTGATGGCGTTGAATGCAGGCGCGCGCGCGGTCGGTGTGGCATGGGGCTATCACGATGCCGCCGAACTGATTGCCGCAGGGGCCCATGCCCTTGCGCGCCGCCCCGCCGATCTCACTGCATTGCTGGAGGCCGCATGACCGAAGATTTGGCGAAGAAGCGCTTTTTCACCCTGACGGCGCTCCGTTTCAGCGGCGTGGTGTCGGCGTTCATCGGCATCGCGATCATCTCGAAACGCTGGATCGAACCTGCCGATCTGATCGGCGGGTTGTTCCTGGCAAACGCGCTGATCGATGTGCTGGTCGTGCCACCGATCCTGATCCGGCGGTGGCGCAGCGAGCCGTGAAGCGGTTCTGGAAGGATGTCACGGTCGCGGACAGCGCGATCCTGCTCGACGGGCGGGCGATGAAAACACCCGCGCGCGCGCCGCTGATACTACCGACGGCAGCGCTTGCCGAAGCGGTGGCGGACGAATGGCGCGCTGTGGGTGATAAAGTCGATCCCCGCGCGATGCCGCTCACCGGTTTCGCCAATGCCGCCATCGACAAGGTTGCGCCGGACGTGGCGAGCTTTGCGGCGGGACTGGCTGCTTATGGCGAGACCGACTTGCTGTGTTACCGCGCCGAAAACCCGCCCGAACTGGCGGCGCGCCAAGCCGAAATCTGGGATCCGCTGCTCGACTGGGCGCGAACGCGCTACGATATCGCGGTCGTCGTGACGGCGGGGATCGTCCACCGCGCGCAGCCGCCCGAAACACTGGTGCGCCTGTCGGCCGCCATAGCCGCGCGCAGCCCTTTCGAACTGGCTGCGCTCTCGCCCGTGGTCAGCATCGGCGGGTCGCTGGTCGTGGCGCTGATGCTTGCCGAGGCTGCGATTGCCCCAGACGCTGCCTTCGACGCCACTCATCTCGACGAGCTGTGGCAGGCCGAGCTGTGGGGCGAAGAATGGATGGCGGCCGACGCGCGCGCGCTGCGCCGCGCCGATTTCGTCAGTTCAGGCCGGATGCTGGAGCTGCTTCGCGCGGCATGAACCAGCGGATCAGGACGAACGCGCCCAGCGTGAACGCCAGAAACTCCTCGACGCCCAGGAACACCCACCAAGCCCACGGCATGTAGAAATTATATACCGGCAGCGAGAAGGCGAAATACAGCACCGTTGCCGCCGCGAACAACATCATGGTCCGCATCCGGCTGGCGAAATCGGGCAGGCGCTGCACTGCCATGCCGACGAGGAACATCACGATAATCGACAGGATCAGGCCGGTGATCAGCGAGGTCCCGTCCATCGGCGGAAAGCCGCTGGTGTTGAAATGGACCAGCGCGACCGGCCCCTTGCCGAGCAGCACAGTCCCCGCCGCCGTCTCGGGCGAGGGGATGAAATAGGTGCCGGTCCCGGTCGCGGTCAGCCCGCTGGCAAGGGCCGCCTGTACTTGCGCGGTTTCGGCCTCGCCGAGTTCGGTGAACGCGAGCTTGCCGATGGGCGTCGCCCAGGCCAGCGCGCCAACGATGAACTGGACAAGTCCGGCAATCACGCTGCCGATTAGGATGCGGATCATGATGTCTCTCCCCTGATGGGGGCGAGACTAGCGTTCAGCCCGGTCGCGTCAAACTGCGGACGAACCCGATCAGGCTAGTCTGGCGGCTGCGCTTCAGGCGCTCCGACTCGAGAATCGACGCGACATCGCGGAAACAGCGGTCGACATCGTCGTTGACCAGCACATAGTCATAGCCGTCCCAATGGCTGATCTCGTTCGCGGCGCGGGCCATGCGGGCGTCGATCACCTCGTCCGAGTCGGTCCCCCGCGCGCGTAACCGGCGTTCGAGTTCGTCAAGCGAGGGTGGGAAGATGAAGGTGCGGACGACATCGCCACCGGCCTGCTGGAACAGCTGCTGCGCGCCCTGCCAGTCGATATCGAACAGGACATCGCAGCCCTTGGCCAGCATCGCCTCCACCGGCGCTTTTGGCGTGCCGTAGCGATGGCCGAAGACATGCGCCCATTCGAGGAATTCTTGATCCGCGACCATCTCGCGGAACCGTTCGACCGTCACGAAATGATAATCGACCCCGTCGACTTCGCCGGGCCGCATCGGCCGCGTCGTCGCCGACACCGACATGGCGAGGTTGTCGTCGGAGGCAAGCAGCTTGCGCGCAATCGTCGATTTGCCAGCACCGGACGGCGAGGACAGGACGAACAGGAGACCACGGCGGGTGAACGGCAGGATCGCGGGCATGGCTGCCCATGCCCGCGCGCTGGCGCTGCCGTCAACTGGTCAACTGTCGCCTAGGCGACAGGTTCGGGCGTCTTGCGTGCGTCGAGCGCATTTTTCACAAGCATCGCCCCGCCTGCGAGGATCGCGAGCGGCAGGACGCGCTTGACGAGGGCGGGCGCAAGTGCGCCGAGCAGCGCACCCTTCACGCCGCCTTCGCCATCCGCGCGGTCGATCTTGCTGCCAATGATGGCCCCGATAACTGTTCCGAGCATGTCCGAATCCTCCGCTGGTTCGCGGGCTTCAGCGCACGGGCGGCGGATTGGTTCCCGTCATCAGATCGGCGCGCACGACGCGGTCGAAGGTGGCGGCATCGACCAGGCCGAGCGCCAGCGCCGCCTCGCGCAGGGTCAGGTGTTCGTGATGGGCATGCTTGGCGATTTTCGCGGCATTGTCGTACCCGATTTCGGGCGCGAGCGCGGTGACGAGCATCAGCGAACGGTCGACGAGTTCGGCGATGCGCGCGCGGTTCGGCTCGATCCCCTCGACGCAGCGTTCGGCGAAGCTGGTCATGCCGGTCGCGAGCAGGTTGATCGAGCGCAGCACGTTGGCCCCGATCAACGGCTTGAACACATTGAGTTCGAGATGCCCCTGCATCCCGCCAACAGTCACCGCGACATGATTGCCCATGACCTGCGCGGCGACCATCGTCAGCATTTCGCACTGCGTCGGGTTGACCTTGCCCGGCATAATCGAGCTGCCGGGCTCGTTTTCGGGGAGCATGAGTTCGCCGAGGCCGGAGCGCGGGCCAGAGCCGAGAAGACGGATGTCGTTCGCGATCTTTGTGAGGGCAACCGCCAGCGTGTTGAGACTGCCCGATAGCTGGACCAGAGCATCATTGGCCGCGAGCGCCGCAAAAGGGTTGGGCGCAGGCCGGAACGGTAGATTCGTAAGCGTCGAAATCTCGCGCGCCATGGCGGCCGCAAACCCGGTGGGAGCATTCAGCCCGGTCCCTACCGCGGTGCCGCCCTGCGCAAGTTCCAGACAGTCGTCGAGCGCCGCGTCAATCCGCGTACGGCAGGCCTGAAGTTGCGCGACATAGCCGGAGAACTCCTGCCCCAAAGTCAGCGGCGTCGCATCCTGCAAATGCGTGCGGCCGATCTTGACGATATCCCGCCATGCCGCTGCCTTCGCCGACAGCGCATCGCGCATCACGTCGAGTGCGGGAAACAGGCCGTGCGTCACCGTCCGCACCGCCGCCACATGCAGCGCCGTCGGGAAACTGTCGTTCGACGACTGGCTCATGTTGACATGGTCGTTCGGATGCACCGGCGATTTGCCGCCGCGCGTGCCAGTCAGTGCCTCATTGGCAAGGCCTGCGATCACTTCGTTGACGTTCATGTTGGTCTGGGTGCCGCTGCCGGTCTGCCAGATAACGAGCGGGAACTGGTCGTCGTATTTGCCCGCCGCAACCGTCGCTGCCGCCGCTTCGATGGCGTCGGCCAGTTTCGCGTCCAGCCCGTGTGCGCGGTTCACTCGTGCTGCTGCCTGCTTCACCAGCGCCAGCGCGTGGACGATCTCGACCGGCATCCGCTCGCGGTCGCCGAACGGGAAATTCGCAATACTCCGCTGCGTTTGTGCGCCCCAATAGGCGTCGACGGAAACTTCGATGGGGCCGAAGCTGTCGGTTTCGGTGCGGGTCATGCGCCCTCCCGGCGTTATTTCTTGCGCTTGAAGTCCACCGCGACGACGTTCGACCCGTCCTCAATCGGCTCCGCAATCGGTCCGTCGTTCTGCGCCGCGTCGTGCGCTGCCGGGCCTTCGCCCTCGCCCGACACCTGGAACTGCAACGCGAAATCGACGGCGGGATCGACGAATGCAGTGACCGCCGCAAACGGAATGTGGAGCTTTGCCGGAATGCCGCCGAAGGTCAGCCCGACCTGAAACGCGTCGGGGTGCACTTTCAAATCCCAGAACTTGTTCTGGAGCACGATGGTCATCTCGTCGGGAAAGCGCACGGTCAGGTGCTGCGGAATTTCCACCCCCGGCGCACCGGTCTTGAACGTGATATAGAAATGATGCGCGCCGGGCAGGTCGCCGTCCGAGCCGATCTGCCCCAGCACGCGTCCGACGACCGCGCGCAGTGCCTCCTGCACGATTTCGTCATAGGGAATCAGGCTGTCGGGTTGATCGTCGCTCATCGCCGCGCTTGGTGGACGGCGCGCGGGCAGCGGTCAAGGTGCGTTGCACCGCGCGGCGGGGCGTCTATAGGCAGCCCATCATGCGAACAGGCACGGTTCACCGCGCAACGGCGGAAACAAGCATCGACGTGCGCGTCGATCTCGACGGGACGGGCGCGTACAACGTGTCGACCGGTATCGGCTTTTTCGACCATATGCTCGAACAGCTGTCGCGCCACTCGCTGATCGACATGGACGTGAAGACCGTCGGCGACCTGCATATCGACCAGCACCACACCGTCGAAGATACCGGCCTCGCGATCGGCGAAGCGGTGGCACAGGCGCTTGGCGAAAAGCGCGGCATCCGCCGCTATGCCGACGCCCTGTCGCCCATGGACGAGACACTGACCCGCGTCGCGCTCGATATCTCGGGGCGGCCTTTCCTCGTCTGGAAAGCCGAATTCTCGCAGAAACGCCTCGGCGAAATGGATACCGAGATGTTCGAGCATTTCTTCCATTCGTTCGCGCAGACTGCGGGGCTGACGCTGCACGTGGAGTGCCTGTACGGGTCGAACAATCACCATATCGCCGAAAGCGCGTTCAAGGGACTGGCGCGGGCGCTGCGCGAAGCGGTCGAGGTCGACCCGCGCAAGGCGGATGCCATTCCATCGACGAAAGGCGTGTTGTGAGGCGAGCATGTGCTCCTGCGAAAGCAGGAGCGTTGGAGGCGGTCGGCAGTTCTCGGCGACAGGGCTCCTGCTTTCGCAGGAGCACAGCATGGCAGGTATAGCGCTGATCGATTACGGCGCGGGCAATCTCCAGTCGGTGCTCAATGCGCTGAAAGCGGCGGGGGCAAGCGATATTGCGGTCACGGCGGACCCGGCAGAGGTGCTGGCGGCCAAACGCATCGTCCTCCCCGGCGTCGGGGCGTTCGCGCATTGCATGGGCGCGCTGTCGGCGATCCCCGGCATGATCGACGCGCTGACCGAAAGCGTAATCGAGCGCGGACGGCCGTTCCTCGGCATTTGTGTTGGCATGCAGCTGATGGCCGACGCAGGGCACGAGCACGGCGTGACCAAGGGGCTGGGCTGGATCGGCGGCCATGTCGCGCCGCTGGCCGCCGCGCCGGGGCTGAAAATTCCGCACATGGGCTGGAACGATGTGGTGCCCGCAAGCGCGCATCCGTTGATCGAGCCGGGCGAGGCGTATTTTCTCCACGGCTATGCTTTTTCGGGTGAGGACGTGCTGGCGACGACCGAGCATGGCGGGAGTGTCGTGGCCGCCATCGGGCGCGATAATATGACGGGCGTGCAGTTCCATCCCGAAAAGAGCCAGTCCTACGGCATTGCAACGTTGAAGAGGTTCCTGAAATGGCGGCCGTAAAACTCCTCCCCAGCGTAGCGCAGGGGAGGTGCCCGCAGGGCGGAGGGGAGTTCGAAGTCGAACGCGCCCCGCGCGTTCGAGGATCGTCCGGGGGACGATCCGACTTCGAACTCGCGTTCAGCGGTGGACGGTCTCTCCAGTGGCGACAGCGCCGCTCGCTGCGCTCGCGCCCCTCCGGCGCTGCGCGCCACCTCCCCTGCGCTTCGCTGGGGAGGATTTAGTGACCCTGATCGTCTTCCCCGCCATCGACCTCAAAAACGGCCAGGTCGTCCGCCTTGCCGAGGGCGATATGGACCGCGCGACCGTCTATGGCGACGATCCCGCGCGCCAAGCGATGCTGTTTGCCGACGCGGGCGCGGGGCATCTCCACGTCGTCGATCTCGACGGCGCGTTCGCGGGCCGCGCGGTCAACGCGCAAGCGGTCGCGTCGATTGTCGAGACATTTCCCGGCCATGTGCAGGTTGGCGGCGGCATCCGCACGATGGCGGCGGTCGAGGGCTGGTTCGACCGCGGGGTCGCGCGCATCGTCATCGGCACGGCGGCGCTGACCGACCCGCAGCTGGTGCGCGATGCCGCAGCGGCGTTCCCCGGCGGCGTGGTCGTTGGCGTCGATGCGCGCGACGGGTTCGTCGCGACCCAAGGCTGGGCCGATGTCTCCGACGTGCCCGTCCTCGACATGGCCCGCCGTTTCGAAGACGCGGGTGTCGCCGCACTGCTTTTCACCGATGTCGGCCGCGACGGGATGCTGAAGGGGTGCAACGTGCAGGCGACCGTCGATCTGGCGCGCGCGACCGACATACCGGTGATCGCGAGCGGGGGCGTCGCGGGAATTGCCGATATCCGGATGCTGTCGCTGTTTGCGAAGGATGGGATCGAGGGCGTGATTACGGGGCGCGCGCTCTACGACGGGCGGCTCGATCTGGCGGCGGCGCTGGCCGTGGCGGCGGCTGGATGACCGACGGCGCACTTGGACTCTGGGGCGTAATAATCTGCGCGGCCTTCGCATTCGCGATCTGGATCGATTGGAAGCGGGGTGAAATTGGGTTTGGACCCGTGGTGCGGGTCAATCGCGAGAAAAATCATGCAGCTTTTGCCGCTGTCATCCTGTTGGAACTAGTACTTTTGAGCGCTTTGGCTCTTGCGACATTTTCAATGGTGCACGGATGACCGTCCGCGTCCGCGTTATCCCCTGCCTCGACGTTCAAAACGGTCGTGTTGTCAAAGGCGTCAACTTCGTCGAACTGCGCGATGCAGGCGACCCGGTCGAGGCGGCGCGGGCATACGATGCGGCGGGGGCGGACGAGCTGTGCTTCCTCGATATCGGCGCGAGCCATGAGGGGCGCGACACGATTATCGACGTCGTGCGCCGCACCGCCGAAGTGTGTTTCATGCCGCTGACCGTCGGCGGTGGCGTGCGGAGCGCCGACGATGCCCGCGCGCTGCTGCTGGCGGGCGCGGACAAGGTGGCGGTGAACTCCGCCGCCGTCGCGCGGCCCGAGCTGGTTGCGGACATCGCCGCGCGTTTCGGCAGCCAGTGCGTCGTGGCTTCGGTCGACGCGCGGCGGGTGGACGGTCATTGGGAAGTCTTCACCCATGGCGGCCGCCGCGCGACCGGGATCGATGCCGTCGCCCATGCCACCCGCCTGGTCGAGCTCGGCGCGGGCGAGTTGCTCGTCACCTCGATGGACCGCGACGGGACGAAAATCGGCTACGATCTCGATCTGACCCGCACGATTGCCGATGCGGTCGCTGTGCCGGTGATTGCGTCGGGCGGGGTCGGCACGCTCGACCACCTTGTCGCTGGCGTTCGCGACGGCCATGCCGATGCCGTGCTGGCCGCCTCGATCTTCCATTTCGGCGAGGCCAGCATCGACGACGCGCACCGGGCGCTCGCCGCCGCCGGGCTTCCGGTAAGGAATTCGGCGGTTCGTAAAGCTTTGTGACCTGTCCCGAATCGAACCTTTGCGTTCATATTACCGTCTATATGGCACCGCAGCATTCCGGTAGAACTGCTGCCGCCGCCATGGAGTCGCCCGTCGTGTTCGCCCGTTCTGCCCTTGCCGTCCTGATCCTGTCGATGGCAGCGCCTGCCTTCGCGCAGAGCGGGAGCGTGCAGATTCCCGAGCCCGGCGATGCCGCGCTGTTCGTGGTGGCGGTGGTCGGGCTGATTATCGGGCGGCAGGCGTCGCGCCGCGCACCGAAGCGCGATGACTCGCCGGACGACACGCAAGCTTGACGCGCAGGCCGCGCCGCCGCTTAACGGGCGCGTGACCGATACCCTGACCAAACTCGCTGCCACCATCGCCGCGCGCCGTGCGGGCGATCCGGCGGCGTCCTATGTCGCCAAACTTCTCGCCGGTGGCGCGCCGCTTGCTGCGCGCAA
This sequence comes from Sphingomonas sp. SUN039, assembly GCF_024758725.1. Classification (NCBI taxonomy): domain Bacteria; kingdom Pseudomonadati; phylum Pseudomonadota; class Alphaproteobacteria; order Sphingomonadales; family Sphingomonadaceae; genus Sphingomonas; species Sphingomonas sp. SUN039. The sequence goes on along the minus strand of NZ_CP096972.1, from coordinate 2,675,216 downwards.
GCTCGGCGAGGAAGCGGTCGAGACCGTCGTCGCCGCGCTGTCGGGCGAGGCGGCGGAGCTGACCGGCGAAGCGGCCGATCTGCTGTTTCACCTGCTCGTCCTGCTGGAGGTACGCGACGTGCCGTTCGCCGATGTGCTCGCCGAACTCGACCGGCGCGAGGGCGTGTCGGGGATCGCCGAAAAAGCCGCAAGGAGCGCTTGATGCCCATCGACGCGACCGCGCCCTATGACGAGCAGAATATCTTCGCGAAAATCCTGCGCGGTGAAATCCCCAACCGCACAGTGTACGAAGACGAATTCGCGCTCGCTTTTCACGACATCGCCCCGCAGGCACCGGTTCACATCCTCGTGATCCCCAAGGGACGATATGTCTCGTGGGACGACTTTACCGCAAAGGCGGACGATGCCGAGATTGCGGGCTTCATCCGCGCGGTCGGCCGTGTCGCGCGCGAAGCGGGACTGGTCGAGCCGGGCTATCGCCTGCTCGCGAACATCGGGGTGCACGGTCATCAGGAAGTGCCGCACCTCCATGTCCATCTCTTCGGTGGTCGGTCATTGGGACCGATGCTCGCGCGCTAACCGCTTGCGCGCTCGCGAAAGCCGGTTAGGTTCGCCCGCAACGAGGTACACACCCAAGGGGACCCCCATGATATTCGGTCGCGTCAAGTCGCTCGACGCCATTTTGGCAACAGCGGAGAAAAAGGGCCTGCACCGCACGCTCGGTGCATTCCAGTTGACGATGCTGGGCATCGGCGCGGTCATCGGTACCGGCATCTTCGTTTTGACGTCCGAAGCCGCGCAAAAGGCGGGGCCGGGCATGCTGCTCAGCTTCGTCGTCGCCGGGTTCGTCTGCGCGGTCGCCGCCCTTTGCTATTCCGAACTGGCGTCGATGGTGCCGGTTTCGGGGTCGGCCTATACCTACACCTATGCCGTCACCGGCGAGCTGCTGGCCTGGATGGTCGGCTGGGCCCTGATCCTCGAATATGCGGTCGGCGCCAGCGCGGTCGCGGTCGGCTGGTCGAACCATTTCGTCGGCTTTCTCGACAGCGCGGGGGTCCACCTCCCAAGCGCATTGCGAAATGCCAATGCCCTGATGGCGCATGCCTCCGTCGCGTTCGGCACACCGACGAACGCCGACTTGCAAACGGCGATGAGCACCGGCGGCTGGATCAACATTCCGGCCATTGTCGTGGTCGGGTTCGTCACCTGGCTGTTGGTCATCGGCACGACCGAGAGCGCGCGCGTCAATGCCGTTCTCGTGGCGATCAAGATCGTTGCGCTGACCGCGTTCATCTTCCTGACACTGCCTGTCCTCAACGGTGCCCATTTCGGTGGACCGAACGAGCCATTCATGCCCACCGGAACGACCGGTGTGCTGGGCGCTGCTGCCTCGATCTTCTTTGCCTATGTCGGTTTCGACGCAGTTTCCACGGCAGCCGAAGAAACTAAGAACCCGCAGCGCAATGTTCCCATCGGCCTGATCGGGTCGCTGGGCATCTGCACGCTGTTCTACCTGCTCGTTGCGTCGGGCGCGATCGGCGCGATCGGCGCGCAACCGGTGATGGGCCCCAACGGCCTGCCGCTGGCACCGGGATCGGCCGAACTTGCCGGACGCTGCGCCAATATCGCGGCCAGCGGCGCGCTGGAGCCTCTGGTATGTTCGAAAGAAGCGCTGGTCCATGTCCTTGAGGTCATCGACTGGCCGCTGATCGGCCGGTTGGTCGGCCTGGCCGCCGTGTTCGCTTTGCCATCGGTCGTGCTGATGATGATGTTCGGCCAGACCCGCGTGTTCTTCACGATGGCGCGCGACGGCCTGCTGCCCGAAAAGCTTGCCTCGATCCATCCGAAGTACCGTACGCCGCACGTCGTCACCGTCGTGACCGGCTTTGCGGCGGCCTTTGCGGCAGCGGTCTTGCCGGTCGGCAAGCTCGCCGATTATTCGAATGCGGGGACGTTGTTCGCGTTCTTCATGGTGGCGGTATCGGTCATGGTGCTGCGCCGGACCGATCCGGGCCGCAAACGTCCGTTCCGGACGCCAGCGGTGTGGATCGTCGCGCCGCTCGCGATTATCGGCTGCGTCGGCCTGTACGTCTCGCTGCCGTGGACCGCGATCCTCGTGCTGCCGGTGTGGGGCGCGATCGGCCTGGTGATTTACTTCCTCTACAGCCGCAGCCGCAGCCATGTCGGGCGCGGGTTGGTCGAAGTGCACGAACTCGACGCCGACGCCCCGCACAGCCCCGGCACAGCATAATAGCGATCCGAACTGGCGTCAGCCCAGTCGCGCGTCGACCAGCGCCCTGAGGTCCGCCTCGGGGCGCGGGCCGTAATGACCGATGCACTCGGCGGCGCAGATCGCGCCCATCGTCAGGCTGTCGGCGAGCGAGCGCCCTTCGAGCTGTCCGGCAAGGAAGCCGCTGGTGAAGGTGTCGCCGGCACCCGTCGTGTCGACGACGCGCGCGACCGTCTCTGCCGCGATTTCGGCACGCTCGCCGCCCTGTACCGCAAGCGCCCCGTTCGCGCCGCGCGTGACGACCAGGGTCGGCACCTTGACCGACAGCGCGGCAATCGCGCTTTCGAGGTCGTCGGTCTGCATCAGCGCCGCGACTTCCTCGTCGTTGCAAAACAGCGTGTCGATGATCCCGTCGTCGATCAGCGACAGGAAGTCGTCGCGGTAAATGCCCATCAGGTAGAGCGCGGACAGCGCGAAGAACACCTTGCACCTGCCGCGTTTCGCCGCCGCCATAGCGCGCTTGATCGCGGCCTGCGGCTCGGGCGCATCCCACAGATAGCCCTCGATCAGCAGGTATTTCGCGCGTCCGATCATGTCCTCGTCGATGGCCGATGCGGGCAGGCGGTGCGCCATGGCGAGCGCGGTATTCATCGTCCGCTCTCCGTCGGGCGCGATCAGGATCAGGCAGCGCGCGGTGGGCGGCGGCCCGGGCTGCGCAGGCACGTCGAACGCGATGCCCGTCGCGCGCATGTCGTGGGTGAACACTTCGCCCAGCTGGTCGTCGGCAACCTGCCCGATGAACGCGCACGCGTGACCGAGGACGGCGAGCCCCGCGAGCGAATTCGCCGCCGAGCCGCCCGAAATCTCGCGCGCGGGACCCATACGGTCGTAAAGCGCCACGGCGGCGTCGCCGTCGATCAGCCGCATCGACCCGCTTTCGAGTCCCTCGGACGCCAGAAAGTCGAGGCTCGCGCTCGCGATCACATCGACAATCGCATTGCCGATTGCCACCACATCGTACCGCGCGTCCGTTGTCATGCCCGTCTCCACCCGAAAGCGCGCCGCCTAGCCGTGCCGACGATTGACGGCAAGGGCGACACAGGCCAGCAGGGCACCATGCGCTCGCTCATTGCCCTGATCCCGCTGCTGGCCTCGGCCTGCGCCGCGACCGTCGATGCCCCTGCGCCGCCGCTGGCGGTCACCCGCAGCCCCCCGATGATCAAGACCGGCCTCGACCGCGTGTTGGGCCAGACCGCGCGCGGCCTGACCGCGCTGTTCGGCGAGGCGGACCAGGACGTGAAAGAGGCCGAGGGTGCTCGCCGGATGCAATTCGCCGGGCCGATCTGCATTCTCGACGCCTATCTCTATCCGGCGCGCTCGGGCGAGAGCGAAGTCACCTATGTCGATGCGCGCCAGCCCGACGGCCGCGATATCGACCGCGCCAGCTGCGTCGCGGCGCTTACCCGGCGGAAAGAGGCGCGCTGAGTTCGGCGAGTGCCCAGCGCGCTGCGTCGGCGACGACCTCGCTTTCGTCACCTGCCAACCGCTCAAGCACCGGCACCAGCCGCGCGTCGCCGCTGTTCCCTGCCGCGATACAGGCATTCCGCACCATCCGGTCGCGGCCGATGCGCTTGATCGGCGAACCCGCAAATACCTGACGGAATGTGGGGTCGTCGAGCGCGAGCAGGTCGGCGAGTTCGGGCGCGGCCAGTTCGGCGCGCGGGGCGAAGGCCTTGTTGGCTGCGGCGTTCTTGGCGAACTTGTTCCATGGGCAGACCGCCAGGCAATCGTCGCAGCCATAGATGCGGTTGCCCATCGCACGGCGGAACTCGTGCGGGATCGGCCCCTTGTGCTCGATGGTCAGATACGAAATGCAGCGCCGCGCATCGAGCCGGTAGGGGGCGGGGAAGGCGTCGGTCGGACATGCCCGCTGACAGGCATCGCAACTGCCGCAGCGGTCGGGATGGGGTGCATCGACCTCCAGATCGAGTGTTGTCATGATCGCGCCGAGGAACAGCCAGCTGCCGTGGCCGGTCGAGACCAGATTGCTGTGCTTGCCCTGCCAGCCGAGCCCCGCCGCCGCCGCCAGCGGCTTTTCCATGACCGGCGCGGTATCGACGAACACCTTGACCTCGCCCCCGGCGGTCTCGACCAGCCAGCGGGCCAGCGCCTTGAGCGCACGTTTCACGACGTCATGATAATCGGCCCCTTGGGCATAGACCGAGATGCGCCCGACGCTGCTTTCGTCGGCCAATCGTAGCGGGTCTTCGGCAGGCGCATAGCTGATCCCGAGCGCAATGACCGAGCGCGCGTTGGGCCACAGTCCCTGCGGCGCGGCGCGTTGGTCGGCGCGTCCCTCCATCCAGTCCATCGTGCCGTGATGGCCCGCCGCCAGCCAGTCGCCGAGCGGCATCCGCCCGTCATGCGCGTCCGCGCGCGCAATCCCGCAATCGGCGAAACCAAGCATTTTTGCCTGTGCCTTTAGGGCTTTGGTCAGGGATGGTTCGCTAGTCACACCATGACCAATAGCTTTTTCGCACCCGGGGATGAACCGTGCTTCGACAAGACCGCGTCGCTGTCGCTATGGATGCGTGCATGACCGCATCCCCTGCCATCGAAGCCTTCAGCCTGATCAAGAATTTCGGCAGCACCCGCGCCGTCGACGGGATCGACCTGAGCGTACCTGCGGGCAGCATCTATGGCGTGCTCGGCCCGAATGGCGCGGGTAAGACGACCACCTTGCGGATGCTGCTCGGCATTATCGACCCTGATGCGGGGCACCGCCATGTGCTGGGTCACGAACGCCCGCTCGAAGCCGCGCCGCTCGTCGGCTATCTGCCCGAGGAGCGCGGGCTGTATCCCTCGATGACCGCGCGCGAAGCGATCGCGTTCATGGGCGCGCTGCGCGGATTGCCGCTGGCGGAGGGACGTCGCCGCGCCGATGCGCTGCTCGACGAACACAACCTCGGCCATGCCGCGAAGAAAACAGTGCGGACCCTGTCGAAGGGGATGGCGCAGACGGTGCAATTGCTCGGCACGCTGATCCACAAGCCCAAGGTGATCGTGCTCGACGAACCCTTCTCGGGACTCGATGCTCTCAATCAGGGACGGCTCGAAACGCTGATCCGGGGACAGGCAGCGGCAGGGGCGACGATATTGTTCTCGACGCATGTCATCGCCCATGCCGAACGCCTGTGCGAGCGCATCGCGATCATCGCGGGCGGCAAGGTGCGGTTCGAAGGCGCGGTGGACGAAGCGCGCAACCGGCTGCGCCCCGTTGTCCGGCTGCGGACGCGGGCCAGCGACGGGCCGTGGCGTGCCGCGCTGCCTGCGGATGCCGGTACCGGCCCGGACTGGCGGTTCGAACTGCCTGCCTCGGGGATCGAGCCGTTGCTGAAGGCGCTGGTCGACGGCAATGCCGGGATCGACAGCCTGTCGATCGAACGCCCCGGCCTGCACGACGCCTTTGTCGCGATTGCGGGCGCAGAGGCCGCGGCCGCGCTCGACGAACCGACCGCCAAGGAAGCCGCGCTATGAACAATTTCCAGCGCCTGTTCGCCGCCGCGCTGGTCATTGCGCGGCGCGACTATGTCGCGACCGTCTGGTCGCGCTCGTTCGTCATGTTCCTCTTGACCCCGATCATTGCCATCGGTTTCGGCGGGGTCATCGGCAGCATCGGTAACCGGGTCGACGAGGCGGCGATGAAGCCGGTCGTTGCGGTGGTCGCGCCAGCCGCCGCCTTTCCCGCCTTTCGCGCGGCGCAGACGCGACTCGACGACCGCATCGAGCAATATCCCGGTCTGCGACTGGTCGCCGCTGCAGGCGACCCCGACCGCCAGGCCGCAGCGTTGCTCGGCGAAGGCGGTCGCGCGCCGACGCTCGTCCTGACCGGCTGGCCCGGCAAGCTGCGGCTGCACGGGCCCGATGCCAAGCTCAAGGATATGGCGTCGGACGTCGAGATGTTGGCCGAGGAAGCCGCGCTCGACGCTCAGCTGGCCAGAGGCGGACAGGCCCGGCCCGCCGTCACGCTCGAACAGGTGCCGACCCGGCCGGTCGCGACCTCTTCGGCGGCCAGCCGCCACCTGCTGGGCCGTGCGGCGCAGACGATGCTGTTCATGCTGACCATCCTGCTCGCGGGCATGCTGTTGTCGAACCTGGTCGAGGAAAAATCGAACAAGGTGATCGAAGTGCTGACCGCCGCCGTGCCGGTCGATGCGATTTTCCTCGGCAAGCTGGTGGCCATGCTCGGTGTGTCGGTGACCGGTATTGCGATCTGGGGCGCGGCGATCGGGGTCGGGCTGGTCGGCTATCTGGGGACCGGCGCACTACCCGCGCCGGCGATGGGCTGGCCGATGCTGATCGTGCTGGGGGTCGCCTATTACGTCAGCAACTACATGATTCTCGGCGGCATTTTCATCGGTATCGGCTCGCAGGCGGCCAGCGTGCGCGATGTGCAGACCCTGTCGATGCCGGTGACGATGCTCCAGCTGGCGATTTTCGCGCTCGGCTCGGCGGTCGTGAGCAGCCTCGATTCGCCGCTCGGCGTGTTCGCGGCGATGTTTCCGCTGTCGTCGCCGCTGACGATGATCGCGCGCGCCGCGCAGGAAGCGGCGCTGTGGCCGCACCTGCTCGCGCTGGCGTGGCAGGCGCTGTGGGTGGTCATCATCATCCGTTTCGCCGCACGGCGGTTCCGGACAGGCGTGCTCAAATCAGGGTCGCCGCCGAAGGAGCGGCGCTGGTTCGGACGGCGGTTGCGGGCTTAGCTAAACTGGGCTAAGTTGCGGCCTATGACCTACGTCAACGTCCATCAGGCGAAGTCCAACCTGTCGCGGCTGCTCGATGCCGTCGAAAGCGGAGCCGAGACTGAGATCGTGATCGCCCGAAACGGCAAGCCTGTCGGACGTCTGGTCCCGATGGCGAAGCCGCGCAAAGTGCTGCTTGGGCTGGCAGCAGGCAAGTATAACTTCGACTACGAGGCCTTTCAGGCGCTCGATGCCGATGTTGCGAAACTATTCGAAGACAGTGCAGACCCTTTCGGCGAGCGGTTGCAGCGGCCTTGAGGCTATTGCTCGACACGCATATCGCGGTGTGGGCGATCCTGGGTTCGCCGCAGCTTCCCCGGCGCGCGCTCGAACTCCTCGAGGATGATGACCATACTCATTGGGTCAGCACCGTCAGCCTCTGGGAAATCGCAATAAAGAACGGCCTTAAGCGGGCAAAGACGTCTCGCGTTGGCATCTCAGCTTCTGACGCCAACGTCGAATTCGAGCGCGCCTTGTTCCAGCCTCTCGCAATTTCCGTTGATGCCATCCAATCGATCGAGGACCTGCCGCCGCATCACGGCGACCCCTTCGACCGCTTGCTCATTGCACAGGCTCGAACCGAGTCGATGCACTTGCTTACGCACGACAAGACGCTTGCCGCCTATGGCGACTTCGTTCTCGTCGTCTGACGGTCAACCCGGCAGCAATAACCCCGCGAGCGCCGCCGACATCAGGTTTGCCAGACTTCCTGCCGCCAGCGCTTTCAGCCCGAGCTTGGCGATGAGGGGGCGCTGGTTCGGCGCCAGACTGCCGGTCGAAGCCATCTGGATCGCAATCGACGAGAAATTGGCAAAGCCGCACAACGCAAAAGTGACGATGGCGACCGTGCGCGCCGACAGATCCTTCATCTGGCCCAGATCGATGAATGCAACGAACTCGTTGAGCACCACCTTCGTGCCGAGCAATCCGCCCGCCGCCGCTGTCTCATGCGCAGGGATGTTGAGCAGGTACATCAATGGCGACAGGATCGTGCCGAGGATCATCTGGAAGCTGAGATCGGGATAGCCGAACAGCCCGCCGATCGCGCCCAATATGCCGTTCGCCAGCGCGACCAGTGCCACGAATGCCAGCACCATCGCCGCGACCGCGACCGCGATCTTGACACCGGTCTGAGCGCCCATGGCCGCAGCCATGATAAGGTTGGCCGGTTCTTCCTCGGGATCGACCGGCGCGACGGCCATCCCGTCGCCGTCGGCGACCGCGCCCGCAACGGCAAGCTCGTCGGGCATGATAATCTTGGCCATCAGCAATCCACCGGGTGCCGCCATGAACGAGGCCGCCAGCAGATACGGCAGCGAAGCCGGCCCGAGCAGCGCCGCATAGGCGGCAAGGATCGTTCCCGCGACGCCGGCCATGCCGACCGACATCACGCAGAACAGCTGCGACGGGGCAAGGCTCGCCAGATAGGGGCGGATGACCAGCGGCGATTCGGACTGGCCGACAAAGATGTTGGCGGCGGCGCAGAGCGCCTCGACCTTGGAGACGCCGACGACCTTTTCGATACCGCCGCCGACCCAGCGGATCACGAACTGCATGATGCCGAGGTGATAGAGAACGGCGACAAGCGAGGCGAAGAACACGATGATAGGCAGCGCGGAAAAGGCAAAGGCGTTACCGAAATTCGGGTCGGTCGCGAGGTTGCCGAAGATCAGCCGCGTCCCCGCGCCCGCATAGCCGAGCAGCGCGCTGACCCCCATCGCCAGCCCTTCGATCATCGCTTTGCCCGCGGGCACGTAGAGGACCAGCACGGCGAGCGTCGCCTGCAACGCGAACGCCGCGCCGACGACACGCAGGCGAATCGCGCGCCGGTTCGACGACAGCAGCACGGCAATGGCGAGAATGACCGCGATGCCCGCGATACCGATCAGGATATGTTCCACTTGACCCCCTGGATATTGTTTGCCGCACGATGCGGTTGCGTTGCGGGCAAAAGCAAGTAGCAACCGCGCGATGGACAAAACCACCGCTGCTATCCCCCGCTCGCTGTTCGTGCTTGCCATCTTTTATGGCGGGATGGTGCCGCTCGGCGGCTTCCTCGGCGCGAAACAGGTGGCGCTCGGGCCGCTTGCGGTCGAGGCCGGAATCTTCCCGTTTCTGACGCTGATCGCGGTGTCGAGCGCCATCGCACAGCTTCACGGGAAGGCCATCGCCAACCGCATGGTCTATTACGGGTTCGTGCCGCTGGTGATCGCGATCCTGCTGTCGTGGCTCGTCCTGCAACTGCCGACCGATCCGGGCATGTACGAACCCGCCAAGGAAGCATTTCCCGTAATCGTCGGGCAAAGCTGGCGGATGATGGCGGCGGGCATTCTCGCTTACGGGACCTCGGTCACGCTCAACATCTGGATTTTTGCGCGCCTGGCGGGGGCCGAGGGGCGCTTTGCCGAAGTGCGCGGGATGATCGCGGCGGTACTGTCGCAGATCGTCGATACGCTGATCTTCATTACCGTGTCATTTTATGGCGTCCGTCCGATCATGGATCTGATGCTCGGGCAGATGCTCGCCAAGATCGTGCTGTCGATCGTTGTCGTGCCGCTCATCATCGGGGGCGTGGTCCGGCTCGGCAAATGGCTCGACACGACGGACACCGCGAAATGAGCCGTCACGATCCCGACGTCAGCTTGCTGGCCAAGGCGGAAACGCTGGTCGAGGCGCTGCCGTATCTGCAACGCTATGCCGGGCAGACCTTTGTCGTGAAATACGGCGGCCATGCGATGGGCGATCCGGCGGCGGCAGAGGATTTCGCCGAGGACATCGTCCTGCTGAAGGCGGTCGGCATCAACCCCGTCGTCGTCCATGGCGGGGGCCCGCAGATCGGCGCGATGCTGAAAAAGCTGGGCGTGACGAGCGAATTCGTCGGGGGCTTGCGCGTCACCGACAAGGAAACCGCCGATGTCGCCGAAATGGTGCTGGGGGCGATCAACAAGCAGATCGTCGGCTGGATCGCGGCGGAGGACGGGCGTGCCGTCGGCCTGTCGGGCAAGGATGCGGGGCTGGTGCTTGCCGAAAAGGTCGCCCACCGCGAGGCAGACCCCAATCGCGGCATCGAACGCAATGTCGATCTGGGGTTTGTCGGCGAACCGGTGAAGGTCGACCGCACCATCATCGATACGCTGTCGGCGTCGGGGGTCATCCCGGTGATTGCACCGATTGCGCCCGACGCGAGCGGCCAGACCTATAACATCAACGCCGACACCATGGCGGGCGCGATTGCGGCGGCGCTCGGCGCATCGCGGCTGTTCCTGCTGACCGATGTCGCGGGTGTGCTCGATAAGGCGGGCGAGTTGCTGACCGACCTCGATCCCGCAAAGATCGCGGCGTTGCGCGACGACGGCACGATCACCGGCGGCATGATTCCGAAGCTCGAAACCTGCGTGACAGCCGTCGAGGGCGGCGTCGATGCGGCCGTCATCCTCGACGGGCGCGTGCCGCATGTGATGCTGGTCGAAGTCTTTACCGCCCGCGGCGCGGGGACGCTGGTTCACAAATAGGGCGCACCCCGCTATCTGGGGCGACAGCGCCCAAGCAGCGGGAATCCTGTACCTATGAACACCGTAATCCAGATTGCTCTTTACCTGCTGACCCTTGCGACATGGGTGATCATCATCCAGGCGGTGATGTCATGGCTGATCGCGTTCAACGTGATCAACACGCACAATGATTTCGTGCGGCAGGTGTGGACGACGCTCGACCGTATCACCGAGCCGCTGTACCGCCCGATCCGCCGCATCATGCCCGATTTCGGGGCGCTCGACCTGTCGCCGATCGTCGTGCTGATCTGCATCCAGATCCTGCGGATCGTTCTCGAGGGCCAGATCCAGCCGACCTATATTTCATGACGGCCGCCCTGATCGACGGCAAGGCGCATGCGGCGGCGCTGCGCGCCGATGTCGCGGCAGGCGTTACGCGGCTGGGTCGCGCGCCGGGGCTGGCGGTCGTGCTGGTCGGTGACGATCCGGCGAGCGGCGTTTATGTCCGGGCGAAGGGCAAGGCGTGCCGCGAGGCCGGAATGGCGAGTTTCGAACACCGCTTGCCCGCCGAGACGACGCAGGACGCGTTGTTGGCGCTGGTGCGCCGCCTGAACGCCGATCCGGCGGTCGACGGGATTCTCGTCCAGCTGCCGCTGCCTGACCACATCAATCCCGACGCGGTGATTGCGACCATCGACCCCGACAAGGACGTCGACGGCTTCCACCCCGTCAATGTCGGGCGACTGGCGAGCGGGCTGCACGGCTTCGTGCCCTGCACACCGCTCGGCTGTCTGATGCTACTCAAAGACACACTCGGTGACCTGTCGGGTCTGGAGGCGGTCGTGGTCGGGCGGTCGAACATCGTCGGTAAACCGATGGCGCAGCTGTTGCTCGGTGCAAATGCTACTGTGACCGTCGCGCATTCGAAGTCGCGCGATTTGCCTGCGCTGTGCCGCAGGGCCGACATACTGGTGGCGGCGGTCGGGCGACCCGGGATGATCCGGGGTGACTGGGTGAAGCCGGGCGCCACCGTCATCGACGTCGGCATCAATCGTGTGGAAGGGGGGCTGGTCGGCGATGTCGCCTATGACGAGGTCGCCGCCCATGCCGCGCATATCACGCCCGTTCCCGGAGGCGTGGGTCCGATGACCATTGCCTGTCTGCTCAGGAATACGCTGACTTCCGCCGAACGTCGCCGGATGAAGGAAGCCGCCTGATGATCGCGCTCGCCTTGCTCGTAGCCGCACCGGTGGCCGCGTCGAAACCGCCACCGCCTGCCAAGCCCGCAGCTGTCGCGCTCAGCCCCGTCGACGCCATTGCGGCTGCTGAACGCGCCTTTGCCCGTCGCGCGCAGGTCGAGGGGCAGTGGAAGGCGTTCCGCCTCACCGCTGCGCCCGACGCGATCATGTTCGTCCCCGATGCCAAGCCGGTCCCCAAGGCGCTGGCTGGGGCGACCGAACCTTCGGTGCCGGTGATGTGGTGGCCCGGTACCATCGCGCCATCTTGCGACGGGACGCTCGGCCTGTCGACCGGCCCCTGGGTGCGTGCGGCATCGGGCGGGCACGGCACTTTTTCGACGATCTGGAAACGGACGGCCACCGGTTATCGCTGGATGCTCGATCATGGACGGCCGACGCCGAAACTGGTGCCTGCGGGCAACACCCCGACGCTGGTCGCGCCGGTATGCGGCGGCGCTTCGACAGCGGCGTTGCGTGAGGCCGATTACGACAAGCTTGCCGCCGGTGTCGCCGCGCGTGCCGGGGTGGACGGGGCCGCTGCCTTTGCCGCCAATGCGGCGAGCGACGTGCTGGTCCAGAGCGAGGAAACGATGCCCGCGCGCGGCAGTGCGGCTTTGCCCAAAACCACCTTCGGGGCTGCAATCGCCTCGGGCCATTCGGACGACTGGACCCTGGCCTGGGCCTCGCGCGCGCTGCTCGGCGGACAGGCGGGCGCGCACGACCTGCGCGTGTGGCAATGGCGCGGCGCGGCGGGATGGAAACTGGTCGCCTATGAAACGATCGGGCTGAAATGATCGAACTCTTCATCTCGGCACTGGTGACGTTTTTCGTCATCATCGACCCACCGGGGTGCGCGCCGATATTCGCCAGCCTGACGAACGGGACGCCCCTCGCGCACCGCCGCGCGATGGCAATCCGGTCGACTTTGGTCGCGGCAGGAATCCTGTTCGCCTTTGCGCTCGTCGGAAAAGCGTTCCTCGGCGCGCTTCACGTCAGCCTCGACGCCTTCCGGATTGCGGGCGGTATCATGCTGTTCATGATCGCGCTCGACATGGTCTTTGAAAAGCGCACCGAGCGCCGCGAAAACCGCGCGCAGGAAGTGATGGCGACCGAGCATGACGACATCTCGATCTTCCCGATGGGCATCCCGATGATTGCGGGGCCGGGGTCGATTGCGTCGGCAATGCTGCTGACCAGCCGTGCCGACGGGTGGGGCGAACGCGGTGTGGTGCTCGCCGCACTGGCGACAACTTTGCTGGTGACGATGATTTCGCTGCTACTGGCGGGGCCGCTCATGAAAATCCTCGGCAACCGCGTAGAGGCGATGATCACGCGGGTGTTGGGCGTCATCCTCGCCGCGCTCGCCGCGCAGTTCGTGATCGACGGCGTGAAGGCGAGTTTCGCCTAGGCGCTACTTCACCCGCCACAGCAGCAGCGGCGACTCTTTGGGCAGGGGCACTGGTTCGAGCCAGTCGAACTTCGTGCCCGTCGCCAGCTGCGAATAAAATCCCTTCGGCGACCGCGCACGGTACACGGTCGATTCGCTCATGTTCGGGCAGGTCATCAGCAATGTCGCGCCGTGGCGTTTGATCGTTGCGCGGGCGTTCTCGGGCGTCCCGTCGAAGGCGTGATGCACATCGAGGATCGCGCCGCCGTTGCGGTGGTACGGCCCGGCAATCGCCTTGTGATGGGTGACGGTAATCAGGCGCGGCCCCAAATCGACGAAGGTGAAGATCGTCGTCGCGGGCAATTTGGCAATGGGGTTCAGCGCGGGGAGCGTCGGACAGCGCCCGTTCGCCTTCTCGATGGCCTTGCTGCGCACCGTGGCCTTTTTGCCGGGGACCTGACCGATGACATATTGGACGCCCAGCCCCGAAACCAGCAGCACCACGGCCGCAACCCCGATGGTGCGCGCGAGCATCGATGGGCTGCGGCGGAGTGCAGGCACGGCCAGCCAGATCAGCGCGGTCGCGCCGGGGACTGCCGTCAGTTGCGCCGCCGCGCCCATCCGCGTCTGCCACAGCAGCAACAGCATCGAGGTCAGGCTGATCAGCGCAATCGGTGCCCAGACCGCGAACTGCGGCGTGCCGCGCGCGCGCAAAGTGGCAATGATCGCGCCGATGACGCCTGCCAGTGGCAAGGCAAGCGTGCCGACCATGACCTGCCAGTCCTTGGTGTAGAGCGGCTTGAATTCGTTGATGTTCTTGAGCCAGCTCTCGTAGAGTTCGGGCGACACCTGTTCGGGCCGCCCCAGGCACTGCGGCGCGAGCAGCGCGAACCCCGCCGCCAGCACCACGCCGCCCAGCGCCGCCGCACCCAGCCGCCAGCGCCAATCGTCGCGCTTCAACTGCGGCAACAGCCACGCCAGCCATCCCGCCGCAACCATCGTTCCCAGCCACACCGGCGACAGCACGTCGCAGCGCGGCACGGCATTGTCGTAGCTGGCAAAGCCGAGATAACCGACCGCACAGCCCACGGCGAGCGACAGGCCGTAGGCCGACAGCCGTTCGCGATCCTCCGGCTGCCACACCCAGCGCAGCACGGTCGCCGCGCCGACGATGACGAGGAACGGCAGCAGCTCGAGGCCGATGACCAGCGATGCGGCGCTTGCAATGCCGGTGACGATGCCGCCGCGCCGCGCCTGCGGGTCGGCGATGCCCGCGATGCTGAGCATGAGGAACGTCAGCTGCCAATTATGGTGGTCGATCCGCATCGGCATGAACATCGACAACGCCGCCCAGCAGCCGGTTGCCGCCAATCCCGCTGCGAGCAGCCCCGCATTGGGCGCGACCAGCCGCCGTGCCGCGAGCGCCAGCGCGAACAGGGTCAGCCCCAGCGGCAGCATCGGCGCGACCGCCGCCGCAAAGCGTTCCGCCGTCGCCCCGTCGACGAAGAACCGCGCGCCCCAGTCGAGCAGCGCGATCGGCAGATCGACGAGGCGGCTCCAGTGCATGTTGAACCCCTCGGGCGGGTTCAATTTATACTGGCGCAGATCGTACCAGCCCTGTCCGTTCAACAGTGCGCGGACCTGCGACATCCGCATATTGTCATCGGTGTCGGGCAGCGAGAACCACTTGATCATGCCCCAGCGGAACTGGACCAGCCATACCATGGTCGCGACCCAGATCGCGGCGACCAGTGCACGCCAGTGGCGGTCGAGCCATGCCGCGATCCGCGCCTCGGCGGTCGCCGGTCCTGCTTCGATTTCGTCCATTTGCCTGTGCGACCCTAAATCCTCGACGTGGCCGCGCATAATCTTTACCGGTGCCGCTGCATAGCGCGGGGAACACGCCCCATCACTTGCGGACCGGAACGATGAGCGACCACGTCTACAACACCGATTTCTACGACTATATCGACGACGGCAGCCGCGCCTCGGCACGTACGGTCGCGCCCTTGCTGCTCGCCGAAATGAAGATCGACAGCCTGCTCGATGTCGGCGCGGGGCACGGGGCCTGGGCGTCCGAATGGATGGCGGCGGGCGTGGCCGATGTGCTCGCGGTCGACGGCGACTATGTGAAGGTGGACCAGCTGGTCATCCCGGCGGGGAATTTCCTGGCGCACGACCTGATGCTGCCGCTCGATCTCGGGCGCAAGTTCGACCTCGTGCAAAGCCTCGAAGTCGCCGAGCATCTGCCGCATGCCAAGGCGGCGACTTTTGTCGAAACGCTGACCCGCCACGGCGATGTCGTGCTGTTTTCCGCCGCCGTCCCGCATCAGGGCGGCGAGCATCATGTCAACGAACAACCGCCCGAATATTGGCGGCAACTATTCAAGGCGCGCGGGTTTGCGGCGTTCGACTTCCTGCGCCCGCGCCTTGCCGACCAGAAACAGGTCAAGGGCTGGTACAAGTTCAACTCATACCTCTACGCCAACGAGGCGGGGCAGAAGCGGCTGTCGGACATCGTGCTGGCTAGCCGAGTCGAGGACGGGCGCGCGCTCGAGATCGGCGGCGATTTCGTCTGGAACGCGCGCCGCGCCATGGTCCGTCTGATCCCGGCGGGGCTGGTCAAGCCGGTCGCCATGGTAAAGGCGAGCGTCGAGGCACGCGTGCGCGGGCGGGCGGGGTAGCTTTCTCTTCTCTTCCCCGAGCGAAGACGGGGGGCACCTTCGAGCGCAGTCGAGAAGCCTAACCGCGTGGAAAGATGCCTCGGCTTCGCTCGGCAAAGTCCCTCGTCTTCGCTCGGGAAAGAAACTTAGAGTTGTCCATGAACCTCACCCTCCCCACCGACCCCGCTGCCCGCGCCGCCTTCTGGCAGCTCGTGCGCTATGGCATCGTCGGCGGCCTGATCACGGCGGGCGGGCAGGCGATCTATTATCTCGGGGTCGAATGGTTCGTGATCGATCCGAACGTGTCGATCGGCATCGCCTTCGTCATCGGCGTGATCGTCGGCTATTTCGCGCATGGCTGGATCAGTTTCGCGGGCCACGGCGAGCGCGAGAACCACGCGCAAATGTCGACGCGGTTCATCGCGGTGAACCTGTTCGGCTTTGCGATGAATTCATTCTTCGTGTGGCTGCTGGTCAAATATCTGCACGGCCCGACCTGGTGGCCGATCGTGCCGAATATCGTGTTCACGCCGCTGGCAACGTTCTGGATGCACCGGAAATGGACTTACGGCGGATAGCCCGTTTGGGTTCACACGAAGCTCACGAAGGCACAAAGGAAGAAGGAAGGGAGCTTGCCGCGTAGCGGCCATTCTGTCTTCGTGACTTCGTGAGCTTCGTGTGAACCCCGGCTATTTCTCGACAGGCGCGCTGTCCGACGCATCGATCCCCAGCGTCGCTTTCGCCACGCTCCCACCCGCAATGTTCTGGACGATGTAGAGCGGCCGGTTCTTCGCCTGCGTATACAGCCGCCCGATATATTCGCCGATCATGCCGAGCACGAACATCTGGATCGCGCCAAGCACGACGACGACCAGCATCAGCGAGGTCCAGCCCGCGATGGCCTGGCCCGCAATCCAGGACGCGAAGATATAGATGACGAGCAGCACCGACCCCGCCGCCAGCCACAGCCCGGCATGGCTCGCGAGGCGCAAGGGTGCGGTCGAAAAGCCGGTCAGCGCGTCGAGCGCGAAGCGGATCATTTTCGACAACGGATATTTGGTCTCACCGGCAAAACGCGCTTCGCGGCTATAGGCGAACGGCACCTGCCGGAACCCGCCCCAGGCGACCATCCCGCGCACGAACCGCGCCTGTTCGGGCATGGCGAGGAACACGCTCAGCGCGCGCCGCGTCATCAGCCGGAAATCGCCCGAATCGAGCGGGATATCGACATCGGTCGCGCTTTTCAGCAGGCGGTAAAACGCCGCAGCCGTCGCCTTTTTGAACACCGTCTCGCCCGCGCGTTCGGTGCGGACGCCATAGACGACATCGGCCCCTTCCCTGACGAGCGTTTCCATCATCGGCCCGAGCAATTCGGGCGGGTCCTGCAAATCGGCATCGACGACGAAGATATGCTCGCCCCGGCACAGGTCGAGCCCCGCCGTCAGCGCCAATTGGTGCCCGTGGTTACGCGACAGGTCGAGCGCGACGAGGTGCGGGTCGGTGGCCGCGAGACCTGCCATGATCGACCAGCTCGCGTCGCGCGACCCGTCGTTGATCAGGACGATCTCGTAATCCTCGCCGACGACGGCTTTGGCCGCCGCGCCCAGCCGCGCGTGCAGCACGCCGAGGCAGTCGGCCTCGTTGTAACAGGGAACGACAATCGAGAGTTTCGGCGCGGTCATTTGTCGATCCGGTAAAGCACGGTGCGGTCGTCCGCAAACAGCGGCGTCAGCCCAGCATAGCGCGGAAGTGTTGCGGGGCGGTAACCGATCAGCCAGACCAGATCGAACCGGTCGCGCGGGAAATCGGCGATGCGCGCGGCCAGCGCAGGCCGCAGGTCGCCGCAACCCATGACCAGCTGCGACGGATCGCTGTTGTAGCGCGTGCCCCGTGCGGCGAGCGGGACCAGCAGTTGCGCCCCCGGCACATCCCATTGCCCGTTGGTGAACACGTCGCGCCGGACGATGGCAACGCCGTCGAGATGGTCGACGCGCGGACGTCGCCATGGCACGTCGCAGGGGAATTCGGTGAAGACAGCGACGCGGGCACCGCGCGGCATCAGGTCGAGCGCCTTCAAATGGCGGGCATAATCGGTGTCGTACTGCGCGAATCCGGCCGTCGTCGCGGCGATGCGGACGCCGAATACGAGCGCTGCGCCGAGCGCAATCACAGCGGCCAGTCTTCCCGTGGCCTCGACCGGCCGGATCGCGAGTAGCGCGACCATGAAAACGACGGGCCACAGTCGCGCATCGGAAAAAGCGGAGCCGAGCAGCTGATAAGGCAACACCAGTAGCGCGATCAGCAGGAACAGCGCGGCAAGGCCCAGCGACCTGTCGACCACGAACGCCTTCGACCGCACCCCGGCATAAATCAGCAGCATCGCCGCGATCAGGCAGCCCATGTCGAACCATTGGTGCTGGTCGCGGAGCGTCCAGGTCAGCGCCAGCGCTTTGTACCCGAAGTCGAACCAGCCGAGCGTTGCGGCGGCGGCCCCTGCCGTGCCGTAGCTGAGCGCTGCCATCAGCAACAGCGGCAGGCCGAGCGGAAGCAGGCCTGGGATGGCGCGGGGCCAGACCTTCACCGGGCGACCGGCGACGGTGCGCGCCACGATCAGCACGGCGAACACGGCCCAGCCATAGATGTGAACGACCCAGAGGAGGACGGACAACGCTCCCATCGTCACCCCCGCGAAGGCGGGGGCCCAACTCCTGAACTGCCCACCCGTCGAAACAACGGGAGTTGGGTCCCCGCCTTCGCGGGGATGACGATAATAGTGCGCCGCCATATGCAGCGCACACGCCACGCCCAGACAATAGTTCACCAGCCCGTATTGCCATGGATAGGCCATCGCGAACGGGAATGCCGCCCATGCCGTCGCGGGCAGCACCCCGTGTGCCGCGCGCGCCAGCCGTGCCATGCCGGTGATCGTCAGGATCAGGATCAGTCCCGCCAGCACCCGTGCGCCGCCTTCGATGCCGAACACCCGCCCCAGCGGCTCCATCAACAGGTCGCTGCCGAGATTGCCGATCAGTCGCCAGTGATAGGCCCAGTTCGCCTGTAACGCCGGACTGTCGCCGAGGTGGAGCTGGACATGATACCGCCCGATATGCCCGACAAGGTCGATCAGCGGCGGGATGGTGACCACCCAGAGCGGGATCGTCGCGGCGAGCGCGGCCAGCGCCACCGCCCCGCGGCTTTGCCACCACTGGCTCATCGCTCGATCCGGTAGAGCACGTCGGCGCGGTCGCGCCACACCGGCGTCATCCCTGCCGTCAGCCGCGCGTCGTAACGCGGCGGGTCGATCAGCCAGACATAATCGAACGCCGCGCGAGGGAGCTTGGCCAGCGCTTGATCGGGCGTCATCCACGGTGCGCCCTTGCACGGGGCGGGGACCGTCAGCTGCGACGGATCGACGACGAAGCCGGGGGCGTCGGTCTTGGTAATCAGCATCAGATTCGCGCCCGATACGTCCCACTGGTCGTTCGAAAAGGCGTGGCGGCGGACCATGGCGAGCGCGGACAGATGCTCCAGCCGGTTGGTCGACCATTCAAGGCCGCAGGTCCGCCGCGTGAACGCCGCGACTCGCGCGCCTTCGGGCAGGTGGTCGAGCGCGGCCAGCGCGCGGTCGTAGCGCGTCGAGGCGATGGCCATGCTCGCGGTGTGACCGGCGATACGCGCGGCGAAGAAGCTCAGGCCGATGACGGCCAGCGTGGCGAGGAACTTCGGCGACGTTTCCGCCTTGGGTCGGATCGCCACGATTGCAATCGCGATGAGGTAAGGCGTCAGCCGCATATCGGCATAGGCCGATCCGAAGATGATGCGCGGCAACAGGACATAGACCGCGAGCAGGACCAGCGCGCTGGTCGCCAGATTGCGCGACCAGCCCAGGGCCGCGTTCCGCAGCGCCACGAAAATCAGGCCGATCACGACAGCGAGCGAAGCAAGGTCGAACGCCTGCCAGCGGTCGCGCAAGGTCGTCAGCACCCACAGCGACTTGGTCCCCCAGTCGAACCAGTCGCCGGTCATGTCGGTCGCAGTCGAGCGCCACAGCACCATCGGGACCAGCGGCAACGCCATCGGCAGGCAGGCAAACACCGCCGCGACACCTGCGGCGATCCAGCCCTTGCCGAGGTCGCGCTGGCGGATTGTCTCTGCCGAAAAGCACAACAGCCCGAGCAGCCCCCAGCCAAAGGTGTGCGCGGTCCATACGACACAGGCGAGCGGCAGGAACACGAAAGGTCGCCATTTGGCTACGCCGGTTCGCGCCATCCGCAGCCAGAGTGCGAATGACAACAACGCCAGCGCCATCGCCAGCGAGAAGTTCACGAACCCGAAAACGAAGGGATGCCCCCACATCAGCGGCAGCGCAAAGAATGCGGTCGGCGGCACCCGCCCGTGCACCTCGCGCGCGATCCACAACAGCCCCGCGACCGCCAGCGCGGGAATGGCCATGACGATCAGCTTGGTACCGAGCTCGACGCCGAACAATCGTCCCAGCGGTTCGATGAGCAAATCGACGCCGAGGTTGCCGATCAACTGCCAGCGGAACTGGAACCATTGTGCGAATGGGGCCGGATCGAGCTGGACGGCATAGCGGCCCATATGCCCAGGGAGATCGACTAAAGGCGGGATCGGCGGGTAGACGAGCGGGACGAGCGCTAGCAGCACACAGAGCGCGAGCACGCTCCGGCGGTTCCACCAGTCGGGCGGTGTGAGCGTGGCGGGAGCGGTTGGGTTCACACGAAGCTCACGAAGGCACAAAGGAAGAGGAAGCAGGAAAGGGTGCGTCGCGGAAGTAGTTGTTCGCGACGCGCTTGAAGCCGCCTTCCTTCATGAGCTCGACATTGAAATTGAGGAGCAGGCCCAACGGACGGTCGGTCAGGCGGAGATATGTCAGCAGCTGCTTGCGATGAAGCCCGGAAAGCTCATCGACCGATTTGATCTCGACGATCAGCCGATCGTCGACGAGCAAATCGAGGCGAAAGCCTTCGGCAAGTTTCCGGCCTTCGAACTCGATCCCGATGGTCTGCTGGCGGACTACACTAAAGCCACGCGCGACCAATCCGTCCGCCAGGACGGCTTCATAAACCGACTCCAGCAATCCCGGTCCGAGCGCTTTATGGACGCGAAGCGCGCAATCGATCACCGCTGAGGCTATCGCCTCGACCCGCTCGTCCACGCTTCGCCCCTTCTTTCCTTCTCTTACTTTGTGCCTTCGTGCGCTTCGTGTGAACCGAAATCTACCGATCCCGCCGCCCGAGCAGCCGCAAGCGCAGCGCGTTGAGCTTGATGAACCCTTCCGCGTCGCGCTGGTCATAGGCGCCGGCGTCGTCTTCGAACGTCACGACCTTTTCCGAGTACAGCGAGTTCGGCGACTTACGCCCGGTCACGATCACGCTGCCCTTGTAGAGCTTAAGGCGGACCGTCCCCGAAACCTTCTCCTGCGAATGGTCGATGGCTGCCTGCAACATCTCGCGCTCGGGGCTGAACCAGAAGCCGTTATAGATCAGCTCGGCATAGCGCGGGGCCAGCTCGTCCTTCAGGTGCGCTGCGCCGCGATCCAGTGTAAGTTGCTCGATGCCGCGGTGCGCGAGGTGGTAGATCGTCCCGCCCGGTGTCTCGTACATGCCGCGCGACTTCATGCCGACGAACCGGTTCTCGACGAGGTCGAGCCGCCCGATCCCGTGCCGCCGTCCGTACTCGTTGAGCGTTTCGAGCAACGTCGCGGGCGACATCCCCACGCCATTGATCGCCACCCCGTCGCCGCGCTCGAAATCGACGGTGATGACCTCCGGCGTGTCGGGCGCGTCCTCGGGATTGACGGTGCGCGAGTAGACGTAATCCGGCACTTCATCCCACGGGTTTTCGAGCACCAGCCCCTCCGACGAGGTGTGGAGCATGTTCGCGTCGGTCGAAAACGGGGCCTCGCCGCGCTTGTTCTGCGGGATCGGAATCTGGTGCGCTTCGGCGAACGCGATCAGCGCGGTGCGGCTGGTCAAATCCCACTCACGCCACGGCGCGATCACCTTGATATCGGGGTTCAGCCCGTAATAGCCGAGCTCGAAGCGGACTTGGTCGTTGCCCTTGCCGGTCGCGCCATGGCTGACCGCATCGGCCCCCACCATCTTGGCGATCTCGATCTGGCGCTTGGCGATCAGCGGGCGTGCGATGCTGGTGCCGAGCAGGTACAGCCCCTCGTACAGCGCATTGGCGCGCATCATCGGGAAGACGTAATCGCGGACGAACTCCTCGCGCAGGTCGTCGATGAAGATATGCTCTTCCTTGACCCCCATCAGCCGCGCCTTGGCCCGTGCGGGTTCCAGCTCCTCGCCTTGCCCGAGATCGGCAGTGAAGGTCACGACCTCGCATTGATAGGTCTGCTGAAGCCATTTCAGGATGACGCTGGTGTCGAGCCCGCCCGAATAGGCGAGGACGACCTTGTTGATGGCGGCTTTGTCGGTTCCCGGCACTTGGCAACTCCCGTGATTCGTGGTGGCCTCATAAGGGTGCCGACTCGGGGAGGGAAGCATGGCCGAAACCAAGAGCAAACCGACGTCGGTGAGCGTCCCCGATTTCCTCGCAGCGGTCGACAATCCGATGCGCCGCGCAGACGGCGAAACGCTCTGTGCGATGCTGGCGCGGATGACCGGCGAGCCACCGCAGATGTGGGGGCCGTCGATTATCGGCTTCGGCAGCTATCGTTATAAATACGACAGCGGCCATGAAGGGACGTCGTGCCGGATCGGCTTTTCGCCGCGCAAGGCCGAACTGGTACTCTACGTCCTGTCGGGTGCCGAAGGCGAGGCCGACCGGCTGGCGCGGCTCGGCAAGCACAAGACTGGCAAATCATGCCTGTATATCAAGCGACTGTCGGACGTAGACATGGCGGTCCTTGAGGAACTGTGCGTGGCCTCGCTCGCGTCGATGGACGCGCGTTATCCGCAGTCCTGAGCTGCGGTTTCGTTCAACTGGGGTAAATGTCGGCGGCGTAACCTCGCGCGCGAAATCATGATGACTGCGGGAGGTTGCGCATGAAGATCTGGCAGGTAGTGGCGGTATCGGTGGCGGCGGGCGTAACGCTCCCCGCGCTCGCACAAATGGCCGAAGGGCCGGTGACGCGGGCCGAGGTCGAGGCGCGGGTCAAGGACCGGCTCGGTCGACTCGACGCCGACAAGAACGGCACGGTGACGCGTGACGAAATGATGGCCTTTGCCAAGGCTCGGATGGAGACGCACGCGGACGATGATTTCGCCGCGATGGACACCGACAAAAACGGCAGCATCAGCCGTGCGGAGTTCGATGCCGCGCGCGCCAAACGCGGCTTTCCGCATGTCGTCCGGATGGAACGACGCGGTCCCAATGCGATGATGGCCCCGCCGCCTCCGCCCGAGGGCGCGGCGACCCCGCAACCGGCCCCCGGCCCCGACGGCAAGCCCGTGCTGCGCGAACGGATGCGCGTGAAGATGATGGACGGCCGCAGCGGCATCGTCAT
Organism: Sphingomonas sp. SUN039; assembly: GCF_024758725.1. Lineage (NCBI taxonomy): Bacteria > Pseudomonadati > Pseudomonadota > Alphaproteobacteria > Sphingomonadales > Sphingomonadaceae > Sphingomonas > Sphingomonas sp. SUN039. The sequence continues at coordinate 2,651,913 of NZ_CP096972.1, read as the reverse complement.
GGCCGATGGCGACGGCAAGGGCATCGTCATTGCCGACGCGGTAAAAAAAGCCCTCGACCGCTTCGACGCCGCCGACACGAACAAGGACGGCAAACTCTCGCCGGAAGAACTTAAGGCGCAGCGCGGGACGTGGCGGACGAAGGTTAGCTGAGCATTGTGAGGGGCCGTCGGTCGTTCGTTCCTCGCACTATCGATGCCCCTCCGAAAACAGCTGCACATAGGGAAAGTATTGCCACACCCGGTATCGTTCCTGACCGGTAATCTCCACCAATAGGTCGGCCTCGACAAAGCGTGCGATCAGGTCGGCGGCCGCAGGAAAGGTAACACCGAGCTTATCCATAACTGCGCGATTGTCGATGAAGGGATGCTTGTACAGATCCTCGAGCACGCGCAGGCCGTTACCGGCAGAGCGCCCGAACCGGTCGGTGACGCGGCGGCGATGGTCTTCGCGCAAAGCGACGATGGCACGCGCCGTTTCGGTTGCTTCCAGACTGACCGACGCGACGCCTTCGAGGAAGAACCGGATCCATTCTTCCCATTCGCCCCTGTCGCGGATGTTCTGGAGCAGTTCGTAATAGCGTGTGCGATGCAGTTTGAACCAGTGCGACAGGTAGAGCACCGGTTTGAGCAATATCTCCTTCTCGCACAAATAAAAGGCAATCAATAGCCGTCCGACACGACCATTGCCGTCGAGGAACGGATGGATCGTTTCGAACTGTGCATGGATCAGACCGATCTTTACCAGCGCGGGAATGTCGCTTTCGGCGTGGACGAATTTCTCGAGATCGGAGAGCAGGTTTTCCACCTCGTGCGGCGGAGGCGGCACGAAAATTGCGTCGGCAAGTGTCGAGCCGCCGGGGCCGATCCAGTTCTGGCTGCGCCGCAACTCCCCGGGACTGGCATGATTGCCACGTACGCCCTGCATCAGTTTTTCGTGAATTTCGCGGATCAGGCGAACTGAAATCGGTAATTCGGGTAACCTGCTCAAGCCATGGTTCATTGCGCGGACGTAGTTGAGGACCTCGCCGACGTCGCTTGGGCGACCTGTGTCTTGGATGGCGGCTTCTGCTTCGAGCAGGTCGTTGAGGGACGATTGCGTGCCTTCGATCTGGCTGGAAAGTACGGCCTCCTTGCGGACATACATGAAGACGAACATGTCGGGATCGGGCAAAGTCTGAATGGACCCATCAAGTCGCCCGAGCGCTCGGTCTGCTTTCGAAAGTGCGGTTTGCATTGCGCCGTCGATCAGGATCGGCGGTCGAGGCGGCAACGGCTCGGGCATGAAGGCCGAGAACCGGTTTGGCTGCCGTACATAGCGGCCAGCCCTTAATTGGGTCGCCATTTCTGATCCTAATCAATTTCTGGCTTTGATTAGGGGTTTCAGTTCCCGCTAGTCAAGGACAGACTTTGATTAGAGCAAGGGTTTTGCTGTAAGCAAGGGCTGTCTGCATCTAGCGGCATGTAGCGCGGCTAATGAAAGGCTGCGTTGAGCCGCGCCTCCTCCATCGCCAGATACTCCCGTGTCACCGGCAGTACCCGCCGGTCCTTGGCATATTGCAGCTGGTACACGCACAGCACACCGTGTTCGAACGCGCTGGTGCAGCCCGCGAGGTAGAATTGCCACATGCGGAAGAAGCGCGCGTCGTACACGCTCTCGATCTCCGCGCGGCGCGCCATGATCCGCGCGTACCAGGCGCGCAGCGTCCAGGCGTAGTGTAGCCGCCACGTCTCGCAATCGGTCTGGATCAGGTTGCTGCGCTCGCTGCCGTCGGTGATTTCGCTGAGCGCGGGCGCGTAGCCGCCGGGGAAGATGTATTTCGACGCCCAGGCATCGGTCGTCCCCGGCCAGCCCATCCGCCCGATGGTGTGAAGCAGCATCACCCCGTCATCGGCGAGCAGTGCGCGGCATTTGGCGAAAAACGCGCGGTAATGCGGGGGGCCGACATGCTCGAACATGCCGACCGACACGATCCGGTCGAAGCTGCCAGTGACATCGCGGTAATCGACCAGTTCGAATTTGACCCGGTCGGCGACGCCGCGCCGTTCGGCGTCGGCGCGGGCATATTTAAGCTGCTCCTCGCTCAGCGTGATGCCGGTGACGTCGCAGTCGTATTTGTCGTGCAGATAGAACGCCATGCCACCCCAGCCGCAGCCGATGTCGAGCACGCGCATCCCCGGCGCGAGCGCGAGTTTCGCCGCGATATGCGCCATTTTGTCGCGCTGGGCCTGATCGAGGCCGACGTCAGGTGAGGTCCAATAGCCGCAGCTGTATTGCCGGTTTTCGTCGAGGAAGAGGTCGTAGAGCCGGTCGTCGAGGTCGTAGTGATGCGCGACATTGCGCTTCGACTTGGCGTTCCAGTTCCACCTGTCGAGCTTGCCGCGCAGCCTTCCGAATGCGCGGTCGAACCAGCGCGCATCGTCGAAGCCGCCGCCTTCCTCCCACCGGCTGTTGAGCCGCAACAGGCTCAGCAACCCCATGATGTCGTCGTTTTCGACGATCAGGCGGTGGTCCATATAGGCCTCGCCGCCGCCGAGTTCGGGTTTCAACACCACATCGCGCGCTACTTTCGCGTCGGCGAGGCGGACGGCGATGTCGGGAAAACCCTCGGCCGATGTGCCGACCTTGCTGACATTACCCTTGTGATCGGTGACGGTCAGGGTGCCGCGTCTGACGACTTTGGACAGGAAAGTATCGAGCAGGGACATGGTGCCTCTTGCAATCAATCAAACATCGTCAGCCCGGACTTGATCCGGGCCTAGGCTGCTTCACTTCGTTTCCAGATCAGAAGAGAAGCCTAGCCCCGGGTCAAGCCCGGGGCGACGGGAGGCGCTTCTTAGGCACCAGCGTACCATTCATAGCCCGCGCCGTCTTCCCAGAAGCCCCCCTTGCCGCCGTACACGGATTTCAGGCTGGCAACCGCTTCGATGCGCTGGACATATTTCGCCTGTTTATAGCCCAGTTGCCGCTCGACGCGCAGGCGTAAAGGCGCGCCGTTCATCACCGGCAGCGCTTGATCGTTGAGGTTCCAGGCGAGGATCGTCTGCGGGTGATAGGCGTCGAGCAGGTCGAAGCTTTCGTAATAGGGCGTCCCGTCGTTCGCGTCGGCACAGTGGAACACGATGTAGCGCGCCTCGGGCTTGAGGCCCGCCCCATCGAGCAGCAGCTTGACCGGTACGCCCGTCCATTTCGCAATCGCGCTCCATCCCTCGACGCAGTCGTGGCGGGTGATCTGGGAGCGCGCGGGCATTGCGCGCAACTGGTTGATCGGCAGCACTTGGGGGCGGGCGACCAGCCCGTCGATAACCAGCGTCCAGTCGCGGAATTCGGTCGCGATATGACGCGCATAGGCGTCCCCGACCGGCATCCGCGTCCCGTTCGACCGGAAAATCGGCGAACGCTGGTTCGGGGCGAATTCCTTCGCCAGTGCCATGCGGTCCTGCAGCGACCGGTGGACGATATAATTGGCATCCTCGCCGAGTTTGAGCACCTCGCGAAACTGCGGGTTGTTACCCAGCGCATCGCAGCCCGACAGGATCATGCCGCTGCCCGCGACCATGCTGCCGACCAGAGCGCGCCGTGTCAGAATACCGCTCATGCCGCTTCTCCTGCCAGTTCGGGGGCCGGTTCGGGTGCGACCCGTGGCTTGCGGTCGTGCGGCACCCGGAACTTGCCGGTAATCATCGACCGGATCTCGTTATACGGCCCGGCCAGCACGACCAAGGTTAGGTGCACCACGATGAACCCGCCAATTCCCATCGCGCATAAGAAATGGACCGAGCGCGCCGTTGCGCGTCCGCCGAACAGATCGATGGCCCAGCCGGTCAGCGGCGATAGCCCAGGGTTCAGGCACAGGCCGGTCAGGATCAGCAGCGGGATCAGACCGAACAGCACGAGGATATAAGTGATTTTTTGCAGCGTGTTATAGTTCAGCGCCGCCGCGCCGGTTGGAAATTTGAGCTGCGCGTGGTGGACGATTTCCTCAATCAGATGCTTCGGGGCCAGTTCGCCGCGTTTCAGCGCTAGATCTCGCTGGATATGCCGGTTGAGCAGGCCGACGATCACAAAAGCGAGGAAGCCGAAGGCCAGCACCCAGGCAAAGGCCAGATGCCAGTGGCGTGACAGCGCGAGGTTGTAGGTCGAGGGAATGGTGATCCAGCCGGGAAAGCGTCCCTGCGGCAGCCAGTGGGTCAGATCGAGCCACGGCGTATCGAAATTCGCGCCATACTGTCCCCAGTAAAGGCGCGGGTGCGCGTTGGAGATCATCAGGCCCGACATAAGCATGACGAAGATTGCGACCGCATTGGTCCAGTGCCAGACCCGCGTGAACAGCCGGTGCCGCTTGACCAGTTCGCCGCCCTGAACCTCGACCGCTTCGCTCATCTGTTGTCCTCGTCGCCGCGCACCCCAGCATCGCGCGGACAAGCTTCGTCGGCAAGCGCGAAAAGGTTACGTATAGGCGCGCAAAAAGAACACGATTGTCGTCGCCCCGGTGACAGTGAGCGTCCACAGCCGGACCGCCAGCGGCGGCAGGCGGTTGCCGACTTTGGCCCCCAGCCACCCGCCGACGATCGCGCCGACGAGCATCGGCAGGCACACCGCCCAGCGCACCATGCCGAACCAGATGAAGACGATGGCGGCGGCGGTGTTGGCAATCGCCAGCATCAGCGTGCGCGGGGCCATCATCCGGTGCGGCGGCAAATTGGCGAGCAGGCCATAGGTCGCCGTCGTCATGATGCCGACCCCGCCACCGAAATAGCCGCCGTAGAGGCCGAGCAGGCTCTGCGCGACCAACAGCGTTGGCGTCCCGATTGTCACCCGGTCGTGGAGCCACGCTGCGGCGCGCTTGCCGAAGGCGATGGCGAGGAATGCGATCAGCAACAGCCAGGGGATGATGATGTCAAAAATCCGCGTCGGGGTGACGACCAGCAACAAACTCCCCGCCAACCCCCCGGCAAAAGTAATCGCCGACAGCGTCCGGATCGACACCCCGCCCAGCGGTTCCAGCCCGTCGCGAAACCCCCATGCCGCCGTCATCGCCCCCGGCTGCAAGGCGACATTGCTGGTGGCGTTGGCGACCGGGGAGGGCAGCCCCAACGCAATCAGCGCGGGCATCGTCGCGAACGTGCCGCCCCCGGCAAGCGCATTCATCGCGCCACCGACTAGCCCCGCGCCGCCCGCCAGCGCCATTCCCTGCCACATGTCCATCACCGCCTCCCATCGACAGGTCGCGCGACAAAAGCAATCGAGGGTTGAGCGTGACGATTGCCCCTGTCAGTGTCAGCGAGACTAATTTTGCCGGGGGCATGACGGTGGACGCAGCACTGATCGACCGTGTCTATGAATGTTCGGTGGTGCCCGAACTCTGGCCCGACATCCTCGACGATGTCGCCGGACAGGTCGATGCGCGTGGCGGGTTGCTGTTCTCTGCACGCCGCACGCTCGACTGGACGGCTTCGAAAAGCCTGACCGATGTTTTCCAGACCTATGTCGCCGATGGCTGGTTCGCCAATTGCGACCGCCGCGTCTGCATCATGAGCCAGGCACAGCCGTCGTTCTTTGTCGAACATGATTTCTGGTCCGAAAGCGATCTCGACCGGACACCGATCTACCGCGACTTCTTCCGGCCGCGCGGACTCGGCTGGTCGGCGGGGACCGGGCTGAAAATGCCGACCGGCGACAATGTCGTGTTCAGCATCGAACGCGATTTCGAACGTGGCCCGATCGAACGCGACTATGTCGACCATCTCAATGCGCTGCGCCCCCATCTCGCGCGCAGTGCGTTCCTGACCGCGCGGCTGGGGATGCAGCGGATCGCGGGCGCGACCGAGACGCTGACCGCCATCGGCCTGCCGGCGGTGGCGCTCGACGCCGGGGGTGCTGTGGTCGAGGCCAACGAGCTTGCCCAGGGGCTGACGGGCCATTTGCGCTGGGGGTCGCAGAACCAGCTGGTCCTGACCGACAAGCGTGCCCGCCAGTGGCTGCACGACGGGCTGGCCGCGCTCGGCGATCCGACGGCGACCGTGCCGAGTTCCTTTCCTGTCCGCAATGCCGATGATGTGCCCGAGCTGGTCGCGCATCTGCTGCCGGTCCGGCGGTCGGCGCAGGACATATTCGGCGGCGGTTTCGCCCTGTTGTTCCTGACGACGCTCGGCGGCAAGCGCGCCCCCGACGCGGCGTTGCTCAGATCGCTATTCGACCTGACCCCTGCCGAGGCGCGCGTCGCGGCGGGCCTCGCCGAAGGGCAGTCGCTTGAGGAGATCGCGCTTGCCAGCGGCATTGCCTTCGAAACCGTTCGCAAACAGTTGCGCGGCGTGTTCGAAAAAACCGGCTGCAACCGCCAGGCCGAAGTGGCAACACTGCTCGCCAGCGTGAAAGTCGGCGAAGGGGCCTGAAGCTTACCCCAACGCCGCCTGCTTTTCGTCCGCCAGACGGTCGAGTTCCGCGCGTGACTTCTTCTCGCTCGCTGTTTTCAACTGTCCGCATGCCGCGTCGATGTCGCGGCCGCGCGGGGTACGCACTGGCGCGCTGATCCCCGCGTCGAACACGATGTTGCTGAACGATTTGATGCGCTCGGGCGTCGACGTGTCATAGGCTGCACCGGGCCAGGGGTTAAACGGGATCAAATTGACCTTGGCGGGCAGGCGGTAGTGCTTGATCAGGCGTACCAGTTCGTGCGCGTCGGCGTCGCTGTCGTTCTTGTCCTTGAGCATGACATATTCGAACGTGATCCGCCGCGCGTTGTTCGCGCCCGGGTAATCGGCGCAGGCCTGAAGGAGTTCCTCCAGCCCGTATTTGCGGTTGAGCGGGACGATCTCGTCGCGCACTTCCTTGGTCACGGCGTGGAGCGAGACCGCCAGGTTGACGCCGATTTCCTCGCCTGCGCGCGCCATCATCGGCACGACGCCGCTGGTCGACAGCGTAATGCGCCGCTTGCCGAGCGCGAGGCCGTCGCCGTCCATCACGATCTTCAGCGCATCGCGCACCGCGTCGAAATTATACAGCGGCTCGCCCATGCCCATCATGACGATATTGGTCAGCAGCCGCCCGTCCTGCGTCGACGGCCATTCGCCCAGCGCGTCGCGCGCCAGCATCACCTGCCCGACGATCTCGCCTGCGGTAAGGTTGCGGACCAGCCGCATCGTCCCGGTGTGGCAAAAGCGGCAGTTGAGTGTGCAGCCGACCTGCGACGAAACGCACAAGGTACCCCGGTCGGCGTCGGGGATGAATACCATCTCGAAGTCCTGCGCGTCGGGCGTGCGGAGCAGCCATTTACGCGTGCCATCGGTCGAAACCTGCGCCTCGACGATTTCGGGCCGTCCGATCACGAACCGCTCGGTCAGCCACGGCTGCTGCGCGCGCGCGATATCGGTCATCAGCGCGAAATCGGTGACGCCGCGGTTATAGACCCAATGCCAGATCTGCTTGGCGCGCAGCTTCGCGCCCTTGGCGTCGAGGCCCGCCGTGGTGAGGGCCTCGCGCATCTCCACTTTGCTCAGACCGACGAGATCGATCTTGCCATCGGGGCGCGGTTCGGCGGGCCGCGCAACGGGGACGGGGTCGATGTGGCCGGGACTGGACATAAGGGGCGTCATCGAGGATTCCTTGGGGGCGACACGGCATTCCGGACTCCGTCACAATTCGCGACAAGATCGGAAGCGGCAGGCGCGCCCATGGGGTCGAGAACCACGTCGATCCCCTCTCTCCGAGCGAGCTTTACGGCTGGGACGAAATCAGCATCGGCAGCAACGAGCACGATTTGGCTGACTTGTCGTTTGAATGCCATCGAGGCAACATCAAGACCCAGCCGCATATCGACCCCTTTCTGAACCGTATCCAGCTCAAAATCGTCATCCGTCGGGGCGAAGGATGAACTGTCAGCCAGCCACCGCTCGACCGAAAGCGGTTTGACGCGCCATCCAAATTGGTCGTTGAGACGTCCTAACCTCAGGGCCACTTTTCGAACATTCAACAGTGCTTCGTGGATCGCCAACCGCGATTTTGCAACGTCCGTTCCCGCGAGATTTAGAGCGCGCTTGGAAATCGGCAAATGAGTTCGCTTTGTCAGCGGCTGGCAATCATAAAAAAATATTCGATAAAGAAGGTCGGACTCAGTCCATTTCGTATCAAGAAACTTTTGATCATCAACAGTCGAGATTAGGCCGGCAGGACTCCAACCGCCGTCCGATATTGAAATATGGGCTGCAGCGAGGAACATCAGACCGACCGAGACATCTCGCGGATTGTGTGGGTCAAGTTCGGGGTAGCGGTGCTTAAAGCGGCGCAAGAAAAATGCGCCATCAACTACGACTGCCGTCCGCATTTCAAAGTCGCCAGATACAAGTTGTCCCCGGGGACAGGCCTTGAGTTGATATCTGCCCTTTCGGACGCCTCAAGACGGTCGCCGGGGACCTGATCTGAGCTATATGCAATATTAGCTTAAAAAAGTCAACCTTTCACCGCCGCGCGCAGCCAAGCGCCGCCGCGTCGATCGCGGTTGCTGCGCCCTTCAGCGCATAGGTTTCGGCAAAGCCGCCGCCGGTCGCGGCGACGCTGGCAACGCTCATCGCGCGCGCGCTGCGCATCGTAGCGACAATGGCGGCGTCGGTGCGGGCGTCGGGGGCCCAGGCGTCGGCCCCCGAACCCGCTAGCGCGAAGCGTCGCTCGCCGACGATCAGCGTGACCGGCGCATCGGCGCGGCGTTCGCGACCGAGTCGTACGTAGAATTGTCCGCGCGCCCTCGCCTGCGGCCAGCTGCCGACGCTGGCAAAGGGTTGCCACTTGCCGCCGCCGCCGCGCACGGGCTGGGCGATGGCGAAGCAGCGCAGGGGTTGCTCGTCACGGAATGCCGCCCAGCCGTCGAAACTGCCGAGCGCGGTACGCGCCGTCGCCGGGGCGGTGCACAAGGTCACGAGAGCCAGCAAGGGGATAGCGCGCCGCATTGCTACTGCTTTGCGGTCGTTGCCCGCGCGCGCAACTTTTTTCTTGCGAGCCGGGAACCCGACGCGCCGTGCGCCGTTTGAGCGCCAGTCCACCCCCCCGGACGAGTAGTTGCGTTGCGTACCCTTCCCGGCGGCTCGAGTCCCTCGCCACCGGGAAGCGGCGCGGCAGCCTCTCCGCTTCAGGCAAACGGCACGACGGTATTGGCCGCATCATGGCCGATATCGGCGCGACCGAGCCAAGCAATACCCGCCACCCGGCACCAATGACGCGCGACATCGACCTCATCCACCCCGAAGTCCGGCACATTGTCGGGGATCGGCGCGCAGCGACCGAGCCTGATGCCCGCGCACGCCCGCACATTGGCGCTCGAGGTGACATGGAACAGCGTCCGGTCGATGCGGTACATTTCCTCGGCCACTTCCTCGATCATCAGCACGTGTCCCGCGAGATCGGGCTCGAGCGGGGTACCAAGCAGGTTGGAGAGCACGGTCAGGTTGAACGCCACTTGCGGGTGCGGGGCGGGCACCGGCGCGCGTAGCCAGTCCAGCGTCCGCACCACCGCCGCTTCGCCGCCGTCGCGCACGATGTCGCTCGGCATCGGAGCGTGGACGGGCTTGCCGATGCCGTTCCTGAGCAATCCGGCAAGCAGAAACCCGCCGTCGCTGTACCCGAGGAAGGTCTTTGTGCGCGCCGCGTCGCCCATGCGTGCCACGGCCGCTTCGGCGATCCGGTTCGCGCCATAGCCGCCGCGCCCGAACCAGACGGCGTCGAACGCCGGATCGTTCGCGACCTCGACCAGCGCATCTTCGCGGGCGGCGTCGGGACCGGCGAAATGCCCTTCGGACAGGAAACACTGCGGGTGGAACACGATCTCGGGCGCGTCGTCGCCATATCGGTCGGCTGCCAGCGCCGCGATCCGCGCAGGGATTTGCGGTGAAACGGTATTCGACGGTGCGACAACGGCGATACGCATCTTGCTCCCCTGAAGTTTCGCCACGATAGCGAGCGGATGGGCGAATACACGGGCAAAACATATTTTTTTGTAGGGATCGGCGGCAGCGGCATGATGCCGCTTGCAGAGATCGTGGCCACACAGGGCGCGCGCGTTGCGGGATCGGACCGGTCGCTCGACCAGGGGCGGCTGGGTGCGAAGTTCGCGGGACTGGCAGCGCGGGGCATCGGGCTGCACGCGCAGGATGGGAGCGGGATCGTCTCCGCAGAGCAGATCGTCGTGGCGTCGGCGGCCATCGAGGCGACCGTCCCCGACATCGTCCGCGCGACCGAACTCGGCTGCGCGCGGATGACGCGGGCGGAATTGCTCGCCGAACTGTTCAATGCGGCACCGGTGAGCATCGCGGTTGGCGGGACCAGCGGCAAATCGACCGTCACCGGCATGATCGGCTGGATATTGGATCAGGCGGGCCGCGACCCGACGATCATGAACGGCGCGATCATGAAGAACTATGGCACCGGCGCGCGCGTGGGCGGCGGACCGGTGTTCGTCAGCGAGGTCGATGAAAGCGACGGGAGTATCGCACTCTATCGCCCGACGGTGGCGGTGCTCAATAATGTCGCGGTCGACCACAAGTCGATGGAGGAACTGCGCGCGCTGTTTCTCGACTTCCTTCACGCATCGTCGCGCTTCGCTCTCAACAGAGACAACAGCGAAGCGTATGGCTTGCTGTTCCCGGAAGCCACTCGGGGTTTTGATGAACGAAGGCCTGGGGTTCGATCAGGCGAGAGTCTGGAGACTAGCGGAACCTTTGGATTCGGCGGACGACCAGACTGGCACGGTGCTGAGGTCACTGAGTTAGCCGAGGGGATCGAGTTTACGGCAACCTATAACGACGAATCCGCTCGTGTGGTTCTTGCCGTCCCCGGTCGTCACAATGCGTCGAACGCGTTGGCCGCAATCGCGGCAACCAAGATCATAGGCATTCCATTGGCAGAGTCCGCCAAAGCCCTCGCCACCTTCACCGGCCTGAAGCGCCGCATGGACGTGGTCGGCACCGTGAACAGCATCACAGTGATCGACGATTTCGGCCACAACCCCGACAAGATCGCCGCGACCCTGTCGGCGCTCCACGCCTTTCCCGGGCGCTTGCTCGTGTTTTTCCAGCCGCACGGCTATGGCCCCTTGAAACAGATGGGCCGCGAGCTCGCCTATGCATTCCGCGAAAATCTGGGCGATGGTGACCGGCTGATTGTCAGCGACCCGGCCTATTTCGGCGGCACGGTGGACCGCACCACCGGCAGCGAAACGCTCGTCGATGCGATCGGCGTGCAGGCCGAACACATCGCCTCGCGAGACGCCTGCGGCGGTCGCCTGCTCGCCATCGCGCAGCCCGGCGACCGCATCGTCATCATGGGTGCGCGCGACGATACGCTGTCCGATTTCGCCGCCGGGTTGCTGGCAAGCCTCGCTTCCGCCTAAGCTGCACGCAAAAGGGGAACTCGCTTGGCCAACCGCCTGACCTTCCAGATCATGATCGGGCTCGTGCTCGGCATCGTCGTCGGTACGATCATGCACGAGGCAATAGGCACACAGATGTTCGTTCAGTTTGGAAAACTGATCGGGTCGAACATCACTTGGGTTCCGAGCACCGACGACATTGCCGAGGCGTCGAAGTGGTTCAAGATGATCACCGACATCTTCCTTCGGCTGATCAAGATGATCGTCGCGCCGCTGGTGTTCGGCACGCTTGTCGCGGGCATCGTCCATATGGGCGACAGCGCGTCGCTCGGCCGCGTCGGTGCCAAGACCATGACCTGGTTCATCGGCGCAACTTTGGTGTCGCTCACGCTCGGCATGATCCTGGTCAACACGCTTCAACCGGGCGTGAACTCGGGTCTCGATCTGGCGAAGGCGGTCGGCGCGTCGGGCATCGACGCCAAGCACGTCGACATGTTCACCACGATCACCGAGATGGTCCCGAAGTCGATCTTTGAGGCGATGGCGAACACGACCATGCTCCAGATCGTCATTTTCTCGGTGTTCTTCGGCGTCGCCCTGTCGGCGGTTGGCGAGAAGGGGACGCCGATCGTCAAGGGCGTCGATGCGCTGGTCGAAGTGATGCTGGTCGTCACCAATTTCGTCATGCGCGTCTCGCCGCTCGCGGTGTTCGCGGCCATGGCGAAGGCGGTGTCGGTCAACGGCCTCGAAGTGCTGATCACTTTCGGGAAGTTTATCGGCAGCTTCTATCTCGGGCTGGCGGTGCTGTGGGCGACGCTGATCTTTGCGGGCTTCCTCGTCATCGGCCCGCGCATCGGCCAGCTGATCCGGTACATCCGCGATCCGATCCTGCTCGCCTTTTCGACCGCGTCGTCGGAGGCCGCCTACCCCCGCACGCTCGAGGCACTCGACAAGTTCGGCGTGCCCAACCGCATCTCCAGCTTCGTGCTGCCGCTGGGCTATTCGTTCAACCTCGATGGCTCGATGATGTACATGACCTTCGCATCGATCTTCATCGCGCAGATCGCGGGCATCAACCTGACGACCGAGCAGGAGATCACGATGCTGTTGACCCTGCTCGTTACGTCGAAGGGCATGGCTGCGGTCCCCCGCGCGTCGCTGGTCGTAATCGCGGGCACCATGGCGCAATTCGGGCTGCCCGAGGCGGGGCTGGTACTCATCCTCGCTGTCGATCAGTTCCTCGACATGGGCCGCACCGGTACCAACGTCGTCGGCAACGCCATTGCGACGGCGGTCGTGGCCAAGTGGGAGGGACAGCTCGACAAGCCGGACCCGACCCCTATCGACAGCGCGCATGCCCCCTCATCCCGCCTCGGCACCGCCCATCCCGCCCCGCGCGAGGGTGAGCCGGGCGGCGTCAGCTAAGGAGAACACCCAAGTGATCGACCGCATCTTCCTGTCGCACCCGCGCACTGTCGGCGAAAGCTATTGGGAGCATTTCCGCGTCGCGGGCAGCTTCGGCACGGCGATGGTCGGCGGCGGGATCAAGGCGATGATCCATGCGGTCTTACCCAACGCCTATGAAACGGCGGGCAGCGACACCATCCGCCGCCTCCACACGATCATGGTCGAAAAACGCGGCGCGAAGCGCGACGCGACGATGGAGATGCTGAGCGTCGAATGGGTGATCTAACACCCGGCCTTGCCCTGTCACGGCGCGATGGCAGCGGCCCGACGGTCGCCTTTCTCTCCGGTTACCAGTCCGACATGCAGGGGACAAAGGCGGTCGTGCTCGACGAATGGGCGCAGCGCAGCGGGCGTGGCTATGTCCGGTTCGACTATCGCGGATGCGGGGCAAGTCCCGGCGCGTTCGAGGATTTCACGCTGGAGGACTGGTTCGCCGACGCGCTGTCGGTGATCGACGCGACGCCGGGGCCGGTCGTGCTCGTCGGGTCGTCGATGGGCGGGTGGCTGATGCTGCTCGCGGCGCTGGTGCGGCCTGAAAAAATCGTCGGTCTGGTCGGGATTGCGGCGGCGCCCGACTTCACCGACTGGGGATATTCGGACGTTGAAAAGGCCCAGCTGATGCGCGGCCACGATGTCTTGCAGCCCTCGGCTTATGGCGAACCGATGTTGACGACCGCGCGCTTCTGGGCCTCGGGACAGGCGCTGCGGCTTCCGGCGGGCGACATCGCGTTCGACGGCGCGGTCCGGCTGCTCCACGGGCAGGCGGACGACGAAGTGCCCTGGCGGCATTCGGTCGATCTCGCCGCGCGGCTGCGTTCGGCGGACGTTCAGGTGACTTTGGTCAAGGACGGCGACCACCGCCTGTCGCGCCCGCAGGACATCGCCCTGTTGATCGCGGCCATCGAAAGCCTGACATGATCCTGCCGCTCCTCCTCGCCGCCCAGACTGCGGCGGCAGCGCCCGTCGCTGCGCCCGCCGCCCCGGTCCAGACCACCGACCAGCAACGCTTCGAGGCGTGCACGGCACTGGTCGAGACCGATCCCGTGCGCGCTCTCGATCAGGCGGGGGCGTGGCGCGTCAACGGCGGCGGGTTGCTGGCGCGCCATTGCGAGGCGCTGGCGTACGTCGCGCAAAAGCGCTGGGTGCCCGCCGCCACCGCGTTCGAATATGCCGCGCGCGATGCCGATACGAAAAGCGACGGGCGCGCGGCGAATTTCTGGGTGCAGGCGGGCAATGCTGCGCTGGCTGCGAACGATTTCGCGCGCGCGCGCACCGCGTTCGACGCGGCGCTGGTGCGCGGTCAGGCGGCGGGAGCGGACCTCGGCGAGGTCTATCTCGACCGGTCGCGGGCGCGGTTCGGCCTGAACGACAAAAAGGGCGCGCGCGACGATATCGATGCCGCGCTGAAACTGGTGCCCGCAGATCCGCTGGCGTGGCTGCTCTCGGCGACACTCGCGCGACAGTCCGGCGATCTCGACCGTGCGGCGACCGATATCGAGGAAGCGCAGAAACGCTCGCCCGACGACGCGCAGGTCGCGCTGGAGGCGGGCAATATCGCGATCCTGTCGGGCAGCGCGGCTGCGGCGCGGGTGGCGTGGGAAGCGGCGGTCAAGAACGCGCCCGACAGTTCGGCGGGAAAAGCGGCGGCAGAGGCCTTGTCGAGACTCGGCCCTGCGTCCTAAGCGGGCGGCCATGAAATACCTCCACACCATGATCCGCGTGTCGGACCCGGTTGCCACGATCCGCTTTTTCGAACTGCTGGGCCTCGAGGAGCTGCGTCGCTTCGACAGCGAACAGGGCCGGTTCACACTGATCTTCCTCGCCGCGCCCGGCGACGAGGACGCGCAGGTCGAACTGACGCACAATTGGGACGAGAAAGGCTACGGCGAAGGCCGCAATTTCGGGCATCTCGCCTACCGGGTCGACGATATCTACGCGACCTGCCAGCGGCTAATGGACGCGGGCGTGACGATCAACCGCCCCCCGCGCGACGGGCACATGGCGTTCGTGCGCTCGCCCGACAATATCTCGGTCGAGCTGTTGCAGGGCGGCGCACGCCTTGCGCCGGCGGAGCCTTGGGCGTCGATGCCCAACACGGGGCATTGGTGAGACATTTTCCGACTTCCCTGAGCTTGTCGAAGGGCCTTCTTCTTTTCTTCCACAGCGGAGAAAGAAGGGGCTTCGACAGGCTCAGCCAAGTCGGTTAGGGGGCGGCATGCTCGACGTCGTCCGCATCTCCGTCCTCAGCGACAATTATGTCTGGCTGGTCCACGAACCAGCGTCGGGCGCGACGATGGTCGTCGATCCGGCGGTGGCTGCGCCGGTGCTGGCGGAGGCCGAAGTACGCGGGTGGCGGATTACCGATATCTGGAACACGCACTGGCACCCTGACCACACCGGCGGCAATGCCGAGATCAAGGCAGCGACGGGGTGCACGATCACCGGCCCCGTAGCGGAGGCCGAACGTATTCCGACGCTCGATGTACTGGTGCGCGGCGGTGACACGGTGCGGCTGGGTGCGGTCGCGGCGACGGTCATCGACGTGCCCGCGCACACCGCCGGACACATCGCCTACCACTTCGCGAGCGAGGACGCGGCGTTCGTCGGCGATACGTTGTTCGCGATGGGCTGCGGGCGGCTGTTCGAGGGGACGGCGGCGCAGATGTTCGACAATATGGCAAAGCTCAGCCGCCTGCCCGACGCGACGACGGTCTATTGCGCGCATGAATATACGCAATCGAACGGTCGCTATGCGCTGGTCGCCGAACCCGACAACGCCGCGCTGGTCGCGCGCATGGCCGACGTCGACGCCATGCGCCTGCGCGGCGAGGCGACCGTGCCGACGACGATCGCGCTCGAAAAAGCGACAAATCCCTTCATGCGCGCCGCGACCGTCGAACAGCTCGCCGAACGCCGCGCTGCCAAAGACAATTTCCGGGGCTGACACGTCACATGTGCGAAATCGACTATCTCATCATGCCGCAGCCGATCTCGACGACGGGAACAGGCGTCCCGAACAACGAAGCCGAGCTGCTCGGGCGTCTCAAACCCGGCACCGTGTTCATGATGGGCGACAATCCCGCGCTGCCCCAAATGCCGACGCAGCCGACGCTCGTCGATTTCATCGAGCGGCGCGGGTCGGACATTACCGTCCGGCACCTGCTGTCGAGTGCGACGCGCGCGGCCAACGACGGGCATGAGGACAAGGTCGTGATGGCCTGCCTGCTCCACGATATTTCCAACCTGTGCTTCATCCGTGCCGACCACGGCTATTGGGGCGCGCAGATGATCGCGCCCTATGTCGACGAGGAAATTGCCTGGGCGGTCGAAAAGCATCAGGCGCTGCGCTATTTTGCCGATGAGTCGGTCGGATATGCCTATCCCGAGAGCTATGTCCGCTTCTTCGGCCCCGATTATGCCCCGCCCGCATATATCCGTCGCGAGGCCGAAGAGGCGCGGCAGCATAAATGGTATATGACGTCGCGCCTCGTCACGCTTTATGATATCTACTTCTTCGAAGACACGACCGTGCCGCCGATCGAACCGCTGCTCGATGTAATCGGGCGGTGTTTCCGCCAGCCGGAACAAGGGCTGGGGTTCGACGGTTCACCGGTCGCGCATATGTGGCGGACGATGATATGGCCGAACAACTTTCTGTAATGCGCGCGCTGGCGCTCCTGCCGCTGGTGGCACTCGTGTCGTGCGCGTCGACGGTGCAAAGCGACAGCGCCGACCGCGCGAAGCTCGACACCGAACTTGCCGCGCGCACCGCAGGCAAACCGCAGACCTGCATCCGGCTCGACGAGGCGGTGGGAACCCAGGCGTATCGCGATGTGCTGGTCTATCGCCCCGGGCGTCGCGTCACCTACGTCAATGCGGCACCCGGATGCACGGGGAACGACACGGACCCGATTTTCGTCAATGAGGTGCACGGCAGCCAGCTGTGCCGCGGCGACGTCATCCGGACGGTCAGCCGCACCGGGGGGTTTCAGACGGGCTTCTGCATCCTCGGCGACTTCACGCCTTACCGGGCGGCTCCGCGCTAGTCGGGCCTGATCGCGCCGTTCTCGACGGCAAGCCAGCTGGCATTCGTACCGATTGCTTCGAACGGCTCGCGCTCGGTGCCAGTCAGCCAGACCTGACCGCCGCCCGTTGCCAGCCGGTCGAACAGTGCGGTGCGGCGCACCGGGTCGAGGTGCGCGGCAACTTCGTCGAGCAGCAGCAGGGGGCGTCGGCCGTGAGCCTCGGCAACCAACTCGGCGTGGGCGAGTATGATGCCGATCAGCAGCGCCTTTTGCTCGCCGGTCGAACTCGACGCCGCGGCCACGCCTTTGTCGAGGTGTGTGACGATCAGATCCTGCCGATGGGGTCCGGTGAGCGTGCGGTTCGCGGCGGCATCGCGGCTCCGGCCCCCGGCCAGCGCGCGCACGAAATCTGCACCCGCGTCGAAGCCGTCGAGCGCCAATCCGGCCCGGGCGAACGGCCCGGTCGGTGTGTCCGCGAGGCGCTGGCCGAGGCTGTCGATCAACGCTGCCCGACGCGCCGCGATGGCCTGGCCATGTTCGACCATCGCCGCCTCCAGCGCCGCCAGCCACTCTGCGTCGGGCCGCTCGCCGGCGAGCAGCCGGTTGCGCTGGCGCATCGCCGCTTCGTAGCGGCTCGAGTCATGCGCGTGCCCGGGATCGAGCGCGAGGACCAGCCGGTCGAGGAACCGCCGCCGCGACCCCGCGCTTTCGGCGAACAGCCGGTCCTGCGCAGGCGTCAGCCAGACGAGCGACAACCATTCGCCCAGCGCCGCCGCCGATGCCGTCGCGCCATTGATCCGGACGACACGGCGTTCGGGCTGTGCGGCAAGCGTGCCGGTGCCGAGTTCGACGCTTGAGTCCCCCGAGCCCAGCCTCGCGCTTACCCCGAAACCGCCCGCACCGCCGTGTCGCGCCATTTCGGACAGCGCGGTTCCGCGCAGCCCCCGCCCCGGTGTCAGCAGCGAAATCGCCTCGAGCACATTGGTCTTGCCCGCACCATTGTCGCCGGTGAGCACGACAAACCCCGGCCCCGGCGCGATCAGCGCGTCGGCATAGGACCGGAAATCGGTCAGCGAGAGGCGGGTAATCGGCACGACAGCGGTGCTAGCGGGTTCGCCACGCCCTGCAAGCACGCGGACACATTGCGGCCCCGAAGCGTTTCCCTCTCAAGATTATGGGGAATTAAAAATGCGCGTAATTATTCTGCTGGGTGCTTTGGCGCTGGCCAGTGCCGCAACTGCCCGCCCGCAAAAGGCCGAACCCGCACCGCCGGGACCCCCCAAGGAGAACGCCGGGCAGGTGATGGGCGACATCGCCACCCAGCCGCTGCAAGACCTCAACGTCAAGAACAAGCGCCTTCCCGAGGTACTCGAACTGGCGCGGGGTAACCCTTATGGCCTTGAAGGCCTGCGGAGCTGCGCCGTCATCAACCGTGACATCGCCGCGCTGAGCAACGTGCTCGGTATCGACATCGACACCCCTGAGGATCGCCGTCCCGATCGTGGTCGTCAGGCCGCCAACGTCGGCAAATCCGTCGTCCAAGGCCTGATCCCGTTTCGTGGCGTCATCCGCGAAGTCACGGGTGCGGCAGGGGCACAACGCGAATGGGACGCGGCGGTCGACGCGGGCATTGCGCGCAGGGGATTCTTGCGCGGCGTGGCCCGGATGCGTGGGTGTAGACTGGCTGCCTAGCCGCTCACACCCGCATCGGCATCAGGACGTACAGCGCCTCGGCCTTGTCGTTCTCGCGGATCAGTGTCGGTGCGGCGGCATCGGCCAGGTGCACTTCGACCGTGTCCGATTCAATCTGCGACAATATGTCGGAAAGATATTTCGCGTTGAACCCGATTTCGAAGCCCGCCGCGCTGTAGTCGCCCGGGACTTCCTCGGTCGCGGTACCGTTCTCGGGCGAGGTTACCGACAGCGTGATCTTGTCGCGGTCGAGCGCCATCTTCACCGCGCGGGTCTTTTCGCTGGCAATCGTGGCCACGCGATCGACGCCTTGCAGGAAGCTCTTGGGGTCGATGGTCAGCAGCTTGTCGTTCCCGGTCGGGATGACGCGGCTGTAATCGGGGAAGGTGCCGTCGATCAGCTTCGACGTCAGCACGGCGTGACCGAGCGTGAAGCGGATTTTCGACGCCGACAGCGACACCGCGACCGACCCCTCGACCTCGTCGAGCAGCTTACGGAGCTCGCCGATGCATTTGCGCGGCACGATGATGTCCGGCATCCCTTGCGCGCCTTCGGGGCGTGCGATGGTGACCCGCGCCAGCCGGTGGCCGTCGGTCGCGGCGGCCTTCAGCACATCGTCGGCGACATGCATGAAAATGCCGTTGAGATAGTAGCGTGTCTCCTCGGTCGAAATCGCAAAGCGCGTCTTGTCGATGATCTGGCGCAGCTTGGCGGCAGGCAGCTCGAAGCTGGTCGGCAGCTCGCCCTCGGCAATGACCGGAAAATCGTCGCGCGGCAGGGTCGGCAGGTTCGACTTGTAACGGCTGGCGGCGATGTGCAGCCGCCCTTCCGCCGCCGACAGCGACACTTGGCTCCCCTCGGGCAGCTTGCGGACGATTTCGAACAAGGTGTGCGCCGACACAGTCGTGGTGCCGGGCTGGTCAATCGCGGCCTCGGCCTCGTCGACGATTTGCAGGTCGAGGTCGGTCGCCATGAAGCGGATCGTGCCGTTGTCACCGGCTTCGATCAGGACGTTCGACAGGATCGGAATGGTATTGCGGCGCTCGACCACCGACTGGACATGGCCCAGGCTCTTGAGCAGTGCCGCGCGTTCGATCGTCGCCTTCATTCTGTGTCCCACCCCGGTGTTCAGGTTCGGCCTGTGTAATAGTCTGATCGTCATGGCGGCGATTCGCGGCCCCCGCAAGAGGGGGAGGGGCGCTATCTGACGACGGCGTGCGCCGCACGGCTCGCCAGCCGTTCGACAGCGGCGGCGTGGATCCCCGGCGCGCACGCCAGCACCCCGAACATTTCGCCCTTGGTCGAGTTGAACCGCAGCTTGCGGCCCAGCGCATCGGTCACCGTCGCGCCTGCTTCCTCGGCGATCAGGGCGGCGGCGGCGATGTCCCATTCATGGCCCCAGCGCATCGCGGCGAGCAGGTCGGCGTCGCCGCGCGCCACCATTGCCATGCGGAGCGCAATCGAATTGGGCTTGTCGACCATGACGAGATCGAGGTCGCCCTTGGGCAATATGTCGGCGGGCACGCGCGCCCCGGAAAGCGTGGCGCGGTCGCTGGCACGGATCGGTGCACCGTTGAGCGTCGCGCCTTCGCCCAGTGCCGCTGCCCAATGCTCGCCGCGCGCGGGTGCATCGAGAACGCCTGCGATGACGCGACCGCCCTCGACCAGCGCGACCGACACCGCCCAGCCGCGCCGCCCGCGCACGAAATCGCGGGTGCCGTCGATGGGGTCGACCACCCAGACGCGCGGGACGAGCAGGCGTTCGGCGCTGTCGGCGGTTTCCTCCGACAGCCAGCCTGCCTCGGGGTCGATGCCACCCAGCCGTTCGATCAGCAGCGCGTCGAGCTCGATGTCGAGCTCGGAGACGACTTCGCCCGGCACCTTGTCCCAATGCGCGAATTCGCCGCGCCATCGCGCCATCGCGACCTGCCCCGCTTCGCGGGTTGCGGCCGATATGGCGTCAAGGAGCTCGTTACTCACCGGCGAGCGTCATCCCGTCGATGCGAATCGTGGGCGCGTTGGTCGTATAGCGGAACACCAGATCGTCGGCGGGAATCAGGGTGGCGAACATGTCCTTCAGATTGCCCGCAATCGTGACTTCCGCAACCGGTCCTGCAATTTCGCCGTCAACGATACGAAAACCCGACGCCCCCCGGCTGTAATCGCCGGTCAGCCCGTTGACGCCCATGCCGATCAGCTCGGTGACATAAAAGCCGTCGGCAATGTCGGCGATCAGCGCAGTGGGCGAGACGTTGCCCGCTGCCATGTGCAAATTGCTGGTGCCCGCGCCCGGTGCGCCTGAGACGCCGCGCCAGGCGTGGCCGGTCGGCGCGATCCCCAGCTGGCGCGCAGCTGCGACATCGGCGATCCACCCGGTCAGCACGCCATTGTCGATCAGCGCGGCCGGCTTTGTTGCAAGCCCCTCGCCGTCGAACGCGCGGCTCCGCATCCCGCGTGCGCGCCACGGGTCGTCGACGATCGAGATGCCCGGGGCGAACACCGCCTCGCCCAACCGGTCGATCAGGAAGCTCGTCTTGCGCGCAATCGCCGCGCCGGTGATCGCGCCCGCAAAATGGCCGAGCAGCGAATTGGCAACCCGCGGCGCAAAAACGACCGTCATTGCCCCGCTCTTCAGCCGGACGGGATCGAGCCGCGCCACCGCGCGCCGTCCGGCTTCCGCACCGATGGCGCTGGCGGCGTCGAGGTCGTCCAGATGCCGCGTCGAATGGCTGTAGTAGTCGCGCTGCATCCGCGCGCCTTCGCCGACGAGCACGCTTGCCGACACGCTATGGCTGCTGCCGCCGCGCGCGCCGCCGAAGCCGGTCGAGGTCGCAATTGCGGTGATGCCGGTGCCGTGGCTCGCGCCGCCGCCTTCGCTGTTGGTGACACCCTCGACGGCGCGGGCGGCGTCCTCTGCCTCCAGCGCGCGCAGTTTCAGCGCATCGGGTTCGATCTCGATTCCGTCGTTGCCGTCGAAATCGTCGAACGGGCCGGTCGCAAGCCGCTCCGCCGGGGCGAGCGCTGCAAACGGGTCTTCAGGTGCAAGCCGCGCCATCGCCACGGTGCGCTCGACCAGCGCGGCAATGGCGGCGGGCGACAGATCGCTGGTCGACGCACTGGCGGAACGCGAACCCACGAACACCCGCAGGCCGAGATCGCCCGATTCGGAGCGCTGGATATCCTCGACCTTGCCCAGCCGCACCGACACTTCGGTCGAGCCGCTCGACACGACAACGCTGTCGGCGGCGTCCGCGCCGGCGCGGGTCGCGCGGGCAACGATATCGGTAGCGTGGTCGAGCGCTTGTTCGGGGGTCAGCATGGCTCGCGCTTAGGCAGGCTGTCGGGAGAGGTCAAAGCCCGACGACAAGGCAGGCT